>DATFMR010000028.1:0-95712 GCA_035266865.1 Ignavibacteriaceae bacterium | reverse complement strand
TTGAGTGATCCATTTTTCCCATTTTACATTTGGTGGAATCATCGCAGCAATTTTCTTTCTTATCTTGTGCAAAATTATTTGCAGAATAAAATAATATGGTTCCTAATATTACTATGGTTAATAAATTGAACTTTTTCATTTTTGTACTCCCATTTTAGTTTATAGATTTTAATTGTTTATTTAATTCTCTTTTCTTTAATGCAAAAAAGATTGCCGGATATACAGTGAGTTCCATTATTAAACTTGTGAGAATTCCTCCGACCATAGGTGCGGCAATTCTTTTCATAACGTCTGAACCTGTTCCTATACCAATTAATATTGGCAGAAGTCCGAAGAACATTGTTAAAACAGTCATTACTTTTGGTCTTACTCTTTTAACCGCACCATCAAATATTGCCAGTCTTAGATCAGCGACGCTGTTTAGCATTCCGTTCTTTTTAAATTTTTCGTAGGCTATGTCGAGATAAAGGAGCATTACAACACCTGTTTCCGCATCGATGCCAAGCAGTGCAATTATGCCAACCCATACAGCCACGCTTAAATGGAATCCTGCGAAATACAAATACCATATTGCACCAACCATTGAAAAGGGCAGTGCAAGAAGTACAATTCCCGTTTTTACAAGTGATTTTGTGTTCATATAAAGAAGCATAATTACAATTAATATTGTAAGCGGTATTACAACAGCAAGATGCTTTGAAGCACGTTCCATATATTCAAATTGTCCGCTCCATTTAAGCGAATAGCCTGCCGGCAGTTTTACTTTTTCATTTATTATTTTTTGCGCGTTTTCGACGTATGTACCGACATCAATGTTGTGAATGTCTATATATATCCACGTATTCGGACGCGCATTCTCTGACTTAATCATTGGCGGACCTTTCTTAATTTCAACCTGTCCCAATTGATCAAGAGGAATATTTCCCCCCGCTGGTGTAGGAACGAGAACTCTTTTTAACGCTTCAATATTTTCCCGGTAGTCTCTCTGGTATCTTAAATTAACCGGGTATCTTTCAAGCCCTTCAACAGTTTTAGTTATATTCATTCCGCCCACTGCCGACATAAACACATCCTGAACATCTGCAACTGTAAGACCGTAGCGTGCGATTTCATCGCGGTCTATATTAAAATCTACATAGTTTCCGCCGACAGACCTTTCTGCATAAGCTGAACGCGTTCCGGGAATTGTTTTTGCGATATCTTCAATTTCTTTTCCAATCTTGTTTAAAACATTTAAATCAGGACCGGCAATTTTAATTCCTACAGGAGTTTTAATTCCGGTTGAGAGCATATCGATTCTGGTTTTTATCGGCATTGTCCAGGCGTTTGTTAAACCGGGAATTTGTATTGCTGAATTCATTTCTTCAATTAGTTTATCAGTTGTCATTCCCTCGCGCCACTGATCTTTCGGTTTTAATTGAATAGTCGTTTCAATCATCGAAAGCGGGGCAGGGTCTGTAGGTGTTTCGGCTCTTCCGATTTTTCCGAAAACAGATTCAACTTCAGGAAATGATTTTATGATCTTATCAGTTTGCTGTAAAATTTCTTTTGCTTTTGTTATCGAGATTCCCGGCAACGTTGTGGGCATGTAAAGGAGGTCGCCTTCGTTCAGCGGCGGCATGAATTCCGAGCCCAATTTTGAATAGGGAATGAAAGTAGCAAAAACAATTAATGCTGCTGTGCCTATAATCCACCATCTCTTATTCATTACAAAATCAACAACAGGATGATATATCTTTGCCAGGAATTTTGTAATCGGGTTATCTTCTTCCTTTTTCATCCTGCCGCGGACAAAATAACCCAGTAGAATAGGAACAATGGTTATTGTTAAAATAGCAGCGGCAGCCATCGAATACGTTTTTGTGAACGCAAGCGGTTTGAACATTCTTCCTTCCTGCTGTTCCAAAGTGAATACAGGAATAAAAGAAATTGTAATTACCAGAAGCGAATAAAATATTGAAGGCGCTACTTCCTTTGCCGATTCAAGAATTACCGCCCAATGTTCTTTCCTCTTATTTTCCGGTAAATCCTGGTTATGCGCCATGTGGGTTTGCGCATTCTCCACAAGTATTATTGAGGCATCCACCATTGCCCCGATCGCAATTGCTATGCCTCCAAGCGACATAATGTTTGCATTTATTCCCTGCATTTTCATGATCAGGAATGCGGCAAGTACTGCGGTCGGAAGTGTGAAAATAGCAACAAGCGAGCTTCTTACGTGGAGCAGGAATAAAATTATTACAAGCGCAACAATTATTGTTTCTTCAGTTAATTTATCCTTTAAATTATCAATTGCCCTGATTATTAAATTTGATCTGTCATAAGCGGTTTTAATCTGAACATCCGGCGGCAGGGATTTCTTTAATTCAGATAATCTCTCTTTCACCTTATCAATAACCGATAATGCATTTTCGCCGTAACGCATAATTATTATGCCGCCGACAGTTTCTCCTTCGCCATTCCATTCAGCAAGGCCTCTTCTTAACTCCGGGCCGATTGTAATATTTGCAACATCACTTAAATAAATTGGCGAACCTGATTTTGGTGAAATACCGATCGAAATCTTTTTCAGATCGTCCACACTTTTTATATATCCGAGTCCACGAACCATATATTCCGCTTCCCCCATTTCCAGTAATCTTCCGCCGACATCGTTGTTGCTTTGCTTTATTGCCATTTTGATTTTTTGCAGCGGAATTCCATAGTAAGCGAGTTTGGTTGGATCAACATTTACCTGGTACTGTTTTACAAATCCACCTACGCTTGCAACCTCGGATACACCCGGGAGAGAGGACAATTCATATTTCAAAAAGAAATCCTGGATAGATCTTAATTCCTGCAAATCTCTTTTATCAGATTGAAGGGTATACTGGTAAACCCAGCCGAGACCTGTTGCATCGGGTCCAAGCTGCGGACTTACTCCTTCCGGTAAAGCATTGCGTAATCCGCTTAAATATTCAAGTACACGACTTCTTGCCCAGTATAAATCTGTGCCGTCTTCAAAGATTATATAAACCATTGAAAACCCGAACATCGAATATCCGCGAACATCTTTTGCACCGGGAACGGATAACATTTTTGTAGTCAACGGATAAGTAACCTGGTTTTCGACAATTTGCGGTCCCTGCCCGGGGTACTCGGTATAAATGATTACCTGTACATCGCTGAGGTCGGGAATTGCATCAATTTTGGTGTTGTACACTGCCCAGATTCCACCAAGTATTAATGCTACGGTAAATATTATTACCATAAATTTATTGTTGATAGACCACTCAATTAACTTCGTAATTATATTTTCTTTATTTGAATTTCCGGATACCATTTTAAAACTCCTGGTTAAATAACAATCTTATTTACTTGTCATTTCGAGCCCGACTTGTCGGGGGAGAAATCTTTTCTATAGAATAGTAGGAAGATTTCTCAGTCGAAGACTCCTTCGAAATGACAGTTGCTAAATTCATTTCTTTACCCTAAACCCTGCTTTTATTAAATAATCTTTTGCCTGCGCAATTGTTACCTCTGCTAATTTCATTCCGCATAAGGGACATTCACCGGGTTTATCCGAAATAACATTGTAATCCATCATATCCTGGTAAACTTTTCCATCTTTATTTTTATCAATTGAATTTACATCAACAGGATTTTCCCTGACAATATTCTCTTCTTTTGTCTCAACAGGTTTAGTCTCTTTTTTCATCTCTTTCATCTGTTCTTTTTCAGATTCATTTTTTGTATTATTCATTTCAGATGTCGTATCCGTATCGGCTTCCTTCATCTGTCCAAGTGCAGATCTCAGGTTGCTTTCAGAATCTATCAGGAATTGTGCGGATGTAACTATTTTATTCCCTTCGTTCAATCCTTTCAATATCTGGTAGTATCCGTTTGAATAATTTCCGAGTGTTACACGCTGCGGTTTGAATTTGCCTTCTCCAAGTGAAATAATTACAAAATCTTTTGAACCGCTTCTGATTACGGCATTTTCCGGAACAACAGGAGTAGCAATGGTTTCCTTTCCTGCTATTTCAACATTTGCAAACATTTCAGGTTTCAATTCTCCATTACTGTTAGGGACATCAATTCGGATTTTTGCAGTTCTTGATTTTGGATCGATAGTCGGATAAATAAAAGATATTTTCCCGGTAAATATTTCTCCCGGGAGATAATTGAATTTTATTTTTGATTCAGCACCGTTTTTAATTTTTGATAATTCATATTCGTAAACATCCGCAGTAAGCCAGAGAGTGGAAAGATCGGCTATATGAAGAAGCTGCATCCCCGCCATTATTTTTTGTCCGGCTAAAATATTTTTATCCAGTACAGTTCCTGTAAAAGGAGCATAAAGAGTGATGTTGGTTTTAACGTTTTTGCTTGTTTCAAGGTCTTTGATATCACCTTCCGACATATCAAGCAGCTGCAGTTTCCTTTTCGCATTTTCAATTAGCATGTTCCCGCTTTCGGAAATATCTTTGTTAGAACTGGATTCAACTGACTTGTTGTAAGAAAGGGCTGTTAAATATTCCTGTTGTGCCGAAACAAGTTCCGGAGAGTAAATCTCCATTAATTTTTGTCCTTTGCTTACTTTCTGCCCGGTGTAATTAACGAAAAGATTTTCAACCCAGCCGTTTACTTTTGTGGTAACAATAAATTCTCTCTTTTCATTTAATGATAGAACTCCATTCGTGGTTATTCCTGGTGAAAGTTTTTCACTTTTCACTTCCATTATTTTTACATTCATATTCTGCTGAACAGCGGGATCTATATGCACTATTCCGGAACCGCCGGCTTCATCATCATAAACCGGAACGAGGTCCATTCCCATTTTTGATTTACCTGGCTCGTCATAAATTTCATTCGGATCCATTGGAGCGCGCCAGTATAGGATTTTCTTCTCACCGGATTTCTTATCATTATTTTTTATCGGAACTAATTTCATTCCACAGATCGGGCAGTTACCCGGATGATCTTCAACTATTTGAGGATGCATTCCGCAGGTATATTGTTGTACTGTTTGTTCTGCGGCTATATCTGATGAATCTTTACTGGTGAAATATATTATTCCGGCCGCAGTTACAATTGCGAATAGAATTAGCAGGATTATTACATTTTTCTTTTTCATTTTATTCAGCTCCATTAAAAATTTCATTTTTTAGATTGCTTCCTGTAAGGAATTCCAGTTTATTAATTTCTTTAAGGTAATCGGTTCTCAAGCGGTACAGGTTTGTTTCAATTTCAAACAGTTTATTTTCTGATTCGATTACGTTAAGGAAATCAATTTTACCAACCTGGTAACCTGAAAGAGCAGCATTAAATGATTGTGACGCCTGCGGTTGCATTCCCTCTACTATTAGTTTTTCGCGTTCTTTTATTTCCTTTAATTTTGCCAGTGAATTCCCGAAAGCAATATTTAACGCCTGCATAGTTGCATTGTATTGTTCGGAATAAAGTCCCTGCATTGATTTTGCTTCCTCAACTTTTGCAGTCTTCTTTCCTCCGTAATTAAGAGGAATTGAAATCCCGACCATAGCAGAGAAGAAATCCGTAAGATCTGTGTTAGTCTTTGCTATTTTTTCTCTTGCAGAGTATTGCAGTGTAATATTAAAGTTCGGGTAAAATTCAAAACCGGCAAGCCTTTCCATCAATACAGCTTTTTCTTTCGAAAGTTCTATCCCTTTTAGAAGTGGGCGATTAGAAATTGCGATTGAATCAAGCTCTGCTATAGTAAAATTTCCTTTTCCTGATTTTGGTATTTCAGAAGTGCTGACGGGTGTTTCAGGATTTCTTATAAGATAGCTGTTAATTGTGCTAAGCAAAGAAGATTCCCTGGATTTTAATTTCTCAAGTGAATCATTTATTCTTGTGATTTCCAGTTCCACTTTTATTAGGTTTTGTTGGCTTGCCTCGGAAACTGAATATTTAGTAGAAACTACTTTAGAAATGTCCTTTAATAATTTTTTGCTTTCTTTTGTAATTGAAATTTCTTTACGGGTAAAGATCAATTCATAATATGTGTCTGATAAATTCTTTTTAATATCATTTATCTCGTCCTGAATTTCTTCATCCGTGATGTTCACATCTTTATTGCCGACATCTTCCGCAGCGGATAACTTTCCCGGGAAAGGAAACGCCTGGCTTACTGAAATCATTTTCCCGGTCATTGGTTCCTGTGTAAAAGAAAATGAATTTACCGGCATGTTCACAGCCCCGAGTGTAAGCATCGGGTCAGGCAGGTTTGATACTTGCGGAACTTTATTTTCAGCAACGCTTCTTTTTGCCCGGTACATAGCCAGTTTCGGGCTTACTTCTATTGCACGATTTATCAACGAATCAAGTGTTGTTTGTGCAAACAAATCGTTTGTGCTGAATAAAGTAGCAGTAATAAAACATATAATTAATAATCTCTTCATCTGTAAAATCCTCACAAAAGTTTTTTGATCTTTTTCAGATCAAATAATTTTTCATATTGAATTAAATTGAATATAAAATTCAAAATCATTGAATGGACAGAACATTCCTATCCATCAGGTTAAAAAACTTTGTGGAATTTTAAATCAGAAGTATGGAGTTGGTTAGATATAGATGGTTGCTTTGCAGCAGGGGTGGTGAAGTATCAAAAAATGAATAATCAGAAATTTTCAGTGACTCTTCATTCAGTGAAATATTAGAAACAGGAATTAGCTGGTTAAGAGAAGCATTATCTGTTTCAGTTTTATAAGATATAAAAGAATCGGTAACTCCGGCAATAACGGTTTCTAATTTGCAGCAATCTGATTTTTTAATCGTCTCTGTTTTTTTGTTATCATTCTTTTTGCAGCAATTGGAATGCATATCTTCCATCATCTTTTCTGAATTATGCATTTTGCAGGTATTGCTGACTTCTTTTTTCATCATATTGCAGAAGTGAATAGAAAGAGGCAATCCCGTTGTAGAAACAAAAAAGAGCAGAAGCAGAGTTAATATGGAAATCTTTTTTATCATTAGCGCGTAAATATAATCTTTATTTTTGTTTAGTCAACCTCAATATGAATGCCATTTTACAAAAGTTAATTTTTAGCCTAAAAACAAACATTTATGAAAAATTAAAATGAGAATTCTCATAATCGGGATAAATTGTGTCCGATTTATTTAATGAACGAACAAAATATAGTAATAATTTATTGCTGGCATTTATAAATAAAAAAGGAAAATTTATATAATTTTAATTTTTATATAAGTAAAGTTATCATGTTTCCTTAACAATTTATGGCACTTTTATCGAATAATTTCAAAACTGATAAATATACAAGGGATACTTCAATTCAGTGAAACGATCTTTCTTAAAATTAAGAAAAATCAGCCAAAAAAAATCTTGACACTTAAAACGTAATTCTCCATATTCTATCTAAGATATTCAATAATGTTCAATTCGTTTTTTTTCTTATCTTGTTAAATAATTTTAATAACAGATTTAATTTTTTGACATTAAGCCTTCTCAGGTAATTTATCCGCATTTATAAATATTATAAAGTTTATTTTTTATTTTTTTGAGGAATATTCAAATGATTAAATACTTACGTAATCTAACTCTTCTATTCTTACTCCCTGTGTTTTTTATTTCGATTAATTGTTCAAAAGAAGTGACAAAAGAAAAAGCAGATCCGCAGTTAGCCCAGCCAAATAAAATACCTCCCGGTCATGCAGAAATAATTGGTAAAATCATGGAAATCGAATCCGTTGTTAATACAACGAATGGAAATGACCCTTGTTCCAAAGCACCCTGTTTGGCAAAAGTAATGATTGAATCAGTGGACTATGGTGCAGGTTTTCCAACTTTGAACAAAAACGAAAAAATAAAAGTAAAATTTAGCTTTACATTAGAGCCAACGACAAAAGAAATGTTTCCGAATATGGATGAATCTTATCCGGGATTAAAAATTGGAGATAAATTTAAGGCACTCGTTTCATTTGTTAGTGCAATTAATAGTGATAAGCCAGAATTTATTATTTATGGATATTCAGTAAACTAAATAATTATTAATAACATTGAGGGAAAGACGATGAACAAAAAGAGTATACTGCTTATTATCGGGATATTATTCACGGGGGCTACTTCTTTTTTAATTCAAAATGGAATTAAAGAAGAAATGAATTCAAAAGAAATGTTTGAGGAGGAATCGATTGGTAAAGCAGATGATCCATATGCAAGAATGGAATTTGAAAGAAAAATGCTTGCGGATCCTGCAACCGGAATGATTCCGGCGAATATTCGGGAAAAAGAATTGGCATTTTCTGCTAATTTGCCAAAGGTTGAAGACTACAAGCTTTCCAAAACCTCGAGCATAGAGACTTTGACGTGGTTAGCAAGGGGCCCAATAAACAGAGGAGGAAGAACGCGTGCACTTGGTATTGATGTAAGAACACAGACTGCACCGAATATTACTATTATTGCTGCCGGAGCTTCTGGTGGAATTTATAAGTCTACCGATAACGGTGCAACCTGGGTTAACAAGCTGTCGGCTGATAAGCTGCACAGCGCAACCAGTATTGCACAGGATACAAGAACTGGATTTGAAGATAACTGGTATATCGGCACCGGTGAACGTGGAAGTAACTTAATAGGTGGTAATGGTTTCCCTACTCTGTATCTTGGAGATGGGATTTACAAATCAACTAATAATGGAGATACCTGGGCATTACTTACGAGCACTTCTAATGGCAATCCTCAATCATTTTCACAGGCCTTTGATTTTGTATTTAATGTCACAGTTAATAAAGCTACAGGTAGTGTATTTGCGGCAGCCAGTAATACTATTCAAAGGAGTACTAACGGAGGAACTGCTTGGACAACAGTCAGGGGTTCTTTGGCAAATAATGCATACACAGATGTTCAGAGTACAAGTACAGGTGTGATTTATGCCGCAATTCAATATAACGTAACTAATCCGGGAATTGCAAGGTCTACGGATGATGGTGCTAACTGGACTAATATTACACCATCCACATGGCCAAGTGCTTATACTAGAACAGTAATTGGGATAGCTCCTTCTAATGAAAATATAGTTTATTTTTGGACTTACACAGGCGCTGGAACCACAGGAACTCAATTTTGGAAATATACTTATCCTGGTAGCGGTGATGGATCTGGTGATGGAAACTGGACAAATCTGACTGCTAATTTGCCGGCTCCAACCGGAGATGTAGCAGGAACTAACGTTCAAAGCGCGTACGATATGATAATAAAAGTAAAACCGGATGATGAAAATTTTGTAATACTTGGTGGTACAAATCTTTACAGATCTATTGATGGCTTTTCTACAGCAGTATCAGCCACTGGCTCAACAGGATGGATGGGCGGATATGCAGTTGCTAATAACATTTCACAATATGCAAATCATCATCCTGACCAACATTCAATGGTATTTCTCAATTCTGATCAAAAAATTCTCTACTCAGGCCATGATGGAGGAATAAGCAGAACTTCTGATGTTACAGCCTCATCAGTAACTTGGACTGATTTAAATGATACTTATGTAACTTCACAGTTTTATTCAATTGCCATAGATAAAGTAACGAAGGATAGTAAAATTATTGCAGGCGGATTGCAGGATAATGGTAACTATATAACTTTTTCAGATGTTTATACTACTGACTGGACTGACTGGGGACACGGTGGAGATGGGGGGTATGCGGCAGTAGCTGACGGAAATGCCTTTATTTATCTTGAAGCTCAAAACGGGTGGTTGTGGAGACAATCTTACAACGCCGCCGGAGCTAAATTAACAGACAATTTAATTGAGCCTGCATATACAGGCAAATTTCAGTTTTTAAATCCATTCGTTCTGGATCCTAACGATAATGATATAATGTATTTTGCGCAGGGAGACAGTGTATTAAGAAATAACAGTGTAACAACAGCTTCAAATCAGGATACCTGGAATGTACTCACTAACGCAACTTCCGGCGGCGGAGACATTTCTGCTTTAGGAATCTCAAAGTCTACCGCTAACCGTTTATACGTTGGTGGATCAAATGGCAAGGTACTTAGAATTGACGGGGCAAATACCGGTGATCCTTCAGCAACTGATCTTACTGCAGCATTAACTACCGCCGGTGCAGCAGCAAGTTCATATGTTAGTTGTATTGCTGTGGATCCGACAAATGCAGACAAAGTAATTGTCGTCTATTCTAACTATAAGGTTAAAAGTATTTTTGCGTCGGATGATGGGGGAACTACTTGGTCTGACGTAAGTGGAAACCTTGAACAAAATCCTGACGGAAGTGGTAACGGACCCTCTACAAGATGGATTGATGCAATAATTGATGGTGCCTTAGGTGGGAGCACAACATTTTATTGTGCTACAAGTACAGGGCTATATTCCACATCTACTCTTAACGGTACTTCAACAGTTTGGACACAGGAAGGTTCTTCCGTAATTGGTAATTCCGTATGTGCTATGGTTAATGCCAGATCTGTTGATGGGCTTGTTGCTGTGGCAACTCATGGTTCCGGAGTATTTAGTGCAAAACAAACTCTTGTTGGTATTGAATCTGACGAAGGGAATATTCCAAATAGCTATTCACTAAGCCAGAATTACCCTAATCCATTTAACCCATCTACTCAGATTAATTTTTCTCTACCTTCTTCAAGCAATGTTAAATTAACAATTTATGATATAACAGGGAAAAGGGTAAGAGAAGTATTAAATAATCCAATGAGTGCAGGTGAGCATACAGTTAACTTTGATGCTTCAAATTTATCAAGCGGTACTTACATTTACAGGATTCAAGCCAGTAATTATGTACAGTCTAAAAAGATGGTTTTACTAAAGTAAAATAAAGTAATCTACGTTGTTTGTAACCCCGAAGTTTGAACAAAAAATCTTCGGGGTTTTTTTAATTAATTTTTTTGATAAAGTCCGATAATATTTCCGTCCGGGTCTTTTATAAGTGCATAATATCCCATTGCTGGAATGATAGTTTTTCCTCTGAAAATACTTCCTCCAATTTCAGATGCTTTTTTTAATACGGTTTCAATGTCAGGAACATTTATATGGAATGTGGTTGTATCTCCTGATTTAATTGTGTCGACCTTTCTAAGTCCAACAGTAAGTCCTTTGTGCGTATTATATAGTAGATATCCTTTTCCAAAGGGTTTAAAGTCCCATTTAAAGAGGTTAATAAAAAATTCCGTAGTCCTGTTGAGGTTAGTAGATGGAATTTCTAAATGTGCAATAAGATCAGCAGCCATTAAGCCCCCGGTAAATTAGTTGATTAATCAATATTTATATTGGCAAAATTAAGATTTATTAAGCATTTCAACAACATTCAAAGCATTTCTTTATTTAAATTAGAGATTTTTATTGCTATTTGCCTCACTACTCCATAATTTCAACGGAGTCCTAAATTACTATTTGTTTAACAATATTTGAGGGTATTATGAACAAAAAGGTCTGGACCGGTTTTATTGTTGTGTTTATAGTGTATTTTTTGCTTGACTGGCTGATAAACGGGGTACTCCTTCAGTCTTCATATATGGCAGAAGAAGTCGCAAAATTAATGCGTCCTGAAGCCGAGATACAAATGTGGATTATTATTGTTTGCGATCTTTTCTATGCTTTTTTCTTCACTTTAATTTTTTCCAAGGGTTTTGAAAATAAAGGGATAATGGAGGGGGCAAGGTATGGCCTTTATGTAGGGTTAATGGTAAGCCTGCCTATGGCTTATGGAACCTATGCTGTAATGCCTGTTCCTTATAGTCTCGCAATGCAGTGGTTTTTGTATGGCTTAGCAGTAAACATAATTTGTGGTGTGGTTCTCACCTTTATTTTTAAGACTAAAGCAGCCGCCTGAAAATTTTATATTATATCTTAACGAAGCCCGGTAAAAGGGGCTTCGTTTATTCACTCAATTCCAGTTTATACACCTTTGGTATCTCCTTTTATCATTTGCCAAATTGTTAAAAGAATTATTTGTATATCAAGCCAAAGCGACCAGTTTTCAATATACCATAGATCATATTCAATTCTTTTTATCGTTCGCTTTTTATTTTCTTCAGGATCTATTACGTCACCTCTAAGCCCGTGAACCTGTGCCCATCCGGTAATGCCCGGTTTTACCCAGGATCTTATTTTGATCTCATCTACCATTTCTTTATAAAAATTATGGAACGATATATAATGAGGGCGTGGGCCTACAATTGACATCTGGCCCTTTAAAACATTAATAAATTGAGGTAATTCATCTATATTCGATTTTCTTAAAAACTTACCAAATTTTGTAACACGGGGATCATTCGCTAATGTAGGATTGAATTCTTTATTAGCCTTATTATCAGGTTTCATTGTGCGGAATTTATAACATTTGAAAAATTTGTCATTTCTTCCAACTCTTTCCTGGATGAATAAAAGATTACCAGAAGAGGTCATTTTATTTATTAAATATAGTAGTGGGAAGAGCCATGGGAAAATAATTACAATTATAAAAATTGATAAGAAAATATCCACCGTCCTTTTTATAAATCTCCAGTGTGCTTCTGCTAATGGTTCATCCCTAACGGTGATAATAGGAAAATCACCTATCATATTTACCTGATATTTCTTTGAAAGAAATCTAAAGTAATCAGGAATTATATGAATTCTCTGTGCATTTCTATTGCAGATCTTAATTATTTCATCCAGCTGTCCGGAAGCATATATTGAAAGCGCAATGACTACTACATCAGTTTTATAGTAATTAATTATTTCTTCCAATCTACCTATTGTCCCTATTATCTCGTTATTTTCAGAGTCCACTGATTCATCAAGGAATCCAAGGAAGTTGTATCCAAAATCTCTTCTGCTGTCAATAAGATTGCGAAAGCTCTTTCCAAGTTCACCAGAACCAATAATTATAACATTTTTTAAGTTTTTTTCTCTTCCTCTTATCCTTATAACCAGATGTTTTATTATTTGTATTCTTGCACTGACACAAAAAAACAAAAGAAAAGCATAGAAGAGTATAAAGTTTCTTGTAAAAAGATCTTCCTTTGCAATGAAGATAAAAAGCACTGCTGTTATAATTTGTGCGAAAATATTTTTAATGATTCCTGCAAATTGGTAAGAATAGGAACGAGTTGCTACGTCCTGGTAGAATCCTGTAACGTTAGAAAAAAAATACCAGATGAAATTTAGAACTGCCATAAGAACAAGCATATATGGTCGGGAGACAAGTATTGGCAGAGATTGGGCTAAAACTGCAGAAATTATAAATGATAAATTCAGAACAAATAAATCACTAAAAAATCTTAAATAATAAATCGATTTTTGGTTGCCTATCATAATATCATACTAGTTCGAATTCTAAGCTTTAGTTTTTCTTAAAGAAATCTTATGATCTATAAAAGTTCTTATCTTCTCTTCGAAAACTTTCCGGTCAAATTGCTTTGAATAATTTGCTATAGACGAGTAATTAAATTTATTTTTCATATTTTCAAATCTTTCTACTGCTATTTTAATTGAATCAGCACTCTGTTCATTAAAATGTATACCATTAATACCGTCAATAACAGTTTCAGCTGTCCCTCCCTTATTTAGTGCAATTACCGGCGTTCCACAAGCCATTGCTTCTATAATTGTGATTCCAAAATCTTCTTCTGCCGCATACACGAAAGCCTTAGCATTCTTCATGTAATCTTTTAATTTTTCCCCTGATTGAAATCCGACAAATTCTATATTGCTCCCAGCTTTAGTTCTGACTTTATGCTCATCCGGACCATCCCCGATAATTATTAATTTTTTCTCGGGCATTCCTGAGAAAGCCTCGGCAATTATATCTATCCTTTTATAAGGAACAAATCTTGAAGCGGTTAAATAGTAGTCTTTTTTATGTTCTGATAATTCAAATTTATCAATGTCCACCGGGGGATTTATTACAGTCGCTTCTCTATCGTAAATTTTTTTTATTCTGGCAGCAATATATTTTGAATTTGCTATATAATAATCAGGTCTGTTTGCGGTTGAGACATCCCATATTCTTATATAATGAAGTGCGGATTTAGCAATTAATCCCTTTAATCCCCTGGTTAAATTCGATTCCTTAAGATATTGGTGAGTTAAATCCCAGGCATACCTTATTGGTGTGTGTGAATAACAAATATGTAATTGGTTTGAATTTGTAAGTGCCCCTTTTGCAACTGCATGAGAACTTGAAATGACCAGGTCATATTCGGAAAGATCAAATTGTTCTACAGCATAAGGGAATAGTGGAAGGTATTTCCTGGCGCTATTTTTTGCAAACGGCAAGTTTTGAACAAAAGATGTGATCGGTTTTTTGTTTTTTAAAATAATCTTCCTGTCTTGTTCATTAATAAAACTAAACAGCACAAATATATCAGCATCCGGATATAAATTTGTGAAAGATTCGACACATCTTTCTGAGCCTGAATAAGAAGTTAACCATTCATGTACGATTGCAGTTTTCAATATAAATTAATTTAGTGATAAGTAAAGTTCCATGGTTTTTTTGGCCATTTTACGGTCAGGATAATTTGTCATTATTTTATGCCTGGCATTCTCTGAAAATTTTGTCCATGTTTTAGTATTATTTGCTAGCTGTATAATGTAACGGGCCGCTTCTTCTGGCCTATCAATATTGAATAAAAAACCATTTGTTAAATGTTCTACAAGATCATAATTTCCAATAACATTTGTTGCAATAACAGGCAGGCCTATAGACATTGCCTCCAGAACCCCAAGAGGAAGGCCTTCCCATCTTGATGTTGAAATATAACAAAATGAATTGAATAAATATTCCGCAGGTGAGTTAATATTTCCAACAAATTTCAGATTACCGGATAATCCATTTTCCTCGGCTAGATTCCTTACTTCAATCAGCGACGGTCCCTCCCCTATTATTTGTAATTCAAATTTATTTAACATTCCCATTAGTTTTACCTGATTAAAAATCGGGATTATTAATTCGGAATTTTTTGCAAAATCAAAACGAGTGATTGTTGTTATTATTAATCTATCCTTTGAAAGTATATCGGCATTTAACTTTCTATCTGTGATTTCCACACCATTTGGTATAAGTGATATTTTGCTATCTTTAGTAATTTTTAGAGCAATCACGTTATCACGTTCAGAATCAGAAACACTTATAAATTTGTGTGTAAAGTGCGATAAATATTTTTCTAATGTTAAATACAAAAATTTTTTAACGAAATTATATTCACCAATATGGATTCCGTGAAAGGTATGGATGCATTGAATACCGGTTGAGCGTGATAGAAATCTTCCGTAAATACCTCCACCCTTGCCATGTGAATGAATTATGTTAATATCTTTTTCCCTAATTAACTGTTTAAGCTTATTAAATGATGATATTCTAAATTTTCGGTGCGGAATTTCAAATATTCTGTCATATCCAATAATTTTTGCAAAAATATTAAAGTAGGGCTCATCTTTTGGGCAGGCCATAAAAAATTCAAAATATTTTGATAAATTTTTTAACAGCAAAAATATATGCTTTGGTCCTCCACCGTGGTCAGCTCTCACCGTTATTAATAAAATTTTCTTTTTGTCAGATATCATTTTTTATCTAATTCTGTTAAATGTTTTTAACAAATCCAATAATTTTATAAAAAAGAAATATTTTAAAATGAATAATATTTCTGAATAGCAATAAAATAAAACTTTTATTTCTATAAAATTTATAATCAGGTAATTCTAAATTTCTTTTCATTTTCAGATATTCGAGGCGCCTTTTTCTTGTTTCCCAATCCTCAGAAAACTGTGAACCGTGGATTCTATAGTAAACAAAAATTCTGGGAATAAATTTAAACTCTCCCTTTTCGCTCAATCTGATCCATAGATCATAGTCCTCTACCTGGAGTTCGGGGTCCTCATCAAACCCGTCGATCTCTTTTAGTGTGCTGGTTTTTATAAGTGTAGATGAAAGAGTAATTGTGTTGCCAATTTTAAGAAGGTCCTTTTTGCTCTTTGCTGCCCTGAAAGGAAGAGGAAGAAGTTCATATTTAGGAGATAATAAATTAACCTCACCAAAAGTTATGCTCATTGAGTATATAAATATTAATTCAGGCTGTTTTTTAATAATATCGATTTGGTTTTTTAACTTTTCCTTTATCCACAGGTCATCGGAATCAAGAAACGCAGTTAACTCACCAGTGGCTTTTTTTATTCCAAAATTTCTTGGTATTGAAGGTCGTCCTGAATGGGGAATTTTATAATAATTTATTCGATTGTCTTCTTTACTTAGTTTTGTTAATATTTGTATTGTGTTGTCAGTTGAAGAATCGTCAATTATTATTATTTCAAAATTTTGATAGCTTTGAACTAGGACAGACTTTATGGTTGGTTCAATAAAATTTTCAGAATTATAGGTTGGAATAATTATAGAAACTAGTGGGTTATTTTTATTGTTTACTAACATTTTCAGACTTTTGTCATTTCAAAAATTCCACACCCATAGTGACAGAAAAAATTATTATTAATGTTTTCCTGTGTCAAACCTGCGTTTTCAAAAAAAATATTTTTATCATTTATGTAGGAAAAGGAATTAATTTCGTATTTATTTTCGAATAATTTTAAAAGGTATTTTAATGAAAATACTCTGTGTGCATCAAATTCTATCCTTTGAGGACCTATGGTAGTTGAAAAATAGAATTTGCCATTGTTCTTTAATAATGAATGAAGTTTTTCAAATCCTTTAAGGTGTCCATTTAAATCAACCTTATCACCGTATCTTCCCAAACCAAAGTGTTCAATAGCATGAAGACAACTTAATGAGTCGGAGTAATTTTGTAATGTAAAATTATCATCCATAAGGTCTGCTTTAATAAATTTAACATTATAAATATTTTTCTTTAAATCTCTTAAATCGAGGACTTCAATTTTCCGAAATGAAGCAACGTGGGCAATAAATCCGTCAATTCTTGAGCCGACATCAACATGTTTCACAGGATTATTTTGGAAAATTTTATTGGCAATAAATAAATCCTGGTGAAAATAATGCAAAGGAACTGAGCCGGCGTGTTCAAACCTGTCTGCCAGGCAAGGATAAGTATTAGTTATTAGAAAAGAACCGTCAGATTTCTGAATCTGCTTCCTTAGATGGTGTTTATTTCTGATATAGAAAGAAATTCCTCTTAAACTTTTAATAAATAAATCCGGAAAAATACCAAAGGATTTAAGGTATAAGTTTATTTTTGATGATAATTTCATTTATTATGTAAAATGCTGTCTATTACATTTTTTATGTATGAAGAAGCTTTGTGATCCTTTTGAGACCTTTTATATCCATTATCGGCAATTTGTACTCTTAAATCGTCTGATTTGAGGAAAAATTTTATTTCTTCAGCTAATTGATTGATATGTTCATATACAGCTATTTCTTTATCTATTTCGTATACAAGATTTAATCCCGGGATAAAATAGCTCAATTGAAAACCTCCGCAGCCGTTTATTTCGTAATGTCTTCCTTTAATTTGTTCCTTGTTTTTTTTCAGGAAAAAAAGAGGTTTGTAAGTTTTAGGTGATGTTAAACACCAAAATAAAAAATTGATATCTTTTATAAAGGCATTTGAAAGGTTTAGGTTTATTTTAGATTGATTGAAAATATTGACGCTTTCATCTTGTGAAACCCAGCTTTTTTCACCGTCCCACTCTCTTCCAAAAACCTGGACATTAATATCTTCTCTTTGTAATTGTTTTAAAATCCAGTGCCTCAAAGGACTATAACCACCAACAAAGCTTACATCATATTTTATCGGAAGTTCTCTTTTTTCGTAGATATTTTCATTAAAACCAAATGGTGAATATATAACATTATCTATTCCCTGTGATTCATATTTTTTAAGCATATAATAATCGGGTGTAGTGAAAAAGGAAAAGTGTTTCCTCCATTTTTTCGCGTAATCAATTCTCCAGGGGTCATCAATAAAATAAACAACCGTTTTTGTAAAATCCTGCAAAGAAGAAATAGTTTTCTCGTCAAATTCATCTTCGTAAAGAACAAATAATGCAATATCGGGTTTCTCAGAAATTATAGCCCCCTTCAGCTTCTTATTCATCGCATCTTTCCCATTTGATTTGTACTCAGAATAAAAGTCAAACAGGATAATATTTTCATCACCAAATGCATTAGAAAGAGGAAGATAAATATTGTAATATTCGTAAGAATATCCCCTCGATTTAATTCCATAATCATATTTCATTAACACAGCAAAAATTTTTGGCATTTCTAAATTATTTAATTATGTGATGACTTGTTATAATCTGTTTATTAACTACTGTAATATATATAACATAGATAAAACCGATTAATAGTACAGAATAGGCAATTCCGTTAATTCCAAACCTGGAAATCATCAATAAGTTTAATGCAACGGAACCCAGTCCTATACTAATCTTAGGCGATAAATATTTTTTAGGCTGATTTAATGACAGGCCTAATAGAGTTTGCGCCTGTCCTGTATAAAATAGTCCTGTTCCAAGAACAAGCAGAGGCAATAAATACCAATAAACAGAATATTGTTTGCTGCTGATCAAGGTAATAAGGTCCTTTCCAAAGAATAGAGTTAATATTGTTGCAAAAGCAGTAATCAAGATTATGATAAGCATATTTATCTTGATGTAAATATACCCTGTTTTCATATTATTGAAATCTTGCATATCGGCAAATTGTTTAAAAATAATCGGGGTTGCAAATTCGTTTATAATATTATTAGGAATAACTATTAGTGCATTTACTAATGACATCATTATAGCATATATACCTACATCCTTAACAAAAAGTATCCCGTTTAAAATCCATTTTTCTCCATTTAGTTGTAGCCAACCTGCAAAAGCCCAGATGAGGAAAGGGCTTACATAAATCAGCACCGTTTTTGTCATTTCTCTATGATGTTCAATTCTGCTGTTTTTATTGACGAGTTCTTCTTTCGGTAAATGTTTCTTAAAGGTTAAGATTTTTGAAAATGATAAAATTATTGCAATAATACCAAAGGTTAACAATATAGCCTGTAATTTAAGATTTTCTGTATATACAAATATTAATAGTGCTGCTATCATCAATGATTTTTCTGTTGCTTGTAAAAGCGAATTCTCTTTTCTTTTTCGTATCAGATTTAAAACTGAGTTAAAAAATTCACTAAACTTAGAAGCTATTACAAATAACCCTGCAATTAAAAAAAATATAATTGAGTAAGTAATATTAAAATATGGAGAAATAATTGAAATTATGATGGTGAGTAATATAAAAACGATAACAGATAACGTTAGGAATTTATACATCAATTTCACAAAAATATTTCCGAGACCTTTTTCTTTATAATGATAATAGTAGCGCAAAAATCCCTGTAGAAATGATCCGTAAAATAATCCAAGAAATGCAGCGATCGTTAAAATAAGAGCATAAACACCGTATTCTTCGGGACCTAGTTGCGATATTATCTTTATGATAATAAAACCCAAAATTACACTTATGCTTTGCCCTAGAAAAACCCATCCCATTTCTGAAACGGACTTATAGTTTATTTTGCTTTTTATAATGTTAAAAATGTCCATTTTTTCTTTCATCTAAGATTATATAATATTATGAAAGCTAGAGGAAGATAACTTTATAACTGATAAGGCAATAATAATTATTAAGTTGAAAAACTTACAATTTTCTAATAACTAAAGTAAATATAGAGAAAATTGACTGAATTTTGTAATATTAGTTAACCGTAAGCTTAAAACGGTAAATCATTATTGCAGTTATTATAGCATTATTTTACTTTATATGTTACAATAAATTAAGTTCACGTTAATTAAAATTTGGTAAATGCTTTTTGAACACTACCTTCAAACTTTCCTCAATTATAATTGCAAAAAATGAAGAATCAAACATTAAAAGATGTATTGATAGTCAACTGGACTGCATTGATGAAATTATAATATTAATTGATGATTCATCCACTGATAAAACTTTCGAAATTGCTAATTCTTATACAAATGTAAAAGTTGAAAAAGTTAAGTGGCAGGGATATTCAGAGACGAAAAAGTATGCTGTTTCATTAACTAATAATGAATGGATATTCTGGATTGACGCTGATGAAGCGATTACTGAAAAACTACAAGAAGAAATTATTGAGTTTAAAAATTCGGATCCAAAATACTACGCGTATTCTGTGCCGAGGAAAGCTTATTTTTTAGGGAAATGGATTAAACACAGCGGCTGGTATCCCGGAAGAGCAACCAGGTTGTTCAATAAAAACAACGTAAAATTTTCTGAAGATAACAGAGTACACGAATACCTTGTTGTAAGCGGAGGTGTTGGAGAACTTAACGCTGATCTGGATCATTTTACCGATCCTACTATCCATCATTATTTTGAAAAATTTAATAATTATACAACACTGGCTGCCGATGATTTAATTAAAAAAGGAAAAGGGCTGAATATATTTGATTTAATTCTAAGACCGCCTTTAATGTTTATTAAAATGTATATAATTAAACGAGGATTTCTTGATGGAGTAGAAGGATTTATCCTGGCGTTTTTTTCATCAGCATATGTTTTTACAAAATATTGTAAATTTTGGGAGAAGAAAGTAAAATAACAGGGGAATCTATAAAGGAAGTGAATAATGCCGGTTAAGAAAAAAGTACATCCTAAGAAAGATGAAATTACAATTGGAATTGTTGCCAATACAACCAAGGATAAAGTTTTTTCAGTAATTTCCAATTTTGTTGGTAAATTGAGAGAAAACGACCTTAAATTTTACATTAGCAGTGAAGTTTCAAATTATCAGAAATTGATTAAGGAAAAAATTAAGAAAACAGAATTTATTTCTGAAAAAAATGTATTCAAAAAAAGTGATCTGATTATTTCTGTAGGCGGTGACGGAACTATGTTGTCTACGAGCTATCACGCCCAGTTTTATGATAAGCCTGTGCTGGGTGTAAATATTGGTAAACTCGGTTTTTTGGTTGATACAAACATCGACCAGCTTGATCAATTAATTAAGGAAATTAGATCCGGTAATTATAAAATTGACGAGAGAATGATAATTTCGGGAAAGTTTGTCGGACATGATCTGCCCGATTTTCATGCAATAAATGATGTAGTGATTGATAAGGGCGGCTGGCCTAAAATGATAGAAATGCAAATCTGGGCAGATAGTAAATATGTTACAACATTCTCGGCTGATGGAGTAATTATAGCAACACCAACCGGGTCAACGGGGTATTCGCTTTCAACCGGCGGTCCAATTGTAAGTCCTGAAGCCGATGTAATAACTCTTTGTCCTATTTCTCCACACAGCCTGACTATGAGACCGCTTGTGTTGCCAAGCTACCAGGAAATCACCATTAAGACCAGCTCAATGCACAGAAAGATTAATGTAAATTGCGACGGACAGAGAGTCTTTTCATTTGCACCTCCCCTGGAAATAAAAATTTCTAAATGTAAAAGATCGGTAAAATTAATTCATACCTCATATTCTAATTATTTTGAAACTTTAAGAAATAAATTATTGTGGGGTATTGATTTGAGAAGTAATCCTGTTAATGACGGAGACTAAAATGAAGAAATTATTTATCGTATTATTTTGCTTAATTAGCATAAATTTACTTGCTCAGCAGGAAGTTAATTATCTAACTAAGGACAGTTCAACCGGGAAACCAATGCTTCTCGGTTATTGTACCAGGGATGCTTTTAATGATTCATCATTTTCCTGGTGGTATAATTCTGAATATAATATGTACGAAGTCGATTCAACGGCTTTACAAAATGCTGCTGAAGAATTAAATGATAAAATAATTACTATTGTAATGGGAACCTGGTGTAGCGATAGTAGAAGTGAAGTTCCAAAATTTTATAAGATACTGGATTATTTAAATTATCCTACAGATTCCGTAAAATTGATAATGGTGGGCAGGAATAAAAAAGGTAAAAACGGTGAAGTGAAAGATCTTGATATACAGAGAGTCCCTACATTTATATTTTATGATCATAATAAAGAGATAGGCAGAATAATTGAATATCCGGAAGAAAGCCTTGATAGAGATATGATGAAAATATTAGGTAACAAGTGAATGGACAGATTTATCTAAATTTAAAAAGGCGTCCAATCAGGACGCCTTTTTTTCGATTTTCCTACCGGTAATCAGGTTAATTCTCTACTTCTTCGAGAATTGGTATTTCAATTTTAGAGACATCAATCTCTTTAGATTTTGATTTACCATTTTTACCCGAAGCAGATTTTCCGTTTGTGCCGGCTTTCTTTTTTTCCGGATTATTCTTGTCTTTATAATTTTGATAAACATAAACTTTGTTCTTATAATTACGCAGAATAATCTTATCCTCATCCTGGTGCAGAACATATTCAGGCAGTATTGGTATTTTACCTCCACCACCCGGTGCATCAATTACGAAATGAGGAATTGCAAGTCCGCTCGTATGACCTCTTAAATTCTCAACAATGTTCAAACCGGTTTCAATTGAAGTTCTGAAATGATTTGCACCTTTGGTTTCATCAGCCATATACATATAGTAAGGTCTGACTCTTATTTTGAGCAATTTCTGCATCAATTCTTTAACTGTTGCAGGATCATCATTTACACCCTTCATTAAAACCATCTGGTTTCCAACAGGAACACCTGAATTAGCAAGCATTTCGCAGGCTTTAGAACTCTCAGGAGTTATTTCCCATGGATGATTAAAGTGCGTATTTAAATAAATAGGATGATATTTTTTTAACATATCGCAAAGTTGCGGTGTTATTCTTTGGGGAAGAACACATGGCATTTTGCTGCCGAGCCTTATTATCTCTATATGCGGGATTGTTCTTAAACGCTGCAATATTTTTTCAAGCATAGTGTCCGTTAACATTAAAGGATCACCGCCCGACAAAATAACGTCCCTGATCTCGGTATGTTCCTCGAGATATTTGAAAGCACTTTCAAGTCCTTTCATAGAAATCTTTTCGTAATCGCCGACCTTTCTTTTCCTTGTACAAAAACGGCAGTATAATCCGCACTGACTTGTAACAAGGAATAATGCGCGATCTGGATATCTATGCGTAATATTTGGAACAGGGCTCATTGAATCTTCCATTAAGGGATCTTCCTCTGAATCGAAATCCTCAAGCTCTGCTTTATCTGGTACACATTGAAGCCAGATAGGGTCCCCTGGATATCTGATCAAACTGAAATAATAAGGATTAATTCTCGCTTGAAAAAATTCATCCAGATCTTCCGCAACTTTACGGTTTATATTAAATTTTTCAACAAGCTGATCTACAGTATGAATACTGTCACGTATCATTTGTTGCCATAGTTCCATGACCGACCCTCTGATTGTTATTCTTAATTACAAAAGTATTTACCAAAAACCATCAAACTATCGTTAACTTTATAAAAATCATTTATTTGTGCAACGATTGTATAATTATTCCTCAGGTAAAAATTCCTAGTTTTAGAATAATTATCTCTGGAAGAAGTTTCAGCTAATAACCATCTTCCATTATTGTCTTTAACAAATTCTTCAGCATGTTCCAGCAGACTTCTTCCAACACCTTTTTCTTTTGAATCAGGATCAACAACTATCCAGTACAAATCGAAAACACCATCAGTCAAAGGCCGTCTGCCTGTACAATGATATCCCAAAATCTTTCCGTCTGAATCATAAACAAATATATTATAATCGCTCTGTGACCCAACTGTTGTTGCTATATTTATAAGTTCCATTGCAACATCAATTTCTTCCTGTGTAAAATTTGGAATAATTTTTAATATATTTTCAATATTTTCAACATCAGCTTGCTTTATTTTTCGTATCATTTCTCTTTCTTGATAAAGCAAAATTTGCAATTGATTTTAATAGTTCAGAATAAGTTAATCCTGCTGCTGCTGATGCTCTTGCAAAACCGGAATCAGTAGATATATCGGGATTTGGATTTACCTCGATAACGTAAGGGCTTCCTTTTTTATCGAGGCGAATATCTACCCTTGCATAATCTCTGCAATTAATAGCCTGGTAAGCTGAGAGCGCAACAGCTTCAATATTTTTTTGAATTTTTTTGTTCAGTTTAGCCGGACAGCTTGGTATTGTATTTTGATAGTAAACACTGTCTTCCATCCATTTACTATCGTACGTAATAATTTTCGGCAATCCTTTCGGAAGACCTTTGAATAGAATTTCCGAAATAGGAAGAATTCTATCTCCAAGAATAGCAACATTTAATTCACGACCATTGATGTATTCTTCAGCAATTACATCCTGGTTGTAAGTCTCAAATAAAAATTTTAATTGTTTCCTTAATCCGGCTAAATCATTTACAACTGACAACTCAGAAATGCCAATGCTGGCATCTTCAGTTAATAATTTCAGAATTACAGGGAACTTTAGGTTAAAGTTCTTATTTGAAACTTTGTCGTTTAGCCTAATTATTTTAGAATTAGGGGTGGGAATATTAAAAGAACGCAGGATATTCTTAGTTCTCTCTTTATTCAAACAATTTCCGAGTGTGATCGGAGTGTTGCCTGTGTAATTAATTCCAAGTAATTCATAAACCCCGGCAAAACAATATTCGTAAGACGCTACACCCTCAATGGTTTCAACAAAATTGAATATTACATCCGGGAATTGTTTATTTATTTCAGAAATAGTCCTTTCAATATTTCCATTTGCAGCAAAAATATCTACATCTGTAAAATGATCTTTCAAACTATTTACAATTCTTTCAAGATCTCTTTCAAATGCGCTTTCAGATAGATCATTTTTCTGGCTGCTTTCTTCAAAAGGTTTCCCATTGTAGATGGTAAAAATGCTAACGGGCGAATTATAGCAGATCAATATTTTGGCGTTGGTCTTCATACTAAATTATGCCTTTTGGCGGCCATATATAAAACCTGGTTAACCAGTTCATCGTAACTAAGTCCTTTTGTTCTTGCCGCCTTAGGGAAGCAGGAATTATCCTCCGGTTTTGGTAAAATTCCAGGAATTGGATTAATCTCTATTATATTAGGAATATTATCCGCGTCGAGCCGAACATCAATTCTGCTCCAATCTTTGCATCTCAAAGTTTTGTAAGCTCTGAGAACTGTATCTTTTATTTGTTTATCCAGTTCGGGGCTAATGTCTGCCGGACAGGTGAATACATCCAAAGGATTTTCTTTTGTATCCAGAATCCATTTTGCTTCAAATGAATAAATCGGGATAAAATTTTCAGGAAAATCAGTATAATTTATTTCTACCACCGGAAGTGCTTCTGCTTCATCATCGTTGCCGAGCACTGCGACCGTAAACTCTCTTCCAGGTAAAAATTCCTCTACCAGCGCCGGCTGGTCATATTCATTTAAGACTCTTTTAACTTCTTTTTCCAACTCAAGTTGGTCTTTTACATAGGAAGAAGAAAATATCCCTTTACCGGATCCTTCAGAATATGGTTTTACAATTAATGGAAAACTTAAATTATGACTACCTGTCCTACCAACTGTATCAGCAAGAAAAAATTTGGCGTTAGGAATTCCATGGTAAGTCAATATCTCTTTAGTTCTCGCCTTATCAAGGCATGTTGCAAGTGTTAAAGCATCTGAACCGGTGTACGGAATTCCGAGCATATCTAGCATTGCAGGTATTTGTGCTTCTCGACTTATTCCTTTTAGTCCCTCAGCAAAATTAAAAACGATATCAGGCTTGGTATCTCTTAATTTTTCGAATGCAAATTCGTTTGCTTCAACCATATTTACATCGTTAAAAAGTTCTAATGCATTCTTAATCGAGTTGATTGTTTCCCATGTATCCCATTCGGCATACGTGTCGACACTTTTTTCCGGCTGAACTTGAGTGTTTTTAGAATTAGGGGATAGTTCTTGGAGGAAAGTATCACTTTCTGGTTTCACATTGAAGGTTAGGGCAACTTTCAATCGATCACTAAAGAGAGAAGATAAAATAATTTCTCCTTGATATTTTTTTTAACAAATATAAACAATAATAACTTTAAGTCAACAATTTTAATTAACATTCAAAAAAAAAATTTGAAACAGTTTTAAAAGTTTTTCCTTATAAATTCATGATAATTATGAACTCGTCAGAAATTTAAGAACAAATTTATAACTAAAATAATAATTAACAAATAGAAATCAATAATTTTTTTTAAGGTAGGCCCACTATGCAACTGGAAAAATTTTAAATTTGTTTTAAAGAATTCTTTCAGGCAATCTTTGCATACTCAAGATTGTGTGAATAATGTTTTAAAAGATTCTCACGGATCAAATTATTTTTTCCAGATTGAAGATGGGGATCTTCATTTATTAAATTGAATGCAGATGCTTTCGCAGAATTTATTATAGGATAATCATTTATTATGTCGATAAACTTTAAATCTGGGAAGCCGCTTTGTTTTGTCCCGAAAATATCTCCGGGTCCTCTGAGTTTCAGATCAACTTCAGCGACTTTAAAACCATCCGTATTATTTACCATCGTCTGGAGACGTAAAGCGGCTTTATATTTTTCAATCTGGGCTGATGAAAGGTATTCAATCTCGAAATTTAGCTTTTCATTTGCTTCTGCGTATTCATCTTTTGTAACAAGAATGCAATATGCCTGTTTGCTGCCTCTTCCAACCCTGCCTCTGAGCTGGTGCAACTGAGAAAGTCCGAACCTGTGTGCGTCATTAATTAGAATAATATTTGCATCTGGGATGTCAATTCCTACTTCTATTACAGTTGTGCTGATTAAAACATCGTACTTTTTGGCTAAAAAGAGGAACATCACCTCTTCTTTTTCTTTCCAGGACATTCTGCCGTGAATCAACCCGAGGCGCAGATTCTTTAAATATGTGTTTTTCAAGTCTTTATAATACGTTTCTGCTGCCTTAAGCTCAATTTTTTCCGAATCTTCTACAAGCGGGTAAACAATAAAAGATTGATAACCTTCCCGGGTTTTATCTGAAATATACTTATATATAGCAGGAAGTTTCTTTTCTCCCCTGAGGAGAGTTTTAACAGGCTTACGGTTTTTTGGCATTTCATCTATAATAGATAAATCAAGATCGGCGTAAATTGTCATCGATAATGTTCGGGGAATAGGAGTTGCACTCATAACCAGGACATCTGGTACTTTTCCTTTTGTTTGAAGCTTTGCTCTTTGTGCTACTCCGAATCTGTGCTGCTCATCAACGATAGCAAGACCTATCTTTCTAAAATTCACACCTTCTTCAAATAATGCGTGAGTTCCAATAATTATATCCGATTCTTTCAATTCTTCATTTTGTAATTTCTTTTGTTTTACTGTGTTTCTTTGTCCACCGAGAAGAAGACTGACCTTTATCTCTTTTCTTTTATGAATTTCTGAAAGTTTCTTCATCATCCCAGAAATGTTTTTAGCGTGCTGGTCGGCAAGTATTTCGGTCGGTGCCATCAGAACTGCCTGGTAACCGTTGTCGATTGCAATAAGCATAGCGATTAAAGCAACAATTGTTTTTCCTGATCCAACGTCTCCCTGCAGCAGCCTATTCATCGGTGAAGTTGAAAGCATGTCTTTTTTTATTTCACCCAGTACTTTTAATTGAGCTTTGGTTAGTTCGAAAGGAAGCGTTTTTAAAAAGTCAGGCACAAGATTCGTTTTTATCTCAAGAGATGCACCACTTAATTTTGTTTTGTAATTGTATTTCCTCAGGGCAACCAGAAGTTCAAGGTAGAATATTTCTTCAAATTTAAAACGGTTTCTTGCCTCATCCAGTTTTTCTTTGCTTTCGGGGTAGTGAAAATTTTTTACCGAATCTACAATCGGGATGAGTTCATGTTCTTTAATAATCTCACCGGGCAAAGTTTCATCGAGATATTCAGCATAATTTTCAACTGCGTTGTTAATTATTCTTCTCAGGCTGAAATCCCCAATGTTTTTATTCCTGAGTTCCTTTGGAATTCTGTAGAAGGGAATGATTTTCCCGGTGTTCAAAAAGTTTTTAGATTCATCTTCGGTAATTCTATCAAAGTCAGGGTGCGTAAACTGGAGATTTCCATATTTTGATTTTGAAGGTTTCCCTGAAACTGCAAATATTTCTCCTTCGTGGAATACACTGGAAAAATATTTTACTCCCTGGAACCAGACAGATTCAAAGAAACCGGATTCATCCCTAAATTGAACTTTTAGAATTTCACGCTTTCCAAATCTTCTTTTTTCAACATCTTCAACTTTTGCAATAATCGTAATTTCACCGTCGTAGCCATTCATAACGTAACCGTAAGCTTTTGCTGCGGTGAGTGTGGTGGTTCTGTCAAGATGGCGGGAAGGGAAATAAAAGAGAATATCGCGGATTGTGTTTATCCCTATCCTTTTGAAAGATTCTGCACGCTTTGGTCCAACGGATTTGATAAATTGAACGGACTGGCTGAGTATTTTTTCATTTTCCTTTTTCATTAAAGTGAAAAATACACCAAGAAGGAAGCAATTACAATAAGCTAAGAATTTTCACTTTTCTTTATTAAATTAACTGATAAATAAAGACGAAAATTGAAATGTTTGAATTACATACTGAAAGATTAAAAATTCTGCCTTTAAATATAGAGCAGATGAAACTATTGAGAGACGATCCATCTGAGCTTGAAAGCCAGCTTTTTCTGAACGAAAGCTATACTGAGAAATATGATGAAGTCATGGAAAAGGAAATTGGAGAAGTCTTTGATATTGTTATTAAACGGATTGAGAGTAATCCTTTCAATTATACCTGGTTCACAATGTGGCAGATTATTTTGAAGGAAGAAAAAAAAATTATAGGTACCTGCGGGTTTAATGGGCTGCCGGACGAGAATGGTGAAGTTGAAATAGGGTATGCGCTAAAACCGGGATATCAAAAGAAAGGATATATGCCGGAAGTTATGGAAGAATTTATCAGGTACGCTTTTATGCATCCGAAAGTTAAAATTATCAAAGCGCAAACACCTGTAAATTTAATTCCATCTCAAAAGCTGTTGAGTAATATTGGATTTGAAAAGGCTTTTGAAAAAGATGGTATTTATACCTGGAAACTTAAAAATCCGAATTCATAAACTGCAACGGAGATTTGATTTTGGAATGGAAAAAACTCTTATCTAAAAAATTACTTGGTCACACAACTGAATCTTCTACAGACGGAAGAAGCCAGTTCCAGCGTGACTTTGACCGAATTGTTTTCAGTTCAGCATTCAGAAGGCTGCAGGATAAAACCCAGGTATTCCCGCTGCCTGAATCCGATTATGTCCATACACGGCTGACTCACAGTTTAGAGGTTTCATGTGTTGGAAGATCGCTTGGAAACTTAGTGGGCAAAAAGATACTGGATAAGAATAAAAAATTAAAAGATGAATTTACACAGTTTCATTTTGGAGAAATTGTTGCTTCTGCCTGTCTTGCACACGATATCGGGAATCCTCCTTTTGGTCATTCCGGCGAAGACGCAATCGCCGAATATTTCAGGAACGGGAATGGAAAAGAGTTTGAGAGTAAATTAAATTCAAAGCAATGGACGGATCTTACAAAATTTGAAGGAAACGCACAGGGATTCAGGATTATAACCAAACTTCAGAATCCTACAATTAAAGGAGGATTAAGACTATCCTGCGCGACACTCGCGGCTTTTACTAAATATCCCAAAGAATCACTGCTTGAAAAAAGTAGTAATTCAAAATCGCATAAGGAAAAACTTTATAAAAAATATGGATTTTTCCAATCTGAAAAAGAACTATTTAAAGAAGTGGCTGAAGAAACCGGTTTGCCTAAAAAAGAAGAATATAATAAGTCATTGTTCTGGAGCAGGCACCCACTCGCTTTCCTGGTTGAAGCTGCTGACGATATTTGCTACAGGATAATGGATCTTGAAGATGGATTCCGTCTCGGGTTGTTATCATTTAAAGAAACTGAAGAATTGTTAATGCCTCTGAAGGGAGATGCATCCCTAAATATTTACGATGAAAGAAATGAAAATGATAAAATCGGTTACCTGAGAGCAAAGGCAATAAGCGAACTTGTTAAGAATCTCTCGGATGCTTTTGTTGAAAAAGAGAAAGATATCCTTGCCGGTAAACTCGATAAGGATTTGATAGCTTTAATAAAAACAGCAGATGCTCTTGAAGAGATTAAAAAAGTTTCAATTGATAGAATATATTCGATCAGGAGTGTTGTTGAGAGGGAAGCAGCAGGATTTGAAGTCCTTGGCGGTTTACTCGACACATTTATTAGAGCAGTTAATGAATTTGCCGAAGATAAAATTTCCCCAAAAAATAAAACGATTATCAAACTAATGCCGAAACAATTCCTGGGGAAAGGTGGTAAACCTGATAATGATATTTATACAAGACTATTAAAAATTACTGATCTTGTTTCTGGAATGACTGATTCTTACGCGGTTTCTTTATTCAGGAAGATTAAAGGAATTTCTTTACCGAACAGGTAGTAACTTAGAATTCAATTACTGAGTGCAATATCTATTCAGCCTCACTCGCTGCTACAGAAAATTTTTCTATCTCTATAATAAGTAGATGCAAAGAGTCCATACCTGCATTAAGTTCATTTATGATTTCTGTTCTGGTATCTTCAAATTTATCTTTTAGACCAGTGAATAAAGAGTAATAATAATTAATACCTTCCTTTAGATTTTCAATAAAGCTTAGTAGATACTTTTCCTGTTTTTCAGACATTTCTGTTTTGGTTTCTTCGAATTTATCTTTCAGGTAATCGATGTAAATTTTTAATTCTTTTATAAACATATGTGGTCGATCTGTTCTATTAATAACATTTATCCTGCCATAAATATGGCTGGTCATTTCTTTCAAGCTCATAATTTTTGAAAAATATGCAAGATTTGGTCCCGGACAAATTGAAACTCCATCGCCTTCAATTTTTGTATCCATATTATTTGCTAAAAGTGCAGAAGTTCCTAATCCAACACAAATGCATGATTTTTCAACTATTTTATCATGGCTGATCTGGTGCTCATCCAAAGACAGGGATTTAGTTTTAAGTTCGTTTAGTTTTAAATATTGATATTGACGGGAAGCCGTACAAATATTTTTTTCTGTAAACTCTTTATTATTAATTGCCACATATTCTTTTGGACAGGAACTGCCCGGTCTGCCTTTCATCAAATTAGATAATTTTTCTAAATCCTTCGTATTCCCTCTCAGGCTATTAAATGGTACCCCCAAAGGTGAAATATTACTTAAATAAAGATCAGCTTCTTTTGCATCTGCTAATTTTGCCAGAGTAGCTTCATCAACAGTTGTCGCTTCCGGTACTAATAGGAATGGTGTACCCCAACCGACAGAATCAACTCCATAATGATCGATGAGAAATTGATGTTCTTCCGCAGTACCAACTCCACCCTGTGCAGTTATATTGAACGAAAAATTAGTATTAGCTACCGAACGATTCTTTTTTGAAAGTGCAGTTTTATAAATTTCATTAAGCAGCTTAATTAGTTCTTCTCTTTTTTCTTTGAACTCAGCTAAAATTGGACCCATTAGAAATCCATCAGTAGCAAATGCATGTCCTCCGCAATTAAGTCCTGATTCAATTCTGTACTCAGAAACCCAGAGACCTTTGTTTGCTAAAAATTTTCCCTGGATAAATGCAGACCTGTAATCGCTAACTTTTAAGATTATTCTTTTTTTAGCAATTCCATTTTCATCCGGATAAAAATCTTCAAATTGTTCCAGGTAGCTATAAAGTCTTGGATTCATTCCAGCAGAAAAAACGATAGAGGATTTTAGCTCACTTTTTGCAAAACCTCTTAGCGCAGCATGAGCGTCATTATATTCTACAGGGAGTTTTTCTTTTCCTGAATAATTATCCTTATCGAGCTTTGTCATTATATTTACATCAATGCTGCCCATTGATAAGTTTTCATTCAGCCATTTTTTAATCTCAGTTAAATTAAAACGGGATAATAAACTGTGAAATTCTTTTTTCAATTCAGATTGTTCCGGTAATAGATCAAAGAATTTCTGTAACTCATTTTCTTTTTCAGTTACTGTTTCTTTTAATTTTTCAAATCTTTTCTCTGCCAGATTCTGAATCAGGTTCAGGTAGGAGGTAATTCTTTTGGCTCTGAAATCCTCCGTCGCTTTTGTTATCTCTGTGTAAGGAATTTCATATTTCGCACAGTACATCTTTCTCAATTTTTCAAGAAGTATATCATCAACGAGTGAGATCACCGAATCAATTCCAAATTGTGAAACTTTTAAGGGGGTTTCAATTGTGTACCCTATTCCCATAACAGGAATATGGAAAGAATGAGCTTTAGTCATTGTCCTATTGTTTTGTAAGTAAATATGAGGAATGTTTTATATTCTTCAGGATTACGCAACTAATATAAACATATATAAGCAATTAGATGGGGATATTTTTATGCACCTTTTATTTTGGTGGTATTTGGGCTAATTATTAAGAAATTGGTCTACTTTAGTTGTAAGTAAAATTTGAATGGTAAATTTTGAATGATTATTTGATCACTCCATCTTCATATCGCGGGTCATAAGATCGGTTGTGGCTTTAACCGGGTCTTTATCTTCAAATAGGATTCTGTAGACTTCAGTAGTGATGGGAACTTCAACTTTATGTTTTTTAGCGAGTTGAGATGCTGATTTGCTTGTTCCAACTCCTTCGGCAACCATCTGCATAGATTTCAAAACAGTTTTTAGTTTTTTACCGCCACCGATCTGTTCGCCGACAAACCTGTTACGGCTGTGCCTGCTCATGCAGGTTACAATCAAATCTCCCATTCCTGATAAGCCGGCAAAAGTTTCAGGCTGTGAACCGAGAGCAATTCCAAGACGGGAAATCTCAGCAATCCCTCTCGTCATAATTGCTGCTTTTGTATTGTCTCCGAATTTTGCACCGTCAATTATTCCGGCACCAATAGCAATTACATTTTTAAATGCGCCGCCAAGCTCAACACCTAAAATATCTGTTGAACCGTAAACTCTGAAATACGAAGTAATAAAAGCTGCCTGGATTGATTTCGTAGTTTCTTCGTTGCTTGAAGCCGCAACAACTGCGGTTGGTATCCTTTTGCTAACTTCCTCTGCGTGGCTCGGACCAGAAAGTACTCCTACCTGGTCAGAAGATATTGAGGGAATTTCGTCGTGAAGCATTTGAGACATTGTCATCAATGAAGTTATTTCTATCCCTTTTGAGACACTCACCAAAATAGAATTTTTTATATTTCCCGGGGCAACTTTTTTTATTACACTTCTTAAAAATTGTGCGGGAACTGCAAGCACAATCATATTTTTATCAAAAGTAGATTCCTCGAGATCGTGGGTAATTAATATTTCTTTTGGGATTTTTAATCCCGGAAGATACCTGTCGTTAATTCTTGTTTTTAGAAGTGTCTTGGAATAGTTTTTTTTGTATTCCCAGAGGGTAACATTGTGTCCGTTGTAATGAAGCAAAACGGCCAGGGTAGTGCCCCAGCCGCCTGCACCTAAAACAGAGATTTTCATTACTTTAAGAGGTTTTATTCTTTTTTGAAAAACTTATTTTGCTTTCGCTGCCATTAAGCAAACGAACAACGTTTTTACGATGAGTAAAAATTACGAGTGTTGACAGTGCAATAATAAAGGGAAGTATTGTATGGTACCCCTGTATATTTACGTTGAAAATATTTTCACGCACAACAAGTGCTAAAGGAACAACAACTGCTGCCACAATTGATCCGAGAGATACATAGCGTGAAATTGTAACAACTATCAGGAATGCACCAATTGCTATCAGCATATCAATAGTTGTAATCATTAGTAACATTCCGAGTGCAGTTGCAATACCTTTGCCGCCTTTAAATTCAGCGAACACAGTCCATATGTGTCCAATGACTGCTGCGATACCTGCAATTATTTGTACCAGTGTAAAATCATCAAAAGGAGTTGCATTATTAAATGGTACTGTTCCCTGGAATAACCTTGCAACTACAACAACTGCAAGTACACCTTTTAATGCATCAAGAAGCATTACAAATAGTCCATGTTTCCAGCCGAGCACACGCATTACGTTAGTACCGCCTGCGTTTCCACTGCCGTAATCACGAATATCAATTCCTCGCGCCATCTTACTAACGATGATGCTTGTAGGAATTGAACCTACGAGGTATGATAAAGCTATTATTGCGAATAATATGAGCATTTTTAATCCATTATAATCTATAAGCTACTAACCTAATTACATTACTGATTAAATTCAATATATATTAATCTCTACTAATTTAATTCGAATATCGCTAAAATATCAGGAAAATTGGGGCTGTAAAAATTTATATAAGTTTTCTGAAAAATTCCATATCTGATTTTGAAGTAATTTTGAAGTTCAGGGGAGAGCCTTCTGCAATGTGGATTTTCTTATTTATTCTCTTAACTAACATAGATTCGTCTGTTCCGTAAAATCCTTCAGAATAGGCTTTTTCCATAGCTTTCATTAAATCAGCATATTTAAAAATCTGGGGGGTTTGAACGTAATAAATATCCTTTCTATCTATATAATAGTTGACCGTAGATTTCCCCTTCAATAAAGTATCTCCGGCTTTTATGCAAACCAGGGCATTTCCCTTATTTTTTGCCATTTTAATAGAATTTGTCAAAACTTCTGCTGGCAACAAAGCCCGTGCAGCATCGTGGACAATTACCCGGTCATCTTTTTTTGCTTTTATTGAAAGCAGTCCATTATGTACGGAATCCTGTCTTTCTTTTCCGCCTTCAACAATCTGCTCTAGTTTTGTGATATGGTATTTACTTTTAAGTTTCTCTAAAAGATTGAAATATGAGGGATCGGCTGAAACAACAATTTTATTTACCAACCTGTTTTTTTGAAATGTTTCAAGAGTGTAGACTATTAATTCTTTCCCTTTGAATTTCAGGTATTGTTTAGGAGTGGCTGAGCCACTCCTAACACCTTTGCCTCCTGCCGGTATGATCGCGAAAGTTTTCATAGAATTAACATTGCGTCGCCGTAACTTAAGAAGCGGTATTTTTCTTTCATCGCTTTCTTATATGCTTTCATAATAAAGTCAGGACCTGCAAATGCACTTGCAAGCATAATCAGAGTAGATTCCGGTTGATGAAAGTTAGTTATCAGCCTGTCAGTAATTTTAAAGTCGTAATGAGGATAAATAAATTTATCCGTCCAACCTCTTTGTGGTTTAACAAATCCATCAGCTGTAATACTTGTTTCAACTGCTCGGCAAGCACTTGTACCAACTACAAAAATTTTATGTTTGCTATGTTTTGCTTTGTTAATTGCCTCCGATGATTTGGAAGTTATTTCATAATATTCCGAATCCATTTTATGTTTTGTCAGATCCTCAACTTCAACTGGTCTGAATGTTCCAAGCCCAATATGAAGAATAATTGGAATAATATGAATTCCTTTCTTTTCAATTTTTTGAAGAAGTTTTGGTGTGAAATGTAAGCCAGCTGTTGGTGCAGCCACCGCGCCATCAACTTTCGCATAAACAGTCTGATAATTTTCTTTATCATCCGGCTCAGGGTCTCTTTTAATATACGGAGGAAGAGGAGTGAGCCCGATTTTTTCAACAGCTTTGTAAACATTTCCCGGTTGATTAAACCTTACTGTTCTTCCTCTTGAAGTAGTGTTGTCAATTACTTCACACCAGAGTTTATCGTTGAAATAAATTTTGTTTCCTATTCTTACTTTTCTTGCAGGATCAACAATAACGTCCCAGATACAATCCTCAGCATTAAGTTCACGCAATAAAAATACTTCTATCTTTGCATTAGTCTTTTCTTTTTTACCGTACAACCTTGCCTGAAACACTCTTGTTTCATTAACAACAAGAACATCACCTTTTTCCATATAATCAATAACGTTGGTAAATGATTTGTTTTCTATTTCTTCCGTTTCTTTGTGCAACACCATCAACTTTGCTTTGTCTCTGGGAGATACGGGATGTTTAGCAATATGTGTCTTGGGTAAGTTAAATTTGAAATCTGATAATTTCATTCTTCCTAACCTCTAATAAGTGAAATAATATTATTGAGAGAATGATTTTCACTCTCCCATTTTAGTTTAATTAAATTTATTTTTTCTTAGCCGATTTTTTAACTGGCTTTTTTGATTTCTTTTTGCCGCCTTTCTTTGAAGCCATTTCGTGAACAACTGCTCTTGCTGCTGCAAGTCTCGCAATCGGAACTCTAAATGGTGAACAACTTACATAATTTAAACCAGTTCTGTGACAGAATTCTACAGAGGATGGTTCGCCACCGTGTTCTCCACAAATCCCGACCTTAAGATCAGATCTTGTCGATCGTCCCTTTTCTGTTCCCATTTGTACAAGCTGTCCAACGCCTGCCTGATCCAGGGCTTCAAACGGATCGTTCGGAAGAATATCATTCTGAACATATAGTGGTAGGAATTTACCTGCATCATCCCTTGATAAACCAAAAGTTGTTTGTGTAAGATCGTTTGTTCCGAAACTGAAGAACTCTGCTTTTTCAGCAATCTGGTCAGCAGTTAAAGCAGCTCTAGGTAATTCTATCATTGTACCAACAAGGTATTTGATCTTCCTGCCTTTTTCTTCCATAACTTCTTTCGCAACTCTTCTTACAATTTCTTCCTGAAATTTGAATTCATTTGTATGCCCGACTAAAGGAATCATTATTTCAGGTTTTACTTTCATTCCTTTTGCGGCAACATCGCAGGCAGCTTCAATAATTGCTCTTGCCTGCATTTCTGTAATTTCAGGATAAAGAATTCCTAAACGGCAACCTCTGAATCCAAGCATCGGGTTGAATTCGTGCAAGCTGTCTATTTTTTCATTCAGTTTATCCACTGAAATTCCAAGAGCGTTTGCAAGTTCGTTAACTTCTTTTTCTTCGTGAGGAAGAAATTCGTGAAGAGGCGGATCGAGAGTTCTTATTGTTACCGGGTATCCTTTCATTGCTTCGAATATTCCTGCAAAGTCTTCCCTTTGTAAAGGAAGAAGCTCATTAAGAGCTTTTTTTCTCTCTTCAACTGAATCGGAAACAATCATTTTTCTCACGGACATAATTCTGTCGCCTCCGAAAAACATGTGCTCGGTTCTGCAAAGTCCTATACCTTCTGCACCGAATGCAATTGCATTTGATGCCTGGTCAGGCTGATCAGCATTTGTCCTGATATTCATACTTCTGAGTTTATCTGCCCATTTCATCAGACTTGCATAGGTTTGATAAACATCTGAATCTTTAGCCTCAAGAGTTTTTGAAATTAGAACCTGTATAACTTCTGATGGTCTGGTTTCAAGTTTACCTTGGATAACTTCGCCTGTTGTTCCGTCTATAGAGATATAATCACCTTCTCTAATTACAACACCATCTTTTCCTTCAACTGTAATTGTTCTTTCGCGGTAATTTATTTTTAGTGATCCGCAACCTGCAACACAAACTTTACCCATCTGGCGGGCAACCAGTGCAGCGTGTGATGTCATTCCACCACGTGCGGTAAGAATACCTTCAGAAGCATCCATTCCCTGTATATCTTCCGGTGAAGTTTCTATTCTCACAAGAATAACTTTATCACCTTTTGCCGCCATTTCTTCAGCATCCTGAGCACTTAGTGCAACTTTACCTGATGCAGCTCCCGGTCCAGCGTTAAGGCCTTTAGCCAACAATTTCCCTTCATCAACTGCTTTGCGTTTCTGGTCCATATCAAAAATCGGACGAAGTAATTGATTAAGCTGGTTCGGTTCAATTCTTAAAATTGCATCTTCTTTAGAGATCAGTTTTTCTTTAACCATATCTACCGCCATTTTAATAGCAGCAAATCCGGTTCTTTTTCCAACACGGCACTGCAGCATCCATAATTTTCCCTGCTGAATTGTGAATTCGATATCCATCATATCTTTATAATGTTTTTCGAGATTCTTTCTTATTGCCATTAATTCTTTATAAATTTTCGGATCATCTTCTTCCAGTTTAGCAATTGGAAGAGGAGTTCGAATACCGGCGACTACATCTTCTCCCTGAGCGTTGAAAAGATATTCACCGTAGAATTTGTTTTCTCCAGCGGCAGGGTCTCTTGTAAAAGCAACCCCGGTACCGGAATCTTCTCCCATATTTCCAAACACCATTGACTGAACATTTACAGCAGTTCCCCATTCAGCAGGGATGTTATTTAATCTTCTGTAAATAATAGCCCTGTCGTTCATCCATGAACCAAATACGGCACCGATAGCGCCCCATAACTGCTGCATTGGATCATCAGGAAATTCATTTCCTGTTTTCTCCTTAATTGCTTCTTTAAATTCAGCAACAAGTTCTTTAAGGTGATCTGCAGTAAGTTGTGTATCCTGCTCAAATCCATTTTCATGTTTTTTCTTTTCAAGAATTACTTCAAAGGGATCTTCCTCGTGTTTGTTCTCAGGTTTTAATCCAAGTACAACATCACCATACATCTGTACAAATCTTCTGTATGAATCGTAGGCAAATCTCGGGTTATTTGTTTTTTCAATTAAACCCTGCACTGTAGTATCATTCAATCCAAGATTAAGAATAGTATCCATCATTCCTGGCATAGAAGCTCTTGCGCCGCTTCTTACAGAAACTAACAATGGATTTTTAGAATCTCCGAACTTTGCATCCATACTTGCTTCAACTTTTTTCAGTGAAGACTGGACCTGAGCTTTCAGTTCTTTTGGGTACTTGTTTTTATTTGTATAATAATAAGTACATACCTCAGTAGTAATAGTAAAACCGGAAGGAACCGGCATTTTAATATTTACCATCTCAGCAAGGTTTGCTCCTTTTCCACCGAGAAGTCCTTTCATCTCTGCCTTACCATCAGCTTTCCTGTCTCCAAAGTAGTAGACATAATTTTTACCTTTCGCCATATATTCTCCGAGTATTTAAGTTTATAAATTTACAATCATTTTATACTTATGAAATTCTATCAATAATAAAATTACTGAATTCGTCAATTTCATCCATTTCAAGTTTTATTTTTAGATAGAATATGTCTATGTCGTCAAATTCTTTTGAGAATTTAACAAGTTTAACCGCATCTTTTTCAGTAGTTATTACTGAATGAGAATTGGTTGAATAAAATTCTTTTCTGATTTTCTGTACTTCTTTTTCAGTATAATATTTATGATCCGAAAAAATCATCTGGTTTTGTGTATCTACTTTCGTTTGCTTTAAAGCATTTATAAATGAAAACGGGTTTGCTATGCCTGAAACCACGAGGCTTTTCTGCCCTTCGAATTCACCTATATTATAAGTGATATCTCTTTTTATATCAACAAAACCAATAGCTTTATAGCTTGCATTAAATATTTTTTTAGTTTCTGCATATTTTTTTAATACAGCAGGTATATCTTCTTTTTGTGAAAATTTCCTGTTCACAATTATTGCATCAGACCTGTATATCGATCTGAAATTTTCTCTCATATTTCCGGTCGGGAGCAAACTATGATTAAGAAAATTCGGATCATTCAAAAACCTTTGTTCGATAACCAGCAAATCTAAATCCCTTTCAATCCACCTGTGCTGGAAAGCATCATCAAGTACAATTGTATCAATGCTTGTATCATTTATAAGCCTTTTTGCTCCTTTAACCCTGTTCTCACAAACTGCTGCAGGTACTTTACATTCAGCAGCAGTATGGTAAATTTCATCTCCACATTGATCAACTGTCGATAAAATTTTTTCGTTTTCTGCAACCAGCAAATATCCTGATGATTTCCTTCCGTAACCGCGGCTTAAAACTCCGACTTTTCTACCTGAAGATTTTAGAAGGTTTGTAGTAAAAATCACAGTTGGGGTCTTCCCGGATCCGCCTACAGTTATATTTCCCACGGAAATTACTTTTGAATTTACCCTTGTAGACTTGAAAAAACCTTTATCAAACATCCAGTTACGGAAAGCAATAATAAATGCATATACGGGAACCAAAGGATATAATATAATCTTTATGAAATTCATTTCTAATTTTCTAAATTCTTTTCTGCTTTAAGCTGCAATTCGCTTAATTTTACTTCGCAATCATCAATAACTTTTGAAGTTTCTTCATACGTCAATTCTCTGTCAATATAAATAGGATCCGAAAATACCAGGTTAGCTTTTGTAAATAATTTTGGAACCTCAAATTGATCCCAGCTTTTAAGAATCATTTTCTTTTTAATTCCAACACCAACAAGTATTAAAGGTAGAGAACTTTTTTTTGCTGTAATAACTGCACCGGCTTTTAATTTGTGCCTTGGTCCTCTTGGTCCGTCCGGCGTAATTGTAATTGAATGATCATTCTTTGCATAATCAACCATAATACCGAGTGCAACATCCCCGCCGGTAGAGCTTGAACCCCTGATCACTCTGTATTTCCAGCTCTTTAATATTTTTGCAAGCAGATCGCCATCTTTACTTTTGCTTGTTAATGCAACCATTTTCTTTTTGCGGTTCAGGTACCATGGAATAAGCATAGAACCATGCCAGAACGCAAGTATGTATTTGCTGTTATCTTTTTCCAAAGCTTCAATCACATTTTTATTTGAATATGTGATTCGTAAAGTTTTACAAAGAACATTTACTAAATGAAACAGGAAAAAATGCCCGATAAATCTTAAAACATCCTGTCTGATCTTTCTAATTTTCATTCATCACTTTATAGATTGATTTGGCAGCTCTTTCCGATGCTCCTTCTGAACCTAATTTTTTTTTTATATTTCCAAGTTTTTTTTTCATCTCATCAAATACGGTTTTATCAGATAATATTTTTTTTGCCTCACTGTAAATAGATTTCTCTGATACATCCTTTTGAATTAACTCTGGAACAACTTTCTCACCTGAAATAATATTTGCCATCCCGATATTATCTACTTTAATCAGGCTTTTGCCAATTAAATATGTTAATGAGCTTGTTTTATAAACAATAATCATCGGCAGGCAAAACAAGCCTGCTTCAAGTGTAGATGTACCAGATTTTACAATTCCGAATTTGGAATATTTCAAAAGATTATAAGTGTTTTCTTTTATGACCTTAAAATTCCTGATTTCTGTTATTTTATAGAAAATATTCTCATCAATATTTGAAGAACATGCCGTAACTATTTGCAGATTAAATTCTTTTGCAAGTTTTTCTGCTGCCTTTATCGTTTCAGGAAAAATTGATCTTACCTCGTGATCACGGCTGCCGGGTAAAATCAATAATATCTCTTTGTCCTTTTCAAGTTCGAATTTATCAAATAGTTCATCCTTTTCAAGAAAATTGTAATCATTTAATCTCTCAAGAAGCGGATGACCTACAAAATCAACATCAACATTGTGATCGCTGTAAAGTTTTTCTTCAAAAGGAAAAACAACCAGCATCTTATTTACTATCTTTTTTATTTTCTCAATTCTTCCACCACCCCATGCCCATATTTGCGGAGAAATGTAATAAATAATTTTTACATTCAGCCTTTTCATCTTTTTTGCTATGCTGAGATTGAATCCCGGGTAATCTATCAGAACAACGGTTGCTATTTCCTTTTCCTTAACTACACTGATAAGTCTTTTTTGAACTTTCCGGATAAATGGGATATGCTTAACAACTTCAAGAAATCCAAGAAAAGCCATTTTGTGGAGATGATAATTTAACTGCATCCCTGCAGCTTTCATCTTATCTCCGCCAATTCCGAAAACATTAATTTGCGGATCAATCTTTAGTAGTTCAGTTATCAAAGAACCGCCGTGAAGATCACCTGACATCTCACCGGCTATTATCATTAAATTTTTATTTGCCATTATTTTTGGTCTATTTAATAAGAACCTATACCAAATCTAAAAAGCCACATAAGAAACATTGTCAATGAAACAATTCCGAATGCCTGCAAACTTCTTTTTTCAGAACGCAAGCCTGCTTTTAAATTTAAAGGAGGCTGCTTACCTACAACCTTTGGCTTATATTTTGTAATCCTTGGAAAAAATCTTGGAACATTTTTTAAGAATTCGTGAAATTCTTCACCAAAAGTATTTTTCAAATAATTTTCTTCCTGCTGAACAATGAAAGTATATTGAACATAAAAGAAAATTAATCCTGCAATCTGTAAATAGGGAAACAGGGCAAACGACATAATTCCCAAACCTGCATACATCAAAATATTGCCGACATAAAGAGGATTACGAACGTATGCGAATGGTCCGCTGACAATTAAAAAAGTTCCTCCAACATCACCGGTTGTTCTTGTTTCACTTCCAGCCCAACTTACTCCCCAGAGGCGAATCAGTTCGCCTTTAAGGGCAATAATAAATCCAATTATCAAACTCCATATGTTTGAATTGAAAAACACAAAAGTGAGCACCAGGAATGGAATAGGAGTATAACTCCTGTATTTAAAAAATTTTGCAGCAATATCAGATTTAGCCATTAATTATCCTCTCTGGTAAACTTCTTTTCTTTTTAAATAAGCCTGGTGTCTTTTTTTAAGTCTCTTTTTTCCTCTCAATTCCTCAAGCCTTTTTATAACATCATCAAAATTTTTGTAGGGGAAGTATGTTATCCTTTCTTTTTCGCAATATTTTAACAAATCGTCTTTTGCAAAAATGAAATCACAAAATTGCGCTGTTTCTTTATCAGATGCGCCATCCCCAATGTAAATTGTAAATTCTTCATCACCGCTGTGATTAATAACGTGATTGTGTTTACAATTTGCAGAAGCTTTTGATCCCTCATCCAGGTAAGGGAAGTGAGGTATCAGTTTATTATCATCTATCACAAGTTTATTCGAATAGACTTTTAATTGTCCAAGATTTTCTTTCACAAAAATTTTATCGATGTAGTAATCAAATCCATCACTTAAAACAAAGTGCTCAAATTTATTTTCTGTACAATATTTTATAAAACCAGGAAAACTTGGATCTATTTCAAATGTATCGATATAGCTGTCAAATTCTTTTACATCAAGTCCTTTTACAGAATCACACAATCTTAGCCAGCATTCTTTTGCAGTAATTTTATCATCAAGATATTTTTCAATAATATCAGTTACTGTATTAGGTTCACCAAACTTAGTGAAAATTGCTTCGCCGACATCCAGCTTAGTAATTGTTCCATCGAAGTCGATAAATATTTTAAATACTTTTGCTGTCATAAGTATAACTTTCAATTGGCCCTGATCTGATTATTCCCTTTCACATATTATTTTTTTTTGAATTGAAAATTTTATTTATTCACAAAGTCAAAATCTTCATTAAATCTTACGCTCACTAACTTTGATATACCCTCGTCCTGCATAGTAACACCATATAAAGTTTCGGCTGCTTCCATTGTTCTCTTATTGTGGGTGACTACAATGAATTGTGTCTCTTTACTAAAATCTTCTATGATCTTTGTAAACCTATCGATGTTTGCGTCATCAAGAGGGGCATCTATTTCATCAAGAATACAAAAAGGGCTTGGCTTTACAAGATAAATGGCAAATAATAATGCTATCGCCGTTAATGTTTTTTCTCCTCCTGAAAGTAAATCAATTGAAGTAGGCCGTTTACCTTTGGGCTTTGCAATAATCTCAATTTTTGCCTCGAGAGGATCGGCATCTTCTTCAATTCTTAAATCAGCTTCATCGCCAGGATTGAATAATCCGCGGAATATATTAATAAAATTTTCTCTTATCTTATCAAAGGTTTCTTTAAACTGTGTTTGAGCTGTAGTATTTATTTCAGTGATAGTGTTTACAACGTCTTTTTCAGATTCCAACAGATCATTTCTTTGTTTGTTCAAAAATTCAAACCTTTCTCTTTCTTCCTCATATTCTGAATATGCAAGAAGATTTATTGGGCCTAGGTTTTTTACTTTTTGTTTTAAAGCTTGGACTTCATCTGTTCTTGTCCTGAAATCAAATGTGTTAAGATCATCAAAGACTTTATTTTCTAAAGTAACCGAATAATTTTCTTTAATGTGCTCAACAAGGTTGCTTAGCTTCATTTTTAATTCGCTTAGCTTTATATCAGATTCATGTATCTCTTCTGATAATATTTCACGTTCCTTTCTTAATTTTTTTTGTACATTTTCCTTATCTGATATTTCATTCTGGATGGATTCATATTTTAGATCAATATCTTTTTCCTGATTTACCAGCATTTCTTTTGTCTGCAAATTATCATCATATTTTAATCTGTTATCTTCAATAATTTTTTCTACTGCAGATGATTCCTCAACCGAAGATTTTATATCCTGTTCCCTTTTAAGGATGGATTTTTCAATTGATTCAGTTGCTTTTTCAGCACGTAAAATAGCATTTTCAGCATTCCTTTTATCTCCAAGCAATCTTTCAAGTTCAAGATTGGTACTGTTTTGATTAGCCAATTCAGCATTATATTTTTGTTCAAAACTGTGGAATTCTTCTTCCAGCTGTTTTTGTCTATCATCAGCAACTGTTTTATCTTTTTTTAGTTTGTTTAGTATTTCTTCAGAATCGTTTCTTTCATTGTCAATTTTATTTGATATTGACACCAAATCTTTTATCTCGAGTCTGGCTTTTTCAATTTCATCATTGGCTTTATTTTTTTCATATTCAAACTGTGCAATTTGCTTATCAACGTTTGATAAATCATTCAGCAGCATTCTCTCTTCTTCAGAAAGAATTTTCAAATCGATCTCTTCAATTTTCTTCTCAATGCTCACTATTTTCGATTTTAACGTAATCAAGTCTTTTTCTCTTTTAGGGAATTCACTTCTCAGGCTATCAAGAAGCTGCATTCTGCCAAAAAGAGAATCATCAAGTTGTGGTTCGGACCCACTCTCAACAATACCATGATTATCAACGTAGTCCCCCTGTAAAGTCACGAAGTTGAAGTCATGATATTTTGATGAGAGTAAAAATGCTGTTTCCAGATTACTTACAACAGCTGATTCATTTAAAATTAATTTAAAATAACTTTCCCACTTTTTATCTGATTCTACCAAATCTTTTGACCAGGCGATGAATCCGGTTTCTTTAGAAAGTTTTTTCCCGTTTCTGTTAATTGAAATATTTTTAAGTTTGTCTATAAAACCAGTGGTAATACCTTCAACAAGTGAAGGTGCAAAAAATGTTGCTCTTCCTGCCTTATTACTTTTTAAATATTCAATTCCGCTTTTAAGATCGTCAATTGTTCGGACTAAAATATTATTCAGATTATTTCTTAAAGAAGCTTCTATCGCCAATCGATATTCATCACTTGAGCTACCAATATGTGCAAGAAGAGTTTTTTCACCTTTTGACCATTCAGGGTTTTCGACCAGTGTTTTAGCTCCCTTGGAAACCCCCTCAAGATTATCGATCATTGTTTGTATAAAGCCAATCTTGTCCTTAATACTGTTAATTACACTTCTGTCTTCAAGCTCCTTTACTTTTAGGGTATTTAATTCCTTTTCAAGATCATCTTTCTCTTTTTGTTTTTGAGCATATAGAGATTCAGTCTCTGATAGTTTATCGGCAGTCTGGGTTTTCTCACGCCCTAGTTCCTCCAGATATCCAACCGTTTTTGCAATATTATTTGTGAGTGCCTGAATCTTTTCGTTTAATTTTTCTATAGATTCATTTTTTGTATTGAGAGAATTCTGGATATTAGCAAGATCATTTTCTTTGTTTGTTATTTCTTTAAATTGCTCTATCAATTTCTCAGATTGACCTTTCAGGTAACTTCTTTTGTTTTCAAGTTCTGTTTTGAAATTGTTTGCTTTCCCCTTAGTTTCCTCAAGAAATTTTTGCTTATCATATATTCGATCAGAAATTTCTCTAACTAGTTCTGAGTTATCTTCAATGGCACGCTTAGTTTCATCAAGTTGGATATTTAATTCTTCCAACTCAAGTTGATAACGAGAAATGTTTGATTCAAGTGATTTTTCCCTTTCTTCGGCAACAGAAATTTGTTTTTGAATATTATAAACTTTAGCTGTTTGCTCGGTAACTTCTTTACGCTTGTATTTTAATTCAGATTCAGTTTCTAACAGGGATTGTTTTATAATTGCAAGCTCATCTTCCAATTTTGATATTTCTGATTCAAGATTTAATTTTTTACTGAAATTTTCTTCTTTACGATTTTTTAATTCATCTTTTTGTCTGTTAAAAAGGGACATTTCACGTTCTGCAAGGTCAAGTTCCAATTCCCTTAATTGAGTTGAAATTCTGTTATATCTATCCGCTTTCTTAGCTTGTCTCTCAAGCGAATTAACCTTTTTTTCCACTTCCGAAACAATGTCATTTACCCTGGTTAAATCGGAACGTACTTCATCCAATTTACGGAGCGCAAGCCTTCTTCGAAGTTTATATTTATTAACACCTGCAGCTTCCTCAAACATTGTTCTTCTTTCTTCAGCTTTATTGCTGAGTATAGTTTCCACCATTTTCAATTCAATTACCGAATAGGCGTTAGCTCCAATTCCCGTATCCATAAAAAGGTTGGTAATATCTTTTAATCGGCAGAGATTTTTGTTTAGGAGGTATTCACTTTCACCGGAGCGAAAAATTCTTCTGGTTATTGTTACTTCGGAATACTCGGTAGGTAAAATTCCCCTTGTATTCTGGATGGTAAGTGAAACTTCAGCCATTCCCATTGGTTTTTTCCCAGCAGTTCCATTAAAGATTACGTTTTCCATTTTGTCGCTTCTTAACGCACTACTCCTTTGTTCACCCAGGCACCATCTTATAGCATCTACAATATTTGTTTTACCGCAACCGTTTGGGCCCACAATAGATGTAACACCCTGATTAAATTTAACATCGGTTCTTTGTGCAAAAGATTTAAAACCTAATATTTCAAGTTTGGATAAATACAAGTTCCCTCTATACCAGAATGTTGAATTGTTTTAATGTTAATTGAAGATAACTCAAGACAGAATTGTTTATCTGGCCATATAATAGTATTCCTCCGATGACTAGGAGCAATATCAAAATACTATAAAAATAAACGCTACCAGGATTTACATCAAAAATAACGTAAATACCCTTAATTAGCCGATAAAAAATCCAAAGTGCGTATATTATAATTGAGTAATAAATTAATGTATTAGCTATTTCAGAGTTTAATATTCTGTATAAAACTATACCAACCGGGATTAACAAAACTATTGGAAGAAAGGACCAGACTACGGTAAAAAACACGCTTGAAAAATAAACCCTGTTTCTTATAAAAAAGGATGCTGCTTTAATTATTATAGATAAAATCATTAGCATTGCAGCAAAAATGATAGTAAGCCAGAATAAAGAAGCGATCGGGTGCCATGCGAAATAACTAAAGAAATTCATAATTGAATGGCTTCCAAGAGAGAGGAATATTTTTTCAAGAATAACTTCATTCCGAAGGTAGGATAGAAAATTACCTGAAATTAGTGCAATTACTGCAGCAATTACTGCATAGAGAATAATCGAATGTGCACCTGACATTATTCTTTGATCTCTTACATCGGCAAAAAAATTATAAGGTCTTAACAATGCTCTTGATGCATCCTCGCGAAATTTTCTACCAGAGTTTACTAATACACCCATTACAACAGCAAGCAGCAGGCCAAAGAGAATATATACCATTGGAGAGGAATCTTTAGTGCTTCCAATAGGAACTGTAACCTTTTCAGCCTCATGAAGTTTTGCGTAAACCACTTTGTAACCAAGCCTATCTGTGTCACGATTTTCATCGCACAATCCAATATTGTAGATATTATTTTCGTCATAACCAGCAATTATCGAGGCATATTCACCGCGGTAATCAAACATAGTATTAATAAAATAACCGGGAAGGGAGTTGTCCTTTGCGTATTCCAGAAGATCCTCAAAATATTTTGCTTGTGCTTCAAATGAATCCTTGTTGACATACCCGTCTGTATTACCCGAATTAACAACGTATGTTGCCTCACTTATAAAAATCTTACCTTTACCTAAACTCTTTTGCACATCTTTTAATTTATTGCCCTCGCTTTTTATTGATTTGTTCAACATCTCTATTCCATATAAATCAATTCCATTTATAGATTTTAAATTGGAGTTCGCAAAGGAAGCATAAGTAAGTGTGGTAACATTCGATTTTACAAATGATGATATACTGCTTAAATAATTAGATTGCGTATTTGAATTAGTAAGATATGAACCTCCGAGACCGATTGCAGCGATAGAATATTTCTTGTAGGCCTTAATAAAATTTGATAAATAATATTTACTGCGTGTAATAAAATTCTGATTCCGAGCCAGGTTTTCAGGCACGGAATTTAAAGGTATTTCTACAAAAGCCAACAGGCCATATTTCTCGCATAAATAAAGTAAATAAGGATGTGGTACCGATTTTGCAAATCTGATTGCAGAAAAGCCCATATTTTTTATCATCCTGATATCATTTTCCATATCAGAATAACTTTCAAGGTTTCCAAATTCCTTATTAGATGGAATATAAGTAACCCCGTCGAAGGAGTAATCATTATTATTTAATTTGAAACTTTCTTTGCCTGAAGTAAATGAATAAACTGCAAGAGGGCAGCGGGAAATATCAATTAAGTTTCCATTCTGCCAAAGTTCCAACCTGACTGTGTATAAGTTAGGATTAGAAGGTGTCCAGTAATCAACTGAAGAAATATCCAGCACTTGAGAGATTTCAATTTCTTTATTTCTTTTTAATTCAAATAAATAATCGGGAGCTCCCTGGAGATTATTTCCATCTGGAGAAACTAACCTTGTTTTCACTAAAAATTTATTCGAAGTTTGAAGCGTATCGTTTGGTAAATTAAACTGCTGGTTAATTACACGGGAAGAAATTGATATCTTAATTTTACCTGATTCGTTAATTTCTTTTTTAAAAGAAAAATCATTAATAGAAATATCGGGTCTGCTTAAAATATAAACATCACTGAAAATTCCGCCGAAATTTTTAGGGAATAAGAATCTTTGTTTTAAAGGAATTGTATCTTCAGAATCCAATTTATAGTGGACTTTAACTGTGAGGACATTATCCCTGTCTGAGTAAAGTATATCTCTTGGCAGATAAAAGCTGAACGGAAATTCTCCACCGGTATGAGTGTAAATGATTTTGTTGTTAACGGAAATTTCGGCGGAGTAATTGACTCCTAAAAAGACAAGTTTAAGTTCGTGGTTTTCTAAATCATCTTTTGTTAAAGAAAACTTCCTTTCAAAAACAAGATCACCATTTCCTTCAAATGAAGAAGGAATGTTTACATTTAGTTTGTTGTTCTCACCTGCCTTGCTTACTTCCCAGTTTCCGTTTAGTGGAATTATCTTTCTGAATCGATTTGTGTTGAAAAACAGAGAATCAGAAGTATCAATTCTGTAACCCGGTAACTGGTTAAAGATAATCTGTGCTTTTGTTGGAAAAGTGAGAAAAATACAGATGAAAAATAGTATTAGAACAAAGAATTTTCTCAGATTGGTCATCCGTAGTTTGTGTCCTTTTAAGGTAGAAAATCAGCCGATTAATATAATAAAGAAAGGAGGCGAAATCAATGGAAATTTTAAGTATTTGGGGTGTTTAAAAACACCCCAAAATCTTGATAAATATTTTAAGAACAGGAAGTTACACAGATTTAATTATCGCTGTAAATGAGTCGGCTTCAAGGCAGGCACCTCCAACAAGGGCTCCGTCAATATCATTTTGAGACAACAGCTCATGGGCATTATCGGGTTTTACACTTCCTCCGTATTGAATTATAAGGTTTTCAGCAGTATCATTGCCAAAAATCTCTGAAATTAATTCTCTTATAAAAACATGAACTTCCTGCGCCTGTTCAGGTGATGCCGTTTTTCCTGTACCAATTGCCCAGACCGGTTCGTATGCAACAATAATTTTTTCCATTTCACCTTTTGAAACTTGCTGGAGTCCATCGGTTACCTGTCTTTTAATGACATCTTTCATAATTCCACTTTCTCTTTCTCCCAAAGTCTCACCGACACAAAAAATTGGTTTGAGATTCGAAGCAAGTGCTTTCTTTATTTTTTTATTTATTACTTCATCGTTCTCACCAAAGACAGTTCTTCTTTCCGAATGCCCGAGAATCACATATTCGCACCCAACGCTTTTAATCATCGATGTGGAAACTTCGCCGGTAAAAGCGCCTTTCTCTTCAAAATGCATATTTTGTGCGCCAAGTTTAATTACACTATCTTTTATCAAACTGCTTGCTTCGCTTAAAGAAGTGTAAGGAGGGCAGATTATTACATCACATTTTACTTCTTCTTTGCTTAAAGCATTTGATAATTTTGTAACCAGACTCTGGGTTTCATTTAAATCTTTGTGCATTTTCCAGTTTCCGGCAATAACTTTTCTACGCATATTTTCTCCTCTGATAAGATGTTCGAAAACAATTATTGAAATTTACTAAATGAGTAACTTCACTCCAATTAAGTTGAAAAAAATTATTTGAACTTAATATCATTTATAGCGATTATTGAAAACAAATAAATTTCATAATTCAAGATGTCCTCAAAAAAAATCCCGAAGCAGGTAAAAATACTCGGATTCATCAGTCTGTTTACAGATATGGCAAGCGAGATGCTTTATCCTATCACTCCGATATTTTTAACAACTGTGCTCGGTTCTTCAATGGCAATCGTCGGATTGATTGAAGGTCTTGCGGAAATAACAGCAGGATTCTTTAAAGGATATTTTGGCAGTCTTTCAGATAAGCTGGGAAAAAGATCGATTTTTGTGAGGATAGGCTACAGTCTTTCTGCACTTACAAAACCGCTTCCGGGAATTTTTCCTTTCGTTTCAACTGTATTAATTTCAAGAGTTACAGACAGAGTAGGAAAGGGAATTAGAACAGCTCCCCGGGATGCTTTGCTGGCTAGTCATTCAGAAAATAATACCGGCGCAATTTTCGGATTTCACAGGGGAATGGATACTCTTGGGGCTGCACTCGGTCCGCTCGGGGCTCTTGTCCTTCTTTATTATTTCCCTGGAAATTATACGCTGGTTTTCCTGGTTGCATTTCTTCCTTCTTTGGTGGCGGTGGGATTTACTTTTCCCGTTAAAGATAAACCGATTAATGTAAAACCAAGAGAAAAAAAACATTACAAAACATTCTGGATTTCCGCACCGGCTAATTACAAAAAACTTATTTATCTGTTTACAATTTTTTCACTTGTAAACAGCAGCGATGTTTTTTTGATTTTAAAATCCAGGGATATTTCTAATTCTTCAAATCTTGCCATTATTGGTTATATCTTTTACAATATTATTTATGCATCAGCTTCCTACCCGATAGGGAAATTTTCAGATAAGCTGGGTAAGAAAAATATTTTTATAGCCGGGTTGTTTGTTTATTCATTGGTTTATCTTGGCTTTGCTTTAATTTCCGAATTTTATTTTATCTGGATACTCTTTGCGTTTTACGGAATTTATGCCGCTGCAACAGAAGGAATTGCAAAAGCCTGGGTTTCCGATCTTATTCCTGATGAAAAAAGAGGCACCGCTATCGGACTTCTCACAATGCTTTCCAGCCTGGCAATAATGTCAGGTTCATTTCTTACAGGATTTTTATGGGACATTTATGGTTCCCAGGTGCCGTTTTTAATATCTTCAATTGTAAGTTTTGGAGTTGTAATTGCGTTCCTGCGAGTAAAGAATTAAATCGCCCGCGTTTGTAATCCAGGCTATTCCCCGTTTATTCAAATTCCACGTTTCTAAGTGAATACTGATTTTGTTATTTTTAAACTTTATGTCAAACCTAAAAATTAGATGAGTAACAAAGACAAAAAAGCAGTTGTAGCTGTTAGCGGTGGGATGGATAGCTGTGTTTCTGCTGCAATTGCAAACTTGGATTACGAACTCGCATTTGCTCATATTAATTACGGGCAAAGGACAGAAAGGAGAGAATTAAAAGCCTTTAATGACATCGCTGATTTTTATAATGTGGATGAAAGATTAGTAATTGATTTTACACATTTATCAAAAATCGGTGGTTCATCTTTGACTGATAATAAAATCGAAGTCTCAAAAGCTGATTTAAAAAATAAAAATATTCCTGCGTCGTATGTTCCATTCAGAAATGCAAATATACTTTCTGGTTGCACAAGCTGGGCGGAAGTTTTAAAAGCTGAAAAGATTTTTATCGGCGCTGTTCACGAAGATTCTTCAGGTTACCCGGATTGCAGGCCTTCATTTTTCAGCGCATTTGAAAATGTAATTGAAGAAGGAACAAAACCTGATACAAAAATTAAAATTGAAACACCGATAATTAATTTATCAAAAGCAGAGATTGTAAAAAAAGGAATTGAATTAAAAGCTCCGTTACATTTAACATGGTCCTGTTATAAAAATGAAGATAAAGCCTGCGGTGAATGTGACAGTTGTGCACTGAGGTTAAGAGGATTTCAATCGGTAGGATTTGAAGATCCTATCCCATATAAAATTAAGCCAAATTACTTTAAAAATTGAATTCTAATTTCATAATTATAAATTATACATTGTACATTATAAATTAAAACAGAGGTAGAGTTGAACGACAAAATAAAATTATTAGAAGTATTTGAAAATGCGTATCCCGATAGAAATTATACTGTAGTTCACGAAGCGCCGGAGTTTACATCGGTTTGTCCGAAAACAGGGCAGCCTGATTTTGCAACAATTACTATTGAATATGTTCCCGGCAAACTTTGTATCGAATTAAAATCACTTAAAATTTATTTGAACTCGTACAGGAATGATGGAATTTATTTTGAAAGTGTGACAAATAAAATTCTTGATGATCTTGTTGAAATTTGTAAACCAAGATATATGTTTGTTACTGCAGAATTTAATGTGAGGGGAGGAATCGGATCGGTTGTAGAAGTTGAATATGAAAGCGAAGAATTTAAAGACTAAATTATTTTATTGAAATTTATGTCCACCACGATAACAGCAAAACAGGAATTTATTAATAAAAGGGAAGATATATTCAGGGATAAAATCCTGCAGAAAGACTCCTTTAATTTCTGCATGGCTTACAGCCTTCTGGTGGAAGATCATATTCGTTCACTGGCAAAAAATAAGAAATATAAATTTGCTATTACTTCTGCCGGAAGCTTCAGTCGGCGTGAACTTTCTCCATATTCCGACATCGACATTATGTTCATTTCAGATAATGTTGAAGAGAACAAAGAGGAAATTTCCGAACTGGTTAAAATATTCTGGGACAATGGTTTAGAGGCATCTCACACAGTGAGAGAATTTTCTGACATTACAAAATATTTAACTTCTGATCTTCATTCATTCACCCAGTTTTTTGAAACAAGATTACTATGCGGTTCTGTTAAAACTTATAATGAATGGAATAAAATTCTTTTTGATTCTATTAATCATGAAGATCAAATTAGGCTTTTTAAAGAACTCCGTAACGATATTGAATTACGCTACAAAAAATATGGTGAATCACCAAAGCTTCTGGAACCAAATGTTAAAATGTCCGCAGGAGGACTCAGGGATTTTCAGGCAATTGAGTGGATGTTTATCCTAAGCACTAAAACTCTTTTAAATAAGCAAAATGAGATTACTCAAGCTGAAAGTTTTATAGACGAAATAAAAAAACTTGAGTTTACAACTCCGAATGAATGTAATCGTATCTTAGGTAGTTATAAACTAGTTCTGGAAATAAGAAATCATTTACACATTTTAAATCATCATAAAAGTGATCGCTTTGAATTTAATATGCAGGAAAATATATCGGCATTGTTCTATAATAAAAAAAATGCACTTTCGATTTTTATGAAAGAATACTTTCTGGCAGCAAATGCCATTTATCGCTTCACAAGGTCAATGTCTCGAAGATTTGATTCCGAATTATCGAATTCGCTTCCTGATTCACTTGGAATAGAGCTTGATGAGAATTTTAGCCTGAAAGGGAAAAAAATTTCTTTTTCAAGGAATAGTGAATTAATACTTTCCGATATAATTCGTTTATTCTATTATCGCTGTTTATATAATGCTTTTTTTGATGAGAAATTAACATGCAAAATTATTGAAACAGTTGACAACGTTACACAAAAAGCAGTTGAACAAACTGAGTCCTCAGTATTTTTTCGAGAAATTTTAAGGCTGCCAAGAAGTGTAGGTAATACTCTTTCAGTTATGAATGAACTAGGAGTTCTTGGTGCCTTTTTGACGGAATGGAACGATCTTGTCGGCTTTATGCAGCATGGCGTTTATCATTGCTATACTACTGACGAACACACTATTGTAGCAATTCAGAATCTCGAAAAGCTGGAGAAAGATTCATCACCTCTTGGAAAAATATTTAACAAATTAAAAAATAAAGAGATATTATATCTTGCTCTTCTATTCCATGACATTGCAAAACCGATAAATATTTCCGGGCACGAAATTATTGGTGCAGAGATGGCTTCTTCTATTATGCAGAGACTTGGTTATGATGAAAAAGAAATTGAACCTGTTACTTTTCTTGTGAGGAATCATCTTATAATGGAGCAGGTCGCCTTTAGAAGAAACTTGAACGATCCGGAAACCTTGAATAATTTTAGTACGAAATTTAATTCAATTGAAGATATGGACTTGCTTTATCTTTTAACTTATGCAGATCTTTCCGCTGTCAATTCAGCAGTCTGGACTTCATGGAAAAGTGATCTTCTTGCAGAACTCTATTCAAAAAGCAAAGCTATGCTGGAAAGAAAAATTAGCGGTGAAGAATACCTGATTTCCAACACCTATATAATTCCCAAAGAGATCAGCAAGCATTCACCGGCTATCTCGGAAGAACACGTGCAGGAACATATCGATTCAATTAATGATATTGCCTATTCTCACCAGTTTTCTGACCAGGAAATTGCAATGCACGTTGAAGCAATTCAGAAAGGAGAATCGGTATCAACATTATTTAATGAGCTGAATGATTTTACAAATATTACTGTAATTACAAAAGATTTTCCTTCTTTGCTTTCAAAACTTTGCGGTGTACTTTCGATAAATGATCTGAATATTCACGATGCTAAAATTTTTACAAGAAAAGATGGAATTGTAATTGATACGTTTAATGTAACCGATTTCAGAACAAACAAAGTAATTTCAAAAGACAGGTATCAGAAAATTAATCATGACCTTTCATCAGTTGTAAAAGGACTTTTAAAACTGAATGCTGAAATTACGCAGATGAAATCAAAATGGTGGCGTATTGAGAGTAAGTTTTTCAAGAGAAAAGGGAAAGTTAATATTACTTTTGAAGATCAGGAAAAATACACTATCATTGATATATTTTCTCCGGACAGACTGGGGTTTCTATACCAGGTAACTTCAAAAATGAATGAACTTGGACTAATAATTTATTTTGCAAAAATTTCAACAAGAAGCGATGATATTGTCGATTCATTTTACGTACTTGACAGGCATGGGAAAAAAATTTCAGGAAATGATTATAATTTTATTAAAGCTGAATTAAACAAAACCATTTCACTAATGCTATAGGCCTTAAATTGAATTTTATGGAAAAAGAAAAACCGATTGGAGTTTTTGATTCAGGAATCGGTGGATTAACAGTTGTAAAAAGGCTTGCTTCCGCGCTGCCGAGAGAAAATATTGTTTATTTCGGTGATACTGCTCGCGTTCCTTATGGTTCAAAGTCAAATGATACAGTGATTGAGTATGCAATTCAGGATGCGAATTTTCTTATGAGTAAAAATGTTAAAGCAATTGTGGTCGCGTGCAATACTGTTTCTTCAGTTGCACTTAAGGAGTTAGGTAATATATTTAATGTCCCGATTATCGGAATGATAGAACCTGGAGCAGAGTTTGCAATTTCTCATTCAAAAAATGGTAAGATTGGAGTAATTGGTACGCGTGCTACTGTAAATAATATTGCGTATTCAAATGCAATTAAAAAACATAATCCTGATATTGAGGTTTTTGAAAAAGCCTGTCCATTATTTGTTCCTCTTGCAGAAGAAGGCTGGGTTAATCATAAAGCCACTTATGAAATTGCAGAGGAATACTTAAAGGAATTAAGAGAAAAAGAAATTGATACACTTGTGCTGGGTTGTACACATTACCCGATATTAGCAGAAGTGATTCAAAAAGTTATCGGTGAAAATGTTACGCTGGTTGATTCCGGGATTGCGTCCGCGGAAGTTGTTCGTACAGAAGTAAATCGTGTTGGGTTTGAAACTAATTCAGGAGTGGCAGGAAATCATCAATATTATGTAAGTGATATTCCTGTAAAATTTAAAGAGGTTGCTGAATTATTTTTAGGCAGACCGGTTAAAGATGTTCATAAAATTGATATTGAGCATATAACCGGGAGTTAGATTATTTATTTCATTTCTACTAAAGGATTCCCTTTTGGAGAACTCTGAGCTTGTCGAAGGGTGAAAAATCATCTCAGTAGGATGTCTAATAATCAATCTTCAAAAAGTTTTTTCAATTCTTTTTTATCTTTTGTCTTTCCAAGAGCCAGCATTAATTTAATTCTCGCTTTTTGCCCGTTCAGGTATTCAGCAAAAATTACTCCTATGCTGTGCAGCCATTTACCTGCGCCTGGGTAGCTGTAAATATCAAGCGTTTCCCCGGCGGGACATCTTGAAACAAGAACAACCGGAATATCTTTTTCAACTGCGTATTTTATTCCTTCATAAGCAGCCGGGGGAACGTTTCCGACACCAAGAGCTTCTACAACAATTCCTTCAACACCGCTGTCGGCTGAAAATTTGAAGAACTTTTCATCCATTCCTGCATAAACAGTTAGCATATCGATGTTGGAATTTATTTTGTCAGTTTCAATTGTTTCCAATTTTGTTGGAAGGCGGTTTATAATAATTTTTCCGTTTTGAATAAATCCAAGTGCGCCAAAATCAAGACTGCTGAAAGTGTCAACTTCGTCGGTGTACGTTTTTGTTACTTCGCTTGCTGCATTAATATCTCCGTTTAAGCATACAAGCACGCCGAGATTTTTACAATTTTTACTCAGGCAAATATTAATCGCATCAAGCAGGTTTCTTGGTCCGTCCCAATCAGGTTCAGAACTGTTTTTCATTGAGCCGATTACCACGATAGGAATTTCAGTCTTTATAGTGAGATCTAAAAAATACGCGGTCTCTTCCAGGGTGTCCGTTCCGTGGGTTACAATAACCCCTGTGTAATTATCTTCCTTTAATAATTCTCTTATTTTATTGGAAAGTTTTAACATTAACTCCGGAGTCATATGCGGACCAGGGTATTTTCCGAAATCGTAACACGTAATATTTGCAAGTTCCTTTGCTTCTGGAATTTTTTCAAGTAATTCCTCACCGGAATATTTCGGTACCGCGCCACCGGTGTTTTCATCAATTGACATTGAAAATGTACCGCCGGTAAATACAATTAATATTTTGTTGTCTGTCATTTAAATAGCCTGAATAATTTTGGACTAAAATATATATTCATTTGAAACCCAATTCAATTTATAATTTTGGGGTTATGCCGTTTCTTAGTGCTCCTTTGTGTGCTTGGTGACTAAGTTAGGAACCTCGAAGGACTAATAGCTCCACTAAGTTATTACTAAGGAATTGTATTAAAAATAAAATCCATAGTTGGAGAAATTTATTGACTTGAACAAAAACCGATTTCAAACTATCTTTAACATTCAGAATTATTAAAGGAGTACGATTAATGTTAATGGTAGAAGATGTTGATTTGACGCCAAATCCCCAGGCGTTAAAATTTATTTTGAATGAAAAATTATTAAAAGTAGAAACCAGGCAGTTTTCAAATAAAGAAGATGCAGAATCCGATCCGCTGGCAAAAGGAATATTTGAGATAGATGGCGTTGCTTCAGTTTTTTATATGGATAAATTTGTTACGATTGAAAAAAATAAAGATGCGAACTGGGGACAAATTCAGAAACCGTTTATTAATTTTTTGAAAACATTTGATAAAAATTTAATTCCCGAAGAAAAAGACGTAAAGCCTCTTGATGAAAATACCGATGAATTAATGACAAAGATTAATGAAATTCTTGATCTGCGTGTAAGACCAGCACTGGCTGGTGACGGTGGTGGGCTGGAAGTTCTTGGTGTTGAAGGACTTAAAGTTAAAATTAAATACCAGGGCGCCTGCGGAACCTGCCCGACCGCAATAAGTGGAACCTTAATGGCGATTGAAGGATTATTGAAAAGAGATATAAATCCTGCTATTGAAGTTGTAAGTGCTTAATTAATTCTTTTGTTATTTTGATTCCCGGCTGTTCCCTGAGTTTATCGAAGGGAAGCCGGGAGAGAAATCTTCTGTTATAATCTAAAAAAGATTTCTCACCCTTCGGGAAACTCAGGGTTCAAAATGACATAATGTGAAATTAACTTCAAATAAAATTCTCTTCCCCTTTTTCATTGCTTTTCGTAAATTACTATTCAACAAAATCTCTGGGGTTTCATAAATGGAATATGCAGAGAACATATATTTCTCATCGGATAAAATAGCCGGAATTAAATTCGATGTCTTTTCAAGCCGCAAAGGCATCAGGCATATTTATATCAATAAAAAATCTACAACAATAAACACAAAAGGAATGACAAGACTCCATCCGGATGATCCTTATATGTTCAATGTTTTTGCCGAACTGAAAGAATATTTCAATCTTAAAAGAAAAAAGTTTGATGTCCTGCTCGACATAAAAGGAACCGCTTTCCAGCTAAAAGTTTGGAACGAACTCTCTAAAATTCCCTTCGGTAAAACTGTTTCTTATAAGACGATAGGGAAGAGAATAGGGGATGTAAAAGCTGTAAGAGCTATTGGAAGAGCAAATGGCGCAAACCCTGTCCCAATTGTAATTCCCTGCCACCGCGTAATTGAAAGCAGTGGAAAATTAGGGGGATATTCCTGCGGAATAAAAATTAAAGAACAACTTCTGGAACTTGAGGGGAGTTTGAGCCTGGAATTGTTTTAATCCTTCGTTTTCTTTTGCTCATATTTAATGTGATTTAAAGCACAATTTCGTCAAAATTATTTCTTGTTTTACCGTTAAATAACTTAAACCTACCTTTAAATAAATGGTCATTGATTTTTAAAAAATCATGCATATGTTATTTAGAAGATTTTTACATAAATGGGGAAATACTTATAAAATGAAAATATTTAACAAAAGGAAAGTAATTTTATTTGCAGGGTTGTTTGTCTTCCTTTTATTAATAGCACAATGCACTAGCCCGACAGGTCCAATTTCTATGAAAGATCCACTTACCTACAACTGGACTATTGATACATTAAAAGACAATTATTTAATTCACTTAGAAAAATTTTGGGCGAATTCAAATAATGATGTATATGCATATGGCCTTATTAATTATGATGACACGAAATCTCCAATATGGCATTATAATGGACTGGGTTGGCAGCAAGCAGCTCTACCAGTTAAATCAGATTATATAGCTAGTGTTTTTGGATTTTCGTTCAATAATGTATGGGCAATAGCTTTGTCAGGTACAGATACTACAATTTATAAAAGCTATCTTTTACATTTTGATGGAACTAAATGGCAGAATTATTCAACTTTTAACGGAACATTACTAAAATGTATGTGGGGAAGTTCTCCTAAAGATGTTTGGACAGGAGGTGATACATTATTATTGCATTTTAATGGTTCAAACTGGAATCAATTTCCTTTTATTCTGCCCTCACAGGGAGTTAGTATTCAAACCATTAGTGGGAGTAATTCTAAAGATGTTTATTTGACAGGTTTTAAACCTGGTTCTCCCCAACCATTTGAATATTTATATAAATATAATGGTTCTCAATGGTCAATGATAGATTCAGTTTATTCAAGTGCAAACACATGGACATTTGGAGTACATCTGGAGACAATTGGAAATGAGATTTACAGTTATTATCCATATCTATATAAAATGGGTGGGAATGAGACTATAAAAATAAATGAAAAACTTACTACCTCACTCGGTGGTACCGCATCTGATTATTTATTTGCATCAGGATCTTATGATGATGGTACCATTAATTATTACAACGGTGTAGTGTGGAATGAATTAGTAATAAAGGAAGGATTCTATAGAAGGTTTGATGACATATGGACTGATGGAAACGAAATGTTTTTAGTAGCAAATGACGGAAATAAAACTTATTTGGTACACGGGAAGTATGTAGTTTGATTTAATTTGAATGATGCTCATCTTTAAGATGAGCATCATTTACAAGGCATAAAATTTACGCAACCATTTCAGAATCTTCTTCTATCTCGTATCCAACTTCATCTTCAACGTCATTTTCGAAAAAGATCTGTCCGTTCTGACTTGCGAGTATTCGGTTCAGTTCATCCTGATAAAAGAACCTGTTCTCACCGAATGCAGGGCGAAGCTGATCATACCAGGTTGCTTTCGGGTCAAACTTAGCAAAGAACGGTCTCTTGTTCCATTCAGGATTTCTTGCCTGGAGAAGTGTAAGCACAAAAACTTTTTCTCCATGAATATCTGCAATTCCTTCAATTGCAACTTTCCCCGGTAGAGCCGACATAGAAGGTCCTCTTACTGTTCTGCTTAAACCGGAAACCTTCATATACGCGTTCCTGTAAATTTCATATGCTTTTGCAAGTGGAACTTCAAAATAATTTTTTGCACCTGTATTTCTTTCAACAAAGAAATAATAAGGAATGCAGCCAAGGTTAACCTGGTCTTTCCACATTTTTGCCCAGACATCAGGATCATCATTAATATGTTTTATCAATGGTGATTGTGTTCTTATCTGTGCGCCAGTGTTCCTGATTCTTCTTATAGCTTCCTGGGAAACTTCGGTTGATAATTCTTTCCAGTGATTGTAGTGACCCATTATTGCAAGATGTTTTCCTGCTTTAACTAATTTTTCAAATAACTGAAGAACACCCTCAGCTTCTTTATCGGTTACATATTTGTAAGGCCAATAAGCGACTGATTTGGTTCCTATTCTTATAGATTTTATATGATCAAATTCAGGTTCCAGAAGCGGCTCAAGATAAATTTTTAAATTTTTCAGATTCATAATCATCGGGTCGCCGCCGGTTAAGAGAATGTCTGAAATCTCTTTATGTTTTTTCAAATAATCCTGGAATCTATTTGATTCATCGGTTGCAAATTTCAGATCGTTCATTCCAACAAACTGTGCCCACCTAAAACAGAATGTACAGTAGGCGTGGCATGTTTGTCCGCTCGATGGAAAAATCAGTGTAGTTTCCCTGTATTTATGTTGAACTCCTTCTACGGGAATGCCTTCAAATGAAGGTACATTTGCGGTCATTTGTCCTGCCGGATGCGGATTTAATTCAAGGCGAATATCATTTGAAAGTTCTTTAACTTCTGCAGCTGATGCACCATTTCTTAAAAGGTCTGCCATCCTGTCAAACTGATCATCCGTCAGCATTTCTTTCTGCATAAATGTTAATTGAAAAATCGGATCGTCAGGAATATTTGTCCAGTCGATCAATTCTTCAACAACATAATTATTTGCACGGAATGGTAGAATATTTGAGACAACTTCAATTGAGAACCTTTGCTCTTCGGTAAGATCCTGCAATTGAGGGATGTTGTCTATATCCCGCAACCCGTAAAATTTCATCTTTTTGGGGGTAATCATGCTTAACATCCTCTATTTATTTTATAAAACTTTAACTGCTGTAATTTTAGAAAAAGTGATCTAGTGTAAGCGAGTTTGAAAAACAAACCTTAAAAATGAAAGTCACCCACTGACTTTCGAATTGAGCACAAGCAGTAAAAGAGAATATAAAAAATTTGAGTTATTAATCAAGAAACAAAAATTGGTATATTCTAAAAAGCAGGTTTTTGAATTGTTTTGACAGAATTTAAAATAAAAAAAAGCGGTGAAGTACCGCTTAATTTTTTCCGGAAACGCTGAATCTCTGTAACTTATTTAATATCAGTTACTTTACTAATGTCGTCTATTTTAACAAATTTTACGTTGAATTTATATGTGCCTTTGGCAGTTTTAACGCTTTTAATCAATTTTACGCTAACTCCGGCAGCTTTCGTCTTTGTTTTTGACTTATCAGCAAACGATTGTTGTTTAGCCATTTTAAATAACTCCTGTCAATTTTGGCTCCAAATATATGAAAGAATAGATATAAATAAAAGGAGATTATAAGACATATGTTCTGTAAGGGCTGTTCTCAGACCCGCCCATACAACTGAATCATTTTTATATCAAATCTGCAAACGCCGCATTTACGCCTTTTCTTAAATCTTCCGGCGCTAAGCAAACCTGCGTTCCCCGAACCCCGGCACTAATATAGATCTTTTCAAATATCTGAGCTGTTTCATCAATAAAAGTCGGGAAATTCTTTTTCATTCCTATTGGAGAACAGCCACCTCGTATATAACCTGTTACAGACTGAAGGTCTTTAACTTTCAGCATTTCGATTTTTTTATTTCCGCTTTCACTTGCAGCCTTTTTCAGATTTAATTCGGCAGTTACAGGAATACAAAATACACACGTTCCTGTATTATCTCCAGTTGCAACAAGGGTTTTAAATACGGAATCAGGATCTGCACCGATTTTATTTGCTACCGTAATTCCGCTAAGATCTTCTTCACTTATTTCGTAATTGTAGGTTGTGTGTGGAATTTTATTAGCTTCAATGATTCTGATCGCGTTGGTCTTGGACATATAAATGATTAATTACTTTGCGAGAATTTCAATTCTTCATATTTCAGGTCGTAATTTTCACATCTTAAAAGGAATTTTGTGTAGTCATTTTTTGGAGTTTCAAATATTTCTTTGGTTTTTCCGCTTTCGACTATTTCACCGTTGTACATTACAAAAATTCTGTCTGCAAGTTTTCTCAGTATTTTCAAGTTGTGTGCAACACAGATCATCGTCAGTCCGAATTCTTTGTTTATTTTCTTTAATAGATTTAAAAGATTTAACTGCGATTCCACATCTTGTGCAGAAAAAGGTTCGTCAAGTATTAGCAATTCGGGTCGGGCCGCAAGAATTCTTGCAAGTGCGGCTCTCTGCTGTTCACCACCGCTAAGTTCAAATCCTTTCCTTTTTATTATTCTATTGTCCAATCCAATAGAACTAAAAATCTTTTCTAATTCGATTTCAACATTATCTTTTTTGTTATTCCGGATTAAAAAAGACTCTTTGACTATATCCTCAACTTTCCTATAAGGGTTTAATATTTCGTTGTTGTTTTGAAAAAGGATCTGAACTGGATTAGTTCTAAAGTTTTTCCAATTCTCTGAAAACTTCAAATAAACTTTACCACTTGTAGGAACATTTACTCCGGCAATGAGTTTAGCAAGTGTGGTTTTCCCTGATCCTGATTCTCCAGTTATGCCAATTATGTCTCTCTCATTAACTGAAAGTGATACGTCTCTTAATATAATTTTATCACTCTCGGAGCCAAGTAGCCTGTGTGACTTAACTGAGTAATTCAAATTATTTATTTCAAGAATATTATTCATATTCGATCTTATTATTTGCTAACAAAAATTTTTCTAGTAAAGGATTCCCCGGATCATTTAAAAAATCATCTACTGATCTAAAATCTGAGAGTTTGCCATTGGAAAGATATGCAATGCGGTCTGAGATTTTTTCAGCAAAAGATATATCCTGTGTTACCAGTAAAGATGAATTTTTATTCTTTTTAACAAACTCTTTCAGTTTCAATAAAAATAAATTCGCAATCGCCGAATCAATTCCCGAAGTAGGTTCATCCAGAATTATTATTTCCGGATGACTAAGAAGTGCAAGAACAAAGCTAACTCTTTGTGACATTCCGCCGCTAATTTCGTAAGGATACATTTTGAAAAGATTATCGGAATTTGGAAGCAGAAAGTATTTCAGTAATTCATCAGTTTCATCGCTATTCTTTGCAAGCAATTTGAAATAGTATTTTAAGGTTTTCAGGTGATCAAAGCTATTCACTGCATCCTGAAAGACATATTTAATTTTTTCTTTTCGAAATTTCAAAAGTTCATTTTGTGGGCAATCATAAATATTTTTTCCATTAAAAATTACCGAGCCAGAGATTTTATAATTATTTTCATTAAGAAGTCTTGTAATAGATTTGATTAGTGTTGATTTCCCGCTACCGTTCTTCCCGAGAATGGTGTAAATCTTATTTTCAGCTAATTCAAACTTAGTATTACTTATAATTTCCCTTGTAGAATTGGTTGAATTCAGGTAAATATTGTCAATTTTTACTTGTAGCATTTATATTTAATGATATTTTTTATTTAGTAAACAAAATAATAAATTAAGTCTACATTTATTAGCAATATTTAAGGCTTCTGGCTAATGATACTGAGCTGCCTCCCCATCAGAATTGTTGAATTTTTGCTTTATTTCACTATGTCTTTCGGATTGAAAATGTTGAAAAATTTAAGTTAGAGCGTATAAATTATGCCAATAATTAAAAATGAAATTTACAAGGTGCTGGTAAAAAGAATTTTATCCTCTATTCTAGTGCTATTTTTACTTATAAGTTTCATTTTTGTAATATTGAGAATAGCGCCTGGTGATCCATCTGATAAATTTATTTCTCCTCAATTAAGCCCAGAGCTTGCGGCAAAAGTAAAAGAATCTTTTAACCTGAATAATTCAATTGCAGAACAATATAAATCCTTTGTCCTTAATCTAGCGGAAGGTGATTTCGGCATTTCTTACAATTATAGGCAACCCGTGCTTAAGGTTATAATGGATTATCTGCCATTTACAATTATTTTTTCGCTTATCAGCTTTATTTTGCAGATCGGTTTTGGATTTTTACTTGCACTAATTTCTGTAAAAAAAATTAATGGATTAGTAGACAGGACAATAACAAAACTAAGCCTGGTGATATATGCAATTCCATCTTTTGTAGTTGGTGTTTTTTTAATCTATTTATTTTCAGCATCTCTGGGCATATTTCCATCATCTGGATTAAGATCATTTGATTCAGATTCATTTTCGTTATTTGCGAAATTTCTGGATTATGCTGAACATATGATTCTCCCATTAATAACCCTATCACTAGGTGGTATTGCAGTTTTTTATAAATATCTCCGTGATAATCTTGAAGAGACTTATAACAAACCTTTTGTTTTAAATCTGAAAGCAAATGGAGTAGATGAAAAAACCATAACTTTAAAACATGTAATTCCAAATGCAGTCGGCCCATTGATTGCAGTTGCCGGAGTTGAACTTGGAATTTTATTTAGTGGAGCGTTAATAACGGAAGTAATTTTTTCATTACCCGGAATGGGAAGACTTACCATAAATGCTATCTTGGCAAGGGACTATCCACTTGTTATAGGTTGTACATTTATTGCAGGATTACTTGTAATATTAAGTAACTTAGCCGCAGATATTTTAAAGGCAAAAATTGACAAAAGATTGATTAAAGGGATATTGAATTAGTTTGAAATTCAGATTTAAAATATGGCACTTTGTTTTAATCGTTTGCGGTGTAATTATTATCTTCAGGTTCAGTTATATTATTGATATTATCAGCCTGTTACTATCTTATATAAAATTTTTGTTCAGCAATTTCTCATTAGCGATAGAGCAGCTTAACTTTCAAATGGCTGATGTATTTATTTCAGCAATTTTAATATTTATTTCCCCAATTTTGATTTTCTTTAGAAGAAACAAAGTAAAATTACTTGGGGGGAAAATAGGATTTACTTCAGTAGCTATAATTTTGCTCCTTTTCTTTTTTATCTTTTCTCCTTTAATAGCCACGGTTAATCCAGAATTTCAAAAGAATCTAAACGTCACAAAACTTTTGCCCCCATTAAGCAAATTAAAAGTCCTGCATTTAACAGAAGTTGAAAATAGGAAACAAAACCATTTGGCAGAATTCCTTGAGAATAAAAACAAAGTTGTAAAGAGATCATTTGAAGACGAAATTATTTTTATAGATAGCCTAAAGCTGATAAGCAAAGATTCCACTATTTACTTCCAGAATAATAATGTGATTGAAGTTGAAGAAGGTAAAATAGAATTCATAGGCGGAAAACCTGAAATTAGCGAAAGAATATTTATACTTGGAACAGATGAGCTAGGGAGAGATACTTTTTCGCGTTTGGTTTATGGAACTAGGGTTTCATTGCTTGTTGGACTTGGTGCCGTGATAATTTCATTATTACTTGGTCTTTCACTCGGATTCCTGGCTGGATTTACCAGTGGAATAATAGATACGATTTTAAGTAGAATTACTGACATGTTGCTTGCATTCCCAATGATATTTCTTATTATTCTTATTCTTGCGTTGTTTGGTAATTCATTGTTTGCAGTTATCATAGTATTGGGTTTCACAGGATGGATGAGTCTATTTAAAATTGTGCGTGGAGAAGTTATTTCTATTAAAGGTAAAGAATTTTTTATATCAGCAAAAATGATTGGACTTTCTAATTTTAATCTACTTAAAAATGAAATTCTTCCTGTCATTGCGGCTTCTGTGATAGTCAATCTTATTTTTCAATATGGAAATGTTATCCTTGCCGAAGCAGCATTGAGTTTTTTGGGGCTGGGAACAGGTGGAAGTTATCCTTCCTGGGGCCAAATGATTGAAGCAGGGCAAAGCTATCTGACATCAGGTTGGTGGATGATATTATTTCCTGGTTTAATTTTATTTATAACACTTTTTGCTGCTAATAATCTTGGTAAAGAAATTAATGTATATTTTAATCCGGCAATGAAAAAATAACTGGATGATTAATAATAGATATAAAATAAATAAGAAACTGGGGCAGGGCAGAAGTACAGTTTACCTTTGCACAGATGTAGAATATGCAGACTCTCAGATTGCAATTAAAATCCTTTCTCCAAATGCCTCAGGCGAAGAAATAAATACATTTAATCAGGAATTCTTTATTCTCAGGAAATTAAACCATCCTTCAATTATTAAAGCAAATGAACTTGGATCTGTTGTTAAAGTAGATAAAGAAGATAGTGAAATATCTATTGGCAGCAGATTTTTAACAATGGAATTTTCAGAAGGCAAAGAATTACTCCATTATAAAAATTTAAATAATGAAACTAATCTAAAAGAAATTATAAAACAGCTTTGTTCCGTGCTCTATTATTTACACCAGTCCAACTACATATATTATGATTTAAAGCTGGAAAACATATTAGTCTCCTCAATAAAAGGTAGGCCGGTTATAAAATTGATCGACTTTGGATTCGCGAAATTTATACCTGATACAAATGCAAATGAAATAAGAGGGACTGCTGAATATATTGCACCGGAGTTGCTCAGAAAAGAAAAGCACGATCACAGGGTGGATCTGTATTCACTAGGAATTCTATTATACAGAATTGTCTACAAGAAATTTCCATTTGAAACTAAAAATGAAATTGATATTTATAAATCACACCTGGAAAGTGAGTTGAAATTTGGAAAGTCTAAGTATTCCTCTGAGTTAATTGATTTGATAAAAAAATTAGTAAACAAAGAGCCTGACAAAAGATACACTAATGCTATCCAGGTATTATCTGCAATTAATATTCCAATTGATGAATCAATTACACAGGATTGGATTCCTGCATCTGTATTTTCCAACAGGAAAGATATTCTTACTATCATAAAAACCTATCTTACTGATGAAAAAAGCGGTGAAGTTTTTGTTATTAAAGGTTCAGAAGGTGCCGGTAAAACTACTTTACTGGATGAAATATATTTAAATAATCAAAATACGGTTTTGATAAGTGAAGATAAATCAAAGACAGGTATGGGTTTTATAAGAATATTTTTAAAAAGGATTTATTATAACAGCTCTGTTTACCCGAATCTTAATGGGGATGAAAGAGTAAGAATTGAGAAGTTTTTATCCTCTCCCCCGGAAAATTTACAGGATGAATTTAAATCTATTATTAATAAAATTGCCTCTGAAAGTAAATTTATTCTATTACTGGATGGATTTAACTTTTACGATGAATTTACTATAGAAATTTTGAAAAATATTTTGCCTTTGCTTCAGGTTAATAAAATAAAAATTATTCTTAGCGAGAATACCGATCATCCTGTTAAATCTAAAATTGTAAACAATCTCCGCGAAATAAGCCTTTCGCCGTTCACTGATGATCAACTAAATGAATTTTTGAATCGAAGCTTTTATTACCTGTTTCCTTCTGAAGAATTTAAAAAATTGATTCTTTCATATGCCGATCTATTACCTGGTAACATCATCGGCTTTATAAAAGATACTATACTTTTAAAGATATTAAGATTTGAGACGGATTCAATAAAAATTAGGTCTGATGAAAAAGCAGATGTTCTATTAAAAAGCTCACATGAGGAAATTTACGCGATGAGACTAAATTCCTTATCAGATGAGGAAATAGAAACTGCGGAATTGATATCAGCATTCAGTATTAGTATTGATGTAAAGAGTCTCTCAGTTATGCTTTCAAAAAAGGTAGACGAAGTTTATACAATTTTATTGGACTTGCAGACTAAAAATATAATTCAGCAAATGGCTTTGAATTCAAATCCGGTATTTACAACGGATGGTATAAAAAAGTTTATTTATTCCAAAATTCAAAATAAAAACGTATATCATTCGGGAATTGTAAAACTGTTAAATGAAAAATTACCCGATTTTAATCAGGTTGAATTATCACGACAAAATGAACTCGCAGAAGATTATCGTGAAAGCTACCTGATTCTTAAATCTGAAATTGAAAAAGCAGGAAAGGTATCTGCATTTTCATATCAACAAAAAATTCTTGAACATCTTTTAAATATTCCCATTGAGGATGAAGTTAAAGCAGAACTCAAATTCATCCTTTGTCAAACTCTATTTAAACTAAGCGATTATAAAAATACTCTTCAACTAATAGATGAACTTGTAAAAATAATTACGGATAGGGAAAAAATTCTGGAATTAGAAGTTATTAAGGGAAGTTGTCTAATAAGACTGGGAGACTATGATGAAGGGAAAAAACTTCTGAATATGATTATCCCTCGTATTAAAGATAAATATTCACGTTTAAAATTATTGGTTGAAATAAGCAATGCCGAATTTGAGCAAAATAAGTATGACGAAGCAACATCTCTTTGTAATACTATTATAGATAGTGAATTTTCAACTGGTGCAGAAAAAGGGAAATGCTATAATTTTCTTGGATTGATAAACATTTATCGTGATAATGATCTAAATAGTGCATTGGGAAATTTTGAAAAAGCAGTAAATGAATATCGTGATTCGGAAATACATCTTGGGGTTGCTAAAATGGAGATGAACATAGGTAATATATATAATATTAAGGGAGAACCTAAACAGGCAGAAAATTATTGGAATAAATCATTGGAAATGAATCAATCGATTGGCAATATTGAACAGGAAGCTAAATTGTTGTTAAACTTTGGTGTATTTCATTTTGGAAATTTAAATTTTGAAAAATCGGAAGCATTTTATCAAAGAGCATCATCAATATTTTTGAGTCTTGGAAATAAAGCCGGAAATGGTTTAGTACAGACAAACCTGGGAGAAATATATTTTATTACATGCGAATACCAAAAAGCAATCACGTCACTTTCCGAAGCAAAAAGAATTTTTGAAACCATACAGAATTTTAATGAATGTCTCGAAGCATTTTTCATTTTATGCAAAGTTTATTATACAGTTGGGGATTATAATACATTCGACCGGCTCTTGGGTGAATATAAGGAAATGAGTTCAAGAGAGACAGTAATTAAAAAATATAAGGACCATTTGGAATTTCTAAAAGTTGTAAATCTTCAGGATGAAATTGGATTAAGAAATTCAATTGATACACTTAAAGGTATCAGAAAAGGATATCTGGAAAGAGATGAAAGTTATAATTATTTTTTTACGGAAATTTTAATATTGAAAATATTAATACAACTCAATGAATTTAAAGAAGCACTGAAGGAATTAAAATCAAAGGAATTTGTGAACCTATGCAAAGAAAACGCATATTTTAGGGCGGAGCAGAATTATATGCTTGGAGTTATAGCTTCAATGGATAAAAACTCTGAATTGAAATCATCTATTGAATATTTTATCTCAGCATATGAAATTATTAAGGAGCTAAATATAACCGAAATCACTTGGCGTATTTTATATATGGTTACAGTCAATTATGCTGAAAGAGGAAATATTGCGCGTGCCGGCGATTTTATAGTTTATGCAAAATCCGTGATTGATTTTATCGCTGATAAATTAACTGATCCACGCTTGAAATTGGTTTATCTTGATCAACCGGAAAGACACACAGCGATTAATACATTAAACAGAATTTCCGAGCAATTGTAGAAATGTCCGATTCAAAAATTATAATAAAAATTTATTCAGATACAGAAGATGTTTCTTCAATTTCGTCTGCAGTAAAGCAACTTGAACTAAAGGATTTTTCTGTAGATTGCCTCATTCAAAAAAAAATTGAGATAAACCCTGATGATATTTTAGTATTCCAAATATCCAGCCTAAGTTCAAAATATCTTAACAGAATTTTAAAAGTCAGAGAAAACATAAGCAATATTTTAATCTTTGTTATCAACACTAATGATGCAGTACTTGTTAGTTCTTTAGCTAAATTAGGATTTGTAGATATATTTGTTCTACCATTCGAATTACCCAAACTTAATTCTTACCTGACTGAGATAATTACAAATAAGACTTACAAAACAAATAAATCAGAGTCTGCCCGTTCTAAAAAAGATATTTATAATATCAGGTCAATTGTTGGAACTTCACGTGAATTTCTGAGGGTCCTTGAACTTGCTAAAAAAGTTGCTGATAAAAACGATGTCAGTGTAGTTATATTGGGTGAGACTGGTACCGGTAAGGGTCTGTTTGCGCGTGTGATACATGAATACAGCAAAAGAGCAAGCGGTCCATTTGTTGATATTACCTGTAGCGCTATTCCTGAGAATTTAATGGAATCAGAATTATTTGGATATGAAGCGGGAGCTTTTACAAATGCTAAAAGCAGGAAGTATGGTTTGTTTGAGCTGGCAGAAAACGGAACTCTTTTTCTCGATGAAATGGGTGATCTGAGTCTAAACATCCAAGCCAAACTTTTAAGAACAATTGAAAAAAAACTCGTGCGTCGTTTGGGGGGAATTGTTGATATTCCAATAAACGGGAGAATCATTTCTGCAACAAACAGAGATCTTGAAAAAATGCTTTCTACAGGTCAATTCAGGAGAGATCTTTATCACCGTCTTAATGTTGTCTCCATAGAAATTCCTCCTCTTAGGGAAAGAGGAGATGATGTTATACTAATAACGCATAAATTTATTGAAGATTTTAATCAGCAGTTTAATAAAAAGATTAAAAAAATTGAAAATCAATTAAAAGATTTTATGATGCATTACCCTTGGCCAGGGAATATCAGGGAGTTGAGAAATTCTGTTGAAAGAGCAGTTTTATTAAGCGAAGATACTACATTAAGAATGAAATATTTCTCAAATTTGACTCAGAATGTAAAGGCTCTAGCAAAGGAGAATATGGTCGATCTTTCCAGACTTCCACAATTTGTGAAATTTGAATTGGATTATACTAAGGTCGATTTGAAAAACCTTGAAATATTGTATGCTCAGAACGTATTTAAAAAGCTGAATGGAAATAAATCCCAAACTGCAGAATGTTTAGGTATTTCAAGGCCCAAACTGGATTTACTGCTAAAAAAAGTGCCTCATAACAATACCAAATCCTGAAACGATACATATAAATTCAATTCGAATTATATAAAAACCTATAAAATTTCCCATAATTAAAGCTTTTCTATTTTATATTCGTGGCACAACTCTTGAAACTTACTGCCTGAAAGAAAAATAGTATTTAAGCGATAATTTTTGGCACAGAACTAAATTATCAACCGGCTCTGACTTCAGAGCCGTGTTTTATTACGTTTATTCAATTTATTCGCATAAATTGTAAAATATTGTAAAATATCTTTACAAATTCCTCAATTTTACTTGCCCCTTTCGGTAAAATCTACCTATATCTATATCATTTTATTCAAAATGGATCAAATATTGGGCTTTTGTTACATGGCATAAACCTTGCAACTAGTATATCGCTTAAAAAACTATTTTCTATTTTTCTTTTTAAAGGTGTGTTATGTGCCAAAAATTATTTTCTTCAGCAGCAATTCTTGTTCTAGCTGTTCTAGTATTTTCGGTTTCAGGCGTTGCTCAGACACCGAGTAATGTAGAGAAGGCTACAAGATTCCGCGTAAACACAGAGGCTACAACATTAAATTCAACTTCAGCTACTGAAGTAAATATTAATGATGTTAGCAATGCGAATTTTAGGATTTTTGTAAATAAATCTACATCTCAGCTTGAAGCAATCGGCAGCAGGTATGGATGGGCAACATCTAACAACCAGTTGTCAGAATTAGGCAGCAGGTATGGATGGGCAACATCTAACAATCAGTTGTCAAAATTAGGCAGCAGATATGGTTGGGCTACCTCAAATACACAGCTGAACTAAATAAATATTTCAGGCTTTATGTGAAAAATCATAAGTCGTTTATAATTTAAGAAATATTTGTAAATTAAAGTCCCGCATTATACGGGACTTTTTTATTATTAATTCGTTTACAAAAGTGAATATTACCCGGAAAACCAGATCCATAAAACAGATTATTATTGTCTTACTTTTGGCTTTTACTTTTTTTGATTTACCGGGTTTTGCTCAAGCGGACTGGTATAAAGCTGAAAGCAAACACTTTGAAGTAATTTACAGGAAAAGTGACTCAACTCTCGTTCCGCATCTATTGGCATCCGGTGAAAATGCTCTTGAAAAATTAAGCAATCTTTTTAATTATCATCCGACTGAAAAAATCATTATTAATCCATATGATGCTTATGATTATGGATTTTCGTCGGCAACCACAGTTCCTGAGAATTTTATCAGGATGGAAATTGAACCATTTGAACCTGGCTATGAAAATATACCTTATAATGAAAGGTTTCAGTGGGTATTAAGTCATGAATTAGTTCATGTAGTTGTTGATGATGAAGCAAGTAACATTGAAAAAGCAGGCAGATCAGTTTTCTCAAAGGTTGCTCCTGAAAAAACGCAACCTCTTTCTGTTTTTTATAGTCTTTTTACAAGCTATAACAGGTACACTCCACGTTGGCACCAAGAAGGGATTGCAGTATTTCTTGAAACATGGTTAAGTGGTGGGTTCGGAAGAACGCTTGGTAATTTTGATGAAATGTATTTCCGTACTATGGTTTTTGATAATGCAGAATTTCCTTCTTATTTATCCTTGGATACAAAATATAGCAGCAAATCATTTTTGGTTGAAACTTTATATTATTTATATGGTGCAAGGTTTGCTTCTTACATTGCCATAAAATTTGGCGAAAAGAAATTAATAAATTGGTATAAAACTGAACCGGGAGACTTTTATTCTGGATTCAGAAGTAAATTCGAAGATGTTTTTGGAATTAGTTTATCAGATGCGTGGTCCGATTTTATTGGTTATGAAAAACAATTCCAGCGAAAGAATATAGATAAAATAAACTCATTTCCTATCACACCATTAAATAGATTATCAAATGAGCCCTTTGGTTGGGTTACTGAACCACACCTGGACAAAACAGGGAAAAATTTAATATTTGGATTTCATCATCCGGATAATCTTGCAGGAATAAAGAGATTCAGCCTGGAATCAAAACAATCATCTGAAATAGGTACAATTCCCACTCCAAGTTTAATACGAGTTTCATCTACGGCTTATGATAAAAAGACAGGCTTCTTCTTCTATACAACAAATAATAATCAATTGTTCAGAGATGTGTGGTTGCTTGATACAAATACAGGTTCTACAAAAGAAATATTACATAATCTTCGGATAGGAGATCTTACTATATCTCCAGTAACACACGAATTATGGGGTGTGAGACATGCTGAAGGAAAAATGACACTTGCATTTTCACCTTTTCCGTATAATGCCATTGTCCCTGTTATAAGCTTTGATATTGGAGATGAACTGTTCGACCTTTCAATTAGTCCTTCTGGAAAATTATTAGCAGCTGTTCTTCATAGGTCTAATGGTTCACAATCTATTGTATTAGCCAATCTGGATGATCTTGAAGAAGGAGGTCCGTTCAAATATAAAACAATAACTAGTAATGGAACTCCTGAAAGCCCGTCGTGGAGCCCTGATGGAAATACAATTTACTGGAGCGCATATACAAATGGCGTATCAAATATTTTTAAAGTGGATTTGTCTACAAATGAAATTGAAGCTATAAGTAACACTGTAAGAGGACTATTTCATCCTGTTTATGTTGGTGATGGTGCAGTTTTTGCTTTTGAGTTTTCTGAAAATGGATTTTATCCGGTAATGATCACGAATAATTCTGCGGTACATCTACCGGCGATTAATTATTTAGGCCAGGAAGTTATTGATAAAAACCCGCAGGTACTCAACTGGACATTAGGAAAAGCAAATGATAATCTTTATAGACAGAATGTTGAAAAAGAAGAAGAATACAACGGACTTGGCAATATTAATACTTTGACATTTATTCCGGTAATTACAGGATTTCAATCCCAAAAAGTTCTTGGTTTTTTTGCAAGATTTTCTGATCCTTTAATTAATCATGATATAACATTAGAATTTGGAATTTCTCCTTTCAATAAAAATTCAATAAGTCCACTGCTTCATCTCCGTGCTAAATATGAATATAAAAAGAAAATTACACTGGGTATTGATTATAATGCACCTGATTTTTTTGATTTATTTAATAGTCGTAAAAGAGGGATGATAGGTACAAAATTTTCCTTTGCGCATTCATTTTATTGGAAGTTTGATAATCCCCATAAAATTATTCAGAAAACCGAGATTGACTTTTACTCCGGTGTTAAGTCAATAAATGACAACTTGATCAAAGTTTCTCAGCCGGATTTCTTTACAGTATCAACTAATATTAATTCTAAAAGTCTGAGGAGAAGTATAGGAAGTGTAGATTACGAATCTGGAAATGAATTTAATATTACCTTAAATTCCTTCACTTCAAATTATAAAAAGCCTGAGGTTGCCGGAGAATTACATTTGGAGTGGGATAATTATTCCACATGGCTTTCTTCCCACAACATTTTCCATTTTAAAATTGGGGCCGGGTATAATCATAAAAATGATAAGCTATTACAGGCACATTATTTCTTTGGTGGATTTGGTAACCGTGCAGTAGAGGATGTTGAGGTAAAACAATATAGGGATATATTCAGATTCCCCGGAATACCTATTTATAGTTTGCAGACTGATAAATTTGCCAAACTAATGTTAGAAAATAATCTTCCGCCTATAAGGTTAGGTAGTCTTGGTATTTTTCAAAATTATTTGAATTACATTGATTTTTCAATTTACTCAAGTAGCCTGTTTGTTGAAAAGAATAATAAAATAAAAACCTGGGGAAATGTTGGCGCTCAGATCAATTTTGTATTTAAACACTGGTTCAATCTGGAGTCAACTTTTTCCGCTGGGATAGCCAAAGCTTGGTACGAAAATGGTCATTCCTGGGAGTGGTTCTTATCTTATAAGTTATTGAAAAATTAGTCTGATTTTGTCCGGAAATATAGACCTTTTGTCGTAAAATAACTCATTTTATAGGCTTTTCTTTGTCCCGCATGCAAAAAAAAGCTATATTGATATACTCAATAATCAGGCGAATCAGTGAAAACAATTGTTCAAATAATTGAAAAACTTCTTCAAAATTATTTTGAACCATCCGAAATTAATGAATATAAGCGGATTTTAGAGAAGAATTCGGTACCCAAAAAACCGTTTAAAACCTCTCTTAATAAACCAACAAGAAATCAACTCGATTCAGAAATTGCCCCAAGTCAAAACTATCACACAAATATTAATTTTTTAATTACTTTCGCAGAGAATAAGCTTGATTACCAAAAATTCATTGAATTTATTTTATATTTAGGTGAATTATCAATTGCTCAGGGTGAGTTAAGCACGGCAAATGAAATTTATTATTACATATTAAATCTTGTTAAAAATAATCCTGAACAGGAAAATGTAGTCGCACATTCATTACTAGCGCTTGGAGATATTTCCAGCCGGCAGGCTGATTGGGATAAAAGTATTAGCTACATAAATAAAGCAAAAAAATTATTTCAAAAACAAAAGGATTACAAAGGCAGTTTCCGATGTGAAAACCTGCTTGGAACTATTGAAGGTGACAGAGGCGATCTGAAAAAGGCTAACAAGCATTTTGATAATAGCTTTAAATACCTTCAAAATAAAAAAGATGACGCGCTGATAGGAATACTTGAAATAAATCTTGGTATTTTAAATAGCATTCATGGTAATTTTGATACAGCATTTACATATTATCAAAGGGCTTTAATTAAATTCGAACAGTTGCATGATTTTAGAAGGGTAACCGAAGTAAGGCACAATCTTGGAATGTTATTTACGGAAAAAGGTGATTACCAGCCAGCACTTTCGGAATTTGACCTTAGCATAACTTCAGGGTTAAAAGCCGGCTACCTTCCAACCCTGGCTCTTTCTTATTTAAGCAAAGCTTTTATATATGTGCAACTTGAAGACTATCCCCTTGCAAATGCTTTTGCAGATAAATCAATGGAGATTTGTTTCAAATTGAATGACAGACTGTCTATTGCAGATATATACAAAATAAAAGGCATTATTGAGAGAAAGACAAAAAATTACAAAGGTGCAGAAAACTATTTATTATCAAGTCTAAGGATAAATGAGGAACTTGAGAACATTCTCAATCAGGCTGAAACCGCATTCGAATTAGGACTTCTCTATTTCGAATTAAATAGAAAAGATGAAGCTGCAAAAAATTTAAAATTCTCGCTCGATTTTTATAAGAAACAAAAATCCTCTTCGATGGTCAATAAAATTCAAGACCTCCTGTTAGCAGTTACGTAGCATAAAATCCGACATAGATTACATTTCATTTATTTAATTTCACTTGTTTTAAGTTAAGTTTCTAATTAGCTTTTAAAACATTATATTATAAGTGCTTAATAGGATTAATTAAAATAAACAATGAAATTTTCTGAATTAAAAAAACAAATAGATCACTCAGAAAAATCAGGTCTTCTAAAAGGTGATTCTTCTGATAAGATGAAGAATCTGGAGCTTATTTTAAATGTAGTTAATAATATAAATAAGACTCTTGTACTTGAAGATGTGCTTCAAATTGTTTTGCGGAACGCAATTAAAATAACAAATTCTGATCGCGGATTTATTGTACTTAAAAATCCATCCGACAAACTTGAATTTAAATTAGGTCTCGATGTAGAAGACAAAAACTTAACTGAAGAAATGTTCAATGTCAGTACTTCAGTTGTTAGGGATGTTTTTGAATCGGGGCAGTCAAAATTTATCGAAGGTGCTCAGAGTGATACAAATTATGACCCAAGTAAAAGTATTCTAAGACTGGAATTGCAAACAATTTTATGCTCCTGCCTGATTACTGATGAGAAAAAAATCGGTGTCCTTTATGTTGATAGTAAACACCTCCATAAAATTAATGTAAAAGAAATTACTGATACATTTGAAATTCTTGCCGGGCAAGCAGCAACTGCTATAAAGAATGCGCAGTTGTATAAAGGGCAACTGGAGGCTTACAATGCTTTAAATGAGGCAAACGTACAATTAATTCAGGCAGAAAGAAAGACTTTGAAATCAAGTATAGACTCTGAAATCGGACAGTCTCTTCAAGGTCTGGTTCATATGGCATTGCTTGAAACTGAGAGCCTGATGAGAACTATTGAAAAAACGCAAAAACAACTTGAGAGCCATAAATCATTTTCGGATTCCATATTTTTTGACAGGCTTAAATTAAAATCTAAAGTAGCAATAGACAGTGTTAGAAACATTCAAAAATATGCCCAGATACTCTCTGAAACAGCAGTTGTTACTTTAAATAAAGAAGGTGGCGAGTTAAATAAAACTATTCAGTCAGTTATCAAATATCTCTCGCCGATGAAAAAATTTAGTAAAATTGTATTTGAAACTGAACTTAATACCATCCCAGTGTGTAAATATGATTCTGAACAGATTCAACACGTTCTTGTGCATCTATTTACTAATTCTGCAGATGTGAGGACAGATGCAACGATAGTAGTAAAAACTTCAGCCGATAAAAACAAAATTTCCGTGTTGATTGAAGATAATGGACCTGGATTTCCTGATACAATGAAGAATTATTTTTCACAGATAATTTCATCTGAAAAAAGCAGTTATGGTTTATATCTCTGCAAAAGTATTATCGATAGACACAACGGTGAAATAAAAGTAAACAAAATAGAAACAGGTGCTTCTGTTCAGTTTTCATTGCCTTTAAATTAAAGTATGAATAAATCCTCATTAAAATATTTTCATAGTCTTTACGAAGCTATCTATTTTCCAATCCAGGTTGTTGATGAGAGTGGTAAGGTCGTTTATTTAAATCAGGCTTTTAATATATTATGGGAATACACTCTTCCAGAACTCAAAGAATATTCCGTTTTCGGCGATGTTGAATTAAAAAGAAATAACATAATACATTCCATCCGCGAAACATTTGCAAATAAAAATTATTGTTTTGTTGAAAACTATTCTGACGCACTATTAAAGTCTAAAAATATAACAGTTCCTGTTTTCAGGACTAAATTATTTCATGTTTCAATCAAAGACGAAAATTTTGTAGTTTTTCTTCATGTAGATCAGACAGAAATTTTTCTTGCTGAGGAAGAAGTTAAAAAAGCAAGAGATGGTAATAAAGAAGCAGAGAGATTAAAAAATACTTTCCTGAATGTATTGTCGCATGAACTCAGAACTCCGCTTAACATTATTCTTGGCTATTCTTCCCTGATCCGCGAGAGTCTGAAAGATAAAATTGAAGATGATGATAAAGTATATTTAGATAACCTTTACAGCGGAAGTGAACGTCTTTTTAAAAGTATTACACAGATGCTTGAATTCGCTCAATTGGAAGCCGGTACATATACGCTCAACTTCGAAACCTCAAACCTTATTTCGATATTAAATAATTCTATTAATAATATCAGGAAGGATGCGGAAGAAAAAAATCTGGATATCAAAACTAATTTAAAATATGAAAATGTCTACGTGGAAGTGGATGTACAATGTCTTGAAAATGCAGTTAATAATTTATTAAATAATGCAGTTAAGTTTACGAGACAGGGATTTATTGAAGTAGAAACAAACATAATCGAAGAAAGGGAACTTGTACTTTGTAAAATCAAAGATTCTGGAGTGGGCATTTCAACCGAGTATATGGATCATCTTTTCAGACCTTTCAGTCAGGAAGATTTGAATATAGGCAGAAACTATGAAGGCAATGGATTGGGACTAGCGCTTTCTAAAAGGTTTATAGAGAAAATGGGCGGCGTACTACTTGCCGACAGCATAAAAGGAGTTGGTTCAACCTTCACTTTTACTCTTCCTTTGTCACAAAATGTTATACTCAAAGATAAAATGAAAAGCTCGGGGACTCTTGGAGATTCTAAGAAAATACTAATGCTCGATGATTCAGGCGATTCCCATGAATTAATTAATGCTTTTCTGAAAAAAGATTATGATATTGAAGCGTATAGCTTTAGAGATTTTAAACTTGAATTTCTGAAAAAACAGGATTTTTCATTTCTTATGTTCGATGTAAATCCCGGGAGGTGGGATCAAGGACTGATTATATGCCGGGACATAAAAAGAATTGATCCATATAAAAGACCAATAATTGTAATATCAAGCGAATTTGTGGAAGAAAAAATTAAAAATTTCTATGAAGCAGGCGCATTTAAATTTCTGGTGAAACCATTCTCAAAATATGAGCTTGTAAAAGCTCTCGAAGAAGCCACAGTTTCGTAAATTATCAGGCATATCAATTAAAATAATATCCAAAGTGTTATTTTTTTAATAAATTTAATTATCAAGAATTTATTCTATTACTTAAATCGAATTTATAATCAAGAGAAATTATGGACTTAAGGGAAAAAGTGCAGAGGGCATTTGAAGAATGGGATAAGGAACATTATCAGAAATTCCTGCAAAAAAAACCTGAAAGACAAAAAAAATTTTCTACTATTTCTTTTTCTCCGGTCCGTCCAATTTATTACCCGGGTGATTTTGACAATTCCGAATATATCAACAAGATAAATTTTCCCGGGGTTTATCCATTTACCCGCGGTATACAGCCCACAATGTACCGCGGAAAACTGTGGACTATGCGTCAGTATGCCGGTTTTGGAACAGCGAAAGAATCAAATGAGCGATACAAGTATCTTCTTTCACAAGGCACTTCAGGTCTTTCTGTAGCTTTTGATCTTCCGACTCAAATTGGTTATGACAGCGATGAAGATTTGTCTTTCGGGGAAGTTGGAAAAGTTGGTGTCGCTATTGATACGCTTGCCGATATGGAAATATTATTCGATAAAATTCCACTTGATAAAATTTCAACATCAATGACAATAAATGCTTCAGCATCTGTGTTGCTGGCAATGTACATAGCAGTAGCTGAAAAACAGGGAGTTGCCAAGGAAAAAATAGGCGGCACAATTCAGAATGATATTCTTAAGGAATACATTGCGCGCGGAACTTATATCTATCCTCCAAAAGCTTCGATGAGATTAGTGACAAATATTTTTGAATATTGTGCAAAAGAAGTTCCACGCTGGAATACAATTTCAATTTCTGGTTATCATATTCGTGAAGCCGGCTCAACTGCATCTCAGGAAGTTGGATTTACACTTGCAAATGGTATTGCCTATGTTCAGGCTGCACTAGATACGGGACTTGATGTAGATAATTTTGCCGGGCAGTTATCTTTCTTTTTTAATTCGCACAATGATCTTCTTGAAGAAGTTGCAAAATTCAGGGCAGCAAGAAGGTTGTGGGCAAAAATTATGAAAGAAAGATTTAATTCAAAAAAAGACCGATCTATGATGCTTCGCTTTCATTCTCAAACGGCCGGCTCAACGCTAACTGCACAGCAGGTTGATAATAATATTATCCGGGTTACGATTCAAACACTCGCAGCCGTTCTGGGTGGAACGCAGAGTCTTCACACAAATTCAAAAGATGAAGCGCTTGCACTTCCGACAGAAAATTCTGTGCGTACTGCATTGAGAACCCAGCAGGTTGTTGCTTATGAATCCGGGGTTACAAACACGATTGATCCGCTTGCTGGATCTTATTTTGTGGAATCTATGACGGACAGGATTGAAAAAGAGGCAGAGGAATATATTAGTAAAATTGATTCTCTAGGTGGGATGATTCCGGCAATAGAAAATGGTTACGTTCAGTTGGAAATTCAGAATGCTGCCTATGAGTTTGAAAAACAGCTTGAAGCAGGCGAAAGAACTATTGTTGGAATAAATAAATTCCAATCAAAAGATGATGAACTTCCGGAACTTTTAAAAATTGATATGAAAATTCAGGAAGAACAGATTAAATTTCTAAATAAAATTAAATCAGAAAGAAATAGCGAAGAAGTAAAGATTAAACTCGATGCTCTTGAAAAAGCTGCTGCGGGAAAAGATAACCTGATGCCGTTTATTGTTGATGCAGTTAGAGCCTATTGCAGTGTCGGTGAAATTTGTAATACAATGAGGAAAGTATTCGGCGAGTATAAGGAAACTGTGGTAATTTAAATTCCAGAGGATATTATGGATATTTCACACATTGAACATATTGGAATTGCGGTCAAAAGTCTTGATGAGACAATAAAATATTATGAAAATGTACTCGGTCTGAAATGTTACAAAATTGAAGAAGTTAAAGATCAAAAAGTTAAAACCGCATTCTTCAAAGTTGGAGATACAAAAATAGAACTTCTTGAGTCTACAAATAATGAAGGACCTATCGGTAAATTTATTGAAAAAAGAGGCGAAGGAGTTCATCATATTGCATTTGCTGTAAAAGATATAAACAAAGCCTTAAATGAAGCTGAAGAAGCAGGAATTCAATTGATAAATAAACAGCCCGTTAAAGGAGCTGAAAATCTTAACGTCGCATTTCTTCATCCTAAATCTACATTTGGTGTGTTAACAGAATTTTGTGAAAAAAATAAAACATAAATTATTATGACCTGGGGAAAATTTTTAAAGGAAAAATATTATCGTAATGAATTTATCATTTCATTACTTTTTCTTTTAGTAGTCCTTTTTTCGTTCACAAATTTTCTAAATTATAATGAAACCAGGGATGGAATAGTTTTAGCGGATCCTATTCTTCATTATTTCAATCCGATTGATCTTACCTGGTCTATATTTATAGCAATTTACCTTTCGTTAGTTTTAGCGGTAATAAGTTTATTTAAAAACCCAAAAAAATTAATAATATTATTCCAGGCTTATACATTGTTATTGGTAATCAGAATGGTAATGATGTTTTTGATGCCGCTTGATCCGCCGCCCGGAATGATTCCATTAAATGATGTTTTAGTGCAAAGTTATGGTACAGGTCAGCTTTTAACAAAAGATCTATTCTTTTCCGGACATACTGCAACTCTTTTCTTACTTTTTTTAACAGCTGAAAATAAATTATTAAGAAAAACTTTTTTAGTACTCACAATTATTGTCGGAATTAGTGTGTTGCTCCAGCACGTGCATTATGCAGTTGATGTTGCAAGTGCTCCATTTTTTTCTTATTTAAGTTACAGGCTGATTTACCTGCTGCAAACAAAGGGAATGAAATATTCATTAATAAATAAGTCTGATGAGTAAAGAAAATAACAACGACATAAAGGAAATAGCAGAATTTATTTCTGGTGATATGAATAAAATTGGGATTGAAAATCTTCCTGCTAAAGATGAATTGTATTCAATTGAAGAGATTAGAAAATTTCTTATATCTAAAATTTCATACCTGCTGGATCATGATTATGAAAAACTTGTGAATGCGCTTTACAGAATTGATTTGAATGAATTGAAATTACACGATCTTTTTTCCGGGAGTAACCGAGATTCCATTCCTGAAGTATTGGCTGATATGATTCTTGAAAGGCAGAGAGAAAAGTTATACTGGAGAAAAAAATACAGGGAAGGTGAATTATGAAAAAACTTAAAGGCAAAAAAATATTGATGTTTGTGGCTCATATTTATGAAGATCTTGAATTATGGTATCCAAAATTAAGGTTTATGGAAGAAGGCGCAGAAGTAGTAATTGCAGGCCCTGAAAAAAGCAAAATTTATTCTGGCAAGCATGGATATCCTTGTAAATCGGATATATCAATTAATAAAATAAGTGAAAGGAAATTTGACGCACTTGTGATTCCTGGAGGATTTGCTCCGGATAAACTCAGGCGGATTCCTAAAGTTTTAAACCTTACCAGGTCATTCCATAAATCAGGAAAATTGATTGCGCATATTTGCCATGCAGGCTGGATACCAATTTCTGCGGGAGTAATAAAAGGATTTAAATGCACATCAACACCGGGAATAAAAGATGATTTGAAAAATGCAGGAGCAAAATGGGTAAATAAAAGTGTTGTGATAGATAGAAATATGATCTCAAGTAGGGGACCGAATGATTTGCCTGATTTCTGTTCCGCAATTATTGAATTCCTGCAAAAACGATAAGTTCTGTAATCTTTTATTTGAAAATGAGGGCTTTATTAGCTAAATTCAACATTTACCGGGTTATAACTTGGGCGATTCCATCAACTTAATATTTATCAGCTGTTAGGAGTTTAAAATGGGACTCTTTAATTCTAAAGAACTTAAACAATTAAAAAGTGAAAATACAGAGCTAAAAAATAAATTCCACTTGATGTATGGAAAGGAAGAAAGAGCAAAAAGACTTGAAGAGGCCCTGAATAAACTTAAGGGGGAAATCAGGGATATCAACACTTCCAAACATACCTTAAAGGAAGAAATTGAGAGCTATAAATTACAGCATGAAGAAAAAGAAAAACAGCTTGAAGAACTGAATTCAAGAATTGAAGAGCTCAATGAAAAAAAGGCTGAACTTCAAAATACCATTCTTACATATTCAAACCAGTTAGACGAAATTGAAAATACAATCAGCGGAAAACAGGAAGAATTGCACGAATCGAACAATTACCTGGAAAATAAAGAGGAACTAACAGAAGAATTAAAAGCACAACAATCGGAGATGCAAAATGAGGTAGAAGGTCTTCAGGCAAGGATTAACGAACTTAGGAATGATGAACAGGAACTGATTGAAAAAATAAATGTGAAGGAAAATGAAGTAAGGGATATTGAAGAAAGAGGTCTTAAATTAATAGAAATGCAGAATGATCTTGATAAACAGATTGAAGAAAAAGAAAGTATTGTTTCCTTTCTTACTCAAAAAGCTGAAAGACTGAAGGAGGAAGAAGCAGAACATAAAAAGAAAATTGAAGAACTTTCAATTGAAGAAAACAAGAAAAACAGAAACCTTAAGGAAATTGAGGATAAGATAAAAGAGAGAGAAGAAGAAAAAATAATGCTTGAGAACGCAATGAACGAAAGAGACAGGGTCCTCGATGAATTTAATAAAAAAGGGAAAGAACTTTATGAAATAGAACAATCAATTAGTATTAAAGCGCAGAAATTTTCACGCCTTAATATTGAACTTATGGAAGTGGAAAAGAAAAATTCTGAAATGAAAAGTGAAGCTGAAAAAATTAGGCAAATGAAAGAAGAGCTTGAAAAGGATTTGAATTCTGAAAAAGATATTGCTACAAGACTTTCTGAACAAAACAATAAGCTAAAAGAACTTGTACCTCTGCTTGAAAAAAGAAAATCAGAAATGGAACAAAGTAATTCTGAACTGGAAAACAGGTTTTCGAAAATGTTTCAGAAGTTTAGTAAAGATCTCAATGAAATAAATAAAAAAAGAAATGTTCTTGAACAGATAGTGCTAAAAAAAGAGAAGGATATTGATGAACGTGATCAGGCTTTGTTTGAGAAAATAACAGCACTCGAAGAAAGTGAACGAGTTCTTAATATGCGCAAAGCAGAACTTGAAACTGTTGAAGGCATGGTTAGAAATTTTGGTCAACAGAAAGAAATGATGAAACTGGAGCTTGACAAGTATATGCTGGAAGTTAAGGACAGGAAAGGATTTAATGAAGACATCAAACTTGAAACCGAATTGATTCAGAAAAAGAGAGATAATCTTGACCAGGAAATAAGAGCTCTATTTACTACGATGGTTAATAGCTATAATAAATCTGACGAAAGAAGAAAGAAAATCCAGGAAGAATTAAAAGATTATGATACTCAATTAGAGGAAGCAAGAAATAAAGTCACTGATGCAATGAAGGAATTAGTAGAACTACAAAATTCAATCAGCAATGTAAAATTGGAACAGGAAAACCAAAAAACTGAAATATCGAAACTGGCGTCTGTTAAAAAAAGACTACAGGATGAAATTGCTAAACATCAAATTGTGTTACAAAGATATCAAAAAATAAGAGAAAAATTAAAAATTGATCAGACAGTGGCCCGAAGCCAACAGGTTGCAGGGCCGTATCCGGGTTCCGGAAGAAGTATACACGGAGCGGATGATGACAAAAATACACCGATTTACAAAATTTAACTTTACCTATCTAAATGGGAATGTAATGGAGAATTTATTCCTCCATTTTTTTTATACTGGCTTTAAATTCTATTATTACTTTCTTTTTAGTTACTCCTCTTAAAAACGCACCTATTATTTTTTTTGCGTTTTGTCTAGCCTGAACGAGTATGCCAAGGTTAATTGCTTCTGATTTTATTTTTATTTCTGCATTTTTATAGGCCTTGTCTATCAATTCAGGATTAAAGACACGAGCAACAAAATTTTCATCATATATCTTTGAACGCTCATGATTTATTTTTGAGTAACATATTTCAGGCTGTGGGAGAAATATTGTTATACTATCTTCGCTGGAAATAATATCATCTTTAGTAAGCTTTTCTAGATCTACACAAGCTGCGGCTTCTCCGTTTATAAGCAGCAGTACTCTACTGTCAGGAGCCAGATTGTCTACATCAAAAAGCTTCCTTATTATAGATTCTTCCATTACATCGTTAAAGTTGAATTTAACTAACTCAAGTTTACCAATATTTTCTATTTGTTTTAGAACAAGAGTTTGTTCAGTAGAATCAGTTTTTTTGACAACTGAAAAATCAACAATTCCCAGGGCAATGCTAAAAAATATAACAAGTACAACAAATACCGAGGCAAAAATAAGTTTCGATGTAAGTTTTAATGTCATTTTATTTTTTCAAATTTGTTGCAAGGAATTTATGAAAATATAGTTTAAAAAATGCAATAAAAAAGCCGCTGTGCTATATACAGCGGCTAAATGTTTAATATTTTACCAGTTATCTTGGAACTGATCGGAGGAAAGTTCCAAATTTCTTTTGTTCTTCAAGTCTGCACGACCAAACCAAATTACCTTCGTGAACTGTAATATCCGGGCAACCGTCACACATGCTTTGTTCGCCTCCCGGCATAAAATCAACTGGTTGAATAAACATAATAGATTGCATATATAATTTTTTAAACCACCGGATAGGATTTTTTAGCAAATATTTAGCTGCTTTCCTTACACTTTTATCAAAAGGAGTAAGAAGCAATAAAGTCATTCTTCCTTTCCTTGTTAAACTTGGTGAAGCATAGGAAAGATACGTTCCTTTAAAGAAATGATGGCCAGCCATCATCAGTTCCATAAATTTTGGACCGAGGTAACCGTAAATTTTATTTTTGCTTCCCACTCTTTCAGTAAGCAGCCATTTATATGAATCCGCTTTTTCTGTTCCATTTAAATAAGAGCAGGGAGTAAAGTCGGGAAATTTTTCTCTAACTTTTGCAAGTACATCAGTGGAAAGAATATCAACTTTTCTTACGTTGTCTGAGTGATACATAATATTTTGCCAGTCAACTTTTTGTCCACCTGCAAACCAATCAAATTTCATTTGAGGTACAACATGCCTAAATGCAATAAATACCATCGTCTGAACTATATCAATATTTTTTTCAGCCCACCCAACCATTTCAGGCACGTACTTTAAAGTATCTTCATAAACAGTTGAATTAAATGAACAGGAAATGTTTCCGGCACCTGCAAGCATTTTTGCATAATGATATCTTAATTGGTTTAACTCAATTTCATTTTTACCCTTCCACTCACCGCCGCGTCCCTGCTTGCTGTCTACATGAAAAGTAAAACCATAAACTCCGGCTTTTTTTAATTCAAGCAAAAGTTCTTTAGTTAAGGCTTTCCCGTTTGTGTTAATAATTGGTTTTAAGTCGCGTGATTTTATTTCTCTTACAAGTTCAATAATATTTGGATATAAAAGTGGGTCTCCACCCGCAATAGAGATACAATCGGTATTTCTATATTTCTGGAAAACATCAAGCTCTTTTTTTACATCCTCAAAACTTTTGTGAGAGTCTTTTTCATTTTCCCTGTAGCAACCATCGCAGGCAAGATTGCAAAGTGATGTAGGTTCCAGCCAGGAAATGGCGTTATCGGGTAATGACCAGGGCAGACGATAAAGTGTGCGGTTTTCTAAAGCAGCTGTTTCCATAATTATCCCCAATATTGATGTGAATACAGTAAGAAAAATATAAAATTTTGGACAAAAGTAAAATATTAATATGCTGTTTAATAGCCCATCATATCTATTTGCCGTTCCCTTAATTTTACTTTGGATTCACGAAATATTCCATTAGATTTTTGTTGAATTTTGGGAAATTTTAAGCTTTTTTGCAACTATAATGGAGGTAGTTATAATGTCCAGGCTATTCAAAAATCTTATTTTTATTTTAATTTTTGGTTCGATAGGAATTTTTGCCCAGGATAATTCACCCTTCGTTAGATATCCAGCTCTAAATTCAGTTGGCTCGAAAATCGCATTTTCCTTTCAGGGTGACATCTGGACAGTGCCGGCAGGTGGAGGAACGGCAACCCGATTAACAATTCACGAAGCTTACGATGGAACACCCAAATGGAGTCCAGACGATAATTTAATTGCTTTTTCAAGTGACCGCTACAGTAACAATGACATTTTTACAATTCCTTCAAACGGCGGTTTCGCAAAAAGATTGACCTACCGTTCTTCTGGCGATAATTTGAGCGACTGGACAACAAGTGGAGATCTTTTGTTCGAAACCAAAAGAGATTACAGGCAGATTGAGTGGGACAATGAATTGTATAAAGTATCTCCGGATGGTGGAACACCGGTTCGAATTTTAGATGCTCTTGGCTATATGCCAACAATGTCTCCTGATAATCGGTTTATTGCTTTTGTTAAAGGATCCTGCAGACTTGAAAGAGAAGACTATAAAGGTCCTGCTAATAAAGACCTCTGGATTTACGATACAAAAACAAAAGGTTATTCCCGGATCACTAGTTATGAAGGACAGGATTTTTATCCTGACTGGAGTGATTCAAGAACAATCTATTTTTTAAGTGCCCGTAGCGGAAAATATAATGTTTTTAAAATGTCGATTGACGATAATGGAAAACCTATCGGTTCACCGACACAGGTATCAAAATTTACAGACGATGGAGTCAGGTATTTTGATGTCAGCAGAAATGGTAAATCAATCGCGATGGAAAGACAAACCGATATTTATTTTATGAATCTGGATAATGGAAGCCCAGTAAAAGTAAACATTAATGTCTCTGATGATTACAGGTTCGATCCTGTGGTTTATAAAAATTATAGCAATCGCGCTGACGAATATGCAGTTTCTCCAAATGGTAAATATTCAGCTCTTGTTATTAGAGGAGATGTTTTTGTAACCGAAAATGATAAAGAAAAAAGCCTGACTGTAGATGTTACAAATAATCCATATCGTGATATGAATATTAACTGGTTGTGTGATACATCAATTGTTTTTTCATCCGACAGGGAAGGACAATTTGATCTCTATCTTGTTCGCTCATCGGATAAAAATGAAAAGAATTTGTTTAAAAGTTTGAAACACGAAACAATAAGATTAACAAATACACCCGAAGATGAATCTGATCCTGTCATTTCACCTGACGGTAAAAAGATTGCTTACGTAAGAGGCAACGGAGAGTTTATAGTAGCAGATATAAACGCTGATGGTAAAATGAGTAATTCAAAAACATTATTAAATGGATGGGCTACTCCTGATGGAGTTACCTGGAGCCCGGACAGCAGGTGGCTCGCATATTCAATGCCTGATCTGGATTTTAATGATGAGATATATATTCAGCCTGCCGATAATTCTCAGAAACCGGTTAATATAAGCATGCACCCGAAAGGGGATTATTCGCCTGTGTGGAGTATGGACGGAAAAAAACTCGGATTTATTTCCAGCAGAAACAATGGGGATAACGATGTTTGGTTTGTCTGGCTAAATAAAAAAGACTGGGAAAAAACTAAACAGGATTGGGATGAATTTGATGATAGCGACAAGAAAACAGATAAAAAGGATAAGGACAGTTCAGGTGTTAAACCGATTGAAATAGACTTTGATAAAATTTACGACAGGCTTGTACAGGTTACTGGTTTGCCGGGAAATGAATCAGATGTAGCAATTTCAAAAGACGGAGAAACATTTTACTTTGTTGCAAATAGAAATTCTAACCAATCATATGATGCAGATCAGGATCTTTACAGTATTAATTGGGATGGTAAAAAGCTTACTCAACTTACAAAAGGAAATACACGACCATATGCAGTAAGTTTACAAAATGATGGCAAGTATTTATTTATGTTAAAACCCGGCGGGAAATTAAGCCGGTTGGATATCAAATCAAGTAAAGAGGAAAGCCTGCCATTTGCAGCTCAAATGAAAATAGATTTTCCTGTGGAAAGAAAACAAATATTTGAAGAAGCATGGAGGACTTTAAATAATGGATTCTATGATCCGGATTTCCACGGAAAAGACTGGAATGTTTTAAAGAAAAAATATGAACCATGGGCAATTATTGCTTCTACAGAAAAAGATTTTAGGGATATATTTAATTATATGCTGGGAGAGTTGAATTCAAGTCACCAGGGAATGTACGGTTCTGACAGATCAGAAACAGAGAGGGAAACTACAGGACTGCTGGGAATTGAAGTAGGTCCGGTTAAAGATGGTGTTTTGATTGAACACGTAATTCCAAATACACCCGCGGATAAAACAGAAAGTAAACTAAACGAAGGAGACGTAATTAATTCTATTGATGGTGAACCTGTTACTGAAAATTCAAATTTTTACTCTTTCTTTGTAAATAAAAATAATAGAAGAGTATTGTTGAATGTTAAAGATAAAAACGGTAATGAAAGAGAAGTTGTAATTAGACCAACGTCATCAATTTCTTCCGATCTTTATGAAGAGTGGGTTGAAGAACACAGGAAACTAACTGATAAATATTCGAACGGTAAACTTGGTTATATTCATATCCAGGGAATGAACTGGCCAAGCTTTGAAAGATTTGAAAGAGAACTGACTGCAACCGGTCTTGGAAAAGAAGGAATTGTTATAGATGTAAGATTTAACGGTGGTGGTTGGACAACTGATTACCTGATGACAGTTTTAACTTATCGCCAGCATGCTTATACAATTCCCAGGGGCGCTGCTGATAACCTTAAAAAAGAACAAACGAATTTCACAGGTTATTATCCGCTTGGCGAGAGACTTCCTTTTGCTGCCTGGACAAAACCATCAATAGCAATGTGTAATTCTTCCAGTTACTCAAATGCTGAAATATTTTCACATGCCTACAAAACATTGAACATAGGCACACTTGTGGGTGAACCCACTTTCGGAGCGGTAATTTCAACTGGGGGAAGGGGATTAATTGATGGATCTTTTGTAAGATTACCTTTCCGTGGATGGTACGTAAAAGCGACTGAAAAAAATATGGAATGGGGTCCTGCAATTCCTGATATTGTAGTTGAAGAATCCCCAAATGCCCGGGCTATGAATAAAGATGAACAATTAAAAGCTGCTGTGGATGAGCTTATGAATGAAATAAATTCAAAATAATTTAATATGTTCAGGGTGCCACAATATGTTTGTGGCACCTATTAGTTGCATTTTCTCTCCAGTAAATAATTTTATCCCCGTTTTAACTTGACCTTACCCTGTCATAATATTTATATAAAGAAATAAGCAGTTTAACTTCAAAAATTTATAAACTGTAAATGCTTTTTAATATATTTACATAATTGATACAAAGAATTACACTTTTATTACGGAGTTTAGAATGGCAGTAAAGAACAAACAATTTGATGAACAAGCGATTAATACAATTAGATTTTTAGCAGTTGACGGAGTTCAAAAAGCAAATTCCGGTCATCCGGGAATGCCAATGGGATGTGCACCTATAGCATATACCTTATATTCAAAATATATGAAACACAATCCGAACGACCCCAACTGGCTGAATCGTGATAGGTTTGTTTTATCCGCCGGTCACGGAAGTATGCTGCTTTATTCAATTTTGCATTTATGCGGCTATAAAGTTTCTATGGATGATCTGAAAAATTTCAGACAATGGAAAAGTATAACACCCGGGCACCCTGAATTTAAATTAACTCCCGGTGTAGAGACAACAACCGGTCCGCTTGGGCAGGGAATTTCAAATGCAGTCGGAATGGCATTAGCCCAGGCACATCTTGGTGCAATTTTTAATAAAGATGATATCAAAATTCTCGATCATTTTATTTATGGAATTTGCAGTGATGGTGATTTAATGGAAGGGGTTTCACACGAGACAGCTTCAATTGCAGGTCACTTAAAACTAGGAAAAATTATTTTCTTTTATGATAATAACCACATTTCAATTGATGGTTCTACAAGTCTTGCTTTTTCGGAAGATATTCCTGAAAGATTTAAATCCTACGGATGGCATGTTCAACACGTAAAAAATGTAAATAATGTTGACGATCTGCAAAAAGCAATTGAAGAAGCACAAAAAACTTCAGATAAACCTTCCTTGATTGTAACTGATACTCACATTGGTTACGGCAGTCCTCATAAGCAGGATACGGCAGGTGTACACGGATCCCCGCTTGGTGAAGATGAAGTTAAACTGACAAAGAAAAATCTTAACTGGCCGGAAGATAAAACATTTTATATCCCTGATGAAGTATCTGATTTTTTTAAGAATATAAAAATACAGGGAGATGAAGCTGAGGATGAATGGAACGGTTTATTTCTTAAGTATAAGGAAAAATATCCCGATGATGCAAAATTATTTGAATCTCTAATGAAAGGAAAAATTGGAGATGAATGGAAAAAACATCTTCCTGTTTTTGAAAATGACGGCAAACCAATCGCTACAAGAACATCTTCAGGTAAAACAATAAATTCTATAGCACCATATTTGCCCGGATTTTTAGGAGGCTCTGCTGATCTTCATCCTTCAACTGATACTTTTATGAATGATTACGGCAGCCTTTCTGCTGAACATTATGAAAACAGGAGTATTCACTACGGTGTTCGCGAGCACGGAATGGCTAGCATATTAAACGGTATGGCAATGTACGGCGGTGTAATTCCATTTGGTGCTACATTTTTTGTTTTTTCAGATTATCTCCGTCCTGCAATACGTCTTGGTGCTTTGTCGGGTGCACGACCGATTTACGTATTTACACACGACAGCATTGGACTTGGAGAAGACGGTCCCACTCACCAACCAATTGAACATCTTGCCGCAGTCAGAGCAATTCCAAAAGTTGTTGTTATTCGTCCTGCAGATGCAAATGAATCGGCTTATGCATGGCAGGCTGCAATTGAGCATGAAGGAAGTCCTGTTGCATTAATATTAACAAGGCAAAAACTTCCTGTAATTGATCAGAAGAAATATTCTTCGGCCAATAATCTATTAAAAGGAGCCTACGTTTTAAAAGATTCAGAAGGTACACCCGACATAATTCTGATGGCTACAGGCTCAGAAGTATCAATCACTCTTGAGGCTGCTGAAAAATTAAATTCAGAAGGAATAAAAGCAAGAATGGTTTCTTTCCCTAGCTGGGAATTATTTGAAAAACAACCCGATGATTACAAAGAAAGTGTATTCCCCAAATCAATTCGTACAAGATTTTCTGTTGAAGCTGGAGTGAGCCAGGGCTGGGCAAAATATGTTACTGAAGATGGTGACTCCCTGAGTATTGAACAATTCGGGGCTTCTGCACCGCTGAAAGATGTTATGAAAGGATATGGTTTTACAGCCGAGAACGTTTACAATTCGGCTAAGAAGTTAATAGAGAAAAATAAAAAATAATTTTGGCATTTTTGGGGGGAAAGTATGGACCGCTTCCCTGCAGCATTTTGAAATTATTTACTTTTTAGATTAAGAATTAGGAATCTTCCTTTCTCCATGGCGGGTTTCCATAATAGAGATAAAAATTTTCAAGCTTTTCCTGAGCCCAGGGAGTTTTTCTTAAAAATTTCAGACTTGATTTAATAGACGGGTTACTGTTGAAACAATTAATATCAATGTGTCTGCCAAGCTTATCCCAGCCATAGAAATCCACAAGCCTGTTAAGCATTATTTCTAAAGTAATTCCGTGAAGCGGATCATTATTTGGCTGAGTATTTATTTATTTCCGTTGCTCTTTGGTTTTAGCAGCAATTCATTTTCAATTGGAATAAACTTCGATGCTGAACTAATTAATGAGTCCGCTGTAAATTGAGGTACACCATAAACTTCAACTTGGACACCAAGGTTATTTTTAACTTTATTAATTAATAAATCAAAATCTCCATCTCCGCTTGCGAGAATAATCACATCAGATTCCCTGGCATATTCCATAACATCGAGAGTTATCCCAACATCCCAATCACCTTTTGCGGAACCATCACTTCTTTGAATAAAAGGTTTGAGCTTTATTTCGAATCCGATTCCTCTTAAAATGTTTTGGAATTGTTTTTGCTTTTCATCGGCTTTATAAATTGCATAAGCAATAGCTTTTACAACTTGCCTGTTTGAGGTAGCGCGTGACCAAAAAGCGTTATAATCAAAATGACAGTTATGAAATTCTTTTGTTGTGTAGTAGATATTCTGAACGTCAACAAATATGGATACTTTTTGCATGCATCTTATCCGGATTATTTATCAATAAAAATTATTTAGGTTCAACCGGTAATTTAAAAACCGGAAGTCTCAATCCTTTTATAATTGCTAAAAGTCGGAGGACTACAATAGTAATAAATCCGGCAAAGAATGCGATCTCTTTTACTGCTCCAAGCTGTTGACTAATAAGATAAATACCGGAGCCTAAAATTGCAGCCGTAGCATAAATATCCCTTCTTAAAATCAAAGGAACCTCTGCACTTAATATATCACGAATTACTCCTCCTGCTACACCTGTCATAGTTCCCATAATAATAATTATAATCGGGTGCATCCCGGCAGTTTCCGCTATTTGGGTACCGGATATAACAAAAAATGAAAGTCCCAAAGCATCGGCAATTAATAATGCATTACCGGGAGGTTTTCTTAATCGCACATAAAATATTGTAAATAAAGCAGCGGCAATAATTATTATCAGGTAATCAGGATCGGCAATCCAGAAAATAGGATGGCGGTTTAATAAGAGATCCCGAAGAGTTCCGCCACCAATTGCAGTAACAATTGAAATTACAAGGACGCCAAGGAGATCTAGCCCTTTTCTTCCTGCCGAAAGTGCACCGCTTATTGAGAAAACTGCAACTCCGGCAAGATCAACTAAATATATAAGTGAAAATGATTGATGAAACATTTAATAGTTTAAATATTATTATGATGTAATATAATAGATTAAATCAGTTTTTGAAAAAATCAATAAATTAGAGTAAGTTGAATAATAGTTGAAACAAAAGGATGTAAAATGAAAAAGTCATTCCTTCTTGCCATAACAATAATTAGCTTGAATTTTTTAGGCTTTGCACAAAATTCTGAAAATTTTAATGTTTTAGAAACTACGATATCAGAAGTTCACGATGCATATAGATCAGGAACATTGACTGCGCACCAGCTTGTGCAAATTTACTTTGATAGAATTGCAAAATACGATCAATCTACAAGGCTAAATTCCATAGTAGTTCTAAATAAACGTGCACTTATAGAAGCAGATTCACTTGATGCATTATTTAAGAAAACAGGAAAACTTCTTCCGCTGCAGGGAATTCCGATTTTGGTAAAAGATAATTTTGATACTTACAATATGCAGACAGCCGGCGGGTCGCTTGCAATGAAAGGATCAATTCCTCCTGATGATGCATCCCAGGTTAGAAAACTTCGAGAAGCAGGAGCAATAATTTTGGGTAAAACAAATATGGCTGAATGGGCTTTCAGCAATGTTGTTACTGTAAGTTCAATTGCAGGAATTACGAGAAATCCCTACGATTTAACAAGAGTACCTGCCGGCTCAAGCGGAGGAACTGGTGCTTCAGTTTCAGCAAATTTTGCAGTTCTCGGTATGGGGTCTGATACGGGTAATTCTATCCGCGGACCGGCTTCTCATTGCGGCTTAGTAGGAATTCGTTCTACAATGGGCTTGACTAGTCGTGATGGAATTATACCATTGTACTCACGCAACGATATTGCCGGACCTTTGGCTCGGACTGTGGAAGACGCTGTAAAAGTTTTACAGGTAATTGCAGGTTATGATCCGGCTGATCCAATTACAAAATTATCTGAAGGGAAAGTTCCTGAAAACTACACACAATTCCTTGTAAAAGATGGATTGAAAGGTGCACGAATAGCTGTTTTTACAAAATATCTTGAGGAACCAACAATTGATCCGCAAATTAAAAATAAGTTTCAGCAGGCTGTTGAAGATTTGGAAAAACAGGGAGCGGTAATAGTAGAGCCGTTTTATATTCCTGATTATGATGCATTGATTGAGGAAATCTGGAAGGAAACTTTTCAGTATGATTTAAATAATTATTTGGCTTCTCTCGGCGACAAAGCACCTTATAAAACTTTAAAAGAGATTTATGATTCGGGGTTATTTCTTCC
>DATFMR010000027.1:0-6411 GCA_035266865.1 Ignavibacteriaceae bacterium | reverse complement strand
AATTGGAAAAAATCTCTTCGTAGTTTTTCATCACTTGAAGATGGGTATATAGAGGAGCTTGAATCTCACCTCCGCGATAGAATTGAAGTTTATATTAGTAGCGGGAAAGAAGAAAAAGAATCTTTTGAAATCGCTCTAAGAGAAATCGGGGATACCGAAAATATCGGTAGTGAATTCTTAAAAGCCGACTCACCGGTGAACAATAAAAATATCTGGAATGAAAATGGCGGAATACTGATTCTGGCCGCAAACTATTTGAAGATTGCGTTCAGAATGCTCAGGAAACACAAAAGTCATTCTTTTATAAATATAGCCGGATTTACACTGGGTTTTACCTGCTTTATATTAATTGCATACTTCGTAAGATTTCATCTGAGCTTTGATCAGTTTCATAAAAACAAGGACAATATTTACAGGCTTACAACAACTAATTTTGCAAGTACTCCCGATCTTTGGGCACCAGGATTAAAAGAATCATTTCCAGAAGTGAAGAATTTTGTAAGATTGCAGCAATTTGGAGAAGCACTCATTGAAGATAAAGACAATAAATTTTATGATTCTGAAGGGTTATACGCCGATTCCAGTTTCTTCGATATCTTTTCATTTAAATTAGGCGAAGGTAATCCTGGTTCTGCCCTTGTAAATCCTTATTCGATAGTAATAAGCGGAGCGCTGGCACAGAGAATATTTAGAAATATTGATCCCCTTGGAAAAATTATAACAATAAATGATGGAGACTCAAAAAAAGATTACACAGTTACAGGAGTACTAGAAAATATTCCTTCAAACTCTCACTTTACATTTTCATTTCTCGTTCCTGAATCGATGAACAAAGCAAGATGGGTAAATAACTGGAAATGGCTCCAGTTTTATACCTACCTAGAATTGGGAAAGAATGTTAATGCAAACGAATTCGCAAAAAAAATCACTCCCTGGTTAAAAACAAAAATCTCTGACCCAAGCTGGAATGAAACCGCTCAACTTCAGCCTTTGACAAGTATTCATTTAAATTCTCATTTAAGCAGAGAAATTGGAACGAATCAAGATATCTATACGATATATCTTTTTTCAATTATAGGTGTACTTATTTTATTGATAGCAGTAGTCAACTATATAAATCTTACTACAGCAAGATCTGTAAACCGCGCAAAGGAAGTCGCGCTTCGTAAATCAATGGGGGCTAAAAAAATACAACTTATTATGCAGTTTATAGGTGAGACTATTGTTTACAGTATCATCGTATTTATTATTTCAATATTTACTGTTGAATTATTACTCCCAACTGTTAATAATTTTTTCCAAATAAATTTAGATACCGATGTTTTTAATAACATCGAATTTCTTTTGCAACTTTTTGCTGTAATTTTGTTCATCGGAATAATAAGCGGAATTTATCCTGCTTTTGTATTATCATCGTTCCAGCCAATTTCAATTTTAAAAGGAACGGCTAAAATTTCCAACAGAAATTTTTTAAGAAGAATAATAGTAGTTTTTCAATTTGCCATAACCAGCTTTCTGATAATTTCCTCTATTTTAATATATAAGCAGATGCAATATGTAATCTCGAAGGATAAGGGATTTCAAACAGATCAGGTAGTTACATTCCCACTGAGATCAACAAATATTATAAATAATTTAAGTGCTTTTAAAAATGAACTAAAATCCAATCCACAAATCCTGACAACAAGTTTTAGTGCTAATTTGCCGGGTGGAAGTGATTGGGGAATTCCCTACCAGGCAGAAGACAAAAAGCAGTCGGAGTTGCCCCAGGCAAGAGTTTTAGCTGTGGATGAAAATTTTATTCCTTTATATAAAATGAAGATTATTGAGGGAAGAAATTTCAACAGGAATATTGAAAGTGATAAAAATTCATACCTTATAAATGAAGCGGCCGCCAAGGCGCTGGGCTGGGACGATCCTCTTGCGAAGAAAATTTCCTTCGATGCCATTGGCAGAAAGTGGGGAAACATAATTGGTGTAGTTAAAGATTTTAATTATCGTTCACTTCATCAACAAATTGATCCGATGATACTATTTATTCCTCCTCAACAATGGTATTCAAAAATTTCAATTAAAATCAAGAACCAGGAAATACCCGAAACTATTTCATTTATTGAAAATATTTGGAAGAAGTTTGATAAGGAACATCCATTTACGTTATCGTTTTTGGACGAAGATTTTAACAGTCTTTACCTGGCAGATCAAAGGAATATGAAAATCATTTCAATCTTAACTGCTATTGCAATTTTTATTGCTTGCCTTGGTCTTTATTCAATGATGATTCATTTACTAAATAATAAGACAAAAGAAATAGGAATAAGAAAAATTCTTGGCGCAGGATCTATTAGTATTATTAACCTGGTTTCAAAGGAATTTTTAATACTTATGATTATATCAAATCTTTTTGCATGGCCTGTGGCTTATTTATTTCTTGGCGACTGGCTAAATGATTTTGCTTATAGAATCAATATCGATCCTTTGTTGTTCCTGGCAGGAAGTTGTATCTCGATTTTTATTGCATTAACTACAATTGCATATAAAATTTTCAAAGCTATAAATACAAATCCAGTAAACTCGCTAAAGTATGAATAGCTATAAATTTTTAAATAAAAGATACTGATTATGAATTTAATTACGCTTCTATCAATTGTTATCTTAGTCATTTCACCTATTAATAAACAACCGATAATTATCCGTCATGATGTAGAAGATTCAGCTTATTTAAAATTTGCAAATGAGCTTCCCGTAACCAAATCAGTAGTAAGATATAATTCAACGGATGTAGCCGGCACTTTAATTTCAGATCAATGGATTTTAAGCGCCGCACATGTAGGTGAGACAATAAAAGAAGGACAAAAATTAATTTTGGACAAAGATTCACTTGAAGTTGAAAAAATAATTATCCACCCGGGCTGGCTTGAACACGGGAGACCGGAAGATATTGCATTAATAAAATTGAAAAAGAGAATTCAAAATGCTACAACTGTTAATTTTTACCGCGATAAGGATGAATTAAATAAAGAAGTAATAATAGTAGGTAACGGAGATTTCGGAACCGGTTTAACCGGCCCGAAAGGCAATGATGGTAAATTCAGGGCTGCAACAAATCTTGTGGATGAATCAACCGAATACTATTTAAAGTGGAAATTTGATGATCCGCGAAAAAATCCCGACCGGGTTACAAAGATGGAAGGCATAAGCGGGCCCGGTGACAGCAGCGGTCCTGCTTTTATAAAATTAAACGGTAAATATTTTATTGCAGGTATAAGTTCAGGGCAAAGCACAAAGGCAACAAATGGAAAAGAAGGACTATACGGAGTCACAGAATATTATACGAGAGTTTCCTCATATATTAAATGGATTCAAAGAACCATTAAAAAATGATTATTCGGTAATTAATTTATAGATTAACACTCTTTCCTATTGACATCATTCCACCCAACTGGTTAAATTTAGTGTGTAATATTAATTTTGGGGGACATAATGAGCACATTAAAACAAGCCGCAAACGAATTCCTTTCACATAAAAAAATTGCTGTTGCCGGGGTCTCTCGCAAGGGAGATACTGCTGCAAATGCTATCTATAAAAAGTTAAAAGCTACCAGTTATGATGTTTTTCCTGTAAATCCTTTCGCAGAAAAAATTGAAGGTGATATTTGCTATCCTGATCTTGAATCAATTCCCGGGAATGTTGAAGGTGTTGTAATTGGTACAAAACCGGATGCCACGTTAAAATTAGTTGAAGAGTGTGGAAAATTAAAAATAGAGGATGTATGGATTCATCAATCCTTTGGAAATGGAAGTTACGATGAGAAAGCAGTTCAAAGGGCAAAAGAACTCGGATTAAAAATTATTCCAGGCGGCTGCCCTATGATGTTTTGCGAGCCGGTTGACGTAGCTCATAAATGTTTCAGATGGTTTTTTGATAAAACCGGAAAACTGCCAAAAGAAATTTTTTAAAATTATACATAATTTATTACTTAATTATATCAACAATGAAGGAAGAATAAAAAATGAAAAAGAATGAGATACCTGCACAGTATTCTGTATCAGGTAAATCCGTTTCCTGTCAGCATTGTGGAAACGATAAATTTAAAACCCGCCGTGCACAATTAAATACAAAAGGATTAACTTTCTTTGATCTTGATTGGGCAAACCCGGCTGCAGATGTACTTATATGCAATAATTGTGGATTTCTACACTGGTTTCTAAAATCAGATATTAAGGCGCAATAATTTATATTTCCAGTTAGGTTTTCACTATTTTATTCATAAATTCCGTCAAAGATAAATTCCTATTTTCTCACTGAATTTCATTTAATAGATTTTTATGAACTCTATCTGGACGCGATTTGTAACTGAGATAGTTCTACGCAAAAAGAACAAACCTGGCCGCAATAATAATGACCAGCCTGATAAGGATTTTAAGAAAAGATTGTACGAAGCAAGTGTTACCGTAAAATATTTATTGTTCGACGCTTTATTAATCATTCTCGGAATCTTTTCAGCGGGCTTTGGATTAAAAAGTTTTCTTTTGCCCAACCAATTTATAGACGGCGGTGCAACAGGAATCTCTCTTTTAATTACCGAAGTAACGGGCATTTCCCTTTCATTATTAATTATTGCTGTAAATATTCCGTTCATTATTTTTGGCTTAAAAATACTTGGGAAAAAATTTGTACTAAAAACTTCGCTCGCAATTTTGGGACTCGCACTGGTTGTAGCTTTTATTCCATACCCATATATCACACATGATAAATTGCTGGTATCAGTTTTTGGCGGGTTTTTTCTGGGTGCAGGAATTGGATTATCTGTAAGAGGCGGAGCTGTTATCGATGGTACTGAAGTTCTCGCAATTTTTCTTAACAGGAAAACAACATTAACTGTTGGTGATGTTATTCTGATAATAAATATTGTTATCTTCTCAGCAGCCGCTTATCTTCTTTCTATTGAAACAGCTTTATATTCCATTCTTACTTACCTGGCAGCATCAAAAACAGTTGATTTTATTATAGAAGGAATAGAGGAATACACCGGTGTTACCATTATCTCGGATAAATATGAAGAGATCAGGCAAATGATATTACAGAATCTGCAGCGAGGTGTAACTGTTTATAAAGGCGAAAAAGGACTGGCAAAACCGGGTGATGAACAAAAAGACATAAAAATTATTTACACTGTTATAACCCGTCTTGAAATAAGGAATCTGAATACAGAAATTGAGAAAGTTGATCCAAACGCATTTGTAATAATGAATAGTATAAAAGACACCAAAGGCGGGATGATAAAGAAACGTCCGCTTAAATAACTATACTTAAAAAAATTATAACTGAACAATTGGGGAATAAATTTATGATATTTATCACGTGGTTCGGTCTCTTAATAGTCGCAATAATTAACGGCACAATCAGAGATTTCACTTATCAGAAAAAAATTGGCGAACACAAAGCACATCAACTTTCAACAGTAACTTTATTAATATTTATGTCGGTTTATTGCTATTTTATTTTTAATTTCTGGAAACTGGAGAATGAAACAGAAGCAATTATTGTGGGTTTTTCCTGGCTGATTTTAACCCTTGCTTTTGAGTTTTTATTCGGACGCTTTGTAAGAAAAAAGGAATGGAAAGTACTTTTCAAAGATTACAATATTTTTAATGGCAGGCTCTGGATTTTAATTCCTCTTTGGACTGTAATTGTTCCTTACCTATATTTTATATTTTTTAATTAATATACAGTACAATATGAAAATATTTAATGTCCTTTTAATTATTGTAACAATAAATTTTATTGGCTGTCCCCAAGAAAGATTATTTGACACTGCGTCTTCTATTAACATCAATGTTGGCACCGAGCCTTCAAAAGTAGCGGCAGTTGATTTAAATAAAGACGGGTTTATCGATTTATTAGTTACGACGACAGGCGGTCTAGCTATTTATTTAAATGATGGAAAAGGAAATTTTACCGCTGCTCAAGGTTCTCCCTTCCCTGCAGGAAATCAGCCTGCTGATATAGGGCTGGGAGACTTTAACAGTGATGGAAATCCTGACGTTGCAATTCCGAATCACGAAAAAAATGAAGTCACAATTTTATTTAGTGACGGTCAAGGCATTTTTAAGCAGGCTCCTTATCATTCATTAAAATACAATTTTAATCCGCATGCACACAGTGTTGCAGCCGGGGATTTGAATAATGATGGAAATTGTGATCTTGTTCTTACTAATTTTTTGGGTGCAGAAATTTTGGCTGTATTCGGTGACGGCAAAGGAAAATTTTTAAATGAACCGGTTCGTTATACTGTCCCCCATTATCCTTACAGGAACGTAATACTGGATGATATCAATAAAGACGGAAAAATCGACATTATAACTCCTGCAAATAACAGCAATGCAATTACAATATTGTTGGGCGAT
>DATFMR010000026.1:0-11726 GCA_035266865.1 Ignavibacteriaceae bacterium | reverse complement strand
TTGATGTAATTTCTTTGCCTTCATCTTTTAACTGGCTAACCAGTTTATCACTCGTCATTATATAATTGAAAAGATTATTTTTATCTTCTTCAAATTCCTCATCGGTTGAAGCATTCGACTTAATATTGAATAATTGCATTGTAACTGTGCCACTTGTTTTTCCATCCAGGTTAATTGTGTAGGCTACTTTTTCGGGGACAAGACAGCCGGATACCTGGAAAGCCAAAAATGCAATAACTGATATAATAGTAATTTTCTTAATTCTCATTTTTACCCCGCATAATATTATTTACAAATATCTTAGAAATAAAACTTTAAAACAAATATCTCAAATTCAAAATAAGCAAATATTATAAGAGACTTTATAAATTGTTTGTTATTTTATATTATATAATTAGCAAAATTAAGAGCCTGGTGCATTTTTATGATTGAAAAGACAATAAATCAACTAAAGCTTGGTGCATCCATACTTTTAATTACACTTATTATCGGCACTACGGGATTTATGATAATTGAAAAATGGGATATGCTGGATTCCATTTATATGACTATTATAACGATTACAACCACCGGATTCCAGGAAACACACCCACTTTCTCATACCGGTCGAATATTTACTATTGTGTTGTTGGTTTTAGGAGTAGGTTCCATTGCCTATACCGGTGGACGAGCCGCTCAATTATTGATTGAGACTCAAATTTTCAGGAGAAGAAGAATGAGTAAAAAATTAGAAGAATTAAAAGATCATTATATCGTTTGCGGTTACGGTAGAATGGGCAGATATATTTGTGAGGAACTTGTTGCTGCCAAAGTTGATTTTGTTGTAATCGATAATGAATCTGATAAAATTGATCGTTTGATAGATATGAACGTTCTCTATTTGAATGGAGATGCAACAAGCGATGAAACACTGACAAATGCAGGCGTTCAAAAAGCAAAAGGACTTGTGGCTGTATTATCCACGGATGCGGAGAATGTCTTCACAACACTCAGTGCTAAAGTTTTAAATCAGGATTTATACGTGGTTGCAAGAGCAGTTGAAGAAGAGACTGAATCAAAATTAAAAAAGGCAGGAGCTAACCGCGTTGTAAAACCATATGAAATTGGCGGTAACCGGATGGCTGAATTACTTCTTCGCCCGGGCGTTATAGAATTTATAGATGTTGTAGCCAGGGAAAGAAATGTTGACCTCACAATGGAAGAACTTACAGTTAGTAATAGTTCTTCATTAGTCGGTAAAACCCTATCGGAATCTCCCATCAGGAAAGATTTAAATATTATAATTGTTTCTATTAATAAAATTGAAGGCGGTTTTATTTATAATCCAATATCATCTACAAAGATTGAAGCGGGTGATAAATTAATTGCACTTGGCGAAAAGCAGAATTTATCACAACTTAGAAAAATGAGCAGCTAAGATTGGACCTTAGTGAAGTTCATCTATTATTTTTTCATCATATAACAGGTGATCAAAATTTTCACGATTTCTTGTTATATAAAACTTATCTCCATCCACAATAACTTCAGGTGCCCGTCTCCGTGAATTATAATTAGAAGCCATCGTCATTCCATAAGCTCCGGAAGACATTACAGCAAGATATTCACCTGATTTTGTTTTTCGTAATTCTCTCCCCTTTGCCAGGAAATCCCCACTCTCGCAAACGGGACCAACAACATCAGCAACAAATTTTTCTCTTTTAGGATATTTTTTTACAGGCTGAATATGGTGGTAGGCACCATAAATACTGGGCCTGATTAAATCATTCATTGCCACATCGACGATCAGAAAATTTTTATTATCATTTTTCTTTTCGTATAAAACTTTTGATACGAGAATTCCCCCGTTTGCTGTTAAATATCTTCCCGGTTCAAACCAAATTTCACAATCTAGTTTTTTAAAAAACGGAAGCAGTGCTTTAGCAAGCTGGCTTATTTTGAATGGATTTTCATCTTTATATCTTATTCCAAGGCCTCCACCAATGTCAAAATGTTTTAGATTAATCCCTACAGATTTTAATTCAAAGTAAATTTTAGATAATTTTTTAACTGCTTCTACGTAAGGATCAGCAATTAATATCTGGGATCCGATATGCATATCAATACCGGTAAGAAAAATATTTTTTAGCTTGGAACACTCGGCAAACAATTTTACCGCATCTTTTGAATGAACACCAAATTTATTCTCCAGCAAACCGGTCGAAATATATGGATGAGTTTTGGGATCGACATCCGGATTTACCCTGATTGCAACTTCGATTTTTTTATTAAGGTTTGCTGCAATTTTATCAATCTGATAAACTTCCGCTAATGATTCAGCTTTAATTAATTTTACATTTTCTTTAATAGCAAATTCAATTTCTTCCTCAGTTTTTCCAACACCCGTTAATAATATCTTATCGGGAGAAACTCCTGCTTTTAAGGCCCTATAAAGCTCGCCGCCTGAATTGACGTCGACACCACTTCCTAAATCATTAAATAGCTTAATAACATTTAGGTTGAAATTTGATTTTACCGAATAGTATATTGTATTGTTAATTCCCTTAAAAGCCTCAACAAATTCTAAATATCTATCCACAAAATATTTTTTACTGTAGACATAAACTGGCGTGCCAGTTTGTTCAATGATATTTTTTAAAGGGATCGTCTCGCAATACAAATGATCCCTTTTATACATAAAATATTTTGATCCAATAAGTTTCATATTTTATTTTTCACTATAAATATTTTATGGCAAAATATCATTTTTATGTTGCATTTTCTAATTAGTTAATTATCTTTCAGTATAATTATTTTAGGGGTACTTCTTGAAAATAATATGTACTACTATTTACGCAATTACTATTTCTCTCTTACTTACAGTTCAGGGTCTTTCCCAAAACACTAACATTACAATCTCCGGTTTTGTAAGGGATTCAACTAGCGGAGAAGCCTTAATCGGAACCAATATTTTACTTTATAAAGATACATTAAACATGGATTCAACTCCATACAGAGGTGCTGCATCAAATACATATGGTTTTTATGCTCTTCCTAAAATTTTGCCTGGTAATTATTATTTAATTGCGCGAAATATTGGATATAAGACTTTAATAAGCAAAATAAATGTCGATATAAATAGTGGACGTGTACAATATGATTTTATGCTAGCTCCTGAAAGCATAAATCTTAGAGAGGTTATCGTACAGGGTGAGAAAAAAGATGAATCTATTAGTAGCACAATCGATGTAAACCCAGAAATCCTAAAATCGCTTCCGTCATTAAGCGGCGAAGTAGATTTATTTAAAATATTGCAAATGCTTCCGGGTGTAAAGGCTGAAAATGAATTATCAAATGGGCTGTACGTTCGAGGTGGCTCACCAGATCAAAACTTAACATTAGTTGATGGTGCAATAATTTATAACCCTTCACATCTTGGCAATTTTGCCAGCACATTTAACTCAGAAGCAATTCATAGCATAAGATTAATTAAAGGCGCATATCCTGCAGAATATGGTGGCAGACTTTCGAGCGTGCTAGACATAAATTTAAGATCTGGGACTAAGCAAAAAGAAAAAGGATCTTTAGGAGTAGGTTTGATAAATTCCCATATTACTCTAGAAGGTCCATTAGGTAGTAATACTTCTTATATGATTTCTGGAAGAAAAATGTACTATGACCTGATACAGAAAAATATTATCAAAAATAATAATGTACCTGTTTATGGATTTTTCGATCTAAATGGAAAAATCACCATAAATTCTTCAGAATCCAATGTTATTACACTAAGTGGTCTGTATAGTAGCGATAATTTAACTAATCCTGATGATAATGAATCAGAGTATGATATAAAATGGAAAAATGCCATGGCTAATTTTACCTGGCTTCATATAAACTCGAACTCTTTATTTATTACATCTTCATTTAGTTTCATTGATTATCAATTTCAATCAATCCTTCAGGATAAAACTCCTAATAGTACAGCAAATAATTATTATTCTTTATCAAAACTTAGGGACTTAAACTTTAAGTCTAATGCAGAAATTCATTGGCTAACAAACAGTACTTTAAAGGTCGGCCTTGAATTTGTGCTTCATAACTATTCACTACTTTATAGCAATTTTTATGACCCAAGGCTAGAAACAACCCTTAGTGAATACCCAGACGTTGTGTCAAATGAAATATCAATATTTTTTGAAAACAAGGGCAATTTTACGGATTGGCTAAAAACTAATATAGGTATCCGAGGCTATTATTTAAAAGAAAATAAATATTTCAGAGCTGAGCCACATATATCTGCACAGATATTACTAAGTGACAATTTAACACTTAACACAGCTTTTGCAATTACGCATCAATTTTTACACCTGGTTATAAGAAATGATATTGCCCTGCCTACTGATTTATGGTATCCTTCTTCAACTAAAATTGATCCTAGTGAGTCAAGACAATATGTACTGGGCTTCGATTTTAGTTCCGGTGCTAAAGAATATTTAATTTCTCTGGAAGGCTATTACAAGGATATGAAAAACCTATACGAATTCCAGAATGCACCTTCTGTGGAAATTGGCGAATCTGTTGCTAATAATTTTACAAAGGGAGAAGGAGAAGCTTACGGTATTGAATTATTTGTTAATAAAAGACTTGGCAAATTAACTGGATGGATTGGTTATACGTTATCATGGACAAAAAGGAAGTTTGATTATCTTAATGCAGGGAAGGTATTTTATCCCAAGTATGATAGGAGACATGATGTTTCAATTGTCTTAGGCTATAACTTTGATGAACATTGGGAAGTTGGAATGACCTGGACTTATGCAACAGGACAAGGATACACTCTGACAGACGGGCAATATGGTTTTCAGAACATAGGAGTTAATGACAACTATAATTTACATTTCAATTATAGTAATAGAAATTCCTACAGACTTCCTGCCTATCACAAGCTGGATTTTAGTGTTAAATATAAATTCCCATGGCTGGGATACTCGTTTGAAACATACATTAGTTTTTACAATGTATATAATCATCAAAATCCTTTTGCTTATTATACTACATATAAGCAGGGTAGTGGCTCTGGGTCTCTACCGGTTCCTAAAGTTAACCAAATTTCTTTATTCCCATTTATACCTTCAATAGGTATTAATATGAAATTTTAATCCCCAAAAATTATGAGAGATATTAAGTATACTTTAAAAATATTTATAATTATTGCAATCCTTGTTTCAGGTTGCGATAAAATTACGCAGGTCAATCCAAATTTGGATTATAAAGAATATATTGTTGTAAGATCTGAATTGAGATCAGGAGAATCTTTTTCCGGAGTTTCATTTACTAAAACTCTACCTGTTGATGAACAGTACAGTATTTCGAAAGCAGAATTGAAAAATGTTGAGGGTTACATAAAAGTAAATGGCATTCAGATAGTTCCATTGCATTATACTATGAATGGAATTTATATGCCTATTGATAGACTTCCAATTAAACCCGACACTACATATGAATTATTTGCAAAAATTGGAAATACATCTATTTATAGTATTACAAGAATTCCAGAAAGGCCAAAAATACTTTCGTCAAACTATTATAACAATACATACCTGGAAGCAACCGTAGAAGCAAAAAGCAACGAAGTTTATGGTGCTGCATGGAGTATATTAAATGATGCTACCGCTCCGGATTTTCAAGAGATAGTAAGATCAGAGACACCTGATTTTAATTCTGTAATAACTGTGAGAACTCAGGATTTGCCTGATCAATATAAATCATCTTCTTATACTAACAGAAGATATATAAAGGTATTTGCATTTGACGTACCTTACCAAAATTACTTTAAAACCAGAAATAATAATCAACCTCTTAATGATGCATTTTCCCAGGGAGGTGACCAAGTAATTTGGAATGTACAAGGTGAGAATGTAATTGGAATGTTCATAGGAATAGCTACTGGTGACTCGGTGAGAGTCCAATAAATGAAATTGATAAAAATATGAAATTCATTAATATCTCTCTAAAATATTTTCTAAGTCTTTTAATAGCTTTTATACTTGTAAGCTGTTTGAACGATAATAATTCCAATCCCGTAGATTTCAATATAACAGATAATGTAAAGTTAATAAGCTTCATTGAAAACAAAATGGTTATAATGACAAATACTCCCCCTATAGTAAATGCTGACATTGTAAATGCAAATTCTGCATCTTATTTATTAATTGATATCAGAACCTCTAATGCATATTCGTCTGGTCATATACCTGGTGCAATAAATGTTCAGCCCAATGATATTATTAATTATTTGAATGGAAAAAATTTGAATTCGTATACTAGAATTGTTTTAATTGATAATGATGGTCAGTCTTCAGCTTATTTTACCAGCCTCTTAAGATTTTATGGATTTGATTCTGTGTATTCTTTAGATTTCGGTATGTCCCAATGGAACGGAGCATTTGCCAATATTTGGCTTAATAGTCTTAAGCAAACATTAATTCCAAGCGATGTAGATGATCCATATACAAAAAATGGTCTGAGCAATCTCCCTACAATTAATTTAAGTAACCTGGGGACTACCATTGAAGAACAAACTCAAAATAGAGTTTCCCAAATTGTAACTGAAGGATTCAACCAGGGTTCTCAAATTCTTAATTTAGATTTTAGTGAATCATTTTCTGATTATTATTTAATATGTTATGGGAAATACCAATTGTACAATTCAGATATACCGCTGGTTGGTACCATTGCGTTGCCAGCTTCTTTTCTATATATACCTGGTATACATTTGTTAAGTACATCAGGGCTCCAGACACTTCCTTTATCTAAAAAAATAATAATATACAGCGTCTCGGGTATCAATAGTGCTATGATTGTTGCATATTTAAGAATCTTAGGATATGATGCTGCAACTCTAGATAAAGGTGCCTGCACATTCACATACAATTATTTATTGCAAAGGTCTAATGATTGGGCCCCATTTTTGTTCCTTCAACAGAATATAAAAAATTATGCGTATAACACGGGACCAAATCCTTAAATTTCTTCAATGGGGGATAATAATAATTTTCCTTTCAATTGTTTCACTTAGTTGTCTAAAAGATAATCCAATTGCGAATATTCCTGAATTTAATATTAAGGACAATATAAAACTTTTAAGCAATTTGGAAACTAAGATGACCCAAATTGTTAATTCTCCACCAATTGTCACACCTGACACTTTATATTCAAATTTCTCGAATTACCTATTACTAGATATTAGGACGCCTATTGAATATTCTTCAGGGCATATAGCGGGAACTAAAAATATTCAACCAGATTCCTTAATAAACTATCTTAACAATATTATCATAAATTCCTATTCAAAAGTAGTTTTGATTGATAATGATGGACAATCTTCGGCTTACTATACATGCTTACTCAGACTATATGGGTTCGAAAACATTTATAGTTTGATTTTTGGAATGAGCCAATGGAACAGCGTATTTGCCAGTAAGTGGGCAAACAGTTTAGAACAAAGTGATCTAGTAGCTGACAATGTTGATGACCCATATCCACATAATGACTATAATAATCTGCCCGAAATTGAATTTAATAATAATAAAATTAGTACCGAAGCACTGGCAAAAAATAGAATTGATATAATTTTAAAAGAGGGATTTTATTATGGGAAACAGAGAGTTGTTTTAAATTATTCATTAGGTGATAATATTTTCACTTTAGATCATGAATTGCCATCAGAATATTTTATAATTTGTTATGGCATTTATGAATTATACAACTCAAATAAATCATATCCTCCAACAATAGCATTATCCAATTCCTTTTTGTATTTGCCCGGAGTAAGTCTTTTGAGCACGACTAAGTTACAAACATTACCGACAACAAAAAAAATAGTTGTTTATAGCGTTTCAGGGATTAACAGTTCATTTGCAGTAGCTTATTTAAGGGTAATGGGATATGATGCTAAATCAATGGATAAGGGAGCATGCACATTTACCTATAACAATTTATTGTTACAAAAAGATAAATTAGCTCCATTTCTGTTTTTACTTGAAGACATTAGAAACTATCCATTTGATACTGGATCAAATCTGTAAATTACAGAAATTGAAAGGAATCCCTATATTATCATTAGATTCTTACTACTCCTAAAAGGGAATACTTGCTCTCTCTTTAAATTTGACTATAAAGAAAAAACATCATTATTCAGCTATTTTGAACGAAAATATTTGGAAGTACTTCGGGTTCAGTGAATATTTAAGAAACTGCATAGCCACATACTTTAATAAAACTAAGACAAAAACTTCTTTTATAAAAGATAATATTAATTTATGAAAAAGGATAAAATTATGTTTCATCTAAACTTGGAAATGATAAATTTATGTAAAAAAAAACAGGTCTATTTTGACAAATTTAATTAAATCTATCGTTGTTTTATTTTTACTTTCTATGACAACATTTGCACAAACTTACAATTGGGAAATTGCCGATACCAATTTAGTTACAGCTGCACGTTTTGATGATATTTCCTTTGTAAATCCCTCACTTGGGTGGGTAGCAAATAGTAGTGGACAGATTTATAAAACTACCGACGGCGGAAATTCCTGGACACAACAATTACAAATAAGTGGATACTTCAGATCTATAAAATTTGCAGATTCTTTGAACGGTTGGGCAGGTACTCTAAATCAGACTCAGTTATTATTTCATACAGTTGATGGTGGAGATCATTGGAATCTTGTAACAAATATACCAACAATACCTGTAATACCTAAAAGGATCTGTGGATTATCAGTAGTTAATAAGGATGTAATTTATGGATCGGGAGCTTATGACGGACCGGCTATTATAATTAAAACAACTAATGGCGGTGCAACCTGGCAATCTATTGATATGAGTAGTTACGCAACAAATTTAATCGACATATATTTTATAAATAAAGACTCTGGATTCGTGGTTGGCGGTTCACCAAATGCAATTTTTAATCCTAACAATGGTACTACAAAAGTTGTAGTCCTTTATACAAGCAATGGAGGAAGCACTTGGTCAACAAAATATACAGGACAAACAACGCCTGAATGGGGATGGAAAATTGATTTTCCTACAACTTTAACAGGCTATGTATCAATAGAAAATTTTAATGAGGGATCAATATTAAAAACTATAGATGGTGGGAAAACCTGGAGCAAATATAATGTACCAATACTTAAAGACCTGGAAGGTATAGGGTTTATTAATGAAACTGATGGATGGATAGGTACGAGACAAACAGGTAAAAATGCTTATGCTGGCATAACAAATGACGGTGGACAATCCTGGCAACCGGATAACTTTGGTAAAAGCTTGAATAGGTTTCAGTTTTTTGGAGATTCCATTGCTTATGCTTCAGGAATTACAATTTATAAGTATACAAAACAAATTACGACAGAAATTAAAAAAGAAGATACCACACCAAAATCATTTTTCCTTTCCCAAAATTATCCTAATCCATTTAATCCATCTACAACAATTGAGTATACTTTACCCAAAAGTGAAAATGTAATTGTAAGAATATATGACGGGTTGGGAAAAGAATTAAGAACCATTTTAAGTGAATTTCAGTCAGCCGGAAAACACACAGTTAAATGGGATGGAAAGGACGCTAACGGCAATATTGTAAGTTCTGGATTTTATATTTACAGAATAGACGCGGGAAACAATGCTGAAAGTAAAATGATGCTGCTTTTGAAATAGATTTATGATACAATTGTTTCGTTTTAATAAAAAAATTATTGCGCAACTAATTAGCCCTTAATTATTCAAATTAAAGGTTTTACCACTAAATTTACCCACACATCTGCGTTTGAATTCCCGTCCATTTTAGCTAAATTTGTCTTTACTTTTAAAAAATTCAACCAAACTGAAACAATGCGATATCCTTTTTCTGAAATAGAATCCAAATGGCAAAAATACTGGGAAGATCATAAAGTTTATAATACGGACCTTTCAAAGACAGATAAAAAATTATATCATCTCAATATGTTTATCTATCCATCAGGCTCAAAATTGCACACCGGGCACTGGTATCACTACGGTCCCTCCGATTCCTGGGCAAGGTATAAAAAGCTTAAAGGATTTAATGTTTTTGAACCAATGGGTTATGATGCTTTCGGGCTGCCTGCGGAAAATTATGCTATAAAAACAGGAATTCATCCGTACGACAGTACAATGCAGAATATTAAGGATATTAGAACCCAACTGAAAAAAATGGGCAGTATGTATGACTGGAATGCTGAGTTGATGACTTGCGCTCCTGAATATTATAAATGGAACCAATGGATATTTTTACAGCTTTACAAAAAGGGGCTTGCCTACAGAAAAAATGCGCCTGTAAACTGGTGCCCTAATGACAAAACTGTTCTTGCAAACGAACAGGTGCTTGCGGATGGAACTTGTGAAAGATGTGGAACAGAAGTAATACAAAAAAATCTTACTCAGTGGTTTTTTAAGATTACAGAATATGCTGAAGATCTTTTGACTGGTCTCGATAAAATTAACTGGCCTGATAAAACCAAGTTAATGCAGAGGAACTGGATAGGTAAAAGTGTAGGCGCGGAAATTAATTTTGAGATTGAAGATTACGATGGGAAAATTACTGTTTTCACCACAAGACCAGATACAGTTTTTGGTGTAACGTATGTTGTGCTTGCCCCCGAACATCCATTGCTTGATAAAATAACAAAAGAAGATTTTAAGAAAAATGTTGAAGAATATCGTGATTCAATAAAATCGCTAACAGAAATTGAAAGAACTTCTACTGTTAAAGAAAAAACCGGAGTATCAACTGGTGCGTTTGCAATAAATCCCGTAAATGGTAAAAAGATCCCGATCTGGATTGCCGACTACGCATTATTAACATACGGAACCGGATGTGTTATGGCTGTACCCGGTCAGGATGAAAGAGATTGGGAATTTGCAACTAAATTCAACCTGCCAATAATCAGAACTGTTCAGCCGCCAGAAAATTTTGATGGCAATGCATACCTGGGTGACGGTCAGGCAATTAACAGCGAATTTCTTGATCGATTGAATGTGGCAGATGCAAAGAAGAGAATTATTGAATGGCTGGAAATTAATAATCACGGTTCTAAAAAAATTAATTATCGTTTACGTGACTGGCTAATTTCCCGCCAGCGTTATTGGGGAACTCCTATTCCAATTATTCATTGCACTGATTGTGGCGAAATACCTGTAGATGAAAAAGATCTGCCAGTAGAGCTTCCATATGATGTAAAGTTTAAATCTGAAGGAACCTCCCCATTGCTAAGCAATGAAGATTTTATAAATGTTAAATGTCCAAAGTGCGGTACGGATGCAAAACGGGAAGCTGATACAATGGACACCTTTGTAGATTCTTCGTGGTATTATTTGAGATACCTTGATCCAAAAATTGATTCAATAATTTTCGACAAAGAACTTGCTGAAAACTGGACTCCCGTAGATATGTATGTAGGTGGAGCTGAACACGCTACAATGCATCTCCTTTATTCAAGATTCATTCATAAATTTTTAAGAGACCTTGGACTTGTAAATTCAGATGAGCCATTTACTAATCTTATTCACCAGGGAACGATTACTAATAGCGGCGCAAAAATGTCAAAATCAAAAGGAAATGTTGTAAACCCGGATGATTTTACAAAAGATTATGGAGCAGATGTTTTTCGTCTTTATTTGATGTTTATGGGTCCTTACGAACTTGGCGGGGACTGGAGTGATAAAGG
>DATFMR010000025.1:0-2101 GCA_035266865.1 Ignavibacteriaceae bacterium | reverse complement strand
TCGTTAACTTTGACTTTTATGTCAATATTTTTTCTTATCGCATTTCCAGTAAGCGAGGAAACACAGTTAAAAACAACAGATTGTGCATGTAGTCTCTGGGATTCAATTTTCATCCTGCCTGTTTGCAGGCGACTCCAATCGAGAAGATAATTAATTAGCTGAAGCTGATTTTGTGAAGATTCGTGAATATATGTCAGGTATTCTAACTTTTCCGTATTCGAAAGATTTTGCTCATTTATGAGTATTTCTGCAAACCCGAGTATGCTGGTAAACGGAGCTCTAAGATCGTGAGAAAGCATTGAAATAAATTTGTCTTTAGAAGCATTTAATTGTTTTAAATTTTCAATTGATTTAACAAGTCCATCATCAGCTTTCATTAAATCACTTACATCTGAAATTGATCCGCTTGAACTAACTGGTTTTCCTTTTTTATCACGATTAATTGTAATAATTTCTTTCAGCCAAACATTTTTTTTATCCTTTCTTGCTATACGGTAGACTATCCGCAAACTGGTTTGGTTTTGATCCTCAAGAAACTTCTCATATTGCTTCTTAACATTTTCATAATCGTCTGGATGAATAATAGACATGAAACCTTCAGGCTTTCTTTTAATATCCCTGTTCGAAAAACCTGTTACTGCTGAAACATTTTCAGAATATTCAGCAGTCCTGTCCTTAATTCCACTGGAAGAGTGCCAGGTAAATTCTCCCTGAATTGCAACAACATCTTTCTTATTATTACCGGCACTACTCAGGCTGGTAACAAAATTTAATAAAAGGAAATATTGTCCCTTTTTCTCATTATAATTTAGCGGAGACCACCTGGTTACGACCGAGGCTTCTTTGTTTTTAGCGAACTCAAGGTCAAGTGAAATAGCTTTATATTTTTTTAACCTTACCTCGTTAAGAATGTCTCCTTTATTCAGGTCTTCTTTATAAAACATAAAGATGTCTTTATTAATAAAAACATCCTTCTTTGCGCCGGGTAATTTTTGGGGTTTACCAGAAGCAATAACAACACCTTCTGAGTCAATAATCAGGGAAAGATCACTTATAAAATCGAGCTGGTAGATGATTGGAGAGAATTCGGTAGATAACTTTCCCTTTCCTTTCTTCACGCCTTTTCTAGGGAGTTTAAGAGAAGGGCCCTTACTTTTATTTAATTTACTTTCATGCTCTTTTTTGGGCATAAAATCTAACAGTATGATTATTTATTGGTTAATATACGTATATCATAATAACTTCTGAAATTAACTCTATCTTTTCTACAAAGTTTAACTATACAACAAATACTTTAGCAATATCAACTAATAGAGATGGTTGATTCATCAAAGCTGAAGCAAATATTTTACCCAGAGATCTTTTATCATAAGGAACTTTATTAAATGAATGGGCAATCTTATTGAACTTCTCATCAGTAAAATTATAAATTCCGTTTTTAATGCTGTTAAAGGTTTCGTGCCGCTTTCCTAATCTGTTATGCCAGGCTTTATCATATGTAAGTATGTGGTCCGGCTTTTTCAAGTTAATAGATTCACCGGCAATTCTACCTGCAATGCTTCCCCCTATCATACCGCTTGCAATTCCTCCTCCACTAAGAGGGTTTACCTGCCTGGCAGCATCTCCGACGAGCATTATGCCGGGCGCAGAAATTTTTTCCAGTGTTACCGCGCTTGGAACCCCACCTGCAATTGATGTTAAAATAGCGGCCTTCGGATGATTTTCTCCTAAAAAATTATTTAAGAAATAAAGAGCTGATCTTTCTTTTCCAACCATACCGCCAACACCAAGACCAACATTAGCAACATCTTTACCCTTGGGAAAAACCCAAAAATATCCACCAGGCGCAACATTTTTTCCAAAATAAAAATATAGCGTTTCTGGATCCACCATTACATTTGAAGCTGTAACCTGTGCACAACACTCCATATCACGAAAATCAATATGTGTTTTTATTCCTGCCCAACGTCCTACCCTGGACTCAACACCATCGGCACCGATAACAATTTTTGCTTTAACTTCTTTTTGCTCTCCCCGAAACTCATATTTTACTCCGGATACTTTATCACCATCAAACAGGAGACCATTTACGTAAGTACGT
>DATFMR010000024.1:0-74343 GCA_035266865.1 Ignavibacteriaceae bacterium | reverse complement strand
AGTCCCATCTTCTAAACCAAGTCCCAGTCCTGTTGGTCTTAAAGATTGAATCTCATCACTTTCGGAGTTAAAAAAGATTGCAGCTTCGTGCCCGGCGCGCGCAAAAACAAATTCATTTTTTTTGTGATCTATAATTCCATAAAACATTGTAATAAATGAACCGCTTTCAATTATCTGGTAAATCAGTTTATTTATTTTTATAAGTACGTCTTTTGGTGAAAAATTTCCTTCAGAATAAGAATGGAAAATTCCTTTTGTTAAAGTCATATAAATTGCTGCGGGCAGACCTTTTCCGGCAACATCTCCAATAACAATTCCGGTTTTGTCCTTGCCAAGGTTTATGAAATCATAATAATCACCCCCGACTTCTTTTGCAGGCTCGCACAAAGCGGCAAATGAATACCCACCAATTTCGGGTACTGTTTTGGGAAGTAGTTTCATCTGAACCTGGTGAGCAATCTCAAGTTCGTTGGAAAGTCTTTCTCTTTCAAGTTCACTTTTAATATCCTGCAAAGAAACAAGAGTAAATTCTCTGTCTCTTAATTTAAACTCTGCAGCAAAAAGTGAAATCTGTTTCTCAATACCCTTTGTTTCAATTTTTACTAATGCTTTTTCTCCTGCTTTTATTGAAGAAAGTATCCCAAGCAGTTCACGGTTAGCTGGTCCGAGATTATAAATATTTAAAAGTGATTCTACATTTAATAACTTTTTTGCAGCATTATTAATTAACTCAATTTCACCATCTTTTCTGTAAGTAATTAATCCGATGGCAACATGCTTTACAATAGTTTGAAGATATTGAAAACTCTGTTCCTTTTCACTTCTTGTTTCAAGCATTTGGTTTGTTAGATTTCTAAAGGAATTATATAACTCTTCAAATGATTCACCGAAATTTTTGGAAACATACGCCTGCGAAAAATCGGAGTGTTTAATTGAATTTAGAAACCTTGTGAGATCGCGGTTGGTTTTATCTACAAAATAAAAAAGTGAATAAACTTCATAGCATAAAAACAAGAATACTATCCCGGCTCCGTAATATATTTTCATCTCATAGCCCAGGTAACCAATAGCAATTAGGGTTAATGCGAGAAATATTACTCTGATTAATATATTTAACCTAAAACGGTTTAATTTCATTTCTAGTTAAAATTGAATGAAGTCCACAAATAAACATAATGATATGATGCATTTTATCGAAAAAAAAGGAAATACTCTACTTTTTTGTACAAATTAAATTCCGGGACGATAATGAATGAATAATAGTTTGACTTAGAAAAGATGAAAAAAGTTTAGTGATATCTAAATCCCTGCAGAGCTTAAACTACAGGGATTTAATAAAATGAATAATTATTTATACCTTAACCACTTTATAACTTCGCCCCATTTGGGTTTTTTGCCTGTTAGCAAAATACCAATTCTATAAATTTTACCTGCCAGCGGGAATATTAATAACATCATTCCAACATTTACAACTATAGCAGTCGCAAATTGCCAGGCTGGGATGTCAACAAGGCTCATACGTGCCGGCATTACCATAATGGAAGAAAATGGTAATAAGGATGTTACATTTGCCAGTACACTGTTTGGATTTTTATTCATCGAAATACTAATAAAGAAAGGAATCATTATAAGCATCATTATAGGCCAAATGCCGGATTGAGCATCCTGATCATTATCAAATATTGCTCCAACAGTTGCAAAAAGACCAAGAAAGGTAATTAATCCAACGAAGTAATTAAAAAGAAAATAAATAATTTGACCAATTGAAATATTTGGTATCAATTCCGGTGGAATTACAAATATACTGGATGAAATTACTACGATAATTGGCAACATCCATATCGCCATTTGAAGCAAACCGGTAACTGCTGTTCCTATAATTTTTCCGACCATTAATTCTTTTGCTTCAACTGAGGATAATAAAATTTCTACAATCTTTGAATTCTTTTCTTCAACGACTGACCGCATCATCATCATTCCAATGAACATTAAACTGAAGTATAATAGAAATGCAAAGACAAAAGAAATAATTCGTGCACCGGCGTTTGTTTCTTCAATCTCATTATCCTTTGATATCCTAAATCCGTTTATGTCAACCCTGTTACGTGCATATTCGATATCCTCTTGTGATAATTGTTTACCATGGAAATAACCGTCTACTAAAGCCTGATTAATCGTTGGTTTTAATTTATCAAAAAGGTCACTGTTACTCGGACTCTTTGAATAATATTCTATTTTCTTATCAGTTAATGCGGCTGATGGAATAAAAATTATTCCATTCAGCTTGTCGTCCAACATTTCCTGTTTTTTAGCAGCAATTAATTCCTGCAATCTCTGTCTGTTCAGAGTTTGGAAAGTAATGATATATTTTCCCTGTTTAACAATGGGGATTTGTGAGAAATCGCTTTGCAGATTCATTGTTAGATCAGGTGACTCTGTAACGATTATCAATTTTGCATTTGATTCTGTATCATAGGTTAAAAGAAAAGTTTGAAATGCCATAATTCCAAACATAAAAACAGGGAGGAGCAAGGTCATAATAATGAATGTTTTACTCATTATTTTTTCTCTAAGTTCACGCTTAATTACCGCCATTGTTCTGAAATTAAACATTTGCTACCTCCATATCTTTGTCGCCCGCAAGTTTTACAAACACATCGTGAAGTGAAATATCATTTGCATTGAATCTTCTTACTTTCACATCTCTTTCGAGCAGTAGTTGCAATAATTCCTGGGTTTGTGATTCTTCTTTTACTGTAATTCCAGTTGTGTTCCCAAAATCCTGAATTGATTCTATAATTGGATGGCCATTTAAAAATGAAATGCTCCCGTCGTAAGTAATATTTACATTTCTGTGGCCGTACTTGGTTTTTATTTCTTTTAGAGAACCATGAAGAATAATTTTCCCTTCATCAATCATTGCAATGTGATCGCACATTTTTTCTGCAAAATCCATTAAATGAGTTGAGAAAATTATTACTTTCCCCTGGTTTTTAAGATCAATTATAATTTCCCTTAAAAGGTCTGTATTAATTGGATCAAGTCCGGAAAAAGGCTCATCAAGAATTAAAAATTCCGGATCGTGAAGTATGGTAGCAATGAACTGTATCTTCTGCTGATTACCTTTAGAAAGGTCCTGAATTTTGGATGTCTTCCTGGTAAATAATTGAAATTTCTTTAAATATTCATTTGCTTTTTCTTCAATTTCTTTACCTTTTTTTCCTTTCACCCTTGCAAAAAACATTAATGTATCCCATACATTCATCTTTTTATATAAGCCACGTTCTTCAGGCAGGTAACCAACTTTCTGTTTGAATTCGTTTGTAACCGGAGCCCCTCGGAGAGTTACTTTACCTGAATCAGGTTCATAAATATTCATCATCATCCTGATTGTAGTGGTCTTGCCTGCACCGTTTCTTCCTATCAGTCCAAAAACCGAACCTTCCGGTACAAAGAAGGAAACATCATCTACGGCTTTAATTTTGTCGAATGACTTGCTTAAGCCTTTTACTTCTAATACGTGCATTCCTTATTCCTGTTTAGTAGTTTTAGAAAAGTAAAAATTCAGCTTTGAATATAAAGTTTTAATTAGGAACATTGAAGTTTTTTTACGCAAATAATGATTATTTAATGATGAAAATCAGTTTGCTAATAAAAATTTAAAGATAAATATTTGAAATAATACTAAGCTAATACAAATAATACCTTTTTTGCTTATTCTTTATTCTTTAATTATTTTATTGAAACCCTTATCTCTGTAATTCATATTGGGAAATTGATGAAAAAAACTTGCGTTGTATTCTTATATTTTATTTGCTTGATTTGCCTGTCTTCCTGTAATTCAGATGAAAACAACAAACTTGAAACTGGAATCTGGAAAGCAGAGTTATTTACTGCTGGTGGTTCACTTCCATTCTTTTTTGAAATTACAAAAAATGAAAATGGAAAGTACTCTGCTGAATTATTAAATGGTGAAGAAACTGTTAAAATTGACGATGTACAGGTTAATAATGACAGCCTGGTTCTTTATCTACCGGCATATAATTCAACTATTAATGCAGAAATTGAAGGTATAGAACTCAATGGCACTCTTACACTGGTAAAGGCAAATGCAGTTTTGCAGGTAATACCGCTTAAAACTAAAAAGGAAGAGAATTTTTTATTTTTCTTTAAGCCCAAAGATTCAATCAACATTACAGGCAAGTGGGCTGTAAAATTTACTGAAGATGATGGATCATCATATCCGGCAGTTGGAGAATTTATTCAATCCGGAGCAGATGTAAAAGGAACTTTTCTTACAACAACTGGTGACTACAGGTTTTTATCAGGGCAAGTAAATGATAGTTCCATTTATCTTGCAACATTTGATGGTGCACATGCTTATTTATTTAAAGCAAAAATGGATAATAAGGGAAATCTGAACGGAGGATACTGGTCTGGTTTAAAGTATCATGAAACCTGGACTGCTTACAAAGATATAAATGCAAAACTTCCTGATCCGGATTCACTTACATTTCTCAAAAGAGGTGCAAGTAAATTTGATTTTACTTTCCCTGATTTAAAAGGGGATTTTGTATCTCTTTCAGATACAAAATATAAAAATAAAGTAGTGATTGTAACTCTAGCCGGAAGCTGGTGTCCTAATTGTCACGATGAAGCAAGATTTCTTTCTCCGTTTTACGATAAATATAAAGATGAAGGAGTTGAAATAATTGGTCTTATGTATGAAAACTATCCAGATTCAACGAAAGCAATTGAGCAAATAAAAAAGTTTAAAAAGAAATTTAATATTAAATATGATTTGCTGTTAGCAGGGGTTAACAATAAAGATTTTGCAAGTAAAACACTTCCCCAGCTAAATCGCGTACTTGCATTTCCTACAACTATATTTGTGGATAAGCAGCGAAGAGTTAGAAGAATAAATACAGGATTTTCAGGCCCCGGAACAGGCGAACATTATATTCATCTAACTGATGAAATAACTGATTTGGTTGAGAAATTATTAAATGAAAATCAAAATATGAAGTAAAATGTTTGCAAATAAAATAATAAAAATTACAATCTTAATATTATTTCTGATACTAGCATTTTCTCAGGTGTCAAATGCACAAAATGATTCAACAAAGATAATGCAGGTAATCAATAGATTGTTTGACGGGATGAGACTCGGGAATGAAAATCTTGTTTTGTCAGTATTTGATTCTTCTGCAGTGTTAATGAGTGTTGGAAAATCGCTCGGGAAAATAAATGTTCATTCCGATTATTATAAAGCATTTGCAAAAGCTGTTGGGACTCCTCATTTACAAGCCTGGGACGAAAGAATCAAAAATCCGGTAATACATGTTGATGGAGATCTTGCTACTGTCTGGGCAGAATATTCATTTTATTTGGGAGATATGTTGAATCATTGCGGAATTGATTCTTTTCAACTTATCAAAAGAAATTTAGGGTGGAAAATTCTGGTTATTATAGATACCAGGAAAAAAGAAGATTGCGATGAATAGCAAAATTATTTAATAGAGATACTAATTCCCGCCATCTAAACTATTCCTTTTACAATATTTAATGAAATTTCAGATAAATAAAAAATTTTGTATTTTTGATAAACAAACCGCCAATAATTTGCCGGAGATCGTATGAAAAGAATATTGTTGATAGTTTTAATTGTGTTTGTTTCATATAATATTTCCCGCGCGCAAATTTTCCAAAAAAATAATTATCATCCATTTTCAGGTAAATTTATTATTTCTGTGGCTGGTGGATCTGCGATTGGTGTTACAGATTACGAATCAATTAGACCTGATTTGTTTGGAATGGGCTCACTAGTATATTTTTTCAATATAAATTCAAAACATGCTCTTGGTTTTAAAGTTTATGGCGGATTAGGAAATCTATCCGGTAACGATGCAAACAAAAATCCTCAAACTTTTAAAACTAGCTTTACTTTTGGCGGTGGCGGATTAGTATATAGCTATTACATTTCTCCTAGCTTTATTCCATATCTCTTTGGCGGTATTGCAAATCTTTGGTATTCGCCAAAGGACAATAACGGAAAAATAATTCCTTACGGGTCAAACAGATCTAATAGTTTGACAGAGGTAATTTACAATGCACAAATTGGATTTCATTCTTTTATAAGTGATCGCTTTGGCATAAATGTAAACTTAGGGTATAATTATGGAAAGTATGATTTGCTTGATGGACTTGATAATACAGGGCAGGGAAGTGATAATTTTTTTACCGCTTCAATAGGTGTTACTTATTCTCTGTTTTCCTCGCCTGATACAGAAACAGATACAGACAATGATGGTGTTCCTGATATTAAGGATATCTGTCCGGATACCCCTTTAGGAGCAAAGGTAACACCTGATGGATGCCCCATAGATTCTGATGGTGACGGTGTACCTGATTATCTGGATCAATGTCTGGGTACGCCCAATGGTGTTTTTGCTGATAGTAATGGATGCCCGATGGATTCTGATGGTGATGGAGTTCCGGATTATCTAGATAAATGTCCCGGTACACCTTCAGGCGCAGCTATAGATGATAATGGTTGTAAGAAGGCTGAAGAAAAAATTTATCAGGAGTCTGTTGAGCCAAAAGAACAGACTGTACCTCCTAAGAATGTTAATAAACCGGTTTCAAAGCCATTTAAATTTTATGATGCTTCTCACGAAATTAATATTAAAAATAATATCTGGACTGATGGTAACCAGTATGTAATTCAAATCTCATCCTGGAAAACAAATCCTAAAGCAAAAAAGGTAGCAAACTATTGGAAAGCCAGGGGTCATAACGCATTTGTGCAAAAAACATATGTGTCTAAATACAACAGGACTTATTTCCGTGTAAGGATTGGATATTTTACTTCTTTAGAAGAGGCAGAAGCCTACTCAAGGAAGCTAAGATAAAAACTTAGTATTTTTTTGAATTTAAAATTATATGCAGAGTATTAACTAATTTTTTATTAGGTAGGTAGGTATTGAAGATCAGTTATAATATCCTAGCAACTTATTTATTTCTTTTTTTCCTGTTAATAAATTTATCTTGTTCGTCTTCTTCATCCCAATATTTTGAGCAGGCAGATAGTTTCTACAAAAATGGAAATTATCTCAGAGCAATTGAGTTTTATTCAAAAGCAATTTCTGATTTTCCAAATGATAATGAGGCTTTTTTTAGACGTGCCAAAGCTAAAAGTATGCTTAAGCTCAACATTGCAGCCATTGAAGATTATAATAAGACAATTTTAATCAATCCAGCATTTGGTGAGGCTTATCTAGGAAGAGGAATATGTTATTTAATTATGGAAAAATATAAAAAGGCCATAGAAGATTTTAACATAGCAATTAAATTAAATGTTCTTAATGAAGAAGTCTTTTTTGGCCGAGCTTATTCAAAATCGCAGTTGGGTGATTATGAAGGAGCACTTGCTGATTATAATATCGCAATCGAAAAAAATCCTTTAGATAAAAAATTATACATTAACCGGGGTAACGTAAAAGCTGATCTTGATGATCATCTGGGTGCCATAGATGATTTTACATGGGCAATTGAGATGGATTCAAATGCTGTTAATGCTTACATAAATCGTGGTACTGATAAAGGGATAGTCGGTGATTATAAAGGTGCTGTTGAGGATTTTACGTCTGCTTTGAATTTGGAACCTTCAAATCTTGAATTGTTGTATTTAAGAGGAGAAGCAAAAAATATGCTTGAAAATATTCAAGGGGCAATTGAAGATTTTGATAGAATAATTGAAAAAAATCAAAAGGAAGGAAAGGCTTTTTATAGAAGAGGAATTGATTATTTAGCATTAAAAAATAAGATAAAAGGTTGCGCCGATTTACTGAGAGCCGGTGACCTTGGATATTTTGATGCTTATGAAGCTATAAATAAATTTTGTAAAAGAGAAAAAAAGTTAAGAGAGAAAACAACTAAGAAAAAATAATATATTACAAAATTTGGCCCTAATGAAGCATATCTTAAATGTTTTTCTCATTTTTTAGACAGTTTCTGCAAAATCTTACCAAAAATTAAAATTTAACTTTGATTTTAAAAAAAATATTGCATATTCAGGTTTGAATTTATACCAAAAATTGCTTATAAATCTGGCACAACGTTTGCCAACAATGGCTTTATTATAAAAGGTGTTTCATGAATGTAAAAATTCTGCATAAAAACTCTATAGATTCAAAAAATTTATTAGATAGAACAAAAGGGGCAATAAAAACGCTTAAATTGAAAGCAAAACTAGTTGAATCAAGTGATAATAAAATGCTTAAAAAATACGGTGTAATTCATACACCAAGCCTTGTAATTGATGAAAAAGTAGTGCTGCAGGGCAGAGTTCCTGAAATGCAAAAAATACAAGACATTTTATTACATGAGTCTAAAAATTCTAAAACTGCCAGAGCCCGGTAATTTCTTTCAGTTAGATAATTCATTTTAGAATTAGATTCACACAATTATTACCTTTACCTATTCCTTAATTCCTTGCAATAATTACACTATTTCTATATATTTACACGCTAAAATTGTTTGAATTTACGCGATAATTACATTGTTACTGGCTAATTGTTTATAATTTTTTTATTAGTACTAATTTTTGCCGGGATGGCGGAATTGGTAGACGCACAGGACTTAAAATCCTGTGGGAATTTATTCCCGTGCCGGTTCGACTCCGGCTCTCGGTACTGGTTGAAATATCAAGCAGCAAATTTCAATTTACAATATTGTGAAATTTGTTTTTTGAATTTTGGATTTTAATTGATGGGGCTCTTAGCTCAGTTGGTTAGAGCGTCTGCTTGACGTGCAGAAGGTCAAAGGTTCGAATCCTTTAGAGCCCACGTAAGTCGGAGGTGTCTCCGATTTTTTTATTAAGTGAATTATGAATAAAATTAAAATTACATTTCCTGATGGAAGCCTGAAAGAATTTGATAAAGGAATTTCAGGTTTCGGTATTGCAGAAAGCATTTCGCCTAGGCTTGCCCAGGATGCTCTCGCAATTGAAGCAAATGGTTTTGTAAGAGACCTTAATGCACCTGTAAATAACAATGCAGTGGTAAAAATTCTTACTTTTAACGATAAAAAAGGAAAGGAAGTATACTGGCATTCAACTTCCCACTTAATGGCGCATGCAATTTTATCTCTTTATCCTGAAGCTAAGTTTGGTGTAGGTCCTGCAATTGAAAACGGTTTTTATTATGATTTCGATATAAATACCAAGCTTAGTGAAAATGATCTTGTTAAGATCGAACAAAAAATGGCGCAGATTGCAAAAGAAGATAATACCTTCGAAAGAGTTGAGCTAACTAAAAATAAAGCATTCGAATTCTTCAAAGAAAAAGATGACGAATATAAACTTGAATTGATAGACGGACTTGATGATTCAAAAGAAACTATTAGTATTTATAACGAAGGAAATTTTACTGATCTGTGTACAGGTCCACATCTTCCATCTGCAGGGAAAATTAAATACGTTAAACTGTTGAGTGTTTCCGGCTCGTACTGGAGAGGTGATGAAAACAACAAGCAGCTTCAGAGAATTTATGGAATTTCATTTCCAAAAAAGAAAATGCTTGATGAATATCTTGTCATGCTTGAAGAAGCTAAGAAAAGGGATCACAGGAAGTTAGGGAAAGAACTTGAGCTGTTTCTAATATCAAACAAAGTTGGGAGCGGATTACCAATATGGCTTCCGAAGGGAGCAATTTTAAGAGAGACTCTTGAAAATTATCTTCGGGAAGAACAGCGAAAACGCGGTTACGATCCTGTAATTACACCGCACATTGGAAATATTGATCTTTATAAAACCAGCGGACATTATCCATATTATAAAGAGAGCCAGTTTCCTCCTATTCAACTAGAGGAAGGGAAGGAAGAATATTTACTGAAACCGATGAATTGTCCTCATCATTTTCAGATTTATGCTTCAAAACCGAGAAGCTACAGGGATCTTCCAATAAGATATGCAGAATTCGGAACTGTTTATCGCTATGAGCAATCAGGTGAACTTAATGGAATTACGAGAGTAAGATCATTTTCAGTTGATGATTCACATATCTTTGTTCGTGAAGATCAGCTTAAAGACGAAGTATGCAATGTAATTGAACTTATACAGATTGTATTTGATACGATGGGATTCAAGGATTTTACGACTCAATTATCCTTCCGCGATGACGATACTGAAAAATACGGAGGCGATATTGCGATGTGGGAAAGAGCTCAAAAGGAAATTCAGGAAGCTGCCGATGAAATGAAATTAAATTACATTGTGGCTGATGGCGAAGCAGCTTTTTATGGTCCTAAAATAGATTTTATGGTAAAAGATGCGCTCGGAAGAGAATGGCAGCTTGGAACTGTACAGATAGATTATATTATGCCAGAAAGATTTGATCTTCAATACGTTGGAAGTGATGGACAAAAACACAGACCAGTAGTAATTCACCGCGCTCCATTTGGATCTCTGGAAAGATTCATTGGTGTTTTAATTGAACACTATGCCGGAGAATTTCCATTATGGCTGGCACCTGTACAGGCAGTTGTAATTCCTGTATCCCAGCATTTCTTTGATTACGGTCAGGAAGTTTACAAAGCATTGAAAGAAAATGGAATCCGTGCAGAAATAGATGAAAGAAATGAAAAAATTGGTTACAAGATAAGAGATTGGGAAACACAGAAAATTCCATATATGCTAGTAGTAGGAGAAAAGGAAAGAGAAGCTAAAAGCGTTTCAGTCAGGAAACATAAAGAAGGAGACCATGGGGCTTTGTCTTTATCAGAATTTATTGATAATATTAAAGAATCGATTAAAAACAAAATTTAAATAACTTTCAGAGAGGTGTTCAATCGCGCAAAAAGATAATGTTAGAGTAAATGAGGAGATTCGCGCTTCTCAGGTACGTGTAATAGATGTTGATGGTGCACAATTAGGAGTTTTTACTGTAAAAGATGCATTAAAACTTTCATCAGAAAGAGGACAGGATTTAATTGAAATTGCACCACAGGCTAAACCACCGGTTTGCAAAATAATTGATTACGGTAAATTCAGATACGAACAACAAAAAAGAGAAAAATTACAAAGAAAAAACCAAGTAGTTTCTATATTAAAAGAAATAAGACTTCATCCAAATACTGATGTACACGATTTTGAATTTAAAGCCAAGCATGCAATAAATTTCCTTGAAGAAGGGAATAAAGTTAAAGTTTCCGTTATGTTTAAAGGAAGAGAAATGGCTTATACGGAAAAAGGTGAAGAATTATTAAACAGGTTCTTAGAAAAAGTTGAAGACATTGCAAAAATTGAAAGTCCTATAAAAATGGAAGGGCGGAATATGAACGTAATTTTAGTTCCAGTAAAAACTAAAAGTAAAAAGAATAACTAAAAAAGAATAAATAAACAGGAAAGAAAAAATGCCAAAAATGAAAAGCAACAGGGGCGCCAAAAAGTCTTTTAAGAAGACTGCCTCTGGAGGAATCAAAAGAAAGAAGGCTTTTAGGAGTCATATTCTTACTTCTAAAACCACAAAGCGTAAAAGAAACCTTAGGCACGCTACTATGGTTACTGCTGCAGATGAACAGCGTGTGAAAATAATGATTCAATAAAAAGGAAAGGATAACAACATGCCACGTTCAAAAAGTAAAGTAGCGTCACACAGAAGGCGTAAAAAAATAATGGCCCAGGCAAAAGGTTACTGGGGCGCGCGCAGCAAGGTTTATACTGTAGCGAAAAATCACGTTGAAAAAGGTCTTGTACATGCTTATAGAGATAGAAAGCTGAAAAAAAGAACATTCAGAAATCTCTGGATCGTTCGTATAAACGCAGCAGCCCGTCAGAATGGAACGACTTATTCAAAACTTATTCACGCTCTCGATGAAAAAGGAGTTGGAATAAACAGGAAAGTACTTGCAAATTTAGCAATGGAAAATTCTTCCGCATTTGCTGAATTAGTAAAGTTTACAGTTAACTAATTTTTACCCCCTTCGGAGCATTCAGAATATCCCTAGGGGGTATTCTTTTAAATATAAAGATTATCCCTGATGCTTGACGAAAAAATTAAACAAATCACTGACAGCTTCCAATCGGATATCCAATCCGTTGATGATTTAAAGAAATTAGAAGATTTACGGATAAAATACTTTAGCCGTAATGGTCTTATTTCTTCATTATTTAATGAGTTAAAAAATGTTTCTAAAGAAGATAAACCACTTTTAGGAAAGTCACTTAACTTACTAAAAAATAAAGCGGATACAGAATATAATTCATTAAAAGAAAAGCTTGAGACCGGTGGACCAGAATCCGGTGAAAAAATTGATATTACGTTACCCGGAAATGAGAGGCAAATTGGGAGCAAGCATATTTTAACGCAAACCCTTGATGAGATTAAATCAATTTTTAAGGGACTTGGATTCTCTGTTTTTGAAGGCCCGGAACTCGAATCGGATTTTAATAATTTTGAAGCATTGAACTTTGCTCCCGACCATCCTGCGCGGGATATGCAGGACACATTTTTTGTAAATAAAGATTTTGTGCTGAGAACCCACACATCACCTGTGCAGATAAGAGTAATGGAATCACATAAACCACCGGTTAGAGCAATTATGCCGGGAAGAGTATATAGAAATGAAGCAGTAAGTTCAAGAAGTTATTGCATGTTTCACCAGGTGGAAGGTTTGTACGTAGATAAAGATGTAACTTTTGCAGAATTAAAAGGTACTCTTGTCTCATTTGCAAGGCAATTCTATGGAGAAAATTTAAAATATAGATTCAGAACAAGTTATTTTCCTTTTACAGAGCCCAGCGCGGAAATGGATATTACCTGTTACTTATGTAATGGAAACGGCTGCAAGGTTTGTAAACAAACAGGCTGGTTGGAGATTCTCGGATGCGGAATGGTTGATCCAAATGTATTTAAATCTGTTGGTTATGATCCTGAAAAATACACAGGGTATGCGTTCGGTATGGGAATAGAAAGAACTGCGATGCTTAAATACGGAATTGATGATATTCGTGTATTTTTTGAAAATGATTTTAGATTTCTTAAACAGTTTTGATCCGGAGAAAGTAAATTGAAAGTTTCACTTAATTGGTTAAAGGACTACGTAGATCTAAAAGGTATTTCGAACAAGGAAATTATTTCCAAACTTACATTTGCAGGTTTGGAAGTTGAAGATTATTACGATGAGAATGAAATCTATAATGGATTTATTGTTGCATGTGTAAAAGAAAAAAAGAAACATCCCAATGCTGACCGACTCTCACTCTGTAAAGTGTTTAACGGCAAAAATGATTTGCAGGTTATTTGCGGTGCGCCAAATGTTGATGCCGGTCAAAAAGTAATATTTGCACCTATTGGTACAAGAATTCCTAAGGGCGGTTTTAAAATTGGGAAAGCCAAAATACGCGGAATAGAATCTAATGGAATGATCTGTTCTGAAGATGAACTTGAATTTGGTGATAATCATGACGGAATTGTAATCCTTGATGATAAATACAAAGCCGGAACTAAAATCACCAAAGCACTTGGATTAAATGATGTAATCTTTGAAATTGGAATAACTCCTAACAGACCTGATGCTCTTTCACATATTGGTGTGGCAAGAGATATCGCTGCAATTTTTAATCTAAAACTAAATATTCCCAAAATTAAACTTGTTGAGTCAAAAGAAAAATCTAAAAGTGCAGCTACAATTAAAATTGAAGATTCTGAAAATTGTCCAAGGTATTCATCAAGAATAATAAAGAATATTAATATTAAAGAATCACCTGAATGGCTGAAGCAGAGATTGGTAAAAATTGGTTTGCGCCCCAGGAACAATATTGTTGATATTACAAATTATGTGATGCATGAATGCGGACAGCCTTTGCATGCTTTTGATCTTGATAATCTAGCTAAACAAGAAATTATTATAAAAAGTACTACCTCTGAATCAAAATTTACTACGCTGGATTCAAAAGAAAGAAAAATGCCCGAAGGAAGCCTGATGATCTGTGATGGCGAAAAACCTGTTGCAGTTGCAGGCGTAATGGGTGGAGAAAATTCCGAAATTACAGAAACAACAAAAAACATATTAATTGAAAGTGCTTATTTTAATCCTTCCAGTATAAGAAAAACGGCTAAAGCTTTAACTCTGAGTACAGATGCTTCTTACAGGTTTGAAAGGGGAACCGATCCGGGAAATACAGTTTTCGCTGCAGAAAGAGCAGCACAATTAATTCTTGAACTTGCTGGTGGAGAATTGCTGGCTGGCGCAATTGATGAATATCCAAATAAAATAAAAAATTTAAAACTCAAATTAAGATTTAATCAGATTGAAAGAATATTAGGATATTCAATTCCGAAAGCTTCTGTAAAATCTATATTGAAAAAACTTGGGTTTAAAGTTGACGCTGAATTGAAAGAATCAATTAAACTCACAGTGCCTACTTTTCGCCCTGATATTGAAAGAGAAATTGATTTGATTGAAGAAATAGCCCGAATATATGGATACGACAATATTCCTACTGTTTCAAAGGTTTCTATTTCACTTGGCGAAAAAACTGATGAAAGTTCTTTAGCTGATAAAATTAGGTTTGCCGCAAATTCACTTGGATTTTATGAAATGATAAATAACCCTTTGCAAAGTGAATCATATTCTATGTTAACGGGAATCCCGGTTAAATTGATGAATCCACTTAGCCTTGATATGGAATATTTGCGCACTTCACTTTTGCCGGGTGCTTTAAGCGTTGTTTCTAATAATATTAAATACGGTGAAAAAAATCTTTTTCTGTTCGAAATTGGAAAAATATTCAATAAATCAGGTAAAAATGAAATAAAAAGCTTTGAAGATTTTGAAGAAACTCAGAAGCTTATTTTTGTAGTAACAGGTAATATCTTTGAAAAAAAATGGAACAGGGAGCAGGTAGAATCGGATTTATTTACACTGAAAGGATTACTTAAAAGTTTTGAGCGTAAGATTTTACTTGACAATGTTTTAAATGATTCATATTATCACGGTAAGAATAGTTTCTTTGATTTGTATTTCACTAAAAATCTGGGCAATAAACAAATCGGGAAAGGTGGCAGAGTAGCAAAAGAAGTTCTTAAACAATTTGATATTCAACAGGATGTTTTTTGTTTTGAAATTGATCTGGATGAATTCAGTAAAATTAAAATAAAAGACAGGATGTTCTCAGAGCCGTTAAAATTTCCGAAAGTTATTAGGGATTTTGCTTTTATTTTTGATAAATCTATTGCTTTCGATGAGGTTCAAAAATATATTAAAAAAGAAGGTTCTGAATTATTGAGATCAGTAGAAATTTTTGATCTCTTTGAAAGTGATACTCTTGGAAATAATAAAAAAAGTATGGCTTTTACTTTAGAATATTATTCTGATGAAAGAACTCTTACCGAAGAGGAAGTTGAAAAAGAATTTAGCAGGTTGATATCTGTAATAATTAAAAATTTTGATGCAAAATTAAGAGGTAATTAAATTGCCTGAATCAAATAAATACGAGATGCTTCTTAATGATCTTAATTCAATTGAAACACAGGCAGCGGTGTTAGCGAATAAATGTAAAGATCTCATGGCTCATAACATTGAGCTTGAGGATTTTGCTGCAAGGGCTAAAAAAGAAATTACTGCACTTTCTCAGAAGATTGTAAATTTAGAGCTTGATTTGGAAAAAGCGAACACAGAGGAAGAGGGGAAGTTATTTAATTTATTAAACACAAAGGAGACGGAAACTCTAAAAATTAAGTTGCAAAATTTAATTTCCAGGATTGATTATCATTTAACTGCCGACAGGCAGGTTTAAGTTCTTAATTAAATTGTTATTGATGGGTAAGACATAAATGACGGACAAAAAGAAGCTAAAAATTAAAATATTCGATAAAGAATATTCTTTATTAGTAGAAAATGAAGATATTGCAAAAGAACTTGCTATATATGTAAATAAGGTAATGGAAGAGACTAAAGAAGAACTTCCAGATCAACCAGCACAGACTATAGCTATTATTGCTTGTTTAAATATTGCTTATGATTTATTTATTGAAAAAAATAAGAATAGAGAATTTGTTATACAGGCTACTGATAAAGTAAAAAGAATTAAGCTTCTGCTGAACGAACCGGAAATGTTAGACCCATCTTAAATTTTGCCGCACTGTCAGTCCGCATAAATATGAAAAACTAACTTTTAAGCAACCGGGAGTTGGACTTACGGCGTCGATTGCAGGCCTCAACCCGCATGCCGGGGATTTTGGTTTTACCTGCCTTACGGCAGGCAGGCCGGAACAGTGGAAGCAAAAAGCGTTCGGGCTGATTCCCACTTATGTGGCTGATTTGACGTTTTTCTAGAATCACCGGACTGGCTGCGGCGGCTATATTTTTATAATTATACCTACACTTGGAGGAAAAATGCCGGTATCTTTGGACATATTGATTCTAATACCGATGGCAGTAGTCTTGGTTGTTTTGTTCTTCTATTTAGGATGGAAGTTTAATAGTAAAATTGGAAAAAAGAGTCTGCTTTCTGCCGAGGAAAAAGCAAAACAAATTATAGAAGATGCACAAAAAGAATCTAATAATATCAAAAGAGAAAAACTTTTAGAAGTTAAAGACGAATGGTACAAGAAAAAAGTTGACTTTGATAATGAAATAAATCAGAAACGACAAAAAATCAGCAATCTTGAAAAGCAGCTTAGTATCAGAGAAGAAAATATTGAAAAAAAGTTTGATTTGGTTATCAAAAAAGAAAAAGAAATTAAGGATACTGATAAAGAATTAAGCGAACTTAAGAAAAATCTTGATATCAGGATGCAGGAAGTAAACAAGCTTGAAAATGAAACAAACCAAAAGCTTGAAAAAATATCAGGTTTAACTGCAGAAGACGCAAAGAAAATGTTGATAGAAAATGTTACGCACCAGGCTAAGATAGATGCTGCAGTAACTGTTAAAGAAATTCACGATCAGGCAAAAGCTGATGCAAAAAGAGAAGCTCAGAAGGTCATTGTCCAAGCTATTCAGAGAACTGCTGCAGACCATTCAATAGAAACTACTGTTTCTGTAGTTCAGATTCAGAATGATGATATGAAAGGTAGAATTATTGGAAAAGAAGGTAGGAATATTCGCTCTTTTGAGGCGGCAACCGGCGTTGATGTAATTGTAGACGACACACCCGAAGCAGTTATCCTTTCTTCATTCGATCAATTCAGAAGAGAAGTAGCAAGAGTTTCACTCGAAAGATTAATTTCTGACGGAAGAATCCATCCTGCCAGAATTGAAGAAGTTGTTGAAAAAGTAAAGCAAGAACTTGATGAAGAGATGCTTAGAGAAGGTGAAAATGTTATTCTTCAACTCGGACTTCACAATATGCATTCTGAATTAATCAGGCACGTTGGCAAAATGAGATATCGTTCAAGCTACGGTCAGAACCTAATGCAACATAGCATTGAAGTAGCTTATCTTACAGGAATAATGGCTGCTGAAGTAGGGCTTGATGTGACGATGGCAAAGCGGGCAGGTTTGCTACACGATGTTGGCAAAACAGTTGATAAAAGCATTGAAGGTCCGCATGCACTTTTAGGCTATGACCTTGCAAAGAAATTCAAAGAACATCCAATTGTAGCAAATGCAATAGGTTCACATCACGAAGATATTGAAATGGAACATCCTATAGCCCCACTTGTACAGGCTGCGGACGCAATAAGTGGTGCAAGGCCTGGAGCAAGGCGAGAACCTTTGGAGGGTTATGTTAAACGTTTGGAAACTCTTGAGGCTCTTGCAAAATCTTTTGAAGGTGTTGCCAAAACCTATGCGATTCAGGCAGGAAGAGAAATAAGAGTTGTGGTTGAGCATGATAAAATTGATGACGTTGTAGCCGATAAATTATCACACGATATTGCTGCAAAAATTGAAGAAGAAATGGAATACCCGGGACAAATTAAAGTTACGGTTATCCGGGAAGTTAGAAAAATAAGTTATGCAAGATAATTTTGGCGGGAGAATTTTCCCGCAATTAATTTTGCCCAAAATCAATTTATGAAAAACAGTGCTTTAAGAATTGCAGTAACAGGAAATATTGGTTCAGGGAAATCGACTTTTTGTGACTTTATTGAATCCAGAGGATACATAGTTATTAAAGCGGATGATCTTGCAAAAGATATTCTGGCCAATGATGAGAAAGCCAAAACTCTAATAATTAAATCATTTGGTTCAGAATCCTATAAAAATGGTAAACCGAACAAAGTTTTTCTTTCAGAAAAAGTCTTCTCTAATAATAAAAAACTTCTAGAGATAAATTCTATAATTCATCCTTTAGTTTTTAAAAAATTAGAAAAAATATTTAATGAAAATTCTAATAATAAAATAATTTTTGTTGAGGCTGCTTTAATTTATGAAGCCAATATGGAAGATATGTTTGATTATGTTGTCTTGATTTGTTCTAAAGAGGATAACAGAAAAAACAGGAAAATCAAAGCTGATAAAATGACTGGACTGGAATTTGATAAACGAAATGGATTTCAGATACCCGAAGCTGAAAAAAAGAAAAGAGCAGATTTCATTTTTGATAATGATTCTACTTTAACTGACCTTAAACAAAAAGCAGAACTACTTTTAATGATGATTGCCGGTAAAATTAACCCTTAAAATAGAACGAATGATAATGTAATTATCACTTCTAAATTATCGGACAAGATTAATAAAAAGTTTTCCAAAAATTATTTTATTTAAAAAATTTGCCAACTCATTTATTCTTTTTGAATGTTTGTTCTGCATTGCAATAATCTGAATAAAATTTCTCAAGCAGAGCAGCAGCTAATTAAAAAATCTATTTCAACATACTAAAATGTAATCGTCCATTTTGTGTAGTGTCTCTATTTTATTGATTTAGTTTTATAACAAGACTAAATTTGGAAGTCAAAATTAAGGTGATATGTTGAATATTCTAAATAAAATAATAGTTGCAATTGTTCAAATGATGCCCAGATCATTGGTCTGGATATTTTCGAAAAAATATATTGCTGGCCGTACACTGGACGATGCTGTAAATTTAGTAAATCAATTAAATGCCAAAGGAATTTATGGCACAATAGATGTCCTTGGTGAAGCTATCCAAAATAAAGATGAAGCTATTGAAGCCAAGAATGAATGTCTCAAGGTACTTGAGGCAATTGATGAGAATAAACTGAAAGCAAATTTATCTTTAAAACCTACCCAACTAGGATTAAATCTTGATACGGAATTTGCTTTCGATCAGGCAAAAGAAATTGTTGAGAAAGCTGAAAAAATTGGCAATTTTGTAAGGCTTGATATGGAAGACTCTCCTTATACTGATCCAACTATAAATTTATACAAAAAATTATTATCAAATTTCGAAAATGTTGGCATCGTAGTCCAGTCATATTTGAAAAGGACTTATGATGATGTAGTATTATTAAATAAATTAAATACCAATTACAGATTATGTAAAGGTATTTATATTGAATCACAGTCAATTGCTTATAAAGATAAACAGGTAATTCGTGATAATTATTTAAAAATATTGGAAATAATGCTGAAAGGTGGGAACTATGTGGGTATTGCAACTCATGACGAATATTTAATAAAAGGGGCTATGAAATTAATAGAAGAATTAAAAGTATCTAAAGATAAATTTGAATTTCAAATGCTGCTTGGAGTAAGAGAAGATCTGAGAGATAAAATAAATGCAGATGGATTTAAAATCAGAATTTACATCCCGTTTGGAGAACATTGGTACAAATATTCAGTTAGAAGGTTAAAGGAAAATCCGTCTATTGCCGGGCACGTATTTAAAAATTTATTTTCGTTTAAGTAATGAATGTTTTAGGAATTGAAAGTTCTTGTGATGAAACTTCTGTAGCAGTTATTTGCAATAATGAGTTGAAAGCCAATTTGATCTCCTCGCAGGATTTTCATAAAAAATATGGTGGAGTTGTTCCCGAACTTTCGAGCCGGGCACATTTACAAATTGTAACACCTTTGATAAGAGATGCTCTTGACAAAGCATCACTTTCAAAAGAAGAGATTGATTTGGTAACAGCTACGGCGGGACCTGGTTTAATTGGTGCCCTGCTGGTGGGATTGACATTCGGAAAGGGGTTAGCTTATTCCTTAAATAAGTCTTTTATTGCTGTAAACCATATTGAAGGACACATCTATTCAGGATTTTTAATGGAGGAGAAGCCAGAATTTCCTTACCTGGCCCTTGTAGTATCAGGTGGGCACACGCTTCTTTTATTGGTTAAAAGCCATACTGAAATAAGGAAATTAGGATCGACTGTGGACGATGCGGCTGGAGAAGCGTTTGATAAAGTTGCAAAGATGCTGGGTTTCGGTTATCCAGGTGGACCGAAAATACAAAAAGCTTCAGAAAATGGAGAAAATTCTGAGATCAATTTTCCTGTAGCCGATTTAAAAGATCCTTTTAATTTTTCATTCAGTGGATTGAAAACTTCTGTGCTGAGGTTTATTCAGAAAAACTTTAATGATGGTTTAATTCCTGAAATTGATAAAAATAAGATTGCATATTCATTTCAGAAAGCAGTAGCGAAAGCTCTTATAAGAAACTCTGAAAAAGCATTAAAAACTTTTGAAGTTAAATCTATTTCACTTGTAGGTGGTGTAGCTGCGAATGGTTTTATCAGGAATTCCTTAATTGAATTAGCTAATCATTTTAATAAAAAAATAATAATCCCTAAAATTGAATTCTGTGGTGATAACGCTGCGATGATAGCCTATCGCGGCCAGAAATTATTTGAAAATGGCATATTTCATGGTTGGGATTATGCACCTTTCCCATCAATGCCGGAAAATCAATACAACTGATTAATTAATTTATTTAAATTAGATTGTAATTTATTAATCCTGAATTATGTTCTATCTGCAATGAATAACTTTTTTAAGAAAATAGAAAGAGAGCTTGAATCCTTGTCAATTGAGGAACGTGAAAAAGTTCTTAGAAAATTGCGTAATCAGATAGATAAAATTGACAGGGAAATTGTAGAGTCTCTAAATAAAAGAACTCTTAGATCGGTTATGATCGGAAGAGTGAAAAAATCACTAGGCTTACCGGCTTATATTCCGGAACGTGAAAAAGATATAGCAAACAAAATATTATCTTATGCTTCAAATCCTTTAAAAAGAAGATCCTTGGAAAGAATTTATGAAAGAATTATTGATGAGTCGCGTACCATTCAAAAGTTAGATAAAATAGATAAAGTTATAACTTCAAAAAATAAAAATATGAAAATTGTTCTGAAAAATCTTCTAACAAAAAGACAATTAATAGTTGTTTTCTCTTTTTTCTTTATACTATTGCTGTCATTTATTTGGATATTTTTTACTCCCAATTATTATTCTGTAAAGGAACCCGTACAGTTTGAAATTAAAAAAGGAGAATCACTTACACAGATTGTAGATAATCTTTATCAAAATAATGTTATTCCTAATAAACTCAACATGAAGATTGCAACATTTGTAACCGGGGCTGAAAAAAAACTTAGGGCTGCCCGGTATTATATTCCCAATGGACTAAGCTACCTTGGATTAATAGATCTTTTTACCAGTGGGGAAGCAAGTTTTCTCAAATATGTTAATATCAGAGAGGGATTAACGATAAAATGGATGGCTTGGAAAATTCAGAATGTTGCACTTGTTGATTCCGCTGATTTTGTCAATCTTGCCAGAGACAATAACTTTTGTAAATCTTTGGGAATAAATGCAAAAAATATGATGGGATACCTAATGCCTGGGGATTATGGAATTTATGAAAAGAGTCAGGCGAAAGAAGTTATAAAAAGAATGTATAAACGGTTTCAGGTTTTTTGGGTAGATTCTCTTAAGCAAAGAGCAAAAGAAATGGGATATTCTATTCATGATATAATTACTCTTGCTTCAATTGTTAAAGGAGAAACAAATAAAGTTTCAGAAATGCCACAAATTGCTGCATTGTATTTAAACAGACTTAGAATAGGAATGGCACTTCAGGCAGATCCTACAATTCAATTCATTCAACCAGATGGTTGGAAAAAATTGAATTATAAAGATCTGGAAATGAAATCGCCGTATAACACTTACATTCATACAGGCTTACCACCCGGCCCTATTAATAATCCGGGTCGGAATTCGTTAATGTCTGTATTATATCCTGATGATAATAAATATTTATATATGGTTGCTGATGGTGAAGGAGGTCATATATTTTCCAAAACTTATTCACAGCATCTAAGGGCTGTTTCAAAGTATAGAAAATGGTTAAGAGCACAAAAAAACAAGTAGGTTATTTACTAGCTATTATTTCACTAGTAATTATGTTTTCCGGTTGCGCAAATCAGCTACCCCCCGGAGGGGGAGAGGTAGATAAAATTCCTCCTCAAATTGAAGAAATTTATCCCGCTGACGGTACAACAAATTTTAGTGATGATCATATTGAAATTGATTTTTCTGAGTATGTAGTAAAAAGTTCTTTAAATAGTTCTGTGTTTATCTCTCCTCATATTGATGGACAATTGGAATATTCATGGACTGGGAAAGGAGTAGAGATTAATTTTCCCGGACCGCTAAAAAGGGATGTTACATATGTAATAACTATTGGTACAGATTTAGTTGATGAAAACAATAAAAACAGAATGGCCAGTTCCTACACCCTCACTTTCTCAACAGGAGACAAAATAGATAGAAGATCAATATCAGGGAAAGTCTATACTGAAAATCCAAACGGTATTTTTATTTTTGCATACAAAAAAAGCAGGAACAAAATTATTGATCCTTTTACGGTAGAACCGGATTATATTTCTCAGGCAGGATCGGATGGGACATACAAAATTACGGGATTAGCAGCTGGTGATTACAGGATATTTGCAATTATGGATCAATATAAGGATTACCTGTTTCAGCCTTCACAAGATGAGTTTGGTGATCCTTCGGGTGATGTAACCCTTGCGGAAAATGATTCCTTATTATCTGACTTAGATTTTATGATCACAAAGCGTGACACTGTTCCGCCAAGAATGATTAGAGCGACGATGACGGATAAATATCATATTCTAACTTCATTATCGCAAAGAATTGATTCTACATTAATAAATAGAGATAATTTTTTCTTAATTGATTCAACTACTAATAAAGAAATAATACCTGCTTATGCTTTTAAGGGAACAATTAAACCGGAAGAAGTTGTACTTACAATAAATGAATCAATTCCTACTCAAGATAATGTCTATTTAGTAGCTCGCAAATTGGGAAATAAATTCGGTAATATTTTTGAGAATGATTTTTCTAGAGTTACTGTAAGCGATAGGGAAGATACGAGCAAGCCCGGTATTATAAAAACAATTCCACCATACGGTTCACAAAGAATCGATTTTATAAATCCTTCTTTCCTGTTTTATTTTAACGATGCGTTTGATAAGGTAGCTGCGAAAAATGCAATTTCACTTTCTGATACTTTAGGAAATAAAATCCCCATAAAAATAGATTTCCTTGATGATGCAACTATTACAATTTCACCTGATAAAAATCTTTTAAGTAATAGAGATTATCAAATAAAAATGGACCTGAATAATTTTAATGATATAGCAGGAAACAGTTATGACACAACTTATATCTATAATTTTAAAACTATATCAGGAATAGATTTTACAGGTCTTTCTGGTTCTGTTGTTAATGCGGATAATCTTCAAAGTCCCGTTTTAGTTCTTCAGGAAAAGAATGGTGATAATAAATATCATTCCAGGTTAAGCAATGATGGTAAGTTTGAATTTAAAAGAATTGAACCGGGGGATTACAGCCTTTGGTGTTTTTATGATGTAAATAATAATGGTAAATATGATTACGGCTGGCCATTTCCGTTTGAACCAGCCGAGAAGTTCTTCTATTATAAAACTGATATTACATTAAAGCCTCGCTGGACTTTAACCGATATAAAATTCGAATTAAAATAATGCTGGATTAATTATACAATCCTTTTTTAACTTCGTCCAGTAATGTCTTGCATCCAACTTCAACTTCGTTGCAAATTATTTCACTTCTTTTCAATAATTCATTCCCTACAGTTTTATTCTTAAGAGATGAACAATTTATCAGCACATTTAAAAATGCTCCCTGAGCTGAAGTGGAGATTAATGATACTGCCACTCCTGCGTCTGAAACAGAATTTTTGTTTCCTTTCTCAGCAACAGTTTTAAGTAATTCAAGTGTTTTTTTACAGGTGTCAATTACCTCAGATGGAACAACCGCAGCTGCATAGGTTGCTTCTTCAATTTTTTCTGACCTGGCTTTTTTTTCTTCTTCTGTTTCTTTAGGAAGTCTAAATGCTTCCATTACTTTATCAAATGCATAATTATCTTTTGATCCAAGCTCAATAAAACAATTACTTAAATTTTCAAGTTCAGTCTTAACCTTTTTCATTTCATCTTCAACTTCAAGATATTTTTTCTTTCCGATCGTAAGATTACAAACCATTATTCCAAGATTGCAAGCCAGAACCCCAGACAAAGCGGCTACATTTCCACCGCCGGGAGTGGGAGCATTTGATGATAATTCTTCCAGGTAATTATTTAAAGATTTTGAAAGATCCATTTAACTTCCTTTTAATGTAATATTATTGTGATTTATCAATCGATCATATAATCGATTATTTTATTTTTTTTATCAAAATTATTTAATGTACTCAAACCTAATTTTTCTATTGCAAGGTCAACTAATTTATTTTCATCAGTTTCTTCATTATTGGAATAATATTTTCCTGCCTTCAATAAAGCTTCAAGAGGAACGAGACCGACGATTTCACTTCCATCAACCTCCACGCCCATTTTTTCCGCTTCTTTTTTTACTTCTTCAAATGCAATATGAATTGGAGTAACTTCATAATTTGTGAGATTCATTGAAACCTGGGTAATGTTATATTTCTCCAATGAAACTCCCATTCCTTTTACTTCTTTTAATCTTCCGGGAATTCTAACACTTTTACCATTTTCTTTAATCACCTTTCCGGCATTGTCTCTTTTCAGTTTTCCTGATTCTCTTAAAGTTTCGGCTATCTCTTTTGAAAAACTTACATCTGTTGATTTTATATTAACATTGTAAGCAATTAAGAAGAATCTTGCCCCGGTTACTAATGCACCAAGTTTTGGATTAAAAACTGCTTTTCCAAAATCCGGTATCCATTCAGGGTCTTTTAATTTTTCTTCAAGACCTTCATACTCACCTTTGCGAATACTGGAAAGACTTTTCCTTTCGGGTTTTTTTGCTGCAGTTTCGTAAAGATAAACCGGTAAATTCAATTCTTTGGAGATCATTTCTCCAAATTTTTCTGAAATCTTTACACATTCTTCCATAGTTACACCTTTTACAGGGACAAAAGGGACTACATCAATTGCACCCAATCTCGGATGCTCACCACTTTGTGTTGTCATATCAATTGCATTAGCAGCAGCTTTACATGCATTAAAAGCACCATTTACAATTCCATCTTCATCTCCTGCCATTGTAACCACCACACGGTTATAATCGGGGTCAGGTTCAAGATTTAAAAATTTAACGCCTTGTGTGTTTTTAATTGCAGTAATTATTGATTGAAAAGTTTCTTCATTTCTACCATCACTAAAATTCGGTACGCATTCAATAATTTTCAATTTTTACCTCCATTAAACTCAAAAATTATCTCTCCATTTTTTATTGTCATACAATTTAGATTTTTTCCAACATTATAAACTATATCAGAATACTCATTAGTATTGAAAATTGCAAAATCAGCTTTTTTTCCTATTTCAAGGCTGCCCCTGTCGCTCTGTAATTCTAGAGCTTTGGCTGAATTAATTGTTACCGCGGAAATTGTCTCTTCAATTGTCATATTCATTTTTAAAGCTGCAAGACTCATAATGAAAGCAATATTTGAGATATATGATGATCCCGGATTATAATCAGTTGCAAGGGTAACAATAGCACCTCCATCAATTAATTTTCTTGCGGGTGCATACCCATAATTAAGAAAAAATGAAACTCCGGGAAGGAGTACAGCCACAGTGTCACTATTACAAACCTTTGAAATATCTGAATCATTTAATACTTCCAGATGATCTATACTTGTTGCGTTATGTTTTAACGCAATATCAATTCCACCGATCGAATTAAATTGTTCAGTATGAAGCTTTAATTTGAGACCAAGTTTATTTGCAGCCGTAAAAATATGATCTATTTCATTTTCAGAGAATGCAGTGCTTTCACAAAACCCATCACAAAAAACCGCATATTTTTTTTCAGCAACTTTTGGGAGCATTTTTTCAATAATTAAATCGACATATCCTTGGTGATCATCTTTAAATTCTAGGGGGAAAGTGTGAGCACCTAAAAAAGTAGGAATAATATCAATCGGGTAATATTCATTCAAATAATTTATAGCTTTTAAAAGCTTCAATTCGTTTTCAAGATCAAGTCCGTAACCGCTTTTAATTTCAAGAGTAGTAATACCTTGTGAAATAAAATTCTCAATCCTAGGTTTAATTATATCAATTAATTCTTCAAAAGAAGACTGCCTTACTGCAGACACAGTAGTGTTAATTCCACCGCCTGCTTTTGCAATTTCTTCGTAATGTACTCCTGCCAGTCTTTGCCTGAATTCCTTAGCACGCGATCCGGCAAAGGCGGTGTGAGTATGACATTCAATTATTCCTGGTAAAACTATTTTACCGGCAAGATCAATAATCACATCAGGGTTTATTTTTGATACTGAAGCTTCAGGAATAAAATCTTTGATGATATTGTTTTCAATCAAAATAGAATGGTTTGTTAAGACAGATAATTCCTTTAGTTCGTTGGCTCTTTTAACATTTTTTTTATTTGTATCTACGGTTATAATTTGAGAGGGATTTGAAAGAAGTTTTAACATTTCAAAATTAAAAACAAATATTATTGGTAAACATTTACTTTCTCATTAATAATTCTTGCTTCAGAATAACCAATCTGATTCAATTTGAATTTCAGGTCACGTGCTGGGGAGATTTCAGTAAAATCTCCTACATCAATTCTATAAAACGGTGGATCAAATAATATATAAATTTTCTTTTGATTTAACTCAGAAGCAAGAATGGATCTTAGGCTGTCAGCTTGTAAAAGGTTATCTGTTGAGGTAACCCTGATCCTGTATCCGTATACAGTGTTAACTATTGTTTCCGTAGTAGAGGTATCAATTGTTGCCGGGTAATCGTACCAGGCATTTATTTCCTTACCATTAATATATTTTTTGCTGCCTTGAATTTCAATTTTTGTTTTATAGGGGGTAAAATCAAAAGTTTCATCTAACTCCGTATTAGTTTTTGGAGCTTTTTTGCCTTCTTTATCATTGTAGCGTGTCTCAGTAGATGATCCACATCCAAAATAAAATGTTAAAAAAAGACCTGAGAGTAATATTTTTAAACAAATATGTGCTTTCATAAAGATAATTTGATTGATTAGGGACTATAATATAGGATTAATAAAGGATTACTAAAAGGGTAATGAGGTTTGGAAAGAATAAAATTAGAAAAATTACAGACTATTAATGACGCCGATGGGGAGATAAATGTGTTGATGAGCTGAAATTGTATGTTAAGATTTTTTTGAGAAAGAGCTAATTTTTTAGTAAATTGTAATATTCATTAAAAATAATTCTCGGCAAAACATGTCATCAAAAAAGTTTAAAATTTTGTTTGTTACTTCAGAGGTAGTTCCATTTGTTAAAACAGGGGGTCTTGCTGATGTTTCTGCAGCCCTGCCACAAATGCTTGCGGAGATGGGACATGAAGTAAGAATTTTAGTCCCAAAATACGGTGCTGTTGATGAAAGAAAATTTAAAATACACGAAGTTGTAAGATTAAAAGATATCCTAATCAAAATTGGAAACAAAGAAGTAGTATTTTCTTTAAAATCTTGTTTTCTCCCTGGACAAAGAGTCCGTGTACAAATTTATTTCCTGGATAATCAGGAATATTTTGGCAGCCGTAATAGTCTCTACATTGATCCAATGACTGGAAAGGATTATCCGGATAACGATGAACGATTTATTTTACTTGCTAATTCTGTATTTGAATTAATTACAAAACTTGGTTGGATTCCGGACGTTATCCACTGTAACGATTGGCAATGTGGATTAATCCCTGCCTATTTAAAAAATAATCTAAAGGATGATCCTCAGTTTGCAAAATTCAAGACATTATTCACTATTCATAATCTTGCCTATCAGGGAGTTTTTGGTAAATCATCATTCAAAAAAACGGGTTTGCCCGATAATCTGAATTCTGAAAAAGGAATACTTAATAAAGGCAAAATAAATTTTATGAAGACTGGTCTTCTTTATGCTGATGTTATAAATACAGTTAGCGAAACTTATGCAAATGAAATAAGAACAGATGATAAGATTGGTGCTGGATTAAAAAATGTCCTTGCAAAAAGGAAAAATGATCTTTATGGTATAGTAAATGGCATTGATAATAAAGTATGGAACCCTGAGAAAGATAAATTGCTTCCTAAGAAATATTCTATTAAAAATATAGAAAGTAAATTACTTAATAAAAAAGAACTTACTGAAAAATTCAGATTTAAATATGATGAGAATGTTCCTGTAATTGGGGTTATTTCTCGTTTGTATGATTCCAAAGGGATTGATTTAATTAGTAAATCAATGTCCAGTCTGATGAATTTAAATATCCAGATGGTTCTCTTGGGAACTGGTGATAAAAAATATCACACGCTGTTTGAAAAGACGGCTCGTCAAAATCCTGATAAATTTGCTTGTTACCTAGGATTTAATGATGAATTGGCTCATGTAATTGAAGCAGGTGCCGATATGTTTCTAATGCCGTCTCAGTACGAACCTTGTGGATTAAACCAGATGTATAGTTTGATGTACGGAACTGTACCGATTGTAAGAGAAACTGGAGGGCTAGCCGATACTGTTATAAGATATAATGAAAAATCTGGAAATGGAAATGGATTTATGTTCAAGAAATATAATGCCACTGATATGATAAAAGAAATTAAAAGGGCCAATAAAGTATTCCAGGATAAAAAAGAATGGACTAAGATTATAAAGAATGGAATGAAATCTGATTTTAGTTGGAATTCTTCTGCTAAAAAATATGTTGATCTGTACAAAACTGTTATTAACAATTGATGACAAATAATGCAGTTTTTCTTGATCGGGACGGAACTATAAATGAAGACCCGGGATATTTGGGGGAGCCTGAAAAATTAAGATTATATCCCGGAACAGGAAGTGGCCTTTCGTTGTTAAAGAATGAGTTAAATTTTAAATTAATTGTTATTTCAAATCAATCTGGAATAGCCAGGGGACTAATTACAGAGGAAATGGTAAATTTGGTTAATTCCAGAATAAATGAATTGTTAAAATCTTACAAAGTATCAATTGATGCTTTTTATTTCTGCCCTTTTCATCCTGATTTTAACTCAAAGGATGAATGTTTATGCCGAAAACCTTCACCTTATTTGGTTCATAAAGCATCAAGAGATTTTCAAATAGATTTAAGCAAATCCTATTTCGTCGGCGATTCTGTTTCAGATATTGAGTGTGGTAAAAATGCCGGGTTAAAAACTGTTCTAGTGAAAAGCGGATACGGTGAGGAAAGTTTTTCTATCTTGCAAAAACAGAATAATTTTCCAACCTTTGTAGCTCAAAATATTTTGGAAGTGTGTAAAATAATTAAAAAAGATTTTATTGGAGATAATTAATTTGGCAATTAAAAGATTGTTTTTTATCCTTTTTACGATATTATTATTTGGTATTTATTCCTGTAAAGAAAATCCGAGAAATTATAACTCAAATTTATTAGGTCCTGATCAGGTAGATTTAATTACCGTTGATTCCTTTTCAGGATCATTTCCACAATCATCTACATCATTCAAAACTGTAATTAAAACGGGTGCATCTTTCATGATGCTTGTAGGAAAATATAATAATCAGGTAGCATCTACATTATTGAAATTTAATTACTATCTACCCGATTCAGTTAAAAATGATATCTTAAATAGTAATGCATCTATTACAGATGCATGGGTAGAATTAACCAGGGTTTATGTATTTGGAGATTCTAACGGGACGTTCCAGTTTGGCGCATATAAGATAACATCTCCTTGGTCATCAATAGGTTTCACAGCCGACAGTTTAGAGAATGGAGCGCAATTCACCTACGATGCTACAGACATTGCTACGCAAAAAAATGTGACTGATTCATTAACTTCGTTTCATCTAAATACATCGTATATGACCAATGAATTGATGAATTATGGAAACGGTCAGGCAACCAATGGACTTTATTTGAATCCTATTTCTGGTAATCAAACTGTTTTTGGTTATTCAGGGGTTTTATCAAGTTCCTATACTACACTGCCAATAATAAAAATTGTTGTGAGTAAACCGGGATTTTATACGGATACTTTAGGAATGGATACTTATGAAGACGTTAGTGTTTTAACAGGGGGATTGCCGGCAATATCTAATCCAACAGATATGATTGTTCAGCCAATGTCAGTTGCTCAATCAAGAGTTGCATTTGATTGTTCAAGTATCCCTTCCGGGGCTATTATAAACAAAGCTACCCTTATTTTGAGCCTTGATATTGGAAGTACCGTAAAAGGGTCATCCTATAATTCGAATTTATCAGCATTTAATATTGCAGACAGTTCTGGAAAATCCATTGATTCAACACTTTCTAAAATTACTCTTACTTATAGTAATGATACCTTTCAGGGGGATGTTACAAGTTTTGTGCAAAAATGGGTTACAAAAAAGCAAAACCAAGGGATTCTTCTAACTCCCGAGGATGGGTTATTTGGAATGGAAATTTGGGCAATTTTAGGAAGCAATTCAAGCCAACAGTTTAACAGACCTCGGTTGGTGATTACTTATACAATCAAAAAATAAAATGAAATTATATTCTAAAATATTTTTGGTAATTTTTGTAGCTCTGTCACAGTGTTATATCTTTCCTCAAACCAGTTCCAGCTATACAAGAATTGGGATAGGAGATCTGGTTTATACTTATAGTGGCAGAAGATTTGCAATGGGGCAATTAGGTTCTTCAGTAATTGATAAAGATTACATAAGCCTCTTAAACCCCGCTAGTCTTACGGGAATTCAAAGTACGCGAACTGAATTTGGAATGAAATATACCGGATTATTTCTTCAGAACAATAGTGCAAGTTCTTTTAGTAGCAATACTGACTTTTCTGGGGTCACACTTGCAATTCCTATTAGTCAAAATCACGGGATTGTCCTTTCAATGGGACTTTTGCCATACTCAAATGTAAGTTATAAAGAGGATAACATAGTAAATTCAGGGTATTCCGATATTGGATTTTACAAGGCAACATACGAAGGGAATGGAGGACTTTCAAAACTCTTCCTTGGCTCATCATTTAGATTTCCGTTTGATGTAAGTATTGGTGCTACTATGGATTACTATTTTGGAAATTTGAATTATCTATCTTCTATTGAATTTCCAAATAATGCAGAATATAATAAAAGTGAATTTGATACCAGATTCAGGCCACATGGTTTCGGCGCAACTGTAGGCCTGATTTCGCCTGACCTAGCTGGAGTTTTTAATTCTGAAGCTATTTCTAATTTCAGGTTAGGTGCGGCATTTAATTTTAAGTCAAGACTTGAAACTGATTCCTCGCTAATAATAACTTCAACTCTTGGTGTAGACTCACTGAATAACTCCACCATTTACCTGGATTTACCATACAGATTTTCTGCAGGCGCAAGTTTTATTTTGAATAATAATTACTTATTTACATTTGATTATTCCTATCAGCCCTGGAGTGAGTATAAATTAGGAAATATAAAGAATGCAAATTTAAGTGATAGTTATAAACTCAGCTCAGGATTTGAATATAGGCGGGAAAGATCCATAAATGATAGTTTCTGGGAACAAATGATTTGGCGTATGGGTTTAAGTTTTGAGCAGACTCAGTATAAAATAAGCGGTCAGAGTATTAAAGAATATTCAATAATGGGAGGTTTTACAATACCATTAAGTTATCAAAATACAATTGATATTGGAATTCAATATGCTTTACGAGGCACAACTGATTTAAATCTTTTTAAGGAAAATATTATTAAATTATCGGTAGGAATTAGTCTCGGGGAGCTTTGGTTTATTAGACGTGATCAAAATTAATCATATTTGAGGTCGAAAAATTGAAATCATTTATTAAAATATTTTGTCTTGCAATAATTATTATTTCTTCAGCCAGTATTAAAGCCATGCCAGCGGATAAAAGTAGTTCCGCTGTAATTACTCAAAGCACTGATCCTGATTCGTTAATTATTAATTATAGTTTATTTTCTGAATATTATAAGAATAAGGATTTTGAAACTGCGCTTCCTTATGGTTGGAAAGTATTAAGTATGAATCCTGAAAAATTTGCTAAATATATTTATTTTAAAATGGAAGATATATTGTGGTCTCTTCATGATTCAACCTCTATAGCCCCTGAAATGAAAAAAACTATCGAAGATACAGTTTTATATTTATATAATCTTGCATTAAAATTTGATTCCGACGATAAAACCTATTTTGAACCAAGGATGGCCTTTGTTGAGGAGACTTGGTTAAATACGCCTGTTGAAAAGGTAATAAAAGATTATGAAAAAGCAATTGCTGATGATCCTAATATGTCAACGTATTATTATAACAGGCTAGGATTGTTATATAAAAATAATCAGTCTGATTCGAATGACTATAAATCAAAGGCAATAGATATTTACACAAAATTAAATGAAAGAGAACCTGATAATCCGCAGTGGAATGCTGCGTTGGAAGGCCTCGTTGAAAATATTGATGAGTTAGTAGAGCTCGAGAAAAAAGCGTGGGACCTTGACAAAGATAATACTGAAAAAGCCTGGAAATATGTTTCTACTGCTTTAAAAGCTAATATGTACGATGAAGCAATAGAAGGATTAAATTTCCTTGTTCAGAAATCACCAAAAACTCTTAACTATTGGACACAACTGGCAACTGCTTATGAGAAAACAGAAAACTATACAAAAGCAGAAGAGGCATATAAAAAACTGATAGAGCTGGATCCGGAGAAGAAAGAAAATTATTTATACCTTGGAAATATCTATAAGGATAGAAATCAATATTCGCTCGCCAGGAACTATTATGAAAAAGCCAGCAAAGTAGGTGATAACTGGGGACTTCCTATTCTCTATCTCGGCCTTTTGTATGAGCAATCTGCAAGAAATTGTAAGTTTGATATTGACACAAAACTCGTATATTTGCTTGCCGTTGAAACATATAGAAGAGCAAAATATTTGGATTCGTCATTAGACCAAGCGGCTTCAAGGATTACATCTTTACAGTCGTCAATTCCTTCAAAAGAAGATATTTTCTTTAGGGGCTGGAAATCAGGACAGACAATTCCTATTACAGGTAGTTGTTACGATTGGATTCAAAGAAGCGTAACAATTCCTTAGAAGAAATATAATTGGACAAATAAGAGGTTTCAGTTTTTACACTGGGACCTTTTTTTTTGCCAATGTAATATATTTGGTTTTGTAGTAATGTAGATAATATTCAGTTAATTGATTAAATTTACTTATTCAATTCACAAAAAATTCAATTAAATTATGAATGCAAATCTTGAAAATGATAAAGAAATATTTGAGGTATTAAGCTTAGAAAATAAAAGACAACACGATCACCTCGAATTAATAGCCTCAGAAAATTTTGTTAGTCCAGCTGTGTTACAGGCTGCGGGTTCTGTACTTACTAATAAATATGCAGAAGGGTATCCTGGCAAAAGATATTATGGCGGATGTGAATATGTGGATATGGCTGAAGAAATTGCAAGAGAAAGACTTAAAAAAATATTTGATGCTGAATATGTAAATGTTCAACCTCACAGCGGCAGTCAGGCAAATATGGCAGTACTTATGACACTCTTAAATCCGGGAGATAAATTTCTTGGGTTAAGTCTGGCTCATGGTGGACACCTGACTCACGGTTCTCCTGTAAATTTTTCGGGCCAATTGTATAAGCCAGTTGGATACACTTTAAACAGGGACACAAAACTATTAGATTATGATTTAATTGAAGATTTAGCTAAAAAAGAAAAACCTAAATTGATTGTAACTGGTGCAAGTGCGTATTCACGCGAGTGGGATTATTCTAAGTTCAGACAAATTGCTGATTCAGTTGGTGCATTTCTAATGTGCGATATGGCGCATCCTGCTGGACTTATTGCAAAAGGACTATTAAATAATCCATTACCATATTGTGATGTTGTGACTTCAACTACTCATAAAACTTTACGTGGACCAAGAGGAGGAATTATTCTTGTTGGTAAGGACAAAGAAAATCCTTTTGGGAAAAAATCTCCCAAGGGTGACAGGACTAAATTAATGTCTGAATTATATGATAGTATGGTAATGCCCGGTATACAGGGCGGGCCTTTAATGCATATAATTATGGCAAAAGGGGTCGCATTTGGTGAAGTATTGCAAGATTCTTTTTTGGAATATGCAAAACAAATCATTGCTAATGCAAAAGCACTGGCAAACAAATTAAGTGAATATGGTTTTAATGTGATTTCTGGTGGTACAGATAATCATGTAATGCTCATTGATTTAAATAATAAAAATATTACAGGTAAAAAAGCTGAAAATGCATTAGGTACTGCAAATATAACGGTAAATAAAAATATGATTCCATTTGATGAAAGAAGTCCTTTTGTAACTAGTGGCATTAGAATCGGAACTCCCGCCGTTACGACACGCGGAATGAAAGAAAAAGAAATGGAAACAATTGCAATGTTGATTAGTAGAGCAGTTGAAAATTCCGAAAATGAAAATGAGCTAAAGAAAATTCAAAATGAAGTAACTAATCTTTGTGCTGGCTTTCCATTATTTAAGGCAAATTAAGGAAATTTTACTTGGCTTTAGATGAAGTAACAAACGATAGCCTGGATGATCAGGAAAATGATGATAATGAATCTAAAATGTCATTCCTGGATCACCTTGAAGAGTTAAGATGGAGAATTATTTATTCTTTGATTGGCTTGGTAGCAGGTACAGCTATTTGCTGGACATTTATTGATTTCTTAGTTGATAAAATCCTTTTAATGCCCGCAAGAAATACTGGCGCAATATTACAGAATTTGAGACCATTCGGTCAGTTATTTATGTATATGGAAGTTGCAATAATTGCCGGTGTAGTTTTGAGCTTACCGAATTTGTTTTATCAATTCTGGAAGTTTATTTCACCGGCATTACGGGAAAAAGAAAGGAAATATATAACTTCAATTGTAATATTTTCTACTCTCTGTTTTCTAATAGGAATAGCTTTTGCATATTTTGTAATGATACCGTTTGCACTAAAATTTGCAGTACAGTTCGGGTCAGAAGCGATTAAGAATGAATTTGCAATTGATGAATATCTTTCTATTATCCTGAGCATCTTGGTAGGTGCAGGTTTCGTATTTGAATTACCAATGATTTCTTTTTTCCTGACCAAAATTGGAATTTTGAAACCATCATTTATGAAAAAATACAGAAGGCACGCAATAGTAATTATTTTTATTGTAGCTGCAGTTTTAACGCCTGGGACCGATCCGGTTTCTCAAATAATTCTTGCAGTGCCTCTTTTCCTATTGTACGAAATAAGTATTTTAATTTCAAAATATGCATCAAAGGATTAATTATTAAACCACAGTTATCAGAAATAAGTAAGCCAATAAAACCTGAGTTGGAAAAATTTCAGGCTATTTTCAAAGAATCAATGAAATCTAAAGTTGGCCTTGTTGATCTGGTAGCTAATTATATTTTAAGGCAAAAAGGGAAAAAGGTAAGACCATTACTTGTTCTTTTGTCTGCAAAAGTGTCTGGGGGAATTACAGAAAGAAGCTATAGAGGGGCTGTTCTTGTTGAATTGCTACATACTGCGACGCTAGTTCACGATGATGTAGTTGATAATGCAGATAAAAGAAGAGGATTTTGGTCAATTAATGCTATGTTTAAAAATAAAGTTGCTGTTTTAATGGGTGACTATCTTTTATCCCGTGGTTTAATGCTAGCTGTTGAAGGGAAGGATTATGATTTTCTGGGGGTTGTAACCGATGCAGTTAAAAGGATGTCTGAAGGTGAATTACTACAAATTCAGAAGACTCGAAAACTTGATATTGATGAGGCTACTTACTTTAAAGTAATTTCGGATAAAACTGCATCCTTACTAGAAACGTGCTGCCAGATTGGAGCAATGAGTGCATCAGAAAACACGGAATTTCATAAATCGATGAAAGATTTTGGTGCGGCAATTGGAATCGCTTTTCAGATCCGTGATGACATACTTGATTTTGAAGGCAATTCAAACCTTATAGGAAAGCCTGTTGGAGGAGATATAAAAGAAAAGAAAATTACATTGCCTCTAATATATGCCCTCAATCAAGTTCCAAAATCTCAGGCAGCTGAAATTATTAAATATATAAAAAATGGGAGCAAAAAAGAAAAAATAAGAGAAATTGTAGATTTTGTAAGGAAAAATAATGGAATAGATTACGCATTTGAAACAGCATATTCATATTCTAAAAAAGCAAAGGAAGCTTTAAACATATTCCCAGAAAATCAATCAAAAATTGCCCTGGAAGCTCTCGTGGACTTTATAATAGACAGAAAAAATTAATAGAATCAGAATTAAGTAGTCTATTCTAATTCTTTTCATTTACTCCTTTTAGCTTATCTTTATAGTTAAATCCTTTAACAGGATCTCTCAATGTTAAAACGGGGCAGGGTGCTTTTCTAACAACTTTTTCTGCCGTGCTGCCGAATAGAATATGCTCAACTCCTGAATGTCCATGCGTTGCAATAATAATTAAATCAGCTTCTATTTCCGATGCTGTATCAATTATCTCCAGAAATGGTTTTCCCGTTTTTACAAGACATTTAGCTTTTAATTCGTGAGGGATTAGTTTTTTACTCAGATTTTCTAATTCTTCTTTTGCCCGTTTATCCATTTCAAGATCTACCGATGGAATTGCTATCTGTCCCATGCTAAAATCAGGAGGATAAATAACAGGTTCTACTACATATATCAAAATTAATTGAGCATTAAATGATTTTGCAAAATCTACAGCATAGTTTAAAGCATTTTTTGAATAATCAGAAAAATCCACAGGAACCAGAATTTTTTTTATCTCAGGTTTCATGACTCACCCCCGATTTTAATTTTGTCTGAATTTCATAATGTTCTTCATTTAATTTTCTTAAGCGACTTGTTACAATTTTAGATATTCCCTGTAGTATTTTAATTCCTTTTTTGGGAAACTTTTCTATAAACTCATCTATATCAGGTTTAAATATAACAGCAAGTTTAGTGTCGGCAGTGGCCACTGCTGAGGCTGATCGCAATTCACCATCAACCAGGGCAAGTTCACCAAAAAAATCACCTCTTTTAAGATGAGTTTGGATATGAATATCTCCATCCTTATCAGTTCGTCTTATTTCAACTTCACCTTCCCTAATCAGATAAAGGCCAAGACCAGGATCTCCCTGGTAAAAGACATATTCATCAGTAATATAAATTCTATGATGAATAATACTCATAAGCATCGAGCAATCTCTCTGAGACAAGCCTTCAAAAATCGGAATAGATAATAACGATTTTTGCAAATCCAGTTTTTCGGTAGATTTATTAAAAAAATTTGTCCAGAAACTGCTATGAACTACTTCTCGATTATTATTATTCATTTTTCACCTTTATTGAAAAATACCTGATTCGGCTACTCGCCACAATTTTTGACACGGAAATCTGTTTTCATATAGTGCTCTACCGATAATTACCGAATCAATACCAATTGGCATTAAGTCCTGAATATCCATCAATTCATCTTTATTTCTTACTCCACCAGAATGAGTAATTTTACTATTAGTAATTTCAGCAACTATTTTAGTTAATTCCAGGTTTGGTCCATTCATCATTCCATTTCTTTCAACGTCAGTAACAATAAACCGTTCAACTCCAAGTGATTTCATTTCTTTTGCAAAATCAATGTAATTGATTCCTGTTTTATAACGCCTTCCCCTAATAACTATTTCTTCATCAATTATATCTAATGAAATTACTAATCTGGCCGGGCCGTATAATTCCAAAGCTTTCAGAAAATCTTTTCGGTTATCAATTGCAATTGTACTTACCACTAATCTGCTGATTCCTGTAGACATTATATCTTTTACATCATCAATGTTTCGTATTCCACCTGCGAATTCAACAGGAATGATAACGGAAGAGCAAATTTCTTCTATAATTTTGAAATTTTTTCTTGAGTGGTCTGCTGCACCGTCAAAATCTACAATATGAATAAATTTTGTATTTTCTGCCCGCCAGATTCTTGCCATTTCTACTGGATCATTTCCGTATTCAGTGCAATTTAATTCAGGGATACCCTTTACAACTCTTACAGTTTTTCCGTTTTTAATATCTATTGAGGGTATAACTAATAAGTAGCCCATTCATTCGTCCTGTAATTATAATTTCTAATTCTATTCAAAATTAATTGTTCTTATTTAGAAAACTCAGTATTTTTTTACTATAAACATAATAATTTGCAATAGTAAAAATAATCTTTTAATAGCATAATTATTTGTATTGAAATCCGCAAGTATAAATTAATTCGCCTGTAACTCTTTTCAACAAACCGAAGCTGAGGCATTTTATTATTAATCTAATTATTAATTTATCCATTTTTATCAATAATTAAAGGAATTGAGAATAATTCACTGTTTTGTGATTACAAATTTGTTTCCTTTATGTAGGATTCCATATCAATTTATTCTAATAATTTAGTGTATTTTATTAGTTTTTTAGCCTTTAGGATTTTTTATAGTAATTATTTCATTTTTACTGAATTTCTTGACTTTTCGTACTATATTGAGCATATTTCTTTATAATGAACAAAGATTTTGTACTCACGACAGCCCGCAACGATAAACTTAGGGTTTCCACATATGGTTTTGAAAAGGCTGGTTCAGTACCCTGCATCATTCTAGTTCATGGTTTTAAAGGATTCAAAGATTGGGGTTTTGGCCCATATATAGCAAAAACACTGGCTGATAATAATTATTTTGTTCTTACTTTTAATTTTTCGCATAATGGAGTAGGTAAAAGCCTAACCGAATTTGATGAACTTGACAAATTTGCAGAAAACACATTTTCACTTGAGATTGAAGAATTATCAGAAATAATTGATGCATATTTGGACGGTTTTTTCGGAAATGTTAGTAATAAAAAAATTGGTCTTATCGGGCATAGCCGGGGCGGAGCAATTTCTTTATTAACTGCAGGTAGAAAAAGTGAAATATCCGCTCTTGCTGTCTGGTCTTCAGTTTCAACTTTTGACAGGTATTCAGACAGACAAAAAGATACTTGGAGAAAAAAAGGGGTTTTTGAAGTTCTGAATTCCAGAACCAAACAGGTAATGAAACTGAATCTTTCATTATTAAATGATCTGGAAAAAAATAAAGGCGATTTACTGAATATAGAAATGGCGGTTAAAAATCTTAATAAGCCATTGTTAATAGTTCACGGTGAACAAGATTTGGCTGTTCCGTTAAAAGAAGGTGAATTGCTTTATAATTGGTCAAATAAAAATTTAACAGAAATGATTAAAATTCCAGCTACAGGACATACATTTGATATTAAACATCCATTCGAGGGGAGTAATCCAAAATTTGACAAAGTTTTAAATAGTACTTGTGAATTTTTTAACAAAAACTTATTTAATTAGGAAGTAAAATGTCTATAAAAGAAAACGTGAACAAACACCCGCTATCAAAATTTATAACACAATCCAGATTATCTGAAATTATCTGGATTTTTTCATTTACAATTATAACAGCAATAGCCGCACAAATTACAATTCCTGTAAAACCCGTTCCCTTTACATTACAAACGCTGATGGTACTTTTATCAGGCGCTTTTCTTGGACCTAAAAGAGGTGCATATAGCCAGCTAGCTTATTTGGCATTAGGAGTAATGGGATTCCCTGTATTTGCTCAAATTCCTGAAGCGACTATTGGATTTGCAAGATTATTTGGACCAACAGGCGGATATCTTCTGTCTTTCCCAATTGCAGCTTTTGTTGCAGGTTACCTGGTAGAAAAAAATAAAAGCTATATCAATTTTGTTTTTTCGATGCTAATTGCAAATATGATAATCCTTTTTTCCGGTGCTTTATTTCTAGGAGTTTTTTATCTCGGTGATATAGTTGAAGCTTTTAAAGTTGGTGTTATTGTATTCATGTTATGGGAAGTTGTTAAGGTGTTCATTGCTGCAGGTATTTATTTCGGAGTATCGAAAAAATATTCCAAAAGTTCTTAAGTGTCCTGTTCTTTTTAATTTTTTAGGTTAGTTAGTGGAATTTATGGAATTAAAAAATATAGTATTCATTGTGTTCTTTCTTTTCTCTATGGGGTTCTTTGCCTTTAGTTGCTGGAATTTATACAGATATATGATGGTGGCAAAGAAGAAAGATGATCGCTTTGATAAAATAGGGGAAAGATTAAAAAGAGTCTGGAACATTGCTTTTGCACAGACAAAGTTATTGAGAGATCCTGTCCCGGGCATTCTTCATCTCTTAATATTTTGGGGATTTATTTTATTCCTTTTTGCAGTAATAGAAGCTATTATGCAGGGCTTTTATTCTTCATTTTCTCTCAGTTTTTTAGGACCTTTTTATTCTGCAATTACTGTAATTCAGGATGTCTTTAGTGTCCTGGTAATTCTAAGTTGTTTGTATGCTCTGTACAGACGCTTCTTTATGAATATACCAAGACTAAAAGTTGACAAGCACGCAATGTTAGATGCTGTTGTAATTCTCGTTCTGATTATGCTTGTTTGTATATCAATGCTGGGTGAAAATATTTCTCATATTGCCGAAAATAATTTCGTGCTGGGTAGCTTTGAGGTTAGACCTGTTTCTTTTCCATTAAGTAAACTAATTTATGAAAGTAATTTTTCAGGTAATGCTCATTTCTTTTTTGAATTTTTCTGGTGGATGCATATTGTAGTTGTTATGGTATTTATGAACCTTTTACCGTATTCAAAACATCTTCATGTAATCACATCCATTCCCAATACATTTTTTGCTAATCTTGATCCAATTAGGAACACATTAAAACCGTTAGATCTTGAAGATGAAAACGCTGAAGTTTTTGGTGCTGCTGATATTGAACATCTTTCCTGGAAGCAGATTATGGATGGATATTCCTGTACTGAGTGCGGCAGATGTACTTCAGTTTGCCCGGCAGCTACTGTTGGAAAATCTCTTTCACCAAGAAAAATTATTGTTGATATTAGGAAGAGAACAAAAGATAAAGCTCACCTCCTTGCAAACGGCGTAACTGAAAGTCCGGTTTTTGAAAAAACTCTTGTGCACGATTATATTAGCGATACTGAATTATGGCAGTGCACTACTTGTATGGCTTGCGTACAGGAATGTCCAGTAATGATAGAACACGTTGATTCAATAGTAGATATGAGAAGGGATCTTGTATTGACAGAAGCTCAGATGCCATCAAATTTGAATAATGTATTCAAAAGCATAGAAACTAATTTTACCCCCTGGGCTTTTAACCAGGCTGACAGAGCTGAATGGGCTGAAGGAATGAACATCAAAACACTGGCTGAAGATAAAGATGGAGATGTCCTATTTTGGGTAGGATGTGCAGGATCTTTTGACGCAAGGTATAAAAAAGTTACTCAATCATTTGCAAAATTGATGCAAAAAGCGAATATTGACTTTAGAATTCTTGGAACTGAAGAAAAATGTAACGGAGACACAGCCAGGCGACTAGGTAATGAATACCTTGCACAGATGATGATGATGGATAATGTTGAAACTTTAAACAATTATGGCGTACAGAAAATTGTTACTGCCTGTCCTCATTGTTTTCATTCATTAAAAAATGAATACAAACAATTTGGGGGAAATTTTGAAGTCAAACATCATTCTGAATTTATTAATGAAATGCTAGACAGCGGAAAAATTGAATTAAAAGAAGATAAAAAAGAATCAAAAGAAAAATTAACTTATCATGATTCCTGCTATCTTGGCAGATATAACAGTGTTTATGATCAGCCAAGAAATTCTTTAAATAAAATTAGTGACCTAGAATTAATTGAGATGGATAGAAATAAGAGCAAAGGCTTTTGTTGCGGTGCAGGAGGCGGAAGAATGTTTCTTGAAGACGAAGAAGGTGGAAGGATAAACGAAGAGAGAACACAGGAAGCCCTTGGAACCGGAGCCGATACAATTGCTTCTGCTTGTCCATTCTGTATGACAATGCTTACTGATGGTGTAAAACATTTTGATAAATCTGAAGAAGTTAATGTAAAAGATATTGCAGAGATAGTTCTGGAAAATTCTAAATAAATACTAACTTTCATTCAACATAGGAGGTACTATGAACCAATTTGAAGAATTGATGCAGGCTGTAAGAAATCTGGAACACGATTTCGAAAAATTTTATATAAAGGGACAGGCTGCTGCAGGGACCCGTTTGCGTAAAGGATTAAGTGAATTGAGAAAGCAGTGCCAGGAAGTTCGCAAGAATATTCAGGAAGTAAAAGCACAGAGAAAAGCAGAAAAAACTGGTGGTAATTAATTCTTACTCACTTTAGAGTTTCTTATAAATGGCTGGAGATTTTAATTTTCAGCCATTTTTGTATTATGGATGGAATTAAAATAAATTACATTTTTAAAGAAATAGTTCTGATTATTGCAATTGCACTCCTTTATTCTGCAAATACCTACAGTCAGAAATATGATTCAACTATAACAATCAAACTAACGGTTGTTGGCGATTTGATGTGTCATTCCACACAGTTTAAATATTCGAAAGTAGATTCGAATACTTATGATTTTAACCCTGTTTACAGGTTGGTTAAGCCTTATTTGTCTTCTGCAGACTTTACATTCGGAAACCTTGAAACAGTGACTGCTGGAAAAGATAAAATATTTTCAGGATACCCAAATTTTAATTCACCTGATGAATATATTGCTGCACTCAAAAATGCAGGATTTGATCTGTTAACAACTGCAAATAATCATGCTTTAGATAAAGGTGAGTTTGGTGTATTAAGAACAATTGAAAAATTGAAAGAAAATAATATCAATTATAATGGAACCTTTATTTCTCAAAATGATAGAGATTCATTAAGAATATTTAATATTAAAGGAATTAAAATTACGTTTTTAGCGTATTCCTATGGAACAAATGGAAATATCGTTCCGAAAGGTAAATCTTATCTATTAAACCTGATAAAATTCGATAAGATGAAAAAAGATATTAAAAAAGCAAAAGAAATAGGGAGTGAGGTAATACTAATTCATCTTCATTACGGAACTGAATATTTACGCAAGCCCGATAATTTTGAAAAAACAGTGGTTGATAGCTTGATCAATTACGGAGCGGATATAATCATTGGAGGGCATCCGCATGCAATTCAACCATTAAAATATTTTCATACAAATAATAGTTTTATTGATAGCGGTTTTGTTGCATATTCAATGGGGAACTTTTTTTCAAATCAGCGTTGGCGATATTCCGATGCAGGAGTGATTTTAAATTTTTCGATTAAAAAGAATTTTTATTCCGGGAAAATTACTATATCAGGCTTGAATTTTATTCCGACCTGGGTTTACAAAGGGTTATCTCAGAATGGAAACGAATATGTAATTATTCCATCACAATATTTTTATTTTGATGAAGTATTTAAATATTTAAAGAAAGAGGATTATGGCGATATGTTTCAGGCGTTTTCTGATACCAGAGAAATATTACAGAATTTTCTACCTTCTCATAAATTAAAATAACTATGTAAATATTTCATATAAATAAATGGAACCATTTTTAGAGAAAAATGTTTTCAATTTCGGTAAAATGATTAAATATTTTTATATTAACGACTTATTTTATTCAAATTTTCTCCAAAATGAAATTTATTTTAGTAAACATAAATTGAGTAATAAATTTACATTAATTCCAAGTGATGAGACTTGCCTGAAATATCATAGGTTGCTTTTTACTGTTGTCGGAGTAACAATTGACCAAGAAGAGATATGATTATTGATTTTGTGGACAAAATTGAAGCCTCTAAAAGAATTGAAAATGCAATAACAACAATCCTTGGGAAAAACAAAACTGTCACAAAAGATTTAAGCAAAACGAATTTTGTAGGTACTAAAGAATTCGGCGAAGCTGTGATAAAAGAACTGGAAAAGTAAATTGAAAAACAAAACTTCTCTTACCTTAATATTCTTAACTGTGTTTATCGACTTGCTTGGATTCGGAATTCTAATTCCTATACTTCCAACTTTTGCTACAGTTAAACTTCAAATGGATGAGACTTCTATTGGAATTGTGCTAGCAGTTTATTCCTTTATGCAGTTTATATTCAATCCATTGTTTGGTAAGTTATCTGATAAATACGGGCGAAAACCTTTAATCACTTTTAGTCTCTTATTAAATGCTATCGGCTATGTGATTTTTTCTTTTACAAATTCATTTGAATTACTAATTATCTCAAGAATTATCGGTGGAATTGGAGGCAGTAGTGTAAGCGTTGCAATGGCTTATATTGCCGATATAACAACAAAGGAAAAACGATCTCACGGAATGGGCTTAATTGGAGCTGCTTTTGGCCTCGGGTTTGTATTCGGTCCACTTATTGGAGGAATACTTTCAAAATATGGTTATCAGGTAGTAGGATTTGGAAGCGCAGCTTTTTCATTCATTGCATTTCTAACTACAATTTTCTTTTTGCCGGAATCAAACCTTAATCTTAAAAAGCCTGAAAATGCAAAGAGAAAAATTCTTGATATTGAAGGATTGAAAAAAGTATTTTCACACCCAAATGTTGGAATGCTTATAATTCTATTTTTTGTTATGACTTTTTCAATGGCAAATATTTATGGCACTTTCGCCCTGATCGGGAATCAGCATTATCATTTTTCAGATCTTCAAAATGGCTACATGTATGGAATACTGGGACTGGTCTCTGCATTAGTCCAGGGAGGATTATTAAGATATATTTCAAAATATGTTGAACAAAAAAATATACTTAAAATCGGGTCTGTTTCTATGATGATTGGTTTAGGTTTAATTCCGTACGGAGGAAGTTTTGCCGGATTAGCAATTATTGTTTCAATAATGTCATTTGGCGGAGCAATACTTCAGCCAACAATTTTAAGTATGATCTCAAATATTGCGCCCGATACTGAGCAGGGTATAACACTTGGTACTAATCAATCACTTTCTTCATTAGCGCGAGTCCTTGGACCATTCTGGGGTGGTTTTGCATTCCAGTATTTCGGTTATCAATGGCCGTTTTTAACGGGTGGAATATTTTTGGCGCTTATTGTTGGCGCAAGTTTCTTATATATTCCTCGAAAATTAAAACTTGTAGAAAGCTGATAATATTTTTGTTTATTATTTTACAATAATAATATTTATTTTATACCTGTTAATTAAGAATAAGATATGTTCAAAGTAGGAAAAATAGAAAAAGAAAAAGCTTTGCTTCTAGCTCCAATGGAAGATGTTACCGATATATCCTTCCGTTTGATTTGCCGTGAGCTTGGAGCTGATGTGGTTTACACTGAATTTGTAAACTCAGAGGGGCTGGTACGCAAAACGGAAAAGACACACAAAAAACTTGAAATTATTGAAGAAGAAAGACCTGTTGGGATTCAGATTTATGGTAGCGGAATTGAATCAATGGTTGGCGCTGCAAAAATTGCGGAAGAAAAAAATCCTGATGTGATAGATATAAATGCCGGGTGCTGGGTGAAAGGTGTCTTTGGGCAGGGAGCAGGTGCTGGTTTGTTAAAAGATCCTGCGTATATGCAAAAACTTGTCAAAGAAGTAATCGATAATGTCTCAATTCCTGTAACTGTTAAAACAAGGCTCGGTGTTGACAGCAAAAGCATAAAAATACTCGAAGTTGCAAAGAGACTTGAGGATGTTGGTGTTCAGGCACTTACAGTTCATTGCAGAACGCGTGTTATGGGGCACAAAGGTGAAGCAGATTGGGAATGGATACCAAGGATCAAGGAAGTTGTAAAAATGCCTATTGGGTTAAACGGAAATGTAATGTCTGCGCATGATGTAAAAAAAGCTTTTGAAGATACAAATGCTGATGCAGTTATGATTGCACGCGGCGCAATCGGAAATCCGTGGATTTTTAAAGAAGCTAAAGAATTGATGACAACAGGAAATATTTCCACAGTAATTGATGAAGAAATGAGAATTAAGACCTGCTTGCGTCACTTAGAACTTGCTATCAATGTTAAGGGTAAAAGAAGAGCGATTCTTGAGCACAGAAAATTCTATACCGGTTATTTGAAAGGTCTGCATAATGTCTCTGAAATTAGAAAAGCATTAATGGTTCCCACCGAGTACAAGGAAATTGAAGATATATTGATGAATTATTTAGAGTATTTAACTAATTTTAACATTGCTGTGTAACTAAACAATCAATTAATCTTGGGTGAAATTATTTCTTCTTCAAAACTTGCCCGAATAATATCAACAACTTTTGTTCCGCCTTCATTTACAATTATTCTTATAACATATTTTGCCTTTGAATTAGAAAAAACCGGGTTAAATAAAATTATTATAATTTCAACAGCTCTTACTTTCGGATTCTTATTCCACATAATCTATTTTATGAGATTAAGGACAAAAGGCAAAATTTCTGATAATGAAGCATCCCTTAAAGAAGAAAGAGATTCTCCGTATTTAGTTGCAATTATTTTTTATATAATTGGACTGGCTATTCTCATTCTAACTCGTGTCAATATTTTGATAATTGCATATTGGCTGAGCAATATTCCAAATACATTAGTTGCATTTTCAATAAATAAGAAATGGAAAATTAGCGCTCATACCTTGTGGGTATCAGGGGCATTTGCGGCAATTATTTATTTATTTGGATCGATGGGATTATTATTCCTGCCACTTATTTTTATTATTGGATGGAGCAGGTTTAAATTAAGACTGCATACAATGGCGCAGATTTTAACAGGATCCTTGGTCGGTTTTTGCTTAACATATCTTCAGATATTTTTAATTGTTAATTTTTTTGCGTAATACACAATTTGTTAGCTATTTTTCAGTTATTCAAATTATTATTTCAATAATTTTATAATAAGTATTAGTAATGCAGGAATCATAAATGATAAAATACCTTAAAGAAAATGGAATTGGAATTTTAAGCCTAAACCGACCCGAAAAAAGAAATGCTTTGCATCCGGAGATGGTTTCGCAGGTAAAAACTAAATTATTTGAAGTTAAAGACGATAATGATGTCCGAATTTTAATAATTACAGGAGAAGGTAAAAGTTTTTGTGCAGGCGCTGATCTCACATACCTGCAACAACTTGCAAACAACTCGGTCATTGATAATCAAAAAGATTCTGAATCTCTTGCAGAATTGTTCTTACAGATTTATAAATTTCCAAAACCAACAATTGCTGCTGTAAATGGCGCTGCAATAGCAGGGGGCTGTGGTCTGGCAAGTGTTTGTGACTTTATAATTGCTGATGAAACTAATTCGAAGTTTGGTTATTCAGAAGTCAAAATTGGATTTATTCCTGCGATTGTTTCAATATTCCTGGTGAAGAAAATAGGAGAGGGGAGAGCGAAACAATTACTGATGACCGGGGAAATTATTGACGGTAAAAAAGCATTTCAACTTGGTCTGGCAAATTATATCTCGACCGATGTAATTGCAAAAGCAAAAGATATTTCAGGTAAGTTGCTGAATAATTCAGCTTACAGTATGGAATTAACAAAAAGTATGATCCATAATATTTCAAATTTAAATGTAAAAGATGCTTTGGAATATTGTATTGGATTAAATACAATCAGCAGATCATCAGATGATTTTGAAAAAGGTTTAAGTAGTTTTTTAAATAAAAAATAGAGGAATTATGTCTGAAGACTTAAAGAAATATATTCGGTCAGTTCCTGATTTCCCTAAAAAGGGAATTATGTTCAGGGATATCACTACAATTTTGAAAGAACCTGCAGCATTTAAAGTGACCGCCACTCAGCTTTTTGAAAAAGCTCAAAACCTGGATGTGAATAAAGTTGTTGGAATTGAATCACGAGGATTTATTTTCGGCTCTATTTTAGCTGAACGATTGGATGTTGGATTTGTCCCAATTAGAAAGCCAAATAAACTTCCTGCCGAAACAGTTAAAGAAACTTACGCACTTGAATATGGCACAGATACAATTGAAATTCATAAAGATGCAATAAAACCGGGAGATAAAATCCTTCTTCACGACGATCTTCTTGCAACGGGTGGAACCGCAGAGGCTGCGGTAAAACTGATTGAAAAACTAGGGGGAAGGGTTCTCCAATTATCTTTTATTGTTGAATTATCATTTCTAAATGGACGTGAAAGATTGAAAGACTATGATGTAGTTTCACTTGTAAATTATGATAGTGAATAAAATTTAATCTCTTACTTCCCATTCAAGTGGTGAGATAATAAAAACAAATTCTCCTTTTGAAGTTTTATTAGGTAGGTCTGCGAGTATTTCGCCCGGTTTTCCTCTCCAGACCTCTTCAAATTTTTTGGTTAATTCACGGCAAACAACTATTAATCTTTCAGGCATGTATTCAGTTAATTCCTTAAGTAATTTTTCTACCCTGTAGGTCGATTCATAAATAATAATTGTCCTTTTTTCTCCGGAGAAAGATTTTAGCAACTTTTGTCTTCCTTTTTTCTGGGGAATAAAACCTTCATAAACGAAAGAATCAGTTGGAAGTCCGCTAATTGTCAAAGCTGTTAAAGCAGCAGAAACACCGGGAATGGGTATAATTTGAATGCTTTCCTTAATTGCTGCTGAAATCAATCTTGTGCCGGGATCTGAAATTCCGGGAGTTCCGGCATCAGAAACCAGGGCGCAGGTTTCACCGTTATTTATTCTCTCAATAATATAATTGATTTTTGAATTTTCATTTCTTGCATTTACGGAAACTAGATCTGACTTAATTTCATAATGATTTAAAAGGAAAGAGGTAACCCTTCTATCCTCACAGGCAATAAAATTAACTTCTTTCAAAATTTCCAAAGCCCTCAGAGTTATATCTTTCAGGTTTCCTATCGGTGTGCTTACTATATAAAGTGCTGATTGCATAAAATGAAACCCATCTTTTATTTACAACAACTGTAAAGGCAAGAAAATAAATTATATTTCAAAATAACCCTTTTTGGTTTAAAATAACAACGGCTCCCGTTTTGTGGAAGCCGCTGTGCAAGTAGTTCAATATATTAAATTATTAATTATTGGACGACATTAATGTGAGAACTTTTTTGATAATATTCAAGCCTGAATCCAGGTCATCTCTTTTAATATTTAACGCTGGTCTGAAACGGATTGTCCTGGCTCCGCATCCTAATACTAATAGTTTTTCTTTTTCACAGACCTTTTTGAAATTATTTCTAATTTCTGTATCCGGAAGATCGAATGAACACATAAGACCGAGACCACGAGTATTTGAAACCATTAGCGGAAAATCTTTTTGAATTTTTAATAAGTTCTCTTTCAAGTATTCACCCTGAACACGTGAATTCTCAATTAGATTTTCTTCTTCAATAATCTCAAATATTCTTTTTGATCTAACCATATCCTCAAGATTTGCGCCCCAGGTTGAATTAATTCTACTTGAAACTTTAAAAACATTTTTCTCAACATCATCAATTCGGTCTGAGACCATTATTCCACAAACCTGCGCTTTTTTACCAAAGGAAATAATATCAGGTTTTACATAATGCTCAAAAGCCCACATTTTTCCTGTTAACCCAACTCCGGATTGAACTTCATCAAACATTAGCAAAATTTCATTATCGTCTGCAATTTCTCTTAATTTTTCGAAAAATTCTTTTCTGAAAAAATTATCTCCGCCTTCTCCTTGTATTGGCTCAATAATAATTACAGCAATATCATCTTTATTGTTTTTAATTGCTTCATTTATTTCATCAATTGCCTGCTGCTCAAGTTTTTTAACGTCTTCAAGATTTTCTTCCAGCGGAAACTTCAATTTTGGATTTGTAATTCTAGGCCAATTAAATTTTGGAAAGTATTTCACTTTTACAGGATCGGTATTAGTTAGCGACATTGTATAACCGCTTCTGCCGTGAAATGCTTCTTTAAAGTGAATAACCTGGTGTCCTTTTTCTTCCTTGTAGCCTTTCTGAAAATTCTTTTGAACTTTCCAGTCAAATGCAACCTTTAATCCATTTTCAACAGCAAGTGCTCCACCGGAAATAAAGAACAAGTGTTTCATATAATCTGGTTTCGCAATTTTAGCAAATGTCTCCACAAACTCTGCCATATGCTGTGTATACATATCAGAATTTGATGGTTTTACAATACCGGCATCAGCAAGTATTTTTCTGAACTTTTCATTGTTCACCCCCGGGTGATTAAGACCAATTGGATTTGATGCAAAAAAAGTATAAAAATCTATATACTCATTTCCGGTAATTGCATCTATCACTCTTGAACCATGGCTGGCTTTTAAATCCAGCACTAAATTAAAACCATCCGCCAGCATATATTTTCTAAGTGTAGCGTGAACGTTTCCTGGTGAAACATCTACAGATTTTGTCATAATATCATCTTCATAATTTTTGTTTTGCATTTGAAATTCCTCCTATACAGAATAAGTGTAAAGACAGCATCAGCTGTTAAGTATAATTTGAAAATTTAATTTAGATACAGAAATAGAAGGGAGATTATTAGAATACGTTTTCGAATCTCGAAATGAAATAGCTTCTAAGAATTCTGAAGCCGGTTTGTTCTAAAAATATAATGTGATTAAACATAATAATTGAGATTTAATTAGCAGTAAATGTAGAAATTTGCTTATGCATAATCAATCAAAATAGTGTGATACTTTAAAATGTTAGTCAATTAGTGCTGTTTCTTGTTGATTTTGACCTTTTTATCTGTTATACTTAGTGTAACAATTAAACAAAATTATGTCAGCTTCAACCAAATTATCAACCGCAGTTAAAGCATTAAGCTACATTGCTTTAAGCAGTCCTGTTCCTAAAAACAGCAATGAAATTTCAGAGCATATTGGAACAAATGCATCAAAGCTGAGAAAAATTCTATCTATGCTTGTAAAGAATGATATTGTAGAAAGTACTCAGGGCGCATCAGGCGGATTTCTTATTAAAAAGGATATCGAAGAACTTCACTTGCAGGAAATCTATTGTGCAATAGAGGATAGGAAAGCTTTCTATCTAAATGTCTCTGATTGTAACGGGGAACAAAATGAAATCACGAAGCTAAATACTTTTTTCCTGGATTTATTCAGCGACATTCAGGTTGAAATTGAAAATAAGATGATGAAAATAACGCTGGCAGACATTTTAAATAAAATAAATAAGAACAAAAGTAATAATTGATTGAAAGATCAAGGGAGAGACGAAATGGAGTTTTTGAAAAAACTTGGAATTAAAAAACAAAACTTTGGTTCATCAACGGGTACAAAATGGAACCAAACAAAATCTGAAGGAGAATTAAAAATTTATTCTCCTGCAACAGGGGAGTTTATAGCTTCTGTTTACCAGGCATCTGAAAAAGATTATAATAATGTAATTAAGGAGGCTGAAAAAGCTTTTCTAGTATGGAGAGATATACCGGCACCAAAAAGAGGTGAAATAGTCAGGCAAATTGGATTAATGCTGCGAGAATATAAACCATATCTAGGAAGACTCGTTTCTTTTGAAATGGGAAAATCTCTACAGGAAGGATTAGGCGAAGTTCAGGAAATGATTGATATTTGTGACTTTGCGGTCGGTCAATCAAGACAATTATATGGCTATACAATGATGTCGGAAAGACCGAATCACAGAATGTATGATCAATATCATCCTCTTGGAATTGTAGGAACTGTTTCAGCCTTTAATTTTCCGGTTGCTGTCTATTCCTGGAATGCAATGATTGCCGGCGTTTGCGGTGATGTAAATTTATGGAAGCCATCTTCAAAAGTTCCTCTTTCTGCAATTGCTACGCAAAATATAATTTCAAAAGTAATAAAAGAGAATAAACTTCCTGAAGGATTATTTAATCTTGTAGTTGGAAGAGGTTCCACAATCGGTGAAAAAATGTTAAACGATTCCCGAATCCCATTAATTTCAATTACCGGTTCTACGAGAGTTGGAAGACATGGCAACGAAGTTATTGCACGCAGATTTGGAAAAGCAATTATGGAACTCGGAGGCAATAATGCTATAATTCTAACTCCGGATGCAGATTTGAAAATGGCAATGCCGGCTATTGTTTTTGGTGCTGTAGGAACCTGCGGACAAAGATGTACAAGTACAAGAAGATTAATAATTCACGAATCAATTTATGACCAGGTTAAAAACTCTGTAGTGAAAGCTTATAAAGGATTGAAAATCGGAAATCCTTTAAATGAAAAAAATCACGTTGGACCTTTAATTGATAAAGATGCAGTTAAAATGTTTACAGATGCACTTGTAAAAGTAAAAAAAGAAGGCGGCAATGTAATTTACGGTGGCGAAGTTCTAAAAGGTAAAGGATATGAATCAGGCACTTATGTAAAGCCTGCAATTGTTGAAGCTAAGAATGAATATGAAATAGTTCAGGAAGAAACATTTGCACCAATACTTTACTTAATTAAATATAAAGGCGATGTTAAAAATGCAATTAAACTGCAGAATGGAGTTGTACAGGGATTATCCTCTTCAATCTTTACAAATAATATGAGAGAAATGGAAGAATTCCTTTCTGATAGAGGCTCTGATTGTGGAATTGCTAACGTTAATATTGGAACAAGCGGTGCAGAAATCGGTGGTGCCTTTGGTGGTGAAAAGGATACAGGCGGCGGACGTGAATCAGGGTCAGACGCCTGGAAAGCATATATGAGAAGACAAACAAACACTATCAACTTTGGAACTGAATTGCCGCTCGCACAAGGTATTAAATTTGATATCTGATTTATTTGAGTAGAGACGCTTCAGTGAAGCGTCTCTTTAATTTAATATTATAAATTCCTACCTATTTCAATTCCCAGCATTTTGTTTGTTGCCGTAAGATGTAATTGGTATGTATCATTAAAGTAAAAAATTATGCGCAAAAGTGGATATATATTAAACCTAATGTCAGTTTCATTTTTAGTAGCAGGTTCCGGATCATATGTTTCATGGACAACAGGGCCAGCAAATTCCTGATCAAATTTTCTGTAAACATAGTTATAAGAAACTTCATAATTATTTAGATAAAATGCTATTCCGGCGCCTGGATTTACAGATAGCCAGTGTCCCAGAAAGAGGATTGGCATTGAAACATTAAGAGAGGCTATTCCACCGCTTTTTAATGAGATATTATTGTATTTAAAATCCATAATTTTAAATCTATTTGGAACAGCATCAACATTACTTTCTCTATATACTGTGTCCTGTTTAAAACTTACATTGGTTGGAGAATACGCAACTGTCAAATAAAAATTTAAATGATTATATGCTTTTATATATTGTGAAAAAAAATAATTGTAATTTAAAGTAATTGCAAAAGCCTGGATATTACAATCAATACTAATATCTGGCATAGAAAATTTTGGGTTGTTATAAACACTGCCGGAATTGGTAAATCTATCTTTAGTAGTAAAATAGCCCAGGCCCAATGAATAATTAGTGAATAAATTCTTATTTTTTGAATATTCATTCAGGATGTTCGAAATAAAATTTGCTACATTAATATTCAGCTTTTTTATCTCTTCAATACTATCAAGAATGTACCAGTATCTAAATAGCTTTTCCAAATCTGATTTTTCATATATTAGTGGATTATTTTGCATATCCTTAAGTTTAATAGCAATATTATATTCAAGAAAATTTCTCTTAGTTAGATAGTTAATATTCGGATTATATACTAAGGTAGTATCATATAAATAGTATTTTACTACAACAAAGTTTAATAAATTTTGTTCAGTCCTACTTTCGAAATTAATAGTTGAATCATATGGAATATCAAAAAAATAATCATCTGTATAATCCAGGCAAATATTTAAAAGTTCATTATTGCCTGAGTTAGTAACTTTTAAGCTATTTCCAATATCTCTTAACCATCTATTATTACGTTTTTTATAAGTAATCTCTATTTTTCTCTGGTTATAAACAAAATATTTCTCTAATGCGGTAGTATCAAATCTCTCTTCAAGATTCTTTAAATAATAATAGATCAATTCCGGATTTAAATCAGCATATTCCTGGAATGTTAAAGAAACTTGCTCCAGAGCCGATTTATTTTTACTAATTTGCGGGGGCAAAAATTCTTTGTATAATTCAGCAATATTCTGAGCAAGGCATAAGTTTGCGAAGGAAAATATTAATAGTAGATTTTTTTTCATTATGATTTCCCCTTATTACGAAAAGCCACATTAGTACTTAGTAATGGTTAGTCCCACTATAGAAACTAAATAAAATTAAAAAACCTGAAATTAAAAATCAATTAAGAAATGAAACACCCCGAATTTATATCGGGGTTATAATTGGAAATAATTTAAAATTAATTCTATCCGATGGTCATCATAATATAATCTGATAAAATGTAGCCTGCTTCATCAAGTTCAGCATCTTTGGAGTTTATATTATTAGCAGAAGTTTCACCTTTCTTTAATAATTTTAGTCCAAGTTTTTTACGCAAATTATTTTCTCGTTCAAACTTTTTATCCTCTTCCTCTTTCTTTTCCTGTTCACGCATATCTTTGTTTAGAGAAACAGAATCTTTTTTAAGATCTTCTTTATATTCATTTACACTTGCAATAAGATCCTGAAATTCGGGACTGTTTTTAATCCTATCAAGATGTTTCTCTTCCAGCTTAGGAATGTACTTATTAATATCACCATAAGGTGCAAACGCTAGCGAATTTATCTGATCCCAGGGGAGAGCACTTGGTTGAGCACTTTCACCAAATTCGTGAGCAGATGTGTAAGACGGGAATTCAATATCAGGTTTAACTCCAAGATGCTGAGTACTTGCCCCTGTAATTCTGTAAAATTTAGCAATTGTTAATTTTACCTGTCCATATTTTTCATCGTTACTTTGTAAAATTCTGTTAAGATCTATCATGTTCTGGACTGTACCTTTTCCATAAGTGTTTTCACCTATAATAAGCCCTCTGCCATAATCCTGAATAGCAGCAGAAAATATTTCCGATGCTGAAGCGCTGAATCTATTTACAAGCACAACTATAGGGCCGGTGTAGCTAATTGTATGATCAGGATCTTTTCCTACATCTATAGTTCCATCTGAATTTTTTACCTGGACAACTGGACCGCTTTTTATGAAAAGTCCGGTTAATGCTATTGCCTCCTGTAAAGAACCACCGCCGTTGTTTCTAAGGTCTATAATTATTCCGTCAACATTTTCCGTTTTAAGTTTATCAATTATTTTTTGAACATCCTTTGTAGTACTTTTATAATCTTTATCCCCGCTCGCTTTTCCTTCAAAATCACTATAAAATGCCGGTAGTGAAATCACTCCAAATCTAAAGGGAACCTTATCGTTAATAATATCCAACGTATCCTGCTTGGCCGACATTTCTTCGAGCTTAACTTTATCGCGGACTAATTTTATTTCTTTAGGAGCAGCATTTACACCATCTGAAGCTTTTAAAATTTGAAGTCTTACAACAGTTCCTTTGTCTCCCCGTATTAATTGAACCACATCATTTAGCTTCCAACCTATAACATCAATCATCTCTCCAGTATCTCCCTGCGCAACTGCAGTAATTCTATCTCCGTTGTGGAGCAGATTACTTTTGAATGCCGGACCGCCAGCTACAATTTTAGCAACCTTAGTATATTCGTCCTCTGATTGGAGCTGAGCACCTATTCCTTCAAGCGATCTGGCCATATCAATTTTAAAATTTTCCGAGGTGATCGGCGACATATAATTAGTATGTGGATCAATTGATTCAGTAAATGAATTCATTGCAAGTTGAAAAACATCCTCATTATCAAATTGAGAGAACGCCTTCCTATAATTTTCATATCTTTTTTCCAAAGTCTTGACAATGTATGGCCAGTCTTTTTTGGCGAGCAATAAATTTAATGCATCGCTTTTGACTTTTTTCCGCCACAGTTCGTTCATCTCTTTTTCATCTTTTATCCAGGCTGCACTGTCTCTCTTGAATTGATAATTTTCATCTTTCGTAAAATCGAAACTTGTTTTTAACAACTGATGCACATAATCGATCCTGTTATTCATCCTTTCTAGAAAAACATTGAAAATATTATAAGCAGGAGACAGGTCCCCTTGCTTTATGTCATCATCCAGTTTATTCCTGTATTGTTCAAAAGATTTTATGTCAGAAGCATAAAAGAAACTCCTGTTGTAGTCCAATGATTTTATAATTCTACTAAGAATTACAGAAGATAGGGAATCATTAAGGTCAAATTTTCTATAGTGATATCTTGACAAAATTGTATTTATCAATTCATCTTCTTGTTTCATGTAAGGCTGCTGGGAGAGTACTTTTGTTGTATCATTGCCACTAACAATCTGTGTAACTGAGTTCGGGACATCAGTATATGCAAAATAGAAATTTGCAGCTACAGCTATCAATATCAGAACGAGGATTCTTCTCATCAATTTTCCTTTATCTATTTTCATAATAAATTAAAACCCTTATATACTTACCTAAGTAAAGCGAATTTGTTCCCTCTATAATATATTATAAAATAAGGGATTAGGTGCATAAATATTAATGTTTAATAAATAATACAACACATAAATGATAAACGGTTTCTATAATTTTCTTTAATTAGGAGGTAGGAATGATTTAAGCATTTATTGTTCTTGAAAAAATATAATCTACATTCCTGAGCATATTTTTATTTTCAAAAATTTCTTTCAATTCATTTTCGCTTAGATATTTCCTGATCTCGTCAGAATTTACTAACTCCTGAAACAACGATTTTTTTTCATCTTCCCACACCTGCATGGCTGGAGTTTGAACAAGTTTATAAGCATCTTCTCTCGTTAATCCTTTATTGACCAATTTTAGCATAACAGTTTGTGAAAAAATTAATCCACGTGTAATGTTTAAATTCCTTATCATATTCGCTGGATAGACAATTAGATTATTTATTAATTTTGTCATCAGATCAAGCATATAATCCAAAGCGATGCAACTATCCGGAACAGTAATTCGCTCAACCGAAGAATGTGAAATATCTCTTTCATGCCAGAGTGCAACATTTTCAATTGCTGCCATAGCATTTCCCCTTAGTACACGTGACAAACCAGCAATACGTTCGCTGACAATTGGATTCCTTTTATGAGGCATCGCAGATGAACCTTTCTGGCCCTTTGAAAAATATTCTTCTGCTTCCAGCACTTCGGTTCTTTGTAGATGTCTTATCTCAACAGCAATTTTCTCTAGTGTTGCTCCGATTATTGCAAGAGTTGTCATAAATTCAGCATGTCTGTCTCTTTGAATTACCTGTGTGGAAACAGAGGCAGGTGTAAGTCCCATTTTATTACAAACATATTTCTCAACTTTTGGTGAAAGATGTTCAAAGGTTCCAACGGCGCCTGAGATTTGTCCAACACAAATAGTTTTTATAGCATTATTTAATCTTTCAATATCTCTTTTAATTTCTTCGTACCAAAGAGCAAATTTTAATCCCATAGTTGTTGGTTCTGCATGTATTCCGTGTGATCTTCCAACACAAATTGTATTTTTATGTTCGATAGCTCTTTTCTTTAATGCTTCTTTTAAATTCAAGAGTCTCTTTGCCAGTAATTCTCCTGCCGATTTCATTTGGTATGAGAGAGTGGTGTCAAGAATATCTGATGAAGTCATTCCGTAATGAATATGCCTTGAGGCCGGACCAACATATTCAGCTACATTTGTAAGGAAGGCAATAACATCGTGTTTGGTAGTATTTTCTATCTCTAAAACTTTTTGAACATCAAATTTTGCCTTCTTTTTTATTTCATTTAAATCTTCAGCCGGAATTTCATTTAATTCTGCTCTTGCTTCACAGGCCAGAATCTCTATTTTCAACCAGGTATTAAATTTAAATTCATCCTGCCATATTTTTCCCATTTCAGGGAGAGTATATCTTTCGATCATTTACGCTCCAGCTTCATTGTTTTTTCTATCTCTTTATTATCCCTGATAATTTTGAGTTTAATAGTTTGGCCTGCTCTGAATTCCTGGAAAACGCTTATCAAAGTCTCTTCATTATTTATTTTATATTTTTCAACTTCAACAATGATATCGCGTACTTTTATATCGCTTTTATCTGCGGGTGAACCCGGAACAACCTGTGTTACTATTACTCCTTTACTTGAAGGAAGTCCGTAAGCTTTTGCAATATTTTCATCAATTGCCTGTACACCTAATCCCACATCAAAATTTCTGTTAATCTTTCCGTTTTCTTTTAATTCGGTAATTATTCTTTTTACTTTATTGATTGGTATTGCGAATCCGAGACCAATGCTTCCCTGGTTATTTCCTGCTGTATAAATCAGAGTATTCATTCCTATAACTTCACCTACACTATTTAGAAGAGGCCCACCGCTGTTACCTCCATTTATTGCTGCATCGGTTTGAAGCATATTTAAATAATACCGATTATCAATAGGCTCAAGGTTCATTCCCATAGCTGATATAACACCAACCGTCACGGTGGGCTTATCGTTAATTTCAAACAATCCAAATGGATTACCTAGTGCTATAACCCATTCACCAATCATAATATCATCTGAATTTCCTAATGTTACAAATGGAAGATCTTTTCCCTGGATTTTTAAAAGTGAAATATCAGATGCATGATCTGTTCCAATCAATTTTGCCTCAAATTGCTTTCCATTTGTAAGGGTAACTGTAATTTGGGCTGCATTACCAGCAACGTGATCATTGGTTACAATATACCCATCGGGTGAAATAATATAACCTGATCCTAATTCTTTAACTTTCTGGTTGTAAATATTTCCTCTGCTTCCAAAGAACTGTCGGAAGAATGGATCATTATAGAAAGGATTAAAAGGATCCTGGTACTGTCTAATTTCAATAACATTGATACCGACAACCGCCGGGCTTACTTTTTTTACAGTTTCAGTTATTACAGTTCTTCGTTGATTGGAAATATCAGAATCTGTTTTTGCTGTTGCCTGATAGCCTGAAAGTGCGCTGGGGTTTGAATTTATATCAGATTCATAAAAGTATGGAGCATTCCGATTCGATTCGATATAGAAATATATGCCGCCCGAAATAAAAAATAAGATTGAAATCAATAAAATAATTTTCGAAAATTTGTTCATCGCTTTACCTTTGAATAGAGTCGTTTTGTTTGTTAATAATTTTTTTTAAAGGATCAATGTGTTTAATAAAAATAATAAGTAAAAGACTTGCCGAAAACATAATTAATAATCCCATGTTGCCCGGTGTTGGATAAGTATATTTGAAAAATATCTCAAAGGTTACAAGAGTAAGCAGTAATGTTAAAATAATAGCGCCAACATTTGCAATAAGTATATCCTTTTTAAAAAAATAAATAATTACCCATAAAATTCCCCAGGAAAATAAAATAAGAGGAGAAATTAATGCAGCTCCGCCCGCTGCTGTTGCAAGTCCTCTTCCCCCTTTAAATTTAAGCCACGGATTAAAACAGTGGCTGAAAACAGCAAACAACAGAGATAATGCAGGGAAAGTAAAATCAACAGGCAAAATTAAAATAACCAAATATGCACTTAATAGACCTTTTAGTGCATCTATAACAAAAACTAAAATACCTATGATTTTCGAATTTGTTACCTCAAAAGAATTCATTGCCCCAACATTACCTGTACCTGATTCTGTAATGTTGATACTATGAGTCTTTTTCAAGACAAGGTATGCAGTTGGTATAGAGCCTAGCAGGTAACCTATTATTATGCTTAATATATAATTCATTTTAAGGGAAGAATTTTAATTTAATTTTTAAATTTAATAAAAATTTAGTCTAACTTCTGAAATAACAAAAATTTAGTCAAAAAAATTGCAAGATTGTCTATATGATATTATATTTGACACGCTGATTTGAGAAAATCGAATTAAAGTTCTTTCTTTTACAATGCGGGAATAGCTCAGTTGGTAGAGCGTCACCTTGCCAAGGTGAATGTCGCGGGTTCGAGTCCCGTTTCCCGCTCAAAAAATCCACTTTTGTGGATTTTAATTTTTTAAAATAATACATATCTTTTTGCTATATTTGTTATTCGGATAAGGCGCTGTAGCCAAGTGGTTTAAGGCGAAGGTCTGCAAAACCTTTATTCGTCGGTTCGAATCCGACCGGCGCCTCGAGAAAATCCCGATTTTAATCGGGATTTTTTTATTTTTAAATGTGATTTACACAGTCTACATATTAAAAAGTAATAAAGACAATAAAAGGTACATTGGATTTACAGGTAATATTAAGCGAAGACTGTTTGAACATAATTCAGGGTTGGTCCAATCAACCAGCAGCAGAAGGCCTTTAGAACTAATTTATTTTGAAGAATATGAGACAAAAACAGAGGCTATGAACCGGGGAAAATTTTTCAAAACCGGATTTGGTAGAAGTTTCTTAAAAAAGAAAGGTCTATAATTTTTGTTATGAGTAGTCAAGGTCTGCAACCCGCCAACTAGCGGGCGAATCCGACCGGCGCCTCCAAAAAGCCCTGAACATTAGCAGGGCTTCTCGCTTATCACGTTTAAATCTCTTACACACCTTTTTTAACTTTGGTTATCATATTGCTTTTCATATGGTTGAAGAGTATTTCCTAGCAAATATTTATTAAGGTGAAATACGCAAATAATTCGCCATAATATTGATTTCTGCAGGATTTATTCCAGGAAACTGCATTTTCTTTTAGCTTTCAAACATTGAATAGGCAATAGTAGGAAAGAAAAATCAAATGGTAAACTAAAAAGCTCTCTTTTTAATTCAATTTTTAACTATTTAACCTCGTCAATTTAATTAAATAATAAGAAGATATTACATGGTAAATTCTATTTTTACCGGTAAATTTTCTTATAGTTAAAAAAATTGCTATTTCCTGACAGTTTGCTTCTACTAAAGTGTCCAAAATTTCAACAAAATCAGCGTAATATGATTCTCCGAAAATTGTGGGACTCTGGCATATTACTTGTGTTAATATGTACAGAAATTAAAAATAGAAGGATCATTAACATGTTGTCAGCAATAATCATTTTCGGAGCCATTTCGATTGTTTCATTTGCAGTAATGTACTTTTTAGTTCATTCTGCTCCTGTAGGCTATGAAGATAATCAAGGATATCATAGCGGCAGTCAGGTTCAAGGCATGACAAATTTTAGAAAGGTATCATAAACAATAATAGTGTGAATTTGTCGAAAGGGCAAAACCAAACGATTCTATAGGGCCCTTTAATACCCACATCTATTTTCTTGCTCCATGCCTGAACCCTCTATATGGTAGTGAATGCTGAATTGTTATAAAAGCATTTCCATCAATCGATTCAATCAAACTTATTATTTTCCTTTGTCTTTTCCTAGGTACAATTAGCACAATAATCGAAACTCCACCAGCACTTCCTTCTGCAGGTAGAATTGTTACTCCATATTTTGATTTTCTTAAAGTATCAGCGATTTTATCCGTAAAATGTTTTGATATTACAGTCAATTGAGCAAATCCCAGGCCTATTTTTTGCTCAAGTGTTACGCCGAGTATATTACCCAGGGCAAACCCTCCTGCATAACCAAAAAGATTTGGAATATAATCAATATGCTGCATAATATATCGAATTGCAAAAACCCAAATCAATACTTCAAAAAATCCTGCCAGTCCGGCATAATATTTTTTACCCTGTACAACTAAAATAGTTCTGATAGTTCCTATTGTTACATCACAAATTCTCATACCGGCTATTAAGACAGCACCTAAAATTGATTCAAGCATTTGATTTCCAAGATTAATTCTATCCTACAAAAATAACTAATTTTAATATTATTGTTTTATCTTTGTACAATAAAATAATTAACTCAATATGATTTATAAGAACCAAAGACAGGAACTTGTTGATAAGATCTCAATAAAAGGAATCAACGATATTGCTGTTCTAAAGGCTGTTGGTGAGGTAGAAAGACATAAATTTGTTCCGGATGCAATGAAACATTTTGCTTATGATGATGTTGCGCTTCCTATAGGCTATGGACAAACTATTTCTCAGCCTTACACGGTTGCATTTATGACGCAGGAATTAAAATTAAAACCGGGAAACAAAGTACTTGAACTTGGAACAGGATCAGGGTACCAGGCTGCTATTCTTGAAAGAATGGGAATGGAAGTTTTTAGCATTGAAAGACAATATGACATTTTGTTAGAAACACAAAAATTATTTGACAAGTTAGGTATCAGAGTCAGAACTAAATGCGCTGATGGAACAATAGGGTGGAATGAATATGCTCCCTATGACGGAATTATTGTAACTGCAGGCTCGCCTTCGGTTCCCCCGTCTTTAAAGAAACAACTGGCAATAGGAGGTAAGTTAGTCATTCCTGTTGGGGATAAAATATCTCAAAAGCTAAAAATTATTACCAAAATTGATGAAGAAAATTTCAATGAAGAAGATGTTCCTGAATTTAAATTTGTTCCACTAATCGGCAGGGAAGGGTGGAAGGAAAAGTAATTTGTGTTGTTGGACCAACTTGCTCCGGGAAAACTAAACTAGGAATACTGCTTGCAGATAAATTAAATGGTGAGATTATATCAGCAGACAGCAGGCAAATTTATAAATATCTAAATATTGGAACTGCAAAACCCTCCAGAGAAGAATTAAAAAGAGTTAAACACCATTTTATAAGTTCATTAAAACCTGATGAAGAATTTAACGTTAGTAAATTTGAATGGGATGCATTAAATATAATTCAAAATTTATTTGATAAAGGGATGCAGCCAATAGTAGTTGGAGGATCAGGATTATATTTGAAAGCGTTAATCGATGGGATATTCGACACAGTTGATACAGACGATGATTACAGAAGTAAATTAATTGAATTAAAAGAGAAACACGGAAACGAATATTTATATAGAGAATTACAGAATGTAGATCCTGAGAGCGCAAAAAAAATGATGCCTTCCAACTGGAAAAGAATAATTAGGGCATTGGAAGTATTCCATATTACAGGAATGCCGATTGGTGTTCATCAGAAAATATATGAAAGAAAGATTAATTTTAATTTTGTCCAATACGGTTTAAATTGGAAAAGAGATAGTCTATACAGAAATATTGAATATCGTGTTGATGAAATGTTGAAAAGTGGATTAATAAAAGAAGTTAAAAATATTTTTAAAAAAGGTTTTGACAAAAAATTGAACTCATTAAATACAGTAGGATATAGAGAAATAATTTCATTTCTAGATAATGAAATTACACAGGATCGTGCAATAGAATTAATAAAAAGGAACACAAGGCGGTACGCTAAAAGACAATTGACATGGTTTAGAAAAGATGTCAGAATAAAATGGTCTGATATTGAAAATTCTTCCGAATTAGAAAATATTTCTGAAAAAATAATAACAAATTTAGGCCGTTGAAAATATTTCTATTTACTCAGTTGTTAAAATTAAATATATTGTAACTGTTCATTTAAAATACAGAACTTAGATAGCTCATTTATTCATTTAAACCTTGGGGGATCACAATGGTTGGAATAGTTGGCTTTGGTTCTTACCTACCTCGATATCGTATAAAAGTAGAGAACATTGCAAAACAATGGGGTTCTGATCCTGAAGTAATTAAACGCGGACTTCAGCTTTTCGAAAAAACAGTTCCTGGTTTAGACGAAGATACAATCACCATTTCAGTAGAAGCAGCAAAAAATGCGTTAAGACGAGCTGAAATAAATCCACAGGATATTGGTGCAGTTTATATTGGTTCTGAATCTCATCCCTATGCTGTTAAACCCAGCGGTACAATTTTAATAGATGCAATTGGAATTGGACCGGATGTACATGTTGCAAGTTATGAATTTGCCTGCAAAGCTGGTACTGAAGCAATGTATGTTGCTTACAGTCTCGTGAAAGCAGGTGAAATGAAATATGCACTTGCAATAGGCGCTGATACATCCCAAGGAGCACCAGGTGATGCACTTGAATATTCCGCATCAGCCGGTGGTTCAGCTTTTATTATGGGGAAAAAAAATGTAGTTGCCGAAATTCTTTTTACAAACTCTTACACTTCTGATACACCTGACTTTTGGAGACGTGAGCACCAATACTATCCAAGACACGCCGGAAGATTTACCGGGGAACCAGCATATTTTAGGCACGTAGTGAATGCTGGGAAAAATCTATTAATAAAATCCGGAATGAAGCCTGAAGATTTTAAGTATGCAGTTTTCCACATGCCTAATGGAAAATTTCCACAGATGGCCGGGAAAAAATTAGGATTTACAAAAAAGCAACTTGAAACTGGATGGATTGTTCCCTGGATGGGAAATACATATTCAGGTTCATCACCTACAGGTCTTTCTGCTGTGCTGGATGTTGCTAAACCGGATGATAAAATATTTATGGTCTCATTTGGTTCCGGTGCCGGCAGCGATGGATTTGTGTTTAATGTTACAGACAAAATTAAAAGTGTACAAAATAAGGCTGCGACTGTAAGAGATATGTTAAATAAAGGACAGATATATCTTGATTACGGTGAATATGCTAAATACAGAAATAAAATTATCCTAAACGAATAAGGGGGACTAATATGAAAGACGTAGCTGTAATTGGCGTTGGGATGACAAAATTTGGTGAACTTTGGGGAAAATCAATAAAAGATATTTTTGTTGAAGCAGCACTTAAAGCAATTGAGAATGCAAATGTAGATCATATTGATTCGATTTATGTTGGCTCGATGTCAAGCGGTTTATTTGTCGGGCAGGAACACCTTGGTGCTGTAATGGCGGATTATCTTGGAGTAATTCCGATTCCCGCAACAAGAGTTGAGTCAGCTTGTGCATCAGGTGGATTAGCTTTCAGACAGGCTTATTTTGAAGTTGCTTCGGGAAACAGTGAAATTGTACTTGCCGGAGGAGTTGAAAAAATGACTGATGGTGCGGATGTAACTGAAGTGCTTGCAACTGCGGCGGATCAAGAATATGAAGTTTACCAGGGTGTTACTTTTCCGGGACTCTATGCTATGATTGCAAATGCACATATGCATCAATATAAAACTACAAGAAAACAAATCGCATCAGTCGCTGTTAAAAATCATAAAAACGGATCTAACAATCCTCACGCTCAGTTTAGAAGTGAAATATCAATTGACAAAGTACTCAATTCAACTTTAGTAGCAGATCCTTTAAGACTACTCGATTGCTCTCCTGTCAGTGATGGAGGTGCAGCAGTTATTTTATGTTCGATGGATATTGCTAAAAAGTTTTGTAAAAATCCTATAAGAATTAAAGCATCAGCTCAGGCATCGGATACAATTGCATTACACAGCAGAAAGAGTCTTACAACGCTTAACTCTGTTAAAATTGCTGCAGAAAAAGCGTATAAGATTGCAGGTATAGGACCAAAACAAATTGATTTTGCAGAAGTTCATGACTGCTTTACTATTGCTGAAATTGTTGTAACTGAAGACCTCGGCTTCTTTAAAAAAGGAGAAGGTGGTTCAGCAGTTGAAAAAGGATTAACCTCTCTTGAAAATGGAAAAATTCCAATAAATACTAGTGGTGGATTAAAATCGAAAGGGCATCCTGTTGGTGCGACAGGAATTGCGCAGGTAATTGAATGTTATGAGCAGTTAACAGGTCAGGCAGGCAAGAGACAGGTTAAAAATGCAAAGATCGGATTAACTCAAAATATGGGTGGATCGGGAGCAAGTTGTGTAATAAATATTCTGGAGGCAATATGATTAGTCCAAAATATTTCAGGGAGATTCCGCAAAGATACCGACTGGAAGCTGGAAAATGTAAAAAGTGTGGACAGGCATATTTCCCTCCAAGATTAATTTGTCCGGAATGTAAATCAAAATCATTTGAAAACATTCAACTGAATCCTGAGGGTATACTTTTAACATATACAATTATAAGAGTAGGCTCTGAAAAGTTTTCTTTGCAAACTCCATACGCGGTTGGTATAGTTGAACTTAAAGAAGGAGTTAAATTAACCACTCAGATTGCAGATGTTGATCTTAAAAAAATTAAGATAGGAATGAAGTTAAAGCTTGTTTTCAGAAAAGTACAGGATGAAGGTGCAGCAGGTCTTCATTGTTACGGTTATAAGGCAATTGTAATTTAGGTCATTCTGGGCTATTTTTGTATAGGAATTAAACATTAGATTTTTTGGAGCTTATGTGAATTTCTTTATACAAAATAGCCTGAATATTTATAGCTTTGTTGAAGAAAATTCAATACTATAAAAAATAGTATCCATTCGTATAAGTACAATCCAGATAGTTCCATAAATATTAAAACAAAGGGAGTCTTCATTGAAGGATAAAATTAGAATTGCATCCGGTCAGGGTTTCTGGGGTGATCTTATTGACGCACCATATCAACAGGTTACTAGAGGTGAAATAGATTATCTTGTGATGGATTACCTTGCTGAAGTAACAATGTCAATACTTCAGAAGCAAAAAAATAAAAAACCTAATTTAGGATATGCAAAGGACCTGCCAGAATTAATGAAAAGGATTCTTCCTATATGTAAAGAGAAAGGTATAAAAGTAATTACTAATGGCGGAGGAGTAAATCCAGTTTGTTGTGCAGATGCAATTTTGGAAGAAGCAGTTAAATTAGATATAGATAATTTGAAGATAGCAGTAGTCTTAGGTGATGATATTAAAGATAGAATCGATGACCTTATTGAAGCAGGTGTGGAATTGAATAATATGGAAACCGGTGAATCAATTGTTCCATTTAAAGATAAACTGTTAAGCGCAAATGTTTATTTCGGAGCACTACCTATAGTAGAGGCATTACAAAAAGGCGCTGATATAGTAATTACTGGAAGAACAACTGACACAGGACTTACTCTTGCGCCTATGATTTATGAATTTGGGTGGGATCCTAAAAATTATGATTTAATGGCTGCCGGTACGGTTGCCGGACATATTCTTGAATGTGGAGCTCAATCAACTGGCGGTAATTTCCTTGGTGATTGGGAATCAATTGAAAATTTTGCAGAAATAGGTTTCCCTATTGCTGAAGCATATCCAAACGGTGAAGTGGTAATTACAAAACACGAAAATTCTGGCGGACTTGTTTCGTTTGATACTGTTGCTGAGCAACTGGTTTATGAGATAGGTGATCCAAAATCTTATATCACTCCTGATTGCGTTGCAGATTTCTCTTCAATTAAGCTAGAAGATCTTGGAAATAACAGGGTTAAAGTCTTTGATGTTAAAGGATTTAAGGAAACTGATTCATATAAAGTCTCCTGCTCATATTCAAGCGGATATTCAGCTATAGGTTCATTAACATACTCATGGCCTAAAGCTTTAACTAAAGCAAAAACCACAGATAAAATTTTAAGAAAAAGGCTGAAAAACCTTGGTTTGGAGTTTGAAGAAATCAATACTGAATATGTTGGTTATAATGCAACTCAAGGCCCTTTGTCAAAAGAACTGGATGAAGATTTAATAAATGAAGTGATGCTGCGATTTGCAGTAAGGTCGCAGGATAAAGCAGCAGTGGAAAGATTTGGAAAAGAAATTGCACCACTCATTTTAACAGGTCCACCAAGTGTAACAGGTTTTGCAGGCGGAAGGCCAAAACCAAGTGAAGTAGTGGCATATTGGCCGGCTTTGCTCTCTAAAAAACTTGTAGAACCTCACGTAAAAATATTGGAGTTAAAATAATGAAGCTTAAATTAATTGATATAGCACATGCACGCAGTGGTGATAAAGGTGATGCCGGAAATGTTGGTGTTGTTGCTTATGATGAAAAAGGATATGAAATAATACAAAAGCATCTTACAGCTGAAAAAGTGAAAAAACATTTTGAAGGCATCTGTTTTGGAGAAGTTGAACGATACGAAATGCCGAATATTCGTGCAATTAATTTCTTACTGCACAATACTCTCGGCGGTGGCGGAACTGTCTCACTGAAACACGATGCTCAGGGCAAAATATTAGCAAGCGCAATGCTTAGGATGGAATTAGATATTTAAACTCTTATTCTTGATCTTAATCATTTGAAATTAGGAATAAGTTATAAGATTAAGAAAATTTAAGTCGGATCTTTTTAAGAAAAATGGAGATGTTATGTACGAAGAGGAATTAAAAACATTAAGCGCCTATAAAAAAAGAATCGATAATTTACGGAGTTATCTTTGACGTCGATAAAAAAGATTCAAAAGTAAAGGAATTACAAAATCAAACCGGTGAACCCAATTTTTGGGATGACCAGGTAGCCGCGCAAAAAATACTTCAGCAAATTAAATTCTTGGCGGATTGGGTCAATCTGTGGAAAATTATAGATAGTAAAGCCCGGAATCTTAAGGAAATTTTACAACTCGCTCAATCTGAAGATGATTCAAGTTTTGAAGATGAAATTTCAAATGAATTAAAAGAACTTGAAGAAGAACTTGAAAATGTTGAGCTGAAAAATATGCTAAGCGGGAAAGATGATTCAAAAAATTGTATTCTTACAATTCATTCGGGTGCAGGTGGAACTGAGTCACAGGACTGGGCAGATATGCTATTAAGAATGTACCTCAGGTGGGGAGAGCAAAATAATTATAAAATGACAATTGTTGATATTCTTGACGGAGACGGAGCTGGAATTAAAAGTGCAACAGTGGAAGTAGCAGGGGAATTTGCTTACGGATATATGAAAGCTGAAAATGGTGTGCACAGACTTGTTAGAATTTCTCCCTTTGATTCAAACAAAAGAAGACACACTTCCTTTGCATCGGTTTTTGTTATACCTGAAATTGACGATACAATTGAAATTGAAATAAATCCTGCCGATTTAAGGGTTGATACTTATCGTTCAGGTGGAAAAGGCGGGCAGAATGTAAATAAAGTAGAAACAGCTGTCCGCATAACTCATATTCCAACTAATACTGTTGCAGCTTGCCAGAGTGAACGCTCACAGGGTCAAAACAGGGTTAATGCGATGAAGCTTCTCAAATCTAAATTGTACCAGATTGAATTGGAAAAACAGGAAGCAGAACTTGATGAAGTAGAGAAGGGTAAAATGAAAATAGAATGGGGAAGTCAGATTCGTTCTTATGTTTTTCATCCTTATAATATGGTCAAAGATCACAGGACAGACGAAGAGACTTCTGATGTCCAAAAAGTAATGGATGGAGATATAAATAAATTTATAAAAGCTTATTTGCTAAAGTTTAGTCAGAATTAATTTTAGCGATAGTCTTGTTATGGGAAAAAAGAAAACAGACTTTTTTGACAAAGTTTATAAAGTAGTAGAAAAAATTCCTTATGGAAAAGTTACAACTTACGGACACATTGCGGAAGCCTGTGGAATTAGATCTGCTGCAAGAACTGTTGGCTGGGCAATAAATGGAACAAGTTCAAATGGATTGCCTTGTCACAGAGTTGTAAACCGTTACGGGGCCTTAACCGGAAGGCTTCATTTTGGTGACCCTGATTTGATGGAAGATTTATTACGTTCGGAAGGGATTGAATTTAATAAAGAAGGCTGTGTGATCCTTGAAAAACATTTATGGATACCACAGCCTCTGCATTTAATAAGAAAGAAAGTTAAGAAAAAATAAACCCCGTGAAATAGAAAATTTATATTGTTATAATTTAAAATTATAAATGTATTTCACGTGGTAAAGACTACCAATCGCTAGTCCTTTTTACTGTTATTGAGGAAACTCCTGCCTCCAGATTGAGGTAAATTTTACTCTTAGCTGAATTAAAATTATCAGTCCGGTAATGATCACTACTTATTTTATTAAATCCCTTGAAATTTTTAGAAGAAAGACTAATATCAGTCTTTATATCACAACCTGCGTCATCAGGAATATAAATATGAATAGCCGAAGCACCGCCCGAAATTTTCACTTTTGATTCTTCAAGCAGATCACTCAGCTTCAGCTTTAATGATGCAGCACCCATTTCAATATCAACATTTTTAGTTTTGAATTTAGAGAGATCAAATTCTGCTGATGCAGCGCCAATATTAAATTCAAGATCCCAAACAGGGTTTACATTCAGCTCCATTTTAACTTTATTTTTTAATTTACCATGACTGAATCTAAAATGATGTTCTTCCATATCCATAATAAGGGAAACAGTTGAATCGTTTTCATTTTTTACAATGTTATAATTGTAATTAACATCATTAGTCGTTGCTGAAAATAGATCATCTGTTGTGCTGTTCAATAAAAATGATCCTGCTCCTGCGTCAAAATCCAGCGATGCTTTTTTAATCATTGGGTTAAATGGTTCGTTGTAGTTTTTTACAACATCTGATCCATCAATTGAAACATTGAAATCGCTATCATTCCAATCAAAATTATCTGAAATAACATTCACGGTAGTTTTAAAGGATGCGAATATTACCAACGCCAGTATTAATCCCGAAAGACCTGCAAGCATTCCTTTGAAGAATTTATCTTTAACTATAATTGTTGCACCCCAGAGGACCAGGACAACAGGCCAAAATTTCCATAAGTTTGACCAGTCCAGATCAATAGAATTGAAATTATTTAGCAGGACTAAAATTCCAATCGATATAAAAAGTGTTCCCCAGAATAAATGTTTAGTTTTCATTTTAAATCTCTCTTGAAAAAATTAACTTTTTCGCGAATTCAATAATACACCAACACCCAGTAATATTAGTAAAAGTGGCCAGAAAGCTTCGAATCTTACAAAGTTATCTACGAGTAAAAGTACACCAAGTATAACTAATATTGCACCAAAAAAATGAGTGCGATTTTTCCTGTGTTCTTTATGTACTTTTTGTTCTTCATTTTTCTGTTCAACATTTGGAGTTTCATCTCCTTCTTTAACAGTATCCTGATTATCAGCATTAGTTTCAGTTTTTGTCTCATTAAAGTACGGCTCTTCGGGAACAACTATCCACATAATGATATAAGCCAGGAAACCCGCTCCCATAAAAAGTCCGACAACGAATAACAACCTGACAATGGTAGGATCAATATCAAAGTATTCTGCCAGACCACCGGCAACTCCGCCGATCATTTTGTTTCGTCTTGAACGATACCATTTCTTTTGCATCTCTGGTCTCCAAATATGTTTTTTCTAATTTCCGATGATATGATAATAAAAAAAATCCTCTATGTAAGAAGTTTGGTACTATCGGTAAAAAAGGTATTATTACGGAATTCCAGCTACATTAGCGGTAAGCAAAAATTGATAAAAATGTAGGTTTTAGGATAGAACTTAAATTTTAAAAGCTTTGTTTAAGGATTTTACCTTTTATATTTTTACAAAAAGAAAATATTATTATGAAAATTGCACTCTGCCAGATAAATACAATAATTGGTGATATTAATTATAATAAAGCCAAAATAATCGATGGTTATAAAAAAGCATTAAAAGATGATGTCAATCTTGTAATATTTCCTGAATTATCTCTCCTTGGTTATCCACCTCTTGATCTCTTAGAAAAAAAAGAATTTCGAAATGCAGTCTTTAAGGCAGCAGATGATATTGCCTCGGTTACAGGTAAAACCGGCTTATTATTCGGTTCAATTACAGAAGATGACGACAATATTGGAACAGACATTCATAACTCGGCAATTTTATGTCACGATGGAAAAATCCAGTTTGTTCAGCATAAATCGCTGATACCAAACTATGATGTATTTGATGAAATGAGATATTTTGATCCTGCAAGGGAAGTATTTATTTATGAATTCAACGGGGAAAAATTAGGTATATCAATTTGTGAAGATATCTGGAATGATTCAGATTACTGGCATGTAAGGAGATATACTTTCGATCCTGTAAATGAATTAATTAAAATGGGAGCGACAGTTTTATTAAACATTTCCGCAAGCCCTTATGCATTCGGTAAAAGACAATCGAGACAACAGATGCTATCTGTACTTACAGGTGATAATAAATTGCCGCTTGCATATGTTTGTTGTGTTGGCGCACAAAATGATTTGATCTTTGATGGCGCAAGTATGTGTTTTGATAATAATGGTAAACTGGTCAGTCTCGGTAACGCGTTTGAAGAAGATTATTTTATTTTCGATACAAGTACCAAGTTTAATTCAATAACAAAAAGTGAAAGAAGCTTTGAAGAGGAGGTCCTTGATGCTTTAATTTTTGGAGTAAACGAATATTGCCGGAAACAGGGCTTTAAGGAAGTACTGGTAGGACTTAGCGGCGGAATTGATTCTGCAATTGTTACATATATTGCTGTACAGGCTCTTGGAGCAAAAAACGTTCACGTTGTTATGATGCCATCACAATTTTCAAGCAGGGGAAGTAAGACGGATTCTGAAAAATTAATTAAAAATTTAAATATTGATTCAAAGAAAATTTCAATCAGACCTGTATTTACGGAAATTCTAAAATCTTTAACGCCATCATTTCAAAATAAAAAACCAGACGTAACGGAAGAAAATATTCAGGCAAGAATAAGGGGGTTATTCCTTATGTCAATTTCAAATAAATTTGGTTATCTATTGTTAACAACAGGAAATAAATCTGAAATGGCAGTAGGGTATTGTACCCTCTATGGAGATATGTGCGGCGGGCTGGCAGTTATTGCTGATGTCTACAAAACAGAAGTTTATAAACTTGCTAAATATATAAACAAAGAAAAAGAAATTATTCCAAATGCAATAATTACTAAAGCACCTTCTGCTGAATTACGAGAAGATCAAAAAGATGAAGATTCATTACCTCCTTATGAGCTGCTTGATAAAATATTAGAAATGTATCTTGAAGAAAACAAAGAGTTCAAAGAGATAGTTGATGTTTTAGGTGAAAAGGAAACTATTCAGACAATTCTTCGAATGATAGATAAAAATGAGTATAAAAGATTCCAGGCTGCACCTGCATTGAGAGTTTCGACAAAAGCATTCGGTTACGGCAGAAGATTTCCTATTGTGCAGGGATGGAGAAAATGAAATATCTTCTCGGCTTTGCAGTAATTATAATTGTTTTAGGAATTATTTCATTTTTTTATTTTTCGGAAAATGAAAATTCAATTACCTGGAAAACTTATAACGAAAGTAATTTTAGTGATCCGGGCAATAAAAAAGGAATAATTATTGATTTTTATGCAGACTGGTGTGTGCCCTGCAAAGAAATGGATAAAACAACTTTTCTTGATAAGAAAGTCATTTCAGAAGTAAACAAATATTTAACATTAAAAGCTGATATGACAAAATCAATGTCGCCTGAAGTTGATGCTTTAAGAAACAAATTTCAAATAGACGCAATGCCTACCATACTTGTATTTAGCCCAAATTGGGAAGAAATTAAAAGAATTACCGGTTATGCAAACGCGGATGAATTTCATAAGCTACTCAGCGATTTGAATTCAGGAGAATAGCTTCCAATTTGCTATTATAATTAAAGAAAAATTCACATTTATAATTCTTATTTATTAAAAGAAACTTTTCAATCCTGAGAATAAAATCACTTCATTATAATTTATTTAGTCGAATTTTAAACATTTTCCCACTTTTTTAATCAAAAGCCTAAAATTGTAAATTTTTGCAGGTTTATAATCACATGGCACAATTTATGGATAACTGAAGCGATGTTATTCAAATACATATTTATTTTATTCAATTAAGGTAGAACAATGGAAAAAGAAGTTCTTGAACTAGAAGATGTGACCGTACGGTTTGCAGGTGATTCCGGCGATGGAATGCAGCTTACTGGTTCACAATTTAGTGATACAACTGCTTTGCTTGGCAATGATTTAAGTACACTTCCTGATTATCCGGCAGAAATACGCGCCCCTTCAGGAACTGTATATGGAGTTAGCGGTTTTCAATTACATTTCGGACAAACAGAGGTTTATTCTCCTGGCGACAGACCCGATGTACTTGTTGCTATGAATCCTGCTGCAATTAAAAAGAATTTGACAGAATTAAAACCGGGAGCAATAATAATTGCAAATTCAGATGCTTTTGATTCTAAAGGTTTGAAGCTTGCAAAATACGAAACAAACCCTCTTGAAGATAATTCACTTAAAGGATATAATGTATTCCCGGTTCCAATTTCATCTTTAACTAAAAAGGCACTCGAAGAAACTTCTTTATCAGCAAAAGATATTGAGAGATCAAAAAACTTTTTTGCACTTGGTCTTATGTA
>DATFMR010000023.1:0-2890 GCA_035266865.1 Ignavibacteriaceae bacterium | reverse complement strand
ACAAGAAACATAATTCCGGATTATCAGTTCTCCGCTTTGCTGATGGCAATCTTCTTAAAAGGAATGACAAAAGAAGAAACCGCTTTTCTTACCGAAGCAATGCTTTACAGCGGAAAAGTAATTAATCTTGATTCAATTAAGAGCCCAAAAGTTGATAAACATTCAACCGGCGGAGTTGGCGATAAAACATCTTTAATACTTGCGCCCATAGTTGCGGCATCGGGAGTAAGTGTGCCGATGATCTCAGGGCGCGGATTAGGACACACCGGCGGAACTTTGGACAAACTTGAATCAATTCCCGGCTTCAGAACAGACCTTTCTTTATCAGAATACAAAAGAGTAATCAAAAAATGCGGGGCTGTTTTAATTGGACAAACTAAAGACATAGCTCCGGCAGACAAATTAATTTACTCTCTTCGTGATGTTACAGCAACTGTTGAATCAATTCCATTAATTACCGCAAGTATAATGAGTAAAAAATTAGCCGAAGGAATTGACGGGCTTGTGCTGGATGTAAAAACCGGAAGCGGCGCTTTTATGCGCAAAACTTCGGATGCGGTTAATCTTGCTAATTCATTAATAAATACTGCGAAAGCATTCGATAAAAAAGTTATCGGATTTATTACAGATATGAACCAACCTCTCGGAAATTACATCGGCAACTGGCTGGAGGTTTATGAATCCGTAAAAGTTTTACAGGGTGAAAGCAAGGGCGATTTGCTTGAACTGAGTATCTACTTATCAGGCGCTATGATCTATCTCGGCGGAAAAACTTCTTCGATTAAAGAAGGCGTGGAGATTTCACAATCATTAATAGATAACGGCAAAGCATTTGAGAAATTCCGCGAAATGGTGAAAGAACAAAACGGCAAAATATCTTATCTCGACAATCTGGATAAATACCCAAAATCAAAAGTTGTTGAAAAAATTTATTCTAAAAAATCAGGATATATAAAAGAGATAGATACTTTCGGACTTGGAATGGCCGCGCTGGAACTCGGCGCCGGCAGAATGACTAAAGCTGATAAGATTGAACCGAAAGCAGGAATTATTTTTTATCCGAAGATTGGTGATCGGGTTAAAAAAGGTGATTTGGTTGCGGAATTATATTCTGATTCGGAAAAGAAAATGAATTCAGTAAAAGAAAACTTCCTTAACAACATCATCCTCAGCAAAGAAAAAACGATGAAGTCAAAACTGATAAAGAAGGTAATTGATTGAGCATTCCGTTTGTCCTGATTTTGTTTTGAGACGATAATAGAGTTTGTCATTCTGAATTTATTTCAGAATCTTTTAATTTTATTAGATCCTGAAACAAGTTCAGGATGACGGTATGTGAAATCAGGACAAACTGACATACTACATAATCACAATTAAATTAATTCCACCCAAAATCCCTCAAAATTGCCCAAAATTTGAGTTTCTCACACAAAAGCTTTATAATATACACATACAGGGCGGAACAAAAACCGCAAAAACAAACTGATAAAACGTATAATATACTAAGGAGAAACGTTATGGCAGACAAAAAAGAAATAATTGAAAATCTTAAAAAAAGCTACTGGATGGAGATAGAGACTGTAATGAATTACCTCTCAAATTCCGTAAACCTGGATGGTGTAAGGGCAGAGGAAATTAAAAAATCTCTTTCCGCAGATATTACTGCAGAACTGGGTCATGCTCAGGCTCTTGCAAAAAGATTAAAGGAACTTGGGAGTACTATTCCGGGTAGTGATCAATTCAAAGCGACACAACCAAAATTGCAAACACGCGACGACACAACAGATGTTGTCTCGGTTATTGACGGTGTTATTGCAGCAGAAGAAGGCGCAATTGAACAATACAACAAAATTATAAAAATGTGCGACGGTATTGATTACGTAACACAGGATCTTTGCATCCAGCATCTAGGAGATGAAGAATCACACAGAATTGAATTTATAGGATTCTCTAAAGAATACAAGAGCTAATATTCAACAAACCTCCCCTTCTCTTATAAAGAGAAGGGGCCGGGGGTTGAGTTTATTTCAAACATAAAAATCAATCAATCCAACCAAACTGTTTCACGCCTCTTAATTCCTTATATTATCTACACTTTTTAAGCTCACAAAAAATTCATTTCTAATAAAGGGAGGTAAATATGTTATTCATTGTATCTTTAATCGCCGCTGTTGCAGCAGTATTTTCATACCGATTCTATAAAAAGAGAGTTTTTAAACGTGAGGAAAGCATCTCGCTGGCAGTAATAGGCTTTGCCTGTTTAATTGCTTTTGCACAGTGCTGGACCATTGTTCCTGCGGGTCATGTAGGGGTTATAGATTTCTTTGGAAATGTTAGTGATAAAACTTTGTACCCGGGAGTTAACTTTGTTAACCCGATGGCTAATGTTGTAAAGTTTGATGCACGTACTCAGGAATTAAAAGAAACAATGACTGTTCCATCAAAAGAAGGTTTGAGCATAGATCTTGAGCTAAGCCTGCTCTTCAGTCTTAGTTTTGAAAATGCAAATAAAATTTATAAAACAGTGGGCGAAGATTATGTTCAAAGAATCATTGTTCCACAATTTCGATCCGTTGTTCGCGGTGTGACCTCCCAATATGATGCTAAGGCGCTCTACACTGCAGAAAGAGAACAACTTTCAAAACAGATAGAAACTGATCTATCAAAGCTTGTTGGGCCAAGAGGAATTAATATTGAGTCGAGCCCGATGAGACAGATCACATTACCACCGGGACTTACTTCATCTATCGAGGAAAAATTAAAAGCCGACCAGGAAAGCCAGAGAATGCAGTTTGTGCTTTTAAAAGAAAAACAGGAGGCTGAAAGAAAAAGAATTGAAGCGAAAGGAATTGCCGATTTTCAGGATATTGTTTCAAAGGGTATAAGCGAC
>DATFMR010000022.1:0-6504 GCA_035266865.1 Ignavibacteriaceae bacterium | reverse complement strand
AATCCAACCTGGTATATGGTTGATATAAAACTTGAAAAGAAATTTAAAAATCCTGTTACACTAGCAGCAATAAAGGAAAACCCTAAATTGCAAAATATGAGACTGGTACAGAGAGGAAACCGTCTATCTGTTATGCCCGTTGAAAAAAAAGAATGGGATGAGATTTTGAAGATGGGTTCTTAAAGCCTCTTAGTGTTCCTAAGTGATCTTAGTGACTTAGTTTTTGCTTTTTTACCACTAAGACACAAGGACACCGAGTTACATTATTCTTTAATAGCTTTAATCGAATACATTAGCGGTAAAATATTTTCGATTCCTTTTATCCGCCAGAATCCGTCATCACCTTTTACCATATCCGGGAAGCAGTTATAAAATGAGAAAGGATATTCATTAAAGCTTGCTACGGTTAGACCGTTATTTTTAAGAGAATTAAAAACTTCATCGAGTGAGTGATTCCACCCGTATTCTGTCATTTTTATATCTGCGTTCCGTTCGGAATAAGTTCCTTCGTTAGTTTCTTCAATCGGCTCACCGGAATTGAAATAAGAATATTTTAGATTTTTGATCCCGTGATCATACATCCAGATTACCGGGTGAAAATCAGCAATAAAAAATGTCCCGCCTGGTTTTAGAAAATGGGAAACTATTTCAGCCCATTTGTTCAAATCCGGCAGCCAGCCGATAGTACCGTAAGAAGTAAAAACTATATCGAATTTTTTATTAAGATTTTCTTTCAAATCATAAATATTTGAGTAGATAAATTCTGCATCCAGATTTAATTCTTCATTTAATTTCTCCGCAAGATTTATAGCTTCATCTGAGAAATCTACTCCCGTAACTTTTGCACCAAGCCTTGCCCAGGAAAGAGTATCCATCCCAAAATGACATTGCAGATGCAAAAGTGATTTACCCTTTACGTCTCCCAGTGCTTCGAGTTCAACAAAATTTAAGGAGTTTTTTCCTTCCTTAAATTCCTTCATCCCGTAAAATTCTGAGGCTGAATGAATCGGTGTTTTCTTATTCCAGAGCTTTTTATTTGCTTCAAAATATTTATCGTACATCTATAAATCCTTCTTCATTTCAAAGTGAGGGATTGAACCAAACAAAGTATGCGACCTTTTAATAATTTTATATCCGTGCTTTTCATAAAACTTTACGGCATTTTCACGGGCATTGAGAATAATAAATTTTGCCCCTTTTTTTTTCGATCTCATTTCGAGCTCATTCAAGACTGCTGCACCAATTCCTTTTCCCTGCTGATTTTCTTCAACAGCCATATATCTTATTTGTGCTTCATTGTTATTATTAAAATGAGCCCGCCCGATTCCAACAGGAATTCTGTCACTTTCACAAACCATCACGTGAATTGCATCATTTTCTTTTTCGTCTTTTTCACTTCCCTTCGGCTGATCCCATGGTGCGCGCAGAATTCTCCAGCGGAGATCGTAGTACTTTTCAAATTCTTCGGGAGTTTGGGGTTGGGTTATCGTCATTTTTTTGACAACTTTTATTCTAAGGTGAATCTAAGCTGTCATTTCGACTGAAAGGAGAAATCTTATTGTTGTTTTTCAGATTTCTCATCCCGTGAACGGGATTCGAAATGACACTGTGAATTTATTTAAATAGGGACAATTATAGGATAATTATTATTTTTCCAATAAGTTTTCATCTTCATCATCAAGCAAAGATTCCGGAAGAGATTTTGTAGTTTTTGCACCGAGTTTTTTAATTTTTTCAGCACGGCTAATTAAGTTTGCTGATCCTTTTGATAATTTTTTCATTGCATCATGATAACTGCTTTGAGTTTGTTCTATCCTGTTTCCTATTGTCTGTAAATCTTCAACGAATCCGACAAATTTATCATAGAGTGCACCAGATTGTTTCGCAATTTCAATTACGTTTCTATTCTGATATTCTTGTTTCCAAATATTTGCTATTGTTTTCAACGCAGTAAAAAGATTTAAGGGACTTACCATCATTATCCTTTTATCCCATGCTTGAGCGTAAAGATCTTCACCAAACTGGATAGCAAGACTAAATGCTGGTTCTATCGGGATAAACATTAAAACAAAATCTAGGGACCCTTGATCAAACAAATTTTGATAGTTTTTTTCACTCAATTCTTTAATGTGTCTCTTCAACGAATCAATAAATGATTTTAGATGAACGCCCCTTTCCTCATCATTCTCAGCCGACATAAATCTTTCATAACTAACTAATGAGACCTTTGAATCAATAATTATTTTTTTATCCTCAGGTAAATTTACTATTACATCGGGCCTTTTTCTTCCTTCATCAGTGGTTATTGATTCCTGAATAGAATATTCTTCCCCCTTTCTTAGACCAGATCGCTCAAGGATTCTTTCGAGCTGGATTTCACCCCAGTCACCCTGTACCTTAGTGTCGCCTTTTAAAGCTTTAACTAAATTTTTAGCATCCTGACTCATTTGTTGGTTCAAATCTTTTAGATTCGAAAGTTGTTCGCGTAAGGAAGAAAATCTGTCAATACCTTCTTTATTCGTCTGCTCTACTTTAATCTGAAATTCAGAAATTTTTTCTTTAAGAGGATTTAATATTTCTGCAAGATTGGATTTACTTTGCTCTGAGAATTTGTTGGTTTTTTCTTCAAATATCCTATTGGCTAGTAACTCAAAATCTTTTGCTAATTGCTTCTGACGATTTTCAATATCTGCATTTTGTTCAGCAAGTTTTTCCTGGAGATTCCTATAGTCAGAATTTAAAGCTGAGTAATCAGAATTTAATTCCAGAACCTTTTCTCTCTCTGAATTTAATTCCTTTTCTGTTTTACTGATTTCTTCTTCCAAAAAAGAATTTCTTTCGCCAGCCTTATCGGCACTTCCTTCAAATTTAAGTTTTGCAATAAAAAAAGCAGCGAATGCGCCAATAACTAAACCAATTACTAAAAAAATTATTTCTTGCATATTAATTTATCCCAAATTTCCTACTTCTTTTTCAACTGCCTCTAATATTTCGCAGCACTTAACAACTTCTTTCATTTTAGTATGATCCGGATAGAGAGGACGATCAATATCAAGATGATCAATATTTTTTCTAACGATTTCTTTAGCTTTCGCCACTCCCTTTCCTGTTTTGTGTTCACGGAAATCCAGCGCCTGTGCTGCTGCCATAAATTCAATTCCAAGTACACCGTAAGCATTATCGAGAATTTGCGCATTCTTAATGGAAGTATTCATTCCCATAGAAACAAAATCCTCCTGATCGGCAGCAGCCGGAATAGACTGTATTGAAGCAGGAGCCGATAAAATTCTCTGCTCAACTATTAATGAATCAGCAGTATACTGGCTCAGCATCATACCTGAAAACATTCCAGCACCTTTTGTAAGAAATGAAGGAAGCCCTACACTTAGCGCCGGATTAAGCATTCTGTTAAGTCTTCTTTCGGATAAAACAGAAATCATTGTTACAGCTGCGCCAACTGAATCCATAGGCAATGAAACAGGAGTTCCCTGGAAATTTGCACCTGTTAAAGTAAGATTGTCTTCCGGAATAAATATTGGATTATCACCAACTCCGTTTAATTCAATTTCCACCTGCGATTTTGCGTAAGCAACTATATCATGTGCCGCACCAATAACCTGCGGAGTTGAACGCATCGAATATGCATCCTGTACTTTGCTTTTTAATTTTCCGGTTTGAAGATCACTCCCTTTGATACACTGCATTATTGAATTTGCGCTTCTTACTGCTCCTGCAAATCCGCGCATTTTGTGCAGACGTTCATCGTAAGGTTTTAAATTAGCCATTAATGCTTCAAGGGACATTGCTGCGGCTATTTCAGCTTGTTTCAACCATCTGTTTATATCGTAAAGTTGAATAGCTGCCATAGCCGTTAATAAATTTGAACCATTAATAACTGCCAACCCGTCACGTGCCTGCAAACCGGGAATTTTTATTCCTGCTTTTTCAAGTGCAACTTTACCCGGAAGTCTTTCACCATTAATATAAGCTTCTCCCTCGCCCATCATTAAAAGTGCTACCTGCGACATTGGCGCAAGATCACCACAGGCTCCTACTGATCCTTTCTGACAGACAACAGGAGTAACTCCTTTGTTCAGCATTTCAATGAGTGTTAAAGTAATTTCCGGCCTGCAAGCGGAATTACCGTGTGCGTGAACATTTATTCGACCCGCGATAGCACCTCTTACATATTCAATTGGTGCCGGATCGCCAATTCCGGCGGAATGATTATAAATTAGATATTTCTGAAATTCTTTTACCTGTTCATCATTTAAAACAATTTCAGAAAATTCCCCGATTCCTGTATTTGTTCCATACATTATTTCTTTAGCCTGCAGTTTGCTTTCAAGCATTTTACGACAGGTTTTTATTCTTTCAAGCGATTCAGGACTTAGTTCAACTTTTTCATTGTGGCGGACAATCCGAACAATTTTTTCAATTGTCAGTCCTGAACCATTTAATACTATAGACATCGAAATTCTCCCTAAGATGTATAAAAGATGTTTACAAAGTTAAGAAATAAGTGTCAGAAATATTGGTAAAATAAATGAAGTAATACTAAACATTTGCAATCATCTTCTTTATTTTCTCTGAATTTGCTTTATTGGTCCGGTAAGTAATGTAGATTAAATTTTCATCATATTTTTTATCAATTACTTCTGCCATTGAATGAATAGCTGCAGCAGTTTTCGAATTCGTGATATTAAGTTCGACTTTTTCTTCCACAAATGCCTGTTCAATTTGCGTAGTTAACAAAGTATTTAATCCTGAAATATTTATTCCTCTTTGTGCTGAAACAATAACACAATTTTCATACTTATTCCTGACAAAATCAATTTTTGTTTTATCCTGAACAAGATCAATTTTATTGAAAATTTTTATTTGTGTTTTTTTATCACAATCCATTCCTTTTAGAGTATCTTCAACAACCTGAACGTGGTCCAGGTAATAAGGATGTGAAAAATCCACAACATGCAAAATAATATCGGCGTCTCTTACTTCATTTAAAGTACTCTTAAAAGATGCAACGAGATGTGCCGGCAGTTTCCTGATAAATCCTACAGTATCACTCAGTAAAATTTTTTCATTTGTTCCGGGATCAAATGAGCGTGTAGTAGAATCCAAAGTTGCAAATAGTTTGTCTTCTGCAAAAACATCTGCTTTTGTGAGCAGATTAAAAAGAGTAGATTTGCCGGCGTTCGTGTAACCAACCAAAGAGATTTTGATAAAATCTTTTCTTGACTGGCTTTGTGTAACTCTGTGCGATTCTATTTTTTCAAGTTTATCTTTTAAATGACTAATCCGATTCCTTATCATTCTACGGTCAGTTTCAATCTGTGTTTCACCGGGACCTTTTGTACCGATTCCGCCATACTGTTTTGAAAGGTGAGTCCACGCCCTTGTTAACCGTGGAAGCATATATTGAAGCTGTGCAAGTTCTACCTGGGTTTTTGCCTCTTTTGTCTTTGCGCGTGATGCAAAAATGTCCAGTATCAAACCGCTTCTGTCAACAATTTTCCTTTCGAATAATTTTTCAAGATTTCTAACCTGCACCGGTGAAAGATCGTCATCAAAAATCACAAGATTTATATCGTTCATTTCAATAAGCTGCTTCATCTCTTCAGCTTTTCCCTTACCGATGTAATAAGCAGAATCAAACCCCGGTCTCTGTTGCACAATTTTAGATATTGTTTCGGCTCCTGCGGTCAGTGCGAGTTCTTCAAGTTCTGCAAGATGTTCGTCAACGAGTTCCTTATTGATGTCTTTTGTATTTAAAGCAACAAGCATTGCTCTTTCAACTGTCTTTTGCGTTATGTCAATCATCTTTGCCAAATGCTCTTCAATTCCTTCTGTTATTTTTCAACGTTTAATAATTCTTTTTTTGCGTTTCTTGCAACTGCCATTTCAACCAGCGCGAGGATTAAAGCCAGTAATACAAAATATTTCCAGAGTTCTGTACCAAATCTTGATTGTAGAATAACTTCGGCAGGATTTTGGTCCCTTTCAACATTTACTAATTGACCTTTGAAATTAATCTTTTCAAGATATTTTTCAAATTCTTTATTATCTGCCGTTTTCGTTACTGATTCTTTAGGATCAGCATTTACAGAAAATTCATTAATGATCTTTGAACCCGAAAAAACTTTATAATTTCCCGTAATGTTTGTGTTATCGTACTGGATAAAATTATTTTTCAGACTTTTATCTAGTGATATATATTCTTCCCCATTTCCCGGTTTTTCTATTTTAACCTGTCCGGCAGAATTATCACCCAGGTTTATTTCCACAGAAGTTCCTGCTAAATATTCTTCGTTTGAAATATTCCTGGAAGCGAGATAATAAACGGACTTATTCATTAATGGAACAAATATTCCTTTTAACGGAAGATTTGACCAGCTGAGGACCGGTGCTGTATTTATCAACAAAACTTTGCCGTTTCCAATTTTATAATCGCTTAAAAATGAAGAACCATCCATTAGTGAAATTATTCCGGCCCCTTTTCCT
>DATFMR010000021.1:0-12383 GCA_035266865.1 Ignavibacteriaceae bacterium | reverse complement strand
CATAAAGTAATTAATAGAAAGGCTGTTGATTATTTCCCCGAGGAAATGTCTGCTTTTAAAGCATGGAAGGATTATCTTGGGGAACATGCCTCGGATGCTGATCTTAGGAAAAAAGATGATAAATCCGAGAACCCGAAACATTTTATAGATATAGATTATTATAAGGAGTTTCTTGAAGGAAGGATGATAGAGAATATGGATTCTCTAATTTCAATCTATGGTGAAAAAATTGTTAAAAAAATCGGACTCCTTCCCTGGGCAACTGTTGAAACTTATTTTAATTTGGTTAGTTCATTTAAAGAACATAACAGGGATAAAGCACTAATTTATGCTTCTGATTTGGGACATTATGTTGCGGATGGACATCAGCCGATGCATGCCTGCCTGAATTATAACGGACAGCTAACAAATCAGAATGGCGTTCATTTAAGGTTTGAATCAAATTTGGTGGACAGGTACATTAGTGAAATTGATAATTCATTTGTTGATTGCAAAGTCGAATTTGTAAAAAGTCCGCTTGATTTTGTATTCAATTATGTAACAGAAGCATACTCCGTGAGTGTAGTATTATTTGATGGTGATAAATATGCGACTGAAAAAGCCGGAAGCAATTCTAGCGATGAATATTACAGGTTGTATTGGTTTAAAACCAAATATGTAACTGAAATTCAGTTTAATAAAGCAGCACAGGATCTTGCTGCGTTAATTTATTCCGCATGGGTGGATGCGGGCAAACCGGGTTTTAGCTTATTTGATTAATTATAAATTAAATTCTGTGTAAATATTATTCTCTTGCAAGATATGAGAGTATTACTGCTGAAGCACTTGCCACATTCAGTGATTCGGCTTTTCCTTTTCCCGGGATTGTGATTCTTTTGTCTGCAAGATTTAAAATTTCTTTAGAAGGTCCATTTGCTTCATTCGAGAAGGTGATTAGTGTCTTTTGGGAAATGCTTGTTGAGTAAATATCTTCACCTCTTATATCGGTACAAATGAATTGATATTCTTTCTCTTTTAATTTTTTAATCTGGTTAAATTTAATTTTATTAAAAAATTTTAAATGAAAGACCGACCCCATTGATGCCCGGATCGTTTTGGAATTATAAATGTCGGCGCAATTTATTGTTAGAATTATTGATCTTATTCCAAACCAGTCACAATTTCTGATAATTGTTCCCAGGTTTCCAGGGTCCGAAATATTATCGAGGCAAACAATTATATTCTCATTTATTACTTGAACGTCGGAGTGATCATTAGGTTTAGCAAATACACCTGCGATCCCCTGTGGACTTACTGTATCACTAATTTTTTGAAAATCTTTTTCTGATAAAACTTCTTTCCTGATATTTCTATTAATGCTATCGAAAAATCTTTCTTCCTTTTCAATAAATTCTTTGGTGCAAAAAATTATTTCGGGCTTCAATTTGCTGCTCAGGCCTTCTTCAACAATTTTCTTACCTTCCGCAATAAATTTATTTTCCTCATCGCGGAATTTTTTTAAACGGAGAGAAGAATAATATTTTAATTCTTTTTTTGAGAGCATCAGACTAAGTCATCATAGTTATGTTTCTTATTGTCGGATTGATCCGCATCAAGCTGTTTTAAATATTCCCAGGAATAAATACCTGTGTTGTGACCATCCTGCCAGGTAATCTGGATTGCATAACCTCCCACTGTTTCGATGTTTTTAATTTTGTACATTTCCGGAGAAGTTGAAGCTGGTTTTGCAGGCCTGTAGGTTTTTAATAGTACAGTTTCACCCTTACAGGATGCACATGGACATTCATCACGAAGATATTGTAGATCAATTTTGCTTTCGGAATCATCTTTCCACGTGATTTGGAGCTTACTTTTTTCAAATATTTTAATTTTTTTAGGACTCATACTTAATTACCTATCATTCAGAATTAATGGTACTTATTTTACTTAAAATATTGCTCTTGATCAATTTTACGCTTTTTATGGCAGGATTTATATTTTCCTTTATATACGGTAGCAAAAAAAATAAAAAAATGAAAAATAAGAAATTAACAGGTAAAGCCGGTAACATAACAACTATAATTCCGATTAAATTCGGAACAGAAAGAAGTCTTAATAATGTGCTGGGCGTCCTTAAATCTCAACCAAATAAAAATTGTGTTGTAATTGTCTCGTTAGAAAGTGAAGAGGAAGAGATATTTGATGAATTAAAAAATCTTGAAAGGAAATATCGTAATCTTAAGATTGTAATTAGCGGAGAGTCCGGATCCAGGATGGGAAAGGCACACAATATGAATGAAGCCTTTAAGTTCGTTGAAACTGAATTTGTAGCATTTAAAGATGATGATGTAACTATCACCAAAAATAATTATATCGATTTTTTTTCGAAGTTTGAAAATTCTAATGTTGGAGGTGGATTTGCTCCTGCTTTTTATTGTACGGATGGAAAACCTGACAAAATGATCGAGATAATCACCAATTATTATTTTACGGAGCAATTAATAAAATTCGCAGAAGGCTTAAAACTAAATTTTTGTGCCGGTGCTTTTATGATGTTCAGAAAAGAAGCAATTGATAATTCCGGCGGACTTGAAAAAATTCTTTATAACATTGCAGATGATGCTTCACTCGGAAAATTATTAAGCTCAAAAGGGTATTCGATTCTTTTATCAGATATTCCGGTTTATATGGAATCTGAATATTCCGGAATCCGGTCGACTGCACAACACATTAACAAATGGATGGTGATTATCAAAAAATTCCTCGGGAAGGATTATTATTTTTTACCTTTTACATTTCAACTTTCCAATGTATTCTGGTTATCGTTAATGCTGGTGATTTTTTTCGCTCAGAATATATATTTACTTATGTTACCCCTGGTCATAATTATTGATAAAATAATAACTTCTCTCTATATAGACAGCCATTTTTTGAAAAAGAGGTTTAACATTTTTCATTATATTAGTATTGTAATTCTTGGAATTTTTCAGACATTTGCATGGATTATCAGCCTTCCCCAATCAACTATAGTTTGGGCAGGGAAGAAGTATAAAATTGGAAAAGGTGGAAAAATTCATTCAATAATTAAAATTTAGTTTAATGACTCTTTTACTGGATATTATTTTTATAATTTTTTTCATTTTTCTTGCAGGATTATTTTCTGCTATTGAAATCTCAATAGCTTCATTTGGTTCAGGCAAGATTGAAGAACTGAAAGAGCATGAGCACGAACTTGTTCCGGCATTTGAAAGAATTCTCGAAAATTCAAATTCATTTTTCGGAACAATTCAGATATTAACGACAATCTTTATCACCTGTGCTATTTTAATATCGTTTATTGCCTCAATAAAATTTCTTGTTCCTCTTATTGATGATTTAAGAATTGGATTTATTAGTAATAATTCATTAACAATTTCCCTGATTATAGCAATTATTATTTTGACTGTACTTATCCTTGTCTTCAGTATTTTAATTCCAAAAGCAATTGGTTTCAAGTACTCAGATAAAATTGGCCGAAGTTCTGTAAAAATATTTCTCTTGTTTATTTCAATTTTCCATTATCCTGTTGAATTTATAACCAGGTTAGGTAATCTTTTTTTAAAGCCATTTAAAGAAAAAACAAATTTTTCCCAGACCAGGCTGTCTGAAGATGAGATCAGGGTCATAATTTCCGATGGAGTTCAATCAGGGGCAATAGATGAAACGGAACAGGAGATAATTGAAAATATTTTCGAGTTCAACGATCTGAAAGCAAACGAGGTAATGATACCAAGGACTGAAATGACAGCAGTAGAAATCATTGATGATAATCTGCAGATAGCTAAAGAAGTGACAGGCACAGGCTATTCTTTAATTCCTGTTTATGAAGAATCTCTCGATAATATTATTGGAGTACTTCACACAAAAGATTTTATAAGATCATTTCTGGAACAAAAACCTGTAAACATAAAAAGTTTGATCAGGCAGGCCTACTTTGTGCCTGAAACAAAACTGATCTCAGAAATTTTAAGAGAGATGCAGAAGCGCGGTGAAAGAATGGCAATTGTAACTGATGAATATGGCGGTACCGAAGGAATGATTACTATGGATGATATACTCGAAGAGATCGTGGGCGAAATTAAGAATGAAACAAGTACAGAAGAGAGAGATTACACCAAACTGCCGGACGGTACATTTTCCGTTCTTGGTAATATGGGGATTGATGATTTTAATGAAACCTTTAATTTGGAATTACCGGAATCTGAGGAATACAATACAGTGGCAGGTTTTGTCGCTGATATTTCAGGTAAGATTTTAAATCGTGGTGAAATTGCTGGATATAAAGATCTTAAATTTGAACTGGTTAAAAAAATACGTCAGAAAATGGTACAGTTTAAAGTATATTCTGACGGCCAAAAATTTGAACTTGGGGAAGAAAAGGGTAAAAAATGATGTGTCCTGTTTCTTGCAAAGGAAACGAAAAAGCATTAATTTTGGTGCTTGAAATTTCGCTGGTCACCTTGGCTAATAAACTCAATTGGCAGATATACCTGCCGAAGTTTTAACGAAGGCAGGGGAGTTGATTTGTAATTAGCAGGTTGCGGGTTCTTAAATTTTATTAGTAATTGCTGGCGTAGCTCAATTGGCAGAGCAGCTGATTTGTAATCAGCAGGTTGCGGGTTCGAGTCCCATCGCCAGCTCTTGAAAATGCCCGAAAATCAAATGTTTTCGGGCATTTTTATTTTCTACTGTTTCATACAAATTGCCTACCTTTGGCTATCTGCTACTGAAAAGGTGTCAACTTAAGCATCAGGTACTGCATTCATTCCATTAAGGGTTTTTTCCAGGTTTATATTGATGTAATATTATTCAGTGGTTTTGATGCTTGTATGTCGCATATACTTTTGCAGGAATAATGGACTTGCACCTCGCTTTGCAAGATCTGTTCCTCTGGCCTTACGCAATGGATGAAGTGAATATATTTTTACAGCCTGAATTTCTTATCAACTGATACGTACGGCTTTGATTTAGGATTGTATTTATTAAATTGATTTATATATTATATTAGTTATGTAAATATCCTGGGGAAGTTATGATAGTCAAAGCATTATTAGTAAGCTGCTTTTTGTTTGTGGCAGGATGTACTGACAGTGATGTGATAAATCCAATTGATGGCCCGCCAAATTATCAGCCGCCTGTTATTCAAGACTCAACACAACTTACTAATGAAATTATTCTCCAGGCTGTATATTCAAATTACAAATATCCTTCCGGCTTTTACGAGGAAGATTTGCAGGGAGGAAGTACTTATTATGTAAACACTGTCAGTATTTCTCCACTGGATAAGCGCGAGAATCATTGGTTCGAACTTTCGACAAACAGCCGCGATCAGGCAATTGCGTGGTCAGAATCCTCAAGTGTGAACAGCTCTTATTACAGGAAACTTGTATCAGAGAAGGAGACTGAAAAATATTTTGAATTTCGCCGGGTTTGGGAGAAACACCCGACTGATATTCTCCTTAGCCGTGTACACAAAGCAAGTTATCTGGATAGATCGATGTATGATAGATTAAATCCCGGAGATACATTAGGAATATTTAAAAAAGAGGAAATTAATAAAGCCACAGTAAAAGAGCTAATTGAATATTTGTGGTTTATTGGAAGTTACAATACCGGCGGGTCCAAAGTGCTGTGTACTTATGCAACAGAAAATGAAAGCTCTGTAAAATATATATTGTTTTATACGAAAGTTACCTATGGTGATTGGGGATTGAAGGATAAGATAATTGTTATGCGAGGTATTTTCCAGGTATCAAAATCAACCGGCGCAATTACTGAATCAGAAACTATATTTAGAAAATTTTCCGGATATTAATAATAATTGTGCTCTTTATGAGCCTTCCCGTATACCGAAATGATTGAAAATTACAGATTTTCAATAGCCACGTTTTTTCCGTTTTTTCAAATACCATGCAATGACGTTGCAGCTATACACTGGAGATTGCAATAGTGATTTTAAAACCATTAATTCTTATTCGCTGTTCGCAAAAACGCTGCAACGCTTATTACGCCGCCTGAATTCTTCGCCATACTTCCCGGTTCAACAATTATTCTGTTAGTCATCGTCGTGAAGAACCAGCATTACCTCAGCAATCTGTCTGGCTGGTTTACTTTCAACCTGATACGTCTCGGCAATTGTTTCGGACAAATTGCCTTCTCTCCAGGTATCAAGAGCCTCCGGTGAATCCCACAGGTAGATTCCCCCATATTCCCCCGTCTCGGTGAATTTGACATAGTACTTCTGCTTCAAACCCGGAACTTTGCGATATCTGCCTGACCGTTCTCTAAAGCGTTGGTTAACTTCATCGAAGGAAAGCCCAGACTTGAAACGAGTGATCTGTATAATCATTGTACCTCCTTTGCAATATTTTATAAAAACTTAATGGGTTAAACTAAAAAATCCAAATCCGGATAGTAAAAAATGTATTTTTTAACTGAATATTGAAAGGGCAAAAATAAATTAGCCGGCAGAATTGATTGTTCTTAGAATTTGGTTGGGCATGCAATTCAAAATTAATAATCCAGAATATTTGTACGAATCTCTCCTATATCTTCACAAGCTATTTAGGGAATATAGCATACCAAAAGGCAAGAAGGAAATTTTTGAAATGCCACCAGAGTTTGGGATAGTTCTCATGATCGAAAGCTGCAAAAAATTTAAACAGGTCCCAGTGGTTAATGTTATATGGAATGCCTTCATATAGTGAAGATCTTGAAAAGGAATTAAAAACAGGAACGATTGCTTTGGGTGGATGTATGATTTCAGATGACTCTCCGTTCTATAAGTGTTATGACTGCCAAAAGAAATTTGGGAAAGGGAAGATATTAAAGAGACGCACTAAATACGTCCAATACTAAAATTTAAATTATTGACTGAACAAGGTTCACAAAATGATTAGTTCTTAATCTAAAGAGAAGGCTTTTTGTTTTACTTCCTGTTCTTCTTAATAAACTCTTCAACTTCCGGCAGTCCGCCCTGGTAAACAAGATAGCCGTTGCTTGGTTCTCTTTCTGTAATTTCTCCGGCAATCGGTGTTAGCATAATTTCTTTAACTTTTTCAAGATCGTTTGTTTGTCCCAGTGCCCAGCCAAGTTTTACATAAGCAACTTCAGGAAGCATATTTGCGGCAGGTATTACTCCCAGGTCCATCATTTCTCTGCCTGTTTCGTAAACATACATTTGCACATAACCCCAGAGAGTTTGCACAGTCATATAAACAGCAACCCCGGCTTCGCGTGCTCTTTTTAAAGCAGGATACATCGGTTTGTTTACGTGTCCCAAACCTGTTCCTGCAATAACAATTCCTTTATATCCGTTTTGCACGAGCGAATCAATTATGTCCGGCTGCATATTAGGGTAATAATAAACTATGCTGACCTTCTCTTCAAAAACTGGGTTTACTTTTACATCTTTATCATCTCTTCTTTTCAGGTAATCTGTTCTGAGCGGTGTGATTTTTTCACGGCTAACCGTTGCTATAGGAATATCACCAATCGTTCTGAAAGTAGAGCGGTAACTTGAGTGCATTTTTCTAACGCGTGTTCCCCTGTGAAGCAATCCGTAAATATCAGATGTTGGTCCGAACATACAAACCATCACTTCTGCGATGTCGCTTTCTGCGGCTGTTTTTACAGAGTGGATCAGATTCAGTGCTGCATCGGAAGAGGGACGATCACTCGATCTTTGTGAGCCGACCATTACAATCGGTACAGGTGAATTTTGTACCATAAATGATAAAGCCGCTGCAGTGTGGTGCATTATGTCAGTTCCGTGACCGATAACAATTCCCTGCACACCTTTATCAATTTCTTCCCCGATTGCTTCTGCAACTTTTTTCCAGTGCATAGGTCCGATATTTTCACTGAACTCTCCGAATAATTTTTCTGTTTCAAGGTTACAGTAATCCGCAAGTTCAGGAACGGAGCCGTAAAGTTCACCCGGTGAAAATGCAGGAATGACCGCGCCGGTTCTGTAATCGAGCCTGCTTGCAATTGTTCCCCCGGTACCGAATAATTTTACCCGCGGCATTTTAGGATCGTAGGGAAATTCTTTTTCCGGGATCTTATAATTTGCTTCTTTTCTTCCGTTTATTTTGATGTCTTTAATCCTGTCCGCTGCAATTCCGATATTATATCCTACTGGAATTTTAAGAACTATATGAAATTCGTCGGCGGTTTCAGAGCGGGGAAGTATCAATCCTGCAAAAGAACCATCGTCGGTGATTAATTCCACATCGCTCCAGACAAATGCTTCATATTTTTTCAATGTTTCAAGAGCGGCACCGCGGTATCCTTTAAAATCATTACTTGACATTTTTTTTCTCCTCCTTTAACCCGATCATCTCACCAACTGCAGGAGCGGGAATTCTGCCCCGGAATTTTTTCATTAAAATTCCCATCAATACTTTTTCTTTTCTCTCTTTATTGTAGAGTTTTTTATTGTCAAAATTTTCAGAGAGTGTACTGGCTTCCTTTTTTGCATCATCTTTTTTAATCGGGGGTGGAATAACTTCATCTACAAATAATCCGAGTTCAAGAACGTTTTTTAAAGTTGTAAGAATCGCGTCACGCGGAATTTTTTCTTCAGAATATTTTTTAAATATATTTTCAAAAATTTCCACGGTTAGATTTTCAATATTACAATTTTCTTTATTTAATCTCTTCGGGTATTGAATTAAAACAACTGCTGCCGTCGTCGGACTGATCTTAAAATCATTAACGGCTTTTTTGAAAACTTCAGCATATTCCGAAATTGATAATTCTTCGATTGTATCTTCGGGAATTTTTAATTCCCGGTACCATTTTTGTCTTTCCCAGAAATGTTCAGGCAGCCATTTTTTTATTTCATTTAATGTTTCTTCGGTAATTTTTTTAGGCGGAAGATCTGTGTCCGGATACATTCTGTCTGCTCCGGGAAGTATTCTCTCAAAACCGTTTGTGCCGTCACTCAATGCCTGCCGTGTTTCGGATGGAATTCCGATAGTTGCTTCCTTTGCGCGGATAATAATTTCTTTTGCTGCTGTTTCTGTGTCTCCTTCAGTTCCCCAAACTATAACTAGTGTATCTTTGTCATCAGCATTTACTGCTTTTCTTACCTTCATCCAATCCGATGAAGTAATAGTATCACCTTTGCTGTCTGAATGGATTAGGTTTGGAATTGTTGTCAGGCATGCTATAACTCTAACCCTGTCTGAAATTTCTTTTGAAAAATATGTATCAGTTTGTGTTCCCCAATGAAGCAAATCTTTAAAACCTTTCAGAGTTACACATTTTATTTTTAATCCCGAGTTTACAGCAGCTTTTAAAGGTTCATAATGAGGTTTCTTAATTACATTTGTTATATCGGAAGATTCAGCTTTAAAAGTATCAGCAGTAATGTTTCTTTTTTTAAGTTCTTCTCTTAATCTTAAAAGATTCCATTGGCGCATTGCTTCGTTATAAGTAAGGAGGGGAATTAGTGAAATTTTTGGAACACCTTTTATTTCAATTCTTGTTCCTCCTTCAACACTTACATTTACATCTTCTCTCGCAGCTCCGGCGCCTCGCCTGACACGGTGAGTGCTTCTTACAAGATTACTGCATATCCATGCAACTTCAGCAACTTCTGCCGGAGTTTTCATTGCCGGTTCAGTTACAGTTTCAATTAAAGGCATTCCTAATCTGTCTGTGTTATAAATTCTTTCGTGACCGACATCTGAAATTTCCCTGCAGGAATCTTCTTCAATTGACATCTGTACAATTTTTACTTTACCGTTTTTAAAAGGAATCCATCCGTTCAATGCATAAATTGCAGTTCTTTGAAAACCGGTAGGAATACTTCCATCTAGGTATTGTTTCCTTGCGATGTGCAATTCATTAATAATATTACAGTTGTATAACATTCCGATTCCGAGTGCAATTTCCAGTGCTTCTTCATTTACCAGGAATGGGGGAGTGTCATCCATTTCGTAGGTACAAACTGTATTCCTGTTTATCCTGTAAATAATATTTTTTTTGGTTTTGAATTCCATCAAAGCTGTGCCGTCATAAACACCCATTTCAGAAAGTGTGGGGCGCATATGCCTGAGAATTTCTGCGTCATAATCTTTGCTGTAATTTCCGGCAGGACATCTGCAAAAAAGTTTTTTTTCTGTAAATAGTTGTTGATGAATTTCTAGACCCGATTTGAAACCGACAGTTTTGTAATCTTCTTCTGTCATTTCTTCGAAAGGTTTGAAGATGAAGTCGTACATAAGAAAGCCGCAATAAATTTGAAAATATTTGGTTTAAATATAGGGAGATAAGAAGAATAAAACTTACTCATTTGTCATTTCGATCCCGACTTGCCGGGAGAGAAATCTTTCGTAATTAACTAAGATTTGCTAACCCCGGGATTAATCCCGGGGTTAATAAAATAGATAAAGGTAGTTAACCGTTTCAACGGTTTATAGGCTCTACAATTACCCTGCTATTCTGGTAAATAATTATTCTCTTTTTCCCGTCTTTACTATTAATTATTCCCTCAAAAGTATCCACTGATACATTTATTACTGGTGGCCAGGAATATTCTCCCGGTTCTATATTCTCCAAATTTAGTTTTGAAAAATCGTTCGTGTAAGAATTATGATTCAGAAAATAAGTTTGTTCAGCATAATATAATTTTCTCAAAGCCCATTTTGCTTTTTCATCCGGGTTTTTAATAAAAGTAACCGGGCTGAAATCTTCTTTCTCTGAAAACTGTACAAAGCCCCACATTTCCGGGTAATGCATATTTATTAAGCCTTGTGGCGACCATACCCAGTTGTCTTCAGGAAGATATTTACTTGTTTGTGGATTTTTTAATTTTTCATATTTCCCATTGACTAACTTTGTTTTCCATTCAACTCTTGAAAAATTTATTCTCCATTGATCACCGTCTTTTGGCGGTGCTTCTTTATTCGCGCATTCTCTTAATACGCTCCACGGCATTGCTATTTCAACACTCCAGCCATTGTCCTTATCATCCGGATTGTTGATGGTTCCTTCAATATTAACTGCGGTTTTTAAACCTAAAATATTCCAGGAATTTACCGGCGGTCCGCCGTCCCTGTAGGGCTTTATTAAGAGAAGATCCCACGGTGTGTTAAATGCATTAATTTCAAATTCATAATATAGATGTGTATCGCCGTCCGGGTCGATGAAAATCTCAAAGTCATTGTCGTGGAATATTACAGCATCTCTTTTTTTTAACGTTGCCCAGACATCCGGCTCTTCCATTTGAGCATAAAAATAAAAGTAATCGTCATCCCATAACATTTTTACACGTGTTTTAAATCGGGGCGATGGTTTTGATGTGCCTTGAATATCAACAAAGTAATCTGTCCAGGGTGCATTCTTCCATGAAGATTCATTCAATTTTCCATCAACCTTAATTTCTTCTGTAGTTTTATAGCAGATGTAATTTTTTGGAGTAAATTTTATTTGTGGTTCAGGAAAAGATTTTATCTGTGCCGGCAGGTTGCATATTAAAATTATGAAAATCACCGTGAGGATTTTTAAGTTTTGAAGAGTTATCATACTGTTCGTTTATTAAAGTAATTATTTCGCCCTTACAGGGCTCTTGTTTTAATTAGTTTGTCTTTTTCACAGGGCTGACGCCCTGCGTTAAAGAATATCACCCTTTCGGGGTTTTATTATTGTATAATCAAAGTCCCAAAAGGACGATGATAAAATTTTATCTTGCCCTTACAGGGCTCTTGTTTTAATTAGTTTGTCTTTTTCACAGGGCTGACGCCCTGTGTTAAAAAATACCACTCCTTCGGGTTTTTATTATTGTATAATCAAAGTCCCGAAGGGACGATTATAAAGTAACACAGGACAAAGTCCTGTGAACATAACTAATATAAATTACCAAGCCCTGAAGGGGCGTAATAAGTTTCAATCCCACAGATATTTTTCATTATAATCTACTTTATACTTCTTAAGAAAGTCTCTGTATTCCTCCTGAAAAGATTTTTTCTTGTGATGCTCTTTTTGATTTTTAATATATTTAATTATTCTATCCGTATCAGATTGCTTCACCGAGAATGCTGCATATCCATCCTGCCAGTAGAATTTTTTATAAACTCCTCCTTTTGTCTTTATCCATTTTGAAGAATATGCTTTTACTTTCTTTACCAAGTCTTTTAGAGCTATATTCTTTGATAATTGACAAAGAATATGAATGTGATCAGTATGTCCGCCTACTATAAGCGGGTAACAATCAAGATTTTTACAAATACCGGCGATGTATTTATGCAATTCTTTATCAATGGGTGAAAAGATTAATTTTTCCCTGTGTTTTGTGCTGAATGTAATGTGGATATAATTTTTTACTAATGATTGCCCCATGATTTATCTTGCCCTTA
>DATFMR010000020.1:0-13075 GCA_035266865.1 Ignavibacteriaceae bacterium | reverse complement strand
ATATTACCTGCTGAAAGCCCCGTTAGAATTAACCTGAAAGCTGATGGTTCAGTGAAACTAGGTCCTAATGTTGCAAGAGTTTCTCCTGAAGCTACTTCAGCCGGATATGTTGGAGCTTCATTAGGTACTATAAAATTAATTAAGGGAGCTACAACCAGTAAAGTCTCTTATGAAATTGTTGATCCCAACCAGGTAAAAAATAACCATGTGTATAACATTACTTTCCAGGATACTTTGATCTTAGGTGGTGCTGGAAAAGCCGATACACTAAAGACAAAGAACTATTCTCTTATTGATTCCACCTCAGGTACTACGTTAATAAATAAAAGTACCCATTTGGAATCTACTTATGAACAACCAATAATTGATGGTTTCAGACTCTTATTTGAAAATGAAAAAAGAGTTCAGCTGGATGAAACTAATTCTAGATGGAATGATCCGAATGTTCCTAAATATATAGTTGAAAAATTTGTAGCTCCCGGTACTCCACCCGGAGAAGAAAGGCCAAATGATTATAAAGTATATTTTGGAAATGTGGGTACTGACACATCAGTAGCATATAAAATAGGTACAACCACTTATCCGCCTAAACCTGTCAATTTCCGTGTTTTCAATATAACAACACAGAAGTATTTGAAATTCGGCTTCCTTGAATTGGATACGACTTTTGGAGGACAGGGAAAACTTTCTGCTCGTGGTGCTTATAAAGATAGAATAGTATTTCTTGAACCAAACTCAAATGATTCACTGGTAACAACATGGTGGTTCTATTTGTCAGCACAGCCTGATACAGCATTAGGCCAAACAATACCACAACCCGGGGACACTGCTTATATCTATCTCAGAAAACCATTTTTGTCTAATGATGTATTTTCTTTTACATCAAGTTCCCCCAAAGTTGATAAGTCAATGGCCAAAACTGATCTGGATAAAATAAAAGTTGTTCCAAATCCGTATTTGGGTTCAGCTAGGTGGGAAGTTAAAAATCCTTATACCTCAGGAAGAGGGCCAAGATCATTGCATTTCACTCATCTTCCCGCTAAATGTACTATCAGGATTTTTACAGTTGATGGGGAACTTGTAAATACAATAGAACATAGTAGTGCCATCGATAATGGTACTGAAGATTGGAACATGCTAACTAAAGATAATTTAGCTATTTCATATGGTGTGTATATATTTCACGTAGAAGCACCCGGAATAGGAGAAAAAATTGGCAAATTTGCCGTTATAAAATAGCCTGTTTAGGCAGACAAATTCTTAGAAAAATTTGAAAACTTGAAATTATTCAAGGAGCTGTAAAGTGTCGACTAAAAAAATAATTTTAACCAGCATTATAGCCATAACATTTATGGCCGGTGGTATCTTTGCACAAAAGGTTTCCAAAACAGGTACAACGGCTGCAAAATTTCTTAGTCTTGGAATAGGGCCAAGGGCAAACGCAATGGGTGGTGCATTTAGTTCTATTGCGGATGATGCTTCTGCAATCTACTGGAATCCTGCCGGTATTGCTTATGCGGACCAGTTTCAGGGTATTTTCACTTACTCAGATATGTTTGCGGATATTAAACTTAGTTACTTTGGTGCCATTATTCCTGCGGGCAATTACGGCAACTTTGCGGTAAGCGTTACAGCTTTGAATTATGGTGTATTGCAGGTAACCACAGAGAACCAGCCGGAAGGTACGGGTGAAACATTTTCACCGGGCAGTTATGCCTTTGGAATTTCATATGCAAGATTTATTACCGAGGATTTTGCTATCGGAGGGTCGGCTAAACTTGTAACAGAAAATATTTATCATTCAAGTGCAACCGGCATTTCATTTGATGTCGGCACTATCTTTAAAACGCCTTTTTACGGAATAAGGTTTGCCAGCAGCATTACTAACTACGGCACAAAAATGCAAATATCTGGGGATGACTTATTAATTCGTTATGATGTTGATCCACAAAGAGCAGGAAGTAATAATACTGTAGATGCCAATATAGCGACAGAAAAATTTGACCTTCCATTAAGATTACAAATCGGACTTTCTAGAGACTTTATTTTTCTTGATGACCAGAGATTTACGTTGGCAATTGATGGAATAGTGCCAAACGATAATGATCAGTCAGTTAATATTGGTGGTGAACTTGCTCTCTTTAATGAGATGATATCACTTCGTGGTGGATATAAATCCTTGTTCCTGAAAGATAGTCAGGAGGGATTGACACTTGGAATTGGATTTAAATATAACAGGCCCGGATTTATTAATGTTAGTATCGATTATGCGTACCAGAAATTTGATTACCTGGGAAATATAAATACGTTTGGAATAATTCTTAAGTTCTAAAAATTATCTAAATAATATTTTCCATTTATATGTGGAAAATTGTTTCATAACTAAAAACTAAGGAGCTTCATATGAAAAAATACCTTCTACTACTCGGGGTGTTTTTGTTTGTGGGCTTTACTTCTCTACAGGCACAAATCAATGTCACTTTTAAAGTTGACATGTCACGCTGGCAGGAATTAGGAAAATTTAATCCTGCTCTTGACGAGGTAAAATGTGTGGGGGATGTAAGCCCAAATAGTTGGGATCCCGCAGCAAACACCGGTATGACAAGAACCGGTGGTAGCGGTGCAGATTCTTCTGTTTATACTGTTACTTATGCGATAAATCCTAGTGCATCCTTTGCATATAAATATGCTATAGGCAGCGACTGGAACAGAGATGAAAAGGATCTAGGGGGAGATGGCAACAGACATCTTGTTACAGGAACAGTAGATAGTACCCTCGCAACTGTCTGGTTCGATAATATAAGTGGTGGCTATAGACATGTTACATTTAAAGTGGATATGGCATTACCAATTAAACAGGGTGTTGTTACACCAGGAGTAACAAAAGTTTATTTGGCAGGTTCTTTCACGGATTGGCAAACCAGTGCAAGGGAAATGACAAAATCTTCGACCGATTCCACTTATAGCTACATGACTGTTGTTCCTGATGATAGCGTAGCATCGGGTGATACTGTTCAGTTTAAATATGTCTACAGTGCCTCAGATGCAGCCTCCGGAACTTGGGAAAGTGTTGACAACAGAAAATTCTTTGTTCCCGAAGCAGATTCTTCCAATTTTTCAGCTTATTGGAACGATACTAATCCAAACATTACACTGGGAAGTGGGAATATTACATTTCAGGTTGATATGAGTGTAATGAGTGAGATTGGTATTTTTGATAATACCAGGGACTCTGTTGAAGTAAGAGGTGCATTTAATGGTTGGGGAGATGCAGATCCAACTAATTCAAGACTTAATCAGAATTTCTCTAATCCAGATTCATGGTTCCTGGCCGTTCCTTTTAATAACGTTGAAGTTGGCGGTAAACAGGAATTCAAATTCTATGTTATAAATAAATCGACCGGTACTGTTGATACACTCTGGAAAGATGGGTATGAAAGACCTATACAACAGGGCGGTAATAACTGGAACTTCCTGTTCCCGGGAAAAGATACAACTGTTTCTAAAATGTACGACGGCATACAAACTGATTGGGTAATACCATCCGGTACAAACCTTTCAGCTAAATTTAGCGTTGATATGACAGATGCAATGGATGCTACAAAACAGGCAATTCCATTTAATCCGGCAACAGATACTCTATATTGGATCTGTGAACAACCGGCATTCACTCGTTCCCAGGAATGGGTAGACAGTGACAATATGAAAGTATTGATGATGACGCAGGTAGGTTCTTCTAATATATGGAGTGGAACTCTTGCTGTAACATCTCCGGCTTTTAATGCATTTGAATACCGATATGGTTGGGTTTCCAGTGGATCCTGGACTCTCGAAAATGGAGCCCTAGGTGTAAATGATACTTACAGAAGAAGATTTATTGGGCAAGATGCTGCAAGATCATTTCCTGTAAATCCCTGGACAATGCCAACGGATACCTGGACCCCGGGTGATGTAAAGACTGATCTTGAAGTTGATCCTTATCAATCATATAATGACTTTACCGGATTGAAACAGGAAAAAGTTCAGCCGCTTACTTATAGTCTGGATCAAAATTATCCTAATCCGTTCAACCCTTCAACAAATATCAGGTTTAGCATTCAGAAAGCAGGTCTGGTATCGTTGAAGATATATAATGTATTGGGTCAGGAAGTAACAACATTGTTAAACGGTGAATTATCCGCTGGAACTTACACTTATAGTTTTGATGCTTCAAGACTTAGCAGTGGAATATATTTCTATACAATTCATTCTAACAATTTTGTTCAGACGAAGAAAATGATCCTGTTGAAGTAATTTTACTTTGACAAACAAAAAAGCCCCGATTTATCGGGGCTTTTTTTATGTATGTGAATCGACTTATTATTTAATTGCGGCTGTTAATTGTGTCTTGAGTGCTTTAGCTTCATTATAACCCGGATTAATTTGAAGAGCCTTGTTTACTGTTTCCAGCGCTTTCTTAAAGTTTCCTTCTCCAACATAGCAACCTGATAAATTATATAACACCTGGGCATCTTTGCTGTTAAAATTCAAGCTTTCAAGTAAATATTTTTTTGCTTGCTGATTATTATTTCTTGATAGATTAATAATTCCCATCCATTTCGTTGAAAAAGAATCAGGTCGCAGATCATATTTTCTTTTTAAATAAATATAAGCCTGATCATACATCTTATTATTCATTAACACATTGGCTGTATAGTCGTAATAGCTTAATATTATCGGGTACTGGGTAATAAGAACATTCATAACATCCAGGAAAGATTTCATGTCTTTCTTATTAGCATACCACTCTGCAAGCTCCCTGTGGGCTTTCTCCCAGTTAGAATCTTCAACCAGAAATCTGGCAGCAACGGAATCAACATGGTTTTTAGGTTGTAAGACCTTATAGTCAGGTAACTTCTGATCTTTTTCAATAAAAGGCCAATCATTTTTAAGAAGTTTAATCCTATATTTACCGATTATTGTATCTAATCTGCAAAAACTAAAATTTGCTACAGTCAGACTATCTTGTTTTCTATTAGAAATATCCAGGGGTTTAGAGTTTGGTAAAAAATTATGTCGCTCCATTGACCTGAAAAATATATTTCCCATTAATTGGTATCCCGCAAGTGTCGGATGAAGCTGATCGGTGAATAAATTATTTCCTACTATATTATCTGGACTTACAGCATTATATGTAGAGTCAACATTTGCGATGGGATAGTTAAATTCTTTACCTAACTTGTAAATAATTTTATTCATTCTACCCGGGGCCCTGAAACGGAGCGCATCAAGATCACGGGCAAATTTAAATAACGAATCGGCTATTACATAGGAGCCTTTTTGTAATTTATCTTTAGCTTCATTGTAGATATTATCCGCGCTAGGGTAACCATTCTCGGAAATTGAAACGAAAGGTGCCTGATCTTTTAAATTGCTGCTTAATGTGCCTAATATTACGGGAACATTTGCTTCTTTGGCCATTTTCAGGACATCAGTCATATTACCTTCAAACTGGGCCAGTCCTTTTAAGTATACATCAGAATTAAAACCAATAAACTGATTCTTTGCCATTCTTGACATTAGTGTTCCGGTTAGATGTTTCCGGCCGGATAACAATTTTGCTCCCGATTTAATCATATCTCTTAATAGCTGAAATGTCTTAAAACGTTCAAGGCTAATAACTGCATTAACAATAGTTCTGGAGGTACCGAGATTTTCCATCGAGCCCACACCAAGAGCTCCATAATATTCATTGTGGCCTGCATAAATTAAAATCAAATCTGGTTTTTGCTTCAGTATACCTGGGATAAGATCTCTGATAGTATAACTGTTAACGGCCGTCATACTACAATTTATAACTTCTATCTTAGAATGAGGATATACCAGCGATAACCTGTCCTGAAGATAATTTGAAAATGAGCCAACCGGCAAAAAAGGATATCCTGCAGCACTACTGCCTCCCAATACAAAAACCCTGAATGTGCTATCTGCTTTTACTTCATCAAATACGTTCTGATTTGAATAAGGCACGTTCTTAGTGTTAAAAAAATATTTATGGGCAATATCAGTATTTAACACTAACTTGCCTGTCGTAACATTAACCCATTGTGTGAAATCGTATCCGTAATTAAATATTCTTAATCCCACTTCGAGTAAGACAAAAAATAAAATCGGGATTAGTAGAAGAACTAAATAGAATGATTTTTTAACTGGCTTTTTAGGAATTGAATCTAAATATTCATTAATTTCATTTTTTGTGAGATTTAAATCTTTGGCAAGTCTCTCTGAAGAATGTTTCCCCTTATTATTTTCAATCCATTTTTTTTGTTTATTTGTCAGGCTCACTTTGATTTCCGGTAGAATTAATGGTTTTCAAAATTGATATTTATATAAGAAAAATACCCAAAATATCAGCTGATACCAAGCTTTAAAACCTACCCATAAATGCTCTATTTCGGCTTAAATCAAAGGAAAAATCCACATTTCATTCATTTAAAAATGTTATATTTAACCATTGAAAATGAATCACAAAAGTTCCGTTTTATTCGATTTAAAACCTTTTTATAGAATGTACATACTAGGAATATCAGCTTTTTATCACGATAGTGCTGCCTGTCTTATTAAAGACGGCGAAATAATATCTGCTGCCCAGGAAGAAAGATTCACGCGGAAAAAGCACGATCATAACTTCCCATTTAATGCAATTGAATTTTGTCTTAATCACAGCAAAATAAAAATTAGTGATCTCCAATTAATAGCATTTTACGATAAACCATTTCTGAAATTTGAACGAATTCTCGAAAGTTATCTTAGTTATGCACCGAAAGGTATTAAGTCATTTATCAAATCTATGCCTCTTTGGATAAAAGAAAAGCTCTGGATGAAAGAGTATATAAAGAATGAACTGAAGTATGAAGGCAAGATAATATTTCCCGAACATCACGAATCGCACGCGGCCTCTGCATTTTATCCCTCCCCGTTTGAGGAGGCAGCTATTTTAACTATGGATGGTGTTGGGGAGTGGACAACAACTAGCTTTGGAAGTGGCAGAAATAATAAAATTGACATTCTGGCGGATATAAAATTTCCACATTCTCTTGGGCTTCTTTATTCTGCATTTACATATTATACAGGTTTTAAAGTAAATTCAGGTGAATATAAAGTAATGGGGTTGGCACCGTATGGCTCTCCGAAATATAAAGATTTAATTCTTCAGGAATTAATCGATGTTAAAGAGGATGGTTCATTTAGATTAAATATGGAATATTTTGATTATGTTTTTGGGCTTACCATGACCAGCAAAAAATTTGATACTCTTTTCGGAGGCCCGGCACGAAAGCCTGAATCTAAGTTAACTCAAAAAGAAATGGACCTTGCCCGATCACTTCAGGATGTTACTGAGGAAATAGTCTTAAAATTAGGGAAACATGTATACAAAGAAACCGGATTAAAAAATCTTACAATGGCGGGGGGAGTAGCGCTGAATTGTGTAGCAAACGGAAAACTTCTTCGGGAAGGGCCGTTTGAAAATATCTGGATCCAACCTGCTTCCGGTGATGCAGGTGGGGCACTCGGGGCTGCTCTTGTCGGCTGGTATAATTATTTGGGAAATCAAAGGAGTGTAAATCTAAATGATTCGCAAAAAGGATCTTATCTTGGACCGGAATTTTCAAACGATCAAATTTTAGAATTTCTTAACAAAAACGAGATTAAGTTTTCTGATATAAATACGGAAGATATTTCTCGAAAAGTATCTGGATTAATTGCACAGGAAAAAGTAATTGGCTGGTTTCAGGGGAGAATGGAATTCGGGCCAAGAGCACTTGGAGCAAGATCAATTATTGGCGATGCGCGCTCCCCTAAAATGCAGGCCCAAATGAATTTGAAAATCAAATTCAGAGAAAGCTTTCGTCCTTTTGCACCATCTGTTCTCGCAGACAAGATCTCAGAATATTTTGATATCGATGTGGAAAGCCCTTATATGCTTTTGGTAGCCAATTTAAAGATGGAAAAACAAAAGCAGATGAGTGAAGAGGAAAAGAAATTATTCGGGATACAGAAACTAAATATTATCAGGTCTGATATCCCGGCTGTTACTCATATTGATTATTCAGCCAGAATTCAATCGGTAAACGAGAGAACAAATAAACTTTATTACGATCTAATTAAGAAATTTGATGAAGATTATGGCTGTGGTGTAATAATAAATACTTCCTTTAATGTGAGAGGAGAGCCAATTGTTTGTACCCCCGAAGACGCATATAAGTGTTTTATGAGAACGCAGATGGATTACTTAATGATAGGTAATTATTTATTGGATAAAAAAGAACAGGAAGAATTAAAAGAGGATAAAGACTGGCGTGAAGAGTTTCAACTTGATTAGAGTACTCTTAGACTCTAAGTGCTTTTAATAAAAAACATAAAATGATAATAGAAGAAATAAAAAATATAAAAGGATCTAAAAGGGACCTGAGAAAATTCGGTTTGACTGTTGGCCTTGTATTAATTGCAATAGCTGCCTTTTTATTCTGGAAGCAGAAGGGAAGTTATCCGATATTTACAATAATTGCTCTGTTTCTTATTGTCTCGGGTTTATTATTCCCACTTATATTAAGACCCCTTAATAAAGTCTGGATGACATTAGCAATTTTAATGGGTTGGGTGATGACCAGGGTGATTCTCATAATTCTTTTCTTTATAGTCTTGACTCCATTATCTTTTGTTGCCAGAATATTTCGGAAAAAATTTCTTGATCTGGATATTGATAAGACAAAAGAAAGTTATTGGGAAATAAGAGAAAAAAAAGAAATCAATCCTGTTGAATATGAAAGACAATTTTAAATTAAAGGGATATAAATGAGTAAACTTTCAATTTTATCCGAGTTGTGGCAATTTCTGAGGGTAAGGAAAAAGTGGTGGCTGGCTCCGATTTTAGTCCTTCTTTTGTTACTTGGCGGACTCATCATCCTGACACAAGGCTCAGCTCTGGCACCTTTTATTTATTCAATTTTCTGATGTGATAGTTAAGGATCACAACTATTTGTGATCCTTAACTGAAATGTTACTTTAGTATTGCTACTCCGTAAGCTGGAAGTACGAGCTTGTAGTTATTATTAATTTGTGAGATTTCATTTCCCGTAAGCAGATCTTTAATTATTTCCAGGTGTTTATCAAACTTTTTCATATTAAGTGTTAATTCCGAAATTTCCGGGTTATTATTAACAATTATTAAATAGGTATTGCCATTCAATGTTCTGCTGTAACCTAAAAATTTATTTGTGTTATCAGTTAAAAAGAAATTAAGATCGCCGAGTGCAAGTGCCTTATTATTTTCTCTTATATAGATTAATTTTTTATACCAGTTAAATAAATCATTATCAAAATAAACTGAATCGGCAGGTCGTTTTCTACCTAATGGATCAACTGATTCGGTTTCATATTTCTCACCCGGCCATACCATTGGCTTTCTGCAATCAGGATCATCACCACCCCACATACCTGCTTCATCTCCATAATAAACCATTGGCGCTCCCGGCATTGTCATCTGGATTGCAACAGCTAGTTTTTGTCTTTCAATCTCAAGCTTATTGGGTTTTCTTTCATCATAATATTTATTGTCTTTAGCGCTTGCATTATGGTCATACCATCGGTCGGGATTAACCATTTGAGATGAAAGCCTGTCTACATCGTGACTATCCATTAAATTTTGCAACGCATAGAAATTTTCTTTTGGATAATCTCTCTGCAGAACTTTAATGCTATCTGCAAATGCAGAAGGTGTTATTTGTTCTTTTTGATCTGCAATAAATTTTTTAACGGCCCTTGCAAATTTATAATTCATAACTCCATCGAATGAATCTCCCTGGAGCCAGGGAGATGCGTTAAACATTTCGTTAATCGACCAGTTGTCCCACCAAATTTCGCCTGTTATATAAGCATTAGGATTTTCTTGCTTAACCCATGTTCTAAACATTCGCCAGAAATTTAGATTTACTTTCTCTGCCACATCAAGACGCCATCCGTCAATTCCATCGGAGGGATCTCCGTCTTTATTAGGGTCCATCCATTTTTTTATTATTGAATGAATATGCTCACCAAAATCTTTTTCGAGTCCATACTTAGGATCTTTTTTTATCTCAGGTAAATCTTTAACACCATTCCAACCTTCATATTCAAATTCATTTTGCGGTGTTTCTGGATTATCCCAGGATTTTATCTTAAACCAGTTTTTATACTTTGATTTTTGTTGATTTTTAACAACATCTTTGAACGCCCAGAATGTTGTACCGACATGATTAAATACACCATCAATAATTACTTTCATTCCCATTTTATGACATTTATTTATGAGCTCTAAAAACAAACGGTCTGCTGAAGTCCATTTCCAGGTTTCAGGATCGCCCGGATTTTCTGATGCCCAAATTTTTTCATCTAGCTTAGGATTTGGCCCAAAGTTATTATCAATATGATGATACATACCCGTATCATATTTATGATGAGATGGTGATTCAAAGAGCGGGTTAAAATATATAGCTGTGATACCGAGTTTTTTAAGATAATCCAGATGATCAATTACTCCCTGTAGGTCGCCGCCGTATCTTCTTACACCTGAATTCCAGTAAAAGTCATGCCCGTTAGCTGCTTCCCAGGACTGGAGTTTAAACCAGTCAGATGTCCAGGGTGAAATTTCCCATCCATTAGGGGTACGATACGGCCATGCACCCTCCATATCGTGTGGTGTTGGGTCATTGCTTTTATCACCATTCGCAAATCTTTCAGGGAATATCTGATACCAGACTGCAGTCTTTGTCCATTCCGGTACTCTTGGTATTTTCCTACTTTTATGACTGCCTGTAAAGCCGAATGATAAGAGTAAGATTACAATTATTGAAAATATTTTTTTCATAATTCTTATTCCCCTAATTTAAGAAATCTGTATCCTAGTCCATTTACAAGAATACTTGCCATATTATCTGTGACAGAAATTTTATCACCTGATATCAGATCAGTAATATTTTTTGTCCCATAATAAACTGGTAAAGTTAGATTTACTGTTTGGTTATTAAGGTTTTTATTTAGTATAACCATAACGCGTTCATTCATATCTGAACGTACAAAAACAAAAATATTTTTATCTGCCTCTATAGAATAATAATCACCGTAGCGAAGTGCGGGATGTGCTCTTCTAATCTGGATTAATTTTCTAATATCATAAAGATTTTCTTTTTCAGCATTATCTAATTGATTTCCGAATCTCATCATTCTTCTGTTATCAGGATCAGCCGCACCGGTCATTCCAATTTCATCACCGTAATATATTGTCGGAATTCCAGGAATTGATAAAAGATATGCCAGGTACAATTTTTCTTTTTTATAGCTGCTGCTGTGATCAACTTTAGGTGGATTATTCCATCCAATTTCAATTGAATTGGGATCGTTAATTTTCAGGTCATTGTCAGCATAAGCCAAAAATCTATCCTTATCCTGACTGTCCATAATATTTCCCATTAAGTTATTATAGCCAAAAATTTCCAGGCCTTTTTTTAATTCTTTGTCTAAGCGTGAGAATGAAGCGGTGCTATCTAAAAAAGTAGGGATTGCTACATCGTATAAATTAAAATTAAATTGTGCTGGCAACTGCCCATTATTTACATATGACTTAACAAGATCATAACTACCAAATGTTTCGCCCATTTGAAATACTTCTTTTTTCTGTGGTATTTCAACTTCTTTCTTCAATTTTCTGTTAAGTGCCCGCCAGAAATTATTTGGTATGTGTTTTACTGCATCTTGTCTGAAGCCATCAGCTCCAGTTGTTTCCAGCCACCAGATTGAATCATCAGTTACAGCGTTCACTGCATCTTTTGAATCTATGAAATCGAATGTTGGCATAAATGGCTCGAACCAGGTTGTTAATCGGTGTTCATCCCATATTCTTAAATTCAGCCGGCCATCGGGTAATTTAAGATGACCGAACCAATCACGATGTTCCTTAAAATAAGGATGTTCCTGGTGTACGTGATGAGCTACAATATCAAGGAGTACTTTTACATTATGTTTATGGGCAGTATTTATCAGTTCCTTTAATTTAGCCATCGATCCGAATTCCTCTTCAACAGAACGTGGCTTAACTGGCCAGTAGCCGTGGTAGCCTGAAAACCATCTGTGGGGTTTTGGAAATTCTCTGAACGCGTGATTTGTGTTATCGTAAACCGGTGAGATCCATAAAGTATTTATACCGAGTGAATCAAAATAACCGGCATTGAATTTATTTATAAGGCCTTGGAAGTCTCCTCCCATGTAATTTGCTTTGTCAAATAATGAATCCTGCTTAATTGGTTTATTTAAAGTTTTATCGCCATCGCTAAATCGATCGATTAATGTTGAATAAATAATTGCGTCGTGCCAGGTGAAATGTTTCTTATCACTACCAGCTGGCTTCCCGTTAAATAAAATAATTGTCTGTACATTTGTTGATTGTCCGTTTTGTGTAACGGCTAACCTTAGGGTACACTTACCTTTAAGCTTCGATACAGGCAAAGAAATATCAATATTATTATTTACAATTGTGATGTAATCGGAAGGAATTATATTATTGTTAAGTAGTGGAATTAGATTTGTTTTGGAAATACTTTCTTCTGTTTCTTTATTCTCATAAATAAATGAAAAAATACTTTTCTCTTTTAAAAGTTTATTCCCTTTTATAAAAAGGAAAGGAACTGATTTATTTTTTGCCTCTACCGTAAGAACAGAATTGTAATCACCCATCCCGTTTGGGATTTTATCATTATTATCAGGATCAGTTAACTCATTTCCATCAGCAAAAAATTTGTATTGATATCTGCCGGGTTCCAGGGGAATGGAAATACTATAAACTCCATTTTCATCTTTCATCTCCAGTTCTGAACGGTTCCAGCTATTAAAACTTCCAAAGAGAAAAACTTTTTTATAATTTCTCTCTGATTTAAACGTAAATTTTAGTATCTGATCCTTGTTTACTCTAACGGGTAATTGATAATCCTTATCATTAAAGACGAACCCAATCAAACTCATTCCTTCAAAGTTTTTATCCGGTGTAATTAACAATTTTGTACTA
>DATFMR010000019.1:0-2676 GCA_035266865.1 Ignavibacteriaceae bacterium | reverse complement strand
GGCTTCAGTCGGAAAAGCTTTCATTCCACATTCCAGAATTTTGTAATTCTTTCCAAGCCCGCCGACTAATTTCGAAGTGTTCCAGTCGGGACCAAATACATCCATCAATCCTTCTTTTCCGTCAATAACAGCTTCTGTTCCGGTATAACCGTTTTTTGCCATTAATGCTGCAAAAACACCGGACTGTACCGCCATCGGGTCTACGGTGTTTTTCATCATTGTGAGTCTCCCGGCAGTCGGGCATCCAATTGTATGGTTATGACTTCCGTTAATACCTATAGCGTTTACCATTTGATCGACATCCAACTTCAATAATTTCCCTGCAACAATTGGGGAAACAAACTGGGTCAATGTAGCGTGATGCCATTTTCTTTCACGTACACCAGGTACTGCAAATTCACAAAGTCTTTGTTCAAATTCATAGGCAAGAACTATTGCTACAATTACATCTTTCATCGAAGCATTTGTCAATTCTCCAACAGAAAGTGCTGCGGGGATTAAATCAGATGGGTGTGAAGGATCTTCTTTCCAGTAAATATCATTGAAATCGAGTGCACGTATCATTAAAGAATTAACAAGTGTGGAATTTACAGCCGGCATTTTATCACCAAACCCAATTAATGTTGATTCTTTTTTCCCGCCGATATTTTTGTAAATCTTTCTGAGGATTTTTACATCTTTTGTGCTGTATCCACCATATGCGCAGCCTATTGAATCGTATAAATATCTTTTTACTTCATTGATTACATTTTCAGGAAGGTCTTTATATATTAAATTAACTGCGAATTCTGCTATTTGTCTTGAGAGTGATTTCCCCATTTTATCCTTTCCGGTATTTAAAGTTATAAGTTTTTCTTTATCCAGTTTTCCAGTCCGTCAAGAACTATTAATTCCTGGGCTGCTTCTCCAACAGGAGAAAATTCATATGATTTTTTTTCAAAGGTTATTTTAGAATTGATAAAATCTATTTCCAGTGTTTCATCTATTTTCTTAGTCAGCTTATCAGCACCCTTATTCTTTTTTAGATCATTTACAAGATCAGGGCATTCAATAAGAAGGAAGCCGTTATTTATTGCGTTCCTTTTATATGTTTCATTCAGTGAACCTGCAATTACAAGTTTTATGCCCTTATATTTTAAAGCTGTCGCCGCTTGTTCTCTTGAACTCCCTGTACCGAAATTAAATCCCCCGATTAGGATATCACCTTCTCCGGCAATTTTTACAAATTCGGGATCATAGTTTTCCATTACAACTTCAGCCTGTTGTTTGGGAGTTATAGTATCCTGGTATGTGTATTTACCGGGATATATTCCATCAGTATTTAAATTATCCTGGTAACAAAAAATTACTTTACCACTAATGTTGTCAGGGAAACCATCAATGATATTTACTTTATCATTCTTCCCGCTAGATTTTTTATTAGATTTAATTTTTGCCGAAAGCTCACTGTTGTTTCCTTCCCAATCAAAATAAATCTTTCCTGCAACTGCAGAGGATGCAACTACTGCGGGAGAAGCAAGATAGGCCTGCGCATTGGGTGATCCCATTCGTCCTTTAAAATTTCTATTTGTTGCGGAAATACCGACTTCACCGTCTTCTAGAAGTCCAACTCCAAGTCCTATACAGGGACCACAACCCGGGGGTAAGGGTTTTGCTCCTGCATCCAAAAGTTTTTTCCAGGCACCATGTTTCTCAACTTCTATCTGTTCGTCTCTTGAAGCGGCTGCAATATAAAATTCCACACCTGAAGCAACTTTTTTGCCTTTAATTGCTTCTGCCGCGTCATAAATATCACTTGCCCTGCTGTTAACACAAGAAACAAGGTACGCTTTGTTAATCCTTATTTCTTTTTCATTAAAAGCGGTAACAGGTGCAAAAATTTTTACAGAATTTGGTCCTGATACAGATGGTTTTATGCTTTTTAAATTGATGATAATTTCTTTAGCATAAAATGCATTCATATCAGCTTTTGGCAGCTGCTTTTCAAGATCAAAAATTCTGAATAGGTTCATCCTGGGGTGAAGCCCGTTACCGTCTGTATCCGAAGATACGCCTTCTAATCCTCTGTCAATAATATGGTTTGCCCTTTTTTTAAGCCAGAGAATAGTTGCAAGATCGACTTCAAATACGCCTGCAAGAGCACCCCATTCTGTAGTCATATTTGCAACAGTCAATCTCTCATCAACAGTTAAATATTTTACACCATCGCCTGTAAATTCTATTGCGTGGTTCAAAACTTCATCCTGGTTGAAATGACCGCATAACGAAATTATAAGGTCTTTACCCGTTACCCCGGGATTTAAATCATTGATTAGTTTTACATTTACAATTGGAGGAACCTGCCACCACGTTCTTCCGGTCGCCCAGATAGCGGCAGCATCTGTACGCACAATCGGTGTTCCGAGACATCCGAGTCCGCCGTACATATTTGAATGGCTATCAGAAGCAACAACCATTGTTCCCGGCCACGCGTATCCTTCTTCACACATTATCTGGTGCCCGATTCCCCGGCCTGCAGGATAAAAATCGGCGCCGTGCATCTTTGCAAAATCTTCTATCTTATTATATTTCTCAAGATTTTTTTCACTCTTATCCTGTACATTATGGTCGAGTGTGATGACAACCTGCCGGGGATTAAATAACTTTTTAGCGCCAATATTATTAAACTTTGGAATT
>DATFMR010000018.1:0-17032 GCA_035266865.1 Ignavibacteriaceae bacterium | reverse complement strand
ACAACATCATAGGTAGCCTGATATGAAAAAGATAATTCTCCCGGTGGTTTTTACTTTAATTGGTTTAGCATTAATAGGATATGTATTTATACTCAGCGGCTCATATAATGTAAGCGCAATGGAACCGGATTCCGGACTTGTGCACTGGGTACTGGAAACTACAAGCGATAATTCAGTAGATGCACATTCCGCAGACATTATTGTCCCGGAACTTAATAAACCCGAAATGATAAAGGAAGGAATAGCTCACTACAAAGAAATGTGTGAGTCCTGCCACGGCGGACCGGGCAAGGAAGAGACTGAGTTGGCAAAAGGATTAAATCCCGGTGCCCCTGATCTGGTTAAATGGGGTTTTAAAATGAATCCCGCAAAAATGTTCTGGGTTACAAAAAACGGAATAAAAATGACGGGAATGCCCGCGTGGGGGAAAACACATTCAGATGACAAAATATGGGCTATCGTTGCAGCGGTAAAGAATCTAAATGAAATGTCACCTGCGGGATATGATGCGATAAAAACTGAAGAAGAATAGCTAATTTAAAATACAGGAGAGGGTCACGACCCTCTCCTGTTTACACTCTATTCAAGCGGTATTTTGCTTTTATTTTTTGCGAGCCAATCATTAAATGACTGTAATTCAGGATTTAATGATTTAGAAAAATCCACACTTCGCGCGCCACAGAAATCTGATTCGAAGTCTCTTTTAAACTGGAACATATTTCCGAGATCATCGGCCCCAGGGAAACCAAAACTCCGGTAAACTTCGGGAGGTACATCATTATAAACAACATTTTTCCCGAGCGCTTTCGAAAACCCCTCTGCCATTTGTGTGCCGGTTAATTTTTCACCGGTAATTCCCACACTTTTCCCAATAAACTCCTGGCCTTTTTTAAAAATACCGTAGGCGCATTTACCGATATCTTCAGCTGCAATGCCTGGTAATTTTTTTTCTCCCATTGGAAATACCAGAGAGTAATTCCCATCTTCCCCTTTTTTAGGCCCCATCCCGAAAAAGATGAAATTATCCCAGTAAAAAGATGTGTGCAAATATGTAGTGGGTACAGCCGACTTTTCGAAGAGTTTATTTGCTTCTCCTTTCGCATCAAAGTGTGGAACCTTATATTTTTCCATAAGCGTAGGCATCCGGTCATCATCCAGCGGAACCCATTTACGTGTATCTTCCAGCGTTGACCATATAACATGTTTTAAATTCTCCGCTTTTGCAGCTTCAGCCAAAGCTTTCGCATGTGTAAATTCTTTTTCCGGTGACATATGTTCCCAGTAAAAAGTTACACAATAAGCACCATAACATCCTTTGAAAGCATTTTTCAGACTCTCTAAATTATCGACATCCCCTTCAACCAATTCTGCACCAAGCTTCTTAAGTTCATTTGCTTTATCAGAATTTACATTTCTTGTAATAGCACGAACAGCAAACTCTTTTTCCGAATCTTCAAGTATTGCTCTAACCAATCCCCCTCCCTGTGCACCGGTTGCACCAACTACTGCTATAATTTTTCTATCAGGCATGATTGTCTCCTTTTATATTTTATAAAACTAAAATTTTGTATACTTGCTGGAAAGTGTTTTAATATTGGAAATCCTCTTACTAAATGCAAAGTAAATAAATTGGTACTTTTCGTGTAAATATCTGTTTCGGGCAGTATGATTACCTTTTAATTAATAAATAAGATTTATATTTTCCCATATGATTGAAACATTAGTAATAATAGTATTTATAGGGCTGATCGGATTTTTCGGCTACAAAAAATTTAAGAAGGCAGAAAAAGGAGACTGCTGCAAGTAGTCAATTTTTTAGAAGGGAATATGTAAGCATTACTGAGTCAGTTTTTTTCTTCAACTTAAAACAATTCTTTTCCATTAGCTTGATTGATCGCAGATTATCTTCGTGAACCATTCCTTCAATAGAGATTAATTCAATTTCTTCAAGACCAAAGTGAATTATTGCTGTAAGAGCTTCCCGCATAATTCCTTTACCCTGGTAGTAAGGTAAAATTTCAAAACCAATCTCCGCTACTGAACGATCTGCCGTAAAATTCCATAAACAAATTGTTCCCATAAACGCTGAATTTATTTTATCGGTTACACCCCAATAAAAGCATTCATTTTTTTCGATGCCCTCATTAATTCTATTTATAAATTGTCCTGCTTCCTCAATTGATTTGCAATGTGGCCTGTCCAGATATTCAGCTATTCCTTTATCGGAACGAATTGCAAAAATGTCAGAGTTGTCACTTATTTTTAGTTTGCGAAGAACCAGATTTTCTGTTTTAATTTCAGGAAACTGCGAATTTTTCACATTTTGCAATGTTTATCCTCTTCGATTAGTAAAACTCTCTTATAGGCTCTAAATTACGCACAAGACATAATTTGTGCAATATTATTTATTTAAAGGTAGGTTTTATTGAGTAAGCGGTTTGGATATTACCAATTAATTGAATTAAGTTATAACCTAATTGAATAAGGTGAAATTTTATCTGTTTAGGGGGTAAAATGAACGATTCTTTAGAAAATCCAGCCAAAATGCAGCATTTGCTTTTAGTAGACGATGATTTTTCGAGCCTTGCGTTTATGAAAAAATACCTGGAGGATTATTTTATACTTCATGCCGCCTCTAATGCAAAACAGGCGCTCACGCTTATAGAAGAGAACAATTATTATGGTTTTTTAATCGATATTAAACTTGGAACTGGAATGAACGGTCTTGAATTAATGACTGAAATAAGAAATATTAGTTGGTACAAGTCTGCGCCCATAATTGCAATAACTGCATTATTCACTCCCTCAGACGTTAATTTCTTAAAAAAGAAAGGCTTTGATGATGTTGTTATAAAGCCATTCACTAAAGATATGCTTCTTGAAAAGCTACAACCCCGGATTTTTATTTAGATTGTAACTTTAATTTACCACTTCGTACAAGCCTTTCTTCATAATTGTGGGTTTAATTTTCAATATTTGCATTTTCACTTCCCTGTACAAAAGAATTTTATGGACGGTATTTTATGCTCATTAATTTTATTTATTTTATCACACTTGAATAATTTTTGTAAATATCTTTTATAAACTTTCATTGAGTTCACATGAAAACTTTTAAATTCCTTTTCGCGTTATTCATTTTTTCACTTGTTTTTCAGGGACAAATTTTATCTCAGGAAAAACAAAAAGGTGATTTCCTTACAGAGGCAATAGACACAACAGTTAACCCGGGAGTGGATTTCTTCAAATACGCAACTGGCAAATGGATGAAAGAAAATCCCATACCTGCTTCTGAGAGAAGATGGGGGCTAGCCAACCTGGTTAATGAAGAAACTTACAACAGGCTAAAAAGTATTTTAAGGGAAGCATCGTCTACGGAATCTCCCAAAGGTACCAGTAAGCAAAAAATCGGGGACTTTTATTATTCAGGCATGGATACAGTAAATATTGAGATGCAGGGCATTACACCACTTCAGTCTGAACTGAATAAAATCAATTTAATGAAAAACAAAAATGATCTGTTTGGAACCGCTGCTCTTTTGAAAAAAGAAGGGGTTAGCCTGATGTTTGGTTTGTTCGTTGACCAGGATCAGAAAAACAGTGATGAAATGGCTTTGTACCTGTGGCAAAGTGGACTTGGACTTCCAAACAGGGAATATTATTTCAGACAGGATGCGCGAACAGAAAATATTCGAATGGAATACAAAAAACACCTGGCAAATATGTTCGAATTGATAGGGGATAATAAATCAGAAGCTGAAAATAACAGTGAATCAGTCTATAGTATTGAATTATTTCTGGCTGACTCTTGCAGAAACCTTGAAGATTTAAGAGACCCTTATGCCAATTATAATAAGATGTCAATGGCTGAACTGGAAAAAACAGCACCAAATATCAAATGGAAAGCTATGTTCGCTGATTTCACAGAAAAAACCCCAGGCGATATTATAGTAGGCCAGCCTGAATTTTTAAGAGCATTGAGTGCTGCGGTGGATAAATATTCACTGGATCAATGGAAAGCATATTTCAGAGAACATCTCGTAAGTTCATTTGCAAGCAGGTTAAGCAGCGCTTTTGATAACGAAGTATTTCATTTCAGGGGAACTGTGATGTCCGGTACAACAGAACAGAAACCAAGATGGAAAAGAATACAGGATGCAACTGAAAGAGCAATGGGTGAATTGCTCGGACAAATATATGTTGAGAAATTTTATTCTCCCAAAACTAAAAAGAGATATGAAAAAATTGTTGATAATGTAGTAGATGCTTTTGCTAACAGAATAAAAAAACTGGACTGGATGAGCGCCACTACAAAGAAAAAAGCATTAACAAAATTGTACGCTATAACTAAAAAAGTAGGTTACCCGGATAAGTGGAAAGATTTTTCAAAATTATCAGTTAACAAAAAATCCTACGTAAGAAATGTAATCAATGCAAATGTTTTCTGGTTTGAAAGGGAAATGAACAAGCTGGGAAAGCCGGTAGACAGAACTGAATGGGGAATGACTCCACAGACATGGAACGCATATTACAATCCATCTAACAATGAAATTGTACTCCCGGCTGCCGCTTTTATTGTACCCGGAGTTCCTGATTCACTGGTAGATGACGCTGTGGCATACGCCTATGCAGGCGCATCAACTATCGGTCACGAGTTAACCCACGGTTTTGACGACCAGGGCAGATTATATGACGCCAGAGGAAATCTTAAAAACTGGTGGACGAAAGAAGATGAGAAGAAATTTAACGAAAAGACAAAACTTCTGGTTGAACAATTTAATAATTATGTAATACTGGACAGTATGCATATTAACGGTAAAGCAACACTAGGGGAAAATCTTGCTGATCTTGGCGGAGATCTTATTGGTTGGGACGCATTCAAAAAAACAAAACAATACAAAGAAGGAAAAAAAATTGCAGGTCTTACTCCCGCACAGAGGTTCTGGATTGGTTATGCTTATTCGTGGTTAGGACACACAAGGCCGGAAGCTCTGGCACAACAGATATTGACTGACGTGCATTCTCCAAATTTTTTAAGGATTAATGGACCTTTCAGCGATATTCCGGTTTTCTATGAAACATTTGAAATAAAACCCGGACAACCGATGTGGCGACCAGCGGATAAAAGGCCTCAAATCTGGTAGACATTTCTTTTTCATTTTTAAATACCCCGGGCGCATTAAATCCCGGGGTATTTAAATTGACGTATTCAATACTTTCATAAAAACGAACTTTTCTCTTCCAGCAGGAACGGCTTCATCGATATCCCCATTTTTCTTTCCATTGCCCGGTACAAGCTGTTGTTTTACAACCGGGGGCATGTTGGCGTGGCAGGTTATGCTACAAATTCACCGTACTTTCTAGCACTTTTGTCGTTGATAATTTTAATCAAAATCCTGATTTTCGTAGTTGTTATTATGGCAATTTAATTATTAAAACGACTATTAGGCGGAGTGACTATTGACAAAGGAACAACTACCAAAATTAATCCCATTCAGGAAAAAAGATAAATGGGGATTTTGCGACAGCCGGGGAAATATAATTATCCCCATTCAATACGAATTTGTCGGAGCGTTTAACGAAGACATGGTGAGGGTAAAGCTAAACAACAAGTGGGGATTTATTAATGAGAAAGGAGACCCGGTTACAGATATAAAGTATGATGATGCGGATGATTTCAGCGATGGTTTTGCGAAAGTTAATTTCGGAATAAAAAAGAAAAATGATAAGGAAGTATTTGGCGGGAAATGGGGAATAATTAATTCTAAAGGGAAAGAAATAATTCCTGTGCAGTATAATAAAATCGGAAAATATTTCGACGGAATATTTTCCGTGATGTTAAGCAATAAATGGGGATTCGTAAATAATACGGGCAAGCAAATTACCCCGGTAATCTATGAAAGTATCGGTAAGCTAAGCGAGGGACTTATTGCCGTTAAAGCAAACAATAAATGGGGTTTTATATCAAAGGACGGAAAACTCATCATTCATAATAATTATAACTCAGTCGGTGAATTTAACGACGGTGTCGCGGCGGTTGAAATGAATGGCTGGTGGGGGCTGATAAACAAAGACGGTAAAGGCGTAACTCCCATTAAATATGATGAGATAATAGACTCTACCGGTCAGCTGGTTAAAATTAGGTTAAATAACAGGATCGGATATATCGATAAAACCGGGGCCGAATTTTTTGAAGAATAGCGGAGACTGATACTCTTACATGTCATACTAAATTAATCCGCTCTGAAAACCGTCAAAATGACCAGCGAAATCCCCCCGGAATCCTTTTCATCTATTATGAATCACATAGCATATAGCACAAAAATTTATAACGCTAAACGGGCCTGTTTCAGGCAAAAATATAAATCAATTAAAAATGGAATATAAAATGCTAAAAACAAATCTGACACACGTACTTTCTGAAAAGGAACACTCTGAATTACTAAACAGCAATGAAAACGTAATGATATGCTGCGGAAGAATGGGGCCAATGTGCATACCTGTTTATGAATCAATGGAAGAAATTGAAGGCGAATACAAAAACGTCAAGTTTGCTGATATGGAATTTGATTCTCCTGATGCAAAAGTAATAAGAAATCTTCCTGAGTGCAGCAGTTTTGCCGGACTTCCCTTCGTGGTTTATTATAAAGATGGGAAAGTGGTAAAAGCAACAAGCAGTATTCAGTCAAGAGATCAGATCACAGAAATACTTGACGCAAATTTTTCAAAATAATTATAATATAAAAGGGAGAGACAGACTCTCCCTTTTAATTAGGGCAGAGAATACGATGGAAAATCATTTTGATGTAATAGTAATTGGTGGTGGTGCCGCTGGTTTAACCGCAGGCATTTATCTTTCCCGCGCAAAAGTAAACACCGTGATATTAAATGAGGGTGCAGTGGGTGGACAAATGGTGCTTACCCATGAGATTGCAAATTACCCCGGAGTAGAAAATATAAGCGGATATGAGCTTGCAAGAAATATGAAATCACAGGCATTAAAATTTGGTTGTAAAATTAGATCAAATGTAAAAATAACATCACTCGCTCTGGGAGATGAAATTAAAAAAGTAACAATAAATAGCAAGAGCACATATACATCTAGCGCTGTAATAATTGCGACCGGGGGAAAGTCCAGAACAATAGGCGCGCCGGGAGAAGATAACTTTAAAGGAACAGGAATCTCATACTGTGCAACCTGTGACGGTGATTTTTTCCAGGATAAAGAAATAATAGTTGTCGGCGGCGGCAATTCAGCTTTGGAAGAAGCGGTTTCTCTTACCAAATATGCTTCAAAAGTTACTGTTGTTCACCAGTTTGATCATTTCCAGGCACTTGAACATTACATTGAAGTTGCCAGAAATAACGAAAAAATTAATTTTATTATGGAATCCGAAATAATAGAATTTATTGGCGAAGAAAAACTCAGAGCTGTAAAAATTAAAAACAAAAGTACGGATGAAATATCCCAAATGAACATTGACGGTGTTTTTATTTTTATCGGGTACGTCCCAAATACAGAAAGCCTTGAAGGAATTATTGGGCTGAACAAGTTTAAAGAAATAGATGTAGACAAAAATTTGATGACAAACATACCCGGTGTGTTTGCTGCCGGTGATTCAATACAGAAAAAATACAGGCAGGTAACAACCGCTGTAGCCGACGGAACCATTGCAGCACTTGGTGCTGCTGAGTTTGTTAATAATCAGAAGAAGAATCTGGTTACGGCTTAAATTTTTGAGGAATTATTTTCACAAATAGTTCTTCAAAACATCTTTTTGTTTAACTCCAAGTAATACCTGGCTAATTATACCGTCTTCTACAATAATTGTGGATGGAGTTGCCTTCACTCCAAATATTTTAGCAGTATCCATATCTTTGGAAATATCAACATCATAAACATTTTTATTCGAAGATTGTAATTCTTTAATTATCGGGGTTTGTGCCTTGCACGCATGGCAGGATGGACTGAAGAAATAAACCAATCCTTTTGAACCTTTCTTTTCGAGATCCTTTAACTTTCCCTGAAGTCCGGTTATTTTTTTGCCTTTAGATTTTCTGGCAGCTATTATCATCATAAACTGAAGTGAAAAGATCAGAAGGATTATACCAAGAATTATATAAATAATAGTTATCATAATTTTTCTTATTGATTTTCAGAATTATTTTTCTTGCCCGATGTGTTTACGTTAAGTCTTATATAGCACGGGCAGAAACTTGTAAGGCTGGTGAATAGTAACGAAATAGCAACTATCCCGAGAAATATTGCAGCCTGTCCTTCAATAACTTTCGTTAAAAAGAGAATAATAATAACTAAAGCCGCTGTACCTCTCAGAATCCGATCAATTTTTCCGATATTTTTTTTCATAGTAATCCGCATTTTGATGTACACATTTGATTCGGAAAAGGACGAAAGGATTCAAACAATGGTTATTTTTTAATCTCCCCAGTTTCCAAATCAATACACAAATACAGATTTTTACCATTTCCGCAGGCGGAATAATTCAGAGGTACAGATGAGTATTTAACATACCAGCAGTTGGATGGGAAATTCCTGCCTGATTCTCCCCCTGAGATTTTATCAGATATTTTGTAACCCCGGTTAAATAAATCGGGGATTACCTGCAAAGCTATACTTAATGCCTCTTCTTTGTTTATCATTTTACGGAAGAAATATCTTTCATCATTTTTTCTGGCATTTGAACTGCAACAACTTTTCCTTTAGCTGTTACTTCCCCGTTTGCAGAAAGTGTAATCTCGGAGATCACCTTTCTTCCCTTTAGCTCAACCACCTTTCCCCTCAGTTCCAGTTCAACGCCAAGCGGAGTGGGGCGAAGATAATCAACCTGTAGAGAAGCCGTTACAAAACGGAATGCCGGTTCTGAATCAAAGTCCCGGTTTTCATTTTTGTATGACGCAAGGGCTGCCGTCCCGGTCCCGTGGCAATCAATTAATGATGCAATCAATCCACCGTAAACAAAGCCGGGAATTGCTGTGTGATACTCCTTTGGGCTAAAACGGGCAACCGTTTCGTCACCTTCCCAATAGCTTTTAATCTGGTGCCCATGTTCGTTTAGTTTTCCGCACCCGTAACAATAATTAAGTTCATCCGGGTAGTAGTCCTGTATTGCTTTAATTTTCATTTTTTTAATAATTGTTTATTAATCGATGTACAAATATAATGATTAAGTGCCTATACTTTTAAAGTGGGCATGAGTCCGTCTGGCTAATTAATAAAATCAAATAATAAAACGTATAACTCAATTTTTATGATTAGACAAAAAAAAATTTTATTTGTAATTTTACTATATAATAACAGCATTCACGTATCCTGATTTGATGACTGATTGCTATAAAAACCTTAAAAAAAGTTGAATATGGAACGTAACGAAACAAAACCACTTGCTACATCGTTGCTTTTGCTAGTATTATTCTTTCAGGGATTGAGTGGCCTTACGGGAGGATTTTGCTTAATAATTGATCCCACCGGCGAATTAATAAATTTGAAGATAAGTTTACTCAACCAATCTCCGTTCAGTAGCTATTTAATTCCCGGTTTTGTGCTCTTTGTATTCCTGGGAATATTGCCATTGATAGTATTTTTCGGCCTGTTAAAAAAGCTTCGAATTGCATGGTACGGGTCATTACTTTCGGGATTGAGTCTGATTATCTGGATTTTTGTTGAAATAATTATGATCGGGTTCCTGGCTGATCCACCGCTGCAGCTTATCTACGGAATTATTTCCATATTAATTCTCGTATTTACATTATTGCCCTCAGTGAAAAATTTCTATTTAAAAAAATAAACGGCAAAGCTTTTTTTGATAATGGCCCCATCTTTTTCAGCGGGGTAAATTATTCTTACCGCATTTTTTCCGTTTTAATTCAACCATACCCATATTAAGTTCCTTCCAGAAATCGCCACATTTTGCAAAGGCGGTTTTAATGTTGTCCTGTTAATTCGGAATAAATTACCTTTCAAGGAACTATTATTCGACAAATAATCCGTTACGCTGTATAAGAGTGCAAAAGACAATTAATTGTTTAAGTTTAATTATGGAAAATGAAATAATATTAAAACCGGTTGGCTTTCTGCAATCAGAGCTGAAACAAAGATATGAAACACCAAGACAGGGCGTACTTGCAAAAGGTACTGATGCGATAATTAATCTTTATCCAAAACATAATTTTAACCAGGCAGTGAAAGAGTTAGAAGGCTTTGATCGTCTATGGATAATTTATCAATTTCATTTAAATGAAAACTGGAAACCACTCGTCACTCCACCGCGGCACACAAGAAAAAAAGTTGGAGTATTTGCCACGCGCGCACCTTACAGGCCAAACCCGATTGGACTAAGCTGCGTTAAACTTGAAAAAATTGAAGGACTGAAAATTTTTATTTCTGAATCAGATATACTGGATGGTTCGCCAGTCCTGGATATTAAACCATATCTGCCTTATTCAGATTCATTCCCCGGCTCTGCTACAGGCTGGGTTAAAAATGATTCGGAAAATATTTATGAAATTGTAATTGAAGAAAGAGCAAAAAATATTTCAGAAAAACTTAAAAAAGAAAAAAATATAAATCTTTTAGGTTATGCACGTGTGCAGTTAGAATTTAACCCTGCTGACACTACAAGAAAAAGAATTTCAAAGATTGAAAATAAAAGCGATGAATTTATCCTCGCATATCAGAAGTTTAGAATAAAATACAGTGTCAATGAAATTGGGAAAAAGGTAATTATTAGAGATGTGAAAAGTTAAAAAATATTTTCAGCACGGCTGACCAAGATATAAACAAAATACACATTCATATATTTTAAAAAATCCCTACCTAAATGGTGAGGGTTTTGCGAAAATACTAATGGTCATAATAAATGTGGAAAAAGATTTCCCTCCCGGCTCTGCCGGGTTCGAAATGACAATGCGGGTGTGCATTACCTGAATTACTTTAACATTTCAGCTTCCGGTTCAATCGTTAATAATTTTTCCAGTTTTCTTTTTAAATTATCTTTTGCGGTTTCGGATTGCTTAAATATAGATTCGTGTTTGGAAAAATCGAAAACCCGTACATCATAAATTTCCGGCCTGATATAAATATCGGGTTTTATAAACTTCATTTTTTGCTGATTTATTGAATTCTGCATTGTCTGATAGGTTGTAAAAACTGATTCAAAAGTAGGGGGATATTCTTTTCCGTTGCTTGTTCTATATGCTGTAATATCTATTGCAACCGTAATGTCGCATTCATTTAACAAAATATCAAAAGGAATTGGATTTACTACACCGCCATCAATTAAAATCCTTTTTTTAATTTTAACCGGAGTTAACAATCCCGGCAATGAATAACTTGCTCTTATTGCCGGTAATAAGTCCCCTTCATCAAAAATCACTTCTTCTTTATTCCAGTAATCTGTTGCAACTATTTTTAAAGGTGTTTTCAGTTCTTCAAAAGTTGTGGCTCCAAGTTCTGTCTCTAAAAATTTATAAAATCTATCACCCTTCATCAGTCCGCTGTTAAAAAACTGTGGATCAAACATCGAAAACATTTTTACAAAATCAGATTTCCAGAGAAAGTCGAAAGGTTTGTCGTTTCTTGGAAAAAGCAGTCGTTTTAACATCGCCTTCATTTCTTTGGATGAAAATCCTGCTGCATAAAACGCGCCTGTAATTGCGCCTATGCTTGTGCCAGATATAATAGAAGGTTTTAAACCAAGCTCTTCAAAGGCTTCTATCATTGAAATATGAGCCAGGCCTCTTGCACCGCCGCCGCCGAAAGCTATCCCGATTTTTTTCATTTATTAAATACCAAAAGAAGCAAAATAAAATATTTTTTATAGTAGAGTTAAGTAATATATAAAATATTAGGGTAAGTATTGCCCGTTTCCCCGGACTTATAATTTCTTCTGATTTTTTGCTACAATCTTTCCCCTAAATAGCCTATTTTATTACACTTACTTAAATAAACTACCGGGAATTATGCCGCTTTTTCAAAAATCAGTTATTAACAAATATCTTCAACAGCTTGATCAGGCTGGATTAAAAAACGCTTATGATAAATTTCTGGAATTTTACGGCGATAAAGAACGAATTGAAAATATTCGACTGTTAAAAGAAGAAAATTACCAGGAAGGTTTTCTACGCGAAATATTTGTGGAAGTTCTTGGTTACACTATAAATCCGGACAAAAATTACAACCTTACTACAGAATTCAAAAACGAAACAGATTCTAAAAAGGCTGACGGCGCAATCCTGGAAAATGGAAAAGCAATTGGTGTAATTGAATTAAAATCTACAAAAACACCCAATCTTGAATCCATAAAAGAACAGGCATTCAGCTACAAGAATAATCAATCTAATTGCAGATATGTAATTACCTCTAATTTTGAAAGACTTCGTTTTTATATTGATAATGCAACGGAATTCGAAGAGTTTAATTTATTCGAGCTGGATTTTGAAAGATTTAAAATATTTTACCTCTTCCTTTGCAGTAAAAACATTTTCAGCGGAACAACCGCTAAACTTAAAAAAGAATCTCTGCTTCACGAAGAAAATGTGACAGACAACCTTTACAAGGATTATTCAAAATTCAAAAAAGATATTTTTGATAATCTTGTTAAAAATAATCCGGATGAAAATAAACTTCTGCTTTTCCACAAATCCCAAAAACTTTTAGACAGAATTCTTTTTGTGCTTTTTGCAGAAGACAGAGGACTCCTTCCGCCTAATGCAATTTCACGCATAATTAAACAATGGAAAGATTTAGAAAAGCTTGATGAACCGGTTACACTTTACAGCAGGTTTGTAAAATTATTCGGGCACTTAGATGTTGGGCATAAATATGAGAACTGGGAAATTCCAGCTTACAATGGTGGGCTTTTCAGAAAAGATGATTTGCTGGATAATTTAATTATTGAAGATGAAATTTTAGAAAAACAATCTCTTAAATTATCCAATTACGATTTTAACACAGAAGTGGATGTAAATATTCTCGGACACATTTTTGAACACAGCATTTCTGAAATTGAACAGGTTGCCGCAGAAATTGAAGGTACAGATACAGACAAAGAAAAATCGCGCAGGAAAAAAGAAGGGATTTTTTACACTCCCAAATACATTACAAAATATATTGTTGAAAACACTGTTGGCGCGCTTTGCGGTGAAAAAAAGAAAGAGCTGGAAATTGATTTTATAGAAAATGAAATAATTGAAAACAGCAGAACCGCAAAAGGAAAACTTACCGCAAAAGCAAAAGAACTTTTGGGGAGGGTGGACGAATACCGCGAGTATCTTTTGTCGCTTAAAATTCTCGATCCAGCCTGTGGAAGCGGCGCGTTTTTGAACCAGGCACTGGAATTTTTAATTAGCGAACACGAAATGCTGGACGGATACCGTAACGAAATTTTGCAGGAAAGTTTCATAATTCCAGATGTTTCAAAATCTATACTTGAAAATAACCTTTACGGCGTGGATATAAATGAGGAATCCGTAGAAATTGCAAAACTTTCTCTCTGGCTGCGCACCGCCGAAAAAGGAAGAAAACTCTCGGACCTGAACAACAATATAAAATGTGGAAACTCACTTATTGACGACCCGGAAGTCGCCGGCGAAAAAGCCTTTAATTGGGAAAAAGAATTCACGGATATAATGCAAGACGGTGGCTTTGATGTTGTGATTGGGAATCCTCCGTATGTGAGACAAGAAAATATCCTGAAAATTTTTAAGGATTACCTCTCAAAAAATTATAACATTGGCGAAAACACTAGCGATCTATATACTTATTTTTATGAACTCTCGCTAAACTTATCGAAAAAGGATGCTTACATCTCATTTATTACACCAAACAAATGGTTTAAGACAAAATATGGTGAAAAATTAAGAGAGTACCTTAGAAATTATAATATTATAGAAATAATAGATTTTTTTGAACTAAGAATTTTTGCAGATGCATCAACCGAACCTCAAATAATTATTATTCGAAATATTGAATCAAATTGTGAAATTAAATATTCACCAATTAAAAACATCAATACTTTTGAAAACAATAATTTTGTTACCAACAAGTCTTCAAAAGATAATTTATCAAAAAACGAATGGTTGTTCCTGGCTGATGAAAAATCAAATGTTATTAATAAAATAAAATCCAATGCTATAACTTTAGGGAAATACACTGATAACGGAATTAAGTTAGGAATTAAAACTGCACTTAATAAAGCGTTTATTATATCGAAAGAAGTAAAGGAAAGGATTCTTAGCGAAGATCCCCAAAGCACTGAAATAATAGAACCTTATATCCAAGCTACAGATATAAAAAAATGGCATCTAGAAAACAAAAATGGACATTATTTAATAAATACAGGCTACGATTTAGATATTACTAAAAATAATTATTCGGGTGTATTTAATCACTTAAACAAATATTTAAAAGAATTAGGGCAAAGACTAGACCAAGGAAAATCTATTTATAATCTAAGAGCATGTGATTATTATGACAAGTTTTATCAACCAAAAATATTTTTTATATACACAGCGATAAATCACTATTTTTATTTTGATGAGGAAGGATACTTCGTCAACAATTCCTGCTTTATAATTTCTAATTCGGACAAATACTTAGCGGCCATATTAAATTCAAAAATTTTCATTTTCTATAAAAAAATATTTTTTGTTGCGTTTGGTGATCCATCAGGAAGAGGCAGAAGTAAACTCGATTATAATAAAATGTTAAAATTTCCAATCCCGCTTGCAGAGGAATGTGATAAAGCAATATTTGAAAAATTAGTTGATATACAAAAAGAAAGTTCTGCATCGTTTTCAGCTAAAATAAAATTATACATAACCCGCATAACCACAAACTTCCCTGTGGACAAACTCTCAAACAAGCTGAAAGAATTTTACAATCACGATTTCAAGACATTTCTTTCGGAACTAAAAAAGAAAAAAGTAAAACTTTCTTTAAAACAACAGGAAGAGTGGGAAGAATACTTTAATGAATACAAAAAAGAAATAAACTCTCTCCAGGAAACAATTTCCCAAACAGACAAAGAAATAGACAAAATGGTTTATGAACTTTACGGACTAACAGAAGAAGAAATTAAGATTGTTGAAGAGAGTGTGGGGTGAATAAAAACAATCCAGCAACGAAACCGCAATAAATTAACCTCTCTTAAAATCTCACTGTTGAACTCCTAAGGAGTTCCTTTTATTTTTTTTGCTTATTGTTTCTACAAACATTCAACTCCTAAGCAGTTGAATGCAATTGTCATAATTGAATAAAGAAACCCCGTAGGGGTTTAATATTTGTAGAATAGAAAATACCCGGAAAAAAGAACTCCGTAGGAGTTCAATAAATTATTTATTGCTTTTACGATATCATAACCACGGTAAAGCCGTGTCAGACAAGCAAAAATGGTTTCGAGCTTTACGGATTAACAGAAGAAGAAATTAAGATTGTTGAAGAGAGTGTGGGGTGAAATTAACCGTCACTCATTAATAACTTGACAATTCAGTTAGTGTGGTATATATTTAACCACAATAAAAATTAGAGGGTAAAATGAAATTTGGGGATTTTATAAAAGAATTAAGGCTTAAATCCGGACTGGGATTAAGAGAATTTTGCAAAAAATACGGACATGATGCCAGTAATTGGAGTAAAATAGAAAGAAGTATTCTGCTTCCGCCATCAGACGAAAAGACGCTCATTAAATGGGCTAAAGAATTGAAAATAGAAAAAAACAGCACTGATTGGTTTACTTTTTTTGATCTTGCATCAGCAAGCAGAGGAGAAATTCCTGCAGATATACTGACAGATGAAAATATTGTAGCGAAATTGCCGCTTTTTTACAGAACATTACGTGGGCAAAAACCAACCACCGAAGAAATGAAAAACCTTGCAAAATTACTAAAACAAAACTAAAGGATAATGACAGATTTCGTTCCTGCTTCATTTAAAGCGCCATTCATACAGTTTGATGAAATTAGAAAAATAGCTGATGATTTCAGAGATATCCATTCAGATAACAAAATACCTATAGATATTTTCCATATTATAGAATTTGATTTAAATCTTGAAATTCGTCCACTTTTAGATTTGAAAAGGACGGGTGATATAGATTCATTTTTATTAGGTGATTTTTCTGGTATAGTAGTAGATGAAGAAGAATATATGGACGACAGGTATCTGAACAGAATAAGGTACTCAGTTGCACACGAAATCGGGCATTTTATCTTACACAAAAATGTTTATAAAGATTTTGGAATTAATAACGAAGAGGAATGGATTGAACTGATACAGAATATACCAGAAAATGAATACAATTGGATAGAGCAACAAGCATACGAATTTGCCGGTAGATTATTAGTGCCATTAAAAGATTTGCAAATTTCTTTTCAGCAATATATTCCTGACGTCAAAGAAATTAAAAAAACTCTGCCGGGTATTGAAGATATAAAAATTGCAGAAAGGATTTCTCCTAAAATCTGCAATAAATTTGAGGTTTCAGCAGGGGTAATTACCAAAAGAATAATAATAGAAAAATTACTGGAAGACTTTTAACTCATTATTATAAATTAATATTTAAAACAAAAAATCCCAGCCAAATGACTGGGATTTTTGTTTTAGTAGCGGGGACCCCGCTTCATTTCATTCTGCGGGGCAGGCAGGATGCAACTCCTTTCCTGGTCACTATTTAAAAATAAAAAATCCGGCTTTTGCCGGACTTTTTATTTTTAGTAGCGGGGACAGGACTTGAACCTGTAACCTTCGGGTTATGAGCCCGACGAGCTACCAATTGCTCCACCCCGCGATGTATTTAATTCTTTTTTACATTGCCACGTGATTTTAACTCCCGGCTTTGGCCGACGAGCTACTCCCGACTTGTCGGGACTCCACCCCGCGATGTAATATCATTATTTTTTAAGAACTTTCTTTCAATTTCGTTTTGAGAGCACAAATATACCCAAACAGACCAGGCATGTCAACTTTTGCGCAGAAATACTTTCTTATCCCCTTTTCAGGAAGGCAGTTATGTAGTTA
>DATFMR010000017.1:0-36094 GCA_035266865.1 Ignavibacteriaceae bacterium | reverse complement strand
AGTTGCTTTTAACACAGATCATAAAAACGCAATTGATATTAAATTGCCAGATGGGAAATGGGAAGTTATTGCTAACGCCAAATTTGCGGGTAAAAGAATAATTGAGAATTTAAAAGGGAAAATTAATGTTGGACCAATTTCCGGGATGATCTTATTAAAGAAGTAACAACTATTTCAAATCATATACTTGTTTTAAGGATTTATCAACAGCCTTTTTAAAGTCAGTAAGGTTAACGGGTTTCTGAAATGCATATTCTATTCCCAGTTCGCTATAATCAAAAATTAAACTTCTATCAAGTTCACTAGCCAGTACAATCACGGGGGGTTTTCCTTTAATGTCTGCCTCCTTAAGTTTTTTAACAAAATTATAACCATCCATTACCGGCATTAAATGATCTGTGATTACCAGGGCAGGGGGGGATTTAATTATCATTTCAAATGCTTCCTGTCCGTTTGAAGCAGTATCGACATTATAATCAGGTGCTATATGTTTTAGAATTTTTGAATATAATAGTTTATCAGTTTTGCTGTCATCAATGAGCAAAATGTTTTCAGAAGCAATCGGGAGGGTAAATTTAAAATCGCTCCCTTTGCCATATTCACTTTCTACCCATATTTTACCACCATGCTTTTCTATTATTTCTTTTACTAACGATAGACCAAGGCCACTTCCTCTCTCCCCGGCTGTTCCTTCAGAAGTGAACTTGGAATCAACATTAAAAAGCTTATTAATATTTTCTTTTTTTATTCCGGTTCCACTATCTTTTACTGAAAATTCAATAAACCTTAAACTTTCAGTATATGCAAATGAAATTACAATTTTACCGTTTTTTCCTGTAAATTTTATTGCATTTGAAAGCAAATTATTGAAAACCTGAAATATCAGGCTTTCATCCACGTTAATCAAAAGGTCATCCGGAATATTTGAATCTAAATTTATGCCTTTTTGCAGAGCTGCTCCCGATAGAGAGTTTATTGATTTTTTAACTATTGAATTGGCTTCAATTCTCTCCGGCTCAAATTTAATTCTACCTGTTTGTAGCCGAGTCCAATCCAATAAAGAATTAACTAAAGACAACATTGAATTGGAAGATTCGCGAATAAATTTTACATATTGATTCTTTTCTGCTTCGGATAGTCCCTCATCATTCAATAAAAGATCTGTAAATCCTAAAATAGAACTGAAAGGGGTGCGAAGATCGTGTGAAATAATTGAAATGAAACGGTCCTTGGTTTCATTTAATTTAACAAGATTCTCAGTAGACTTTTCCAATTCTTCTTCTGCCTTTTTTCTAAGAGAAATATCGCTTACCAGGCCATACAATTTTTGTATTTTGCCAACTGCATTCCTGGTTACATTAATCTTTGCTCTAACCCACACAATATTACCGTGTTTGCTGATGATTCTCAGTTCAAACTCTGCAGAAAGCTGAATTTTGCTTCTAAGAATATTCATCAATTTTTCTTTTAACTTTTTAATATCATCTGGATGTATAATCTTCATTATTAATTTGTAATCACCCAGAAAATCAGCCTGAGGGTAGCCTGTAATTTTTTCAACTGAGGTGGTATAAAAAGTTGGTCGAAGAATTTCATTTACTCTTTCAAACGTAAAAAGAAAGTCATCAATATTTTCTGTAATGTTTCTGTATTTTTCTTCCGACTCTTTTATTGCCTGCTGTGCTCGTTTTCTTTCAGTAACTTCAGAAATTACAGCAACAATATGAACTACATTTTGAAATGTAAATGACGCAAGTGCAGCTTCAGCAAAAAAAGTGGAATTGTCAATTTTTTTACCAAGAAATTCAAATTTATTAGGTGCGGTTTTCCCTCTTTCAATTAATTGAAATTGCTCTGTGACTTTTGAAATGTCATTCGGTGAAACCAGTTCAGATATATCTCGCGATAAGAGGTCGTCGCCCGATGGATAACCAAAGATTCTTGCAAATTCATCATTTGCCAGTATTATTTTTTTATCTTTTTCAACTGCTATTCCATTATTTGAGGCTTCAAAGAGAGCTTTAAATAATAGAAGATTACTCTCTTTTTCCTTTAATTCAGTAACGTCTTTAAAAAAACCATTAAAATACTTAATCTGATTTTCGTTATTAAATACAGGAATAATTCTGGAAGAAAAAAGAAGCGGATTTCCATACTTTGATGTAATTGAAAAGTACAGGGTTTTACCGGATGATCTTTCGAACGAGCTATTTGCCAAATTGTCAGTATCTTCTATGCCTTGCCTAATCAAATCTTTAATATTCTTCCCGAGAATTTCCTGCTCGGAAAATTTTAGAGTTTTTACAAAGGCAGGGTTGACATAAGAAATAGTTCCATCGGGAGCAAATGTGCAGGAAAGCTCCTCAGTATAAGCTACAAGATTTCTAAATTTTTCCTCATTGGTCCTTAGTTGTTCCTCACTTCTTACTCGCTTAGTTATATCCGAACATAGGATTAATATTTCTTTTTTGTCCAGGTCAATATAAGTGAATTTGGCTTCTACAATTTGTTTTTCTCTGTTCTTTTTATATACAGTAATTTCTTTTGCCCAAACACCTGTTTTATCAATTTGTGTTTTTACATTTTCAAAATATTCTTTATCAAATAATCCGATTGCTCGTCCGAAGAATTTCCCGTAGACTTCACTTCTCTTATAACCAAATAGCGATTCGGCTGCCTTGTTCCAGAACTGTATCTTCCCTTCATTGTCTACAACAAAAAGAGAATCGGTAAGTGATTCGCTTATTAATTGGATCTTTTGAAGTTCTTCATTTTCTTTTACTAATTTTTTCTTCTCAGATTCACCGTCTGATATATCCTGCAAAATAAACAGGAGAAACTGAAGTTGTCTCCTTCTGTTAATGTGTGGTTCAATTTTACATTTAAAATAAAAATTGGATCCACCTAAAACCACTTCTAGAAATAAAATTTCAGGGTGTCTTTTTGATACTACATTCTCAATTGCTGCCAGAAGTTTGTTCTTTTCATCGTGCGATAAAAAATTAGCTATATTTTGTCCGGGTGATAAAGTTAATTTTATATCTAATGTTGACAGTTCATTACCTAATTTGTATTTAAGAATGCCATTATCATCAGTTATAAATAAGAACTCATTAATTTTTTTAAAAGCAAAATTTGTAAGTTCAATTCTTTCGTCACTATAGATTTTTGTTGAATCTAGTATTTGAAGATCTTCAATTATTAAGATTCCACCATTAAATTTATCATTATCAATAAAGGGTGAGCCTTTTATAATTATTGAAAGGTAACTACCGGAAGTTGTTTTGATATTTTTGATTTCTTTTTCAAAAGGAATCCCATCTTTTAGATCCTGAAGGTGTTCTTTAAGATCTATTCCGGGGAAAAGCTTAGATCTAAAAATGTTAATTCCGTTTAATTCTGATAAATCAAGTTGATGCAGGTTTCCCAAGGAGATGAGACTTTGATTAAAATAGTCTATTGTTCCATCAGCCAAAAAGATGATCATACCGACAGGCACCCGGTCTAATATATTTTGCAGGGAGTCCCTCCCGGTCAATTTTGAATTCTCCATCAGGTAAATTTAACTCTATATTATTCCATATTTTCTTTTATTTGTGTCTACTATCACAATAATGATGCTATAAATTTAATGATTTTTTAGGGCATAGCTAGCTGATTTCATTTAAGCTGAATTTTTAAATATATTGATGCTGCTATCCTCTGTAAACCTATATATAACAAATAATTAAAGGAATTATAAAATAGAAAAATACAATAGAAGATGGTCAGGAGAATGGGGTTTTAGAAGTAATTTTTATTATTATTAAATGTCTCATTATGATAATTTGTAATAATTTAATTCGTCATGCAGGAAGCATAACTTCCTGCAATTGTTGAATTTATAAAATCACGAATTCAGCCTTTTTTTTAGATTTTGCAATTCCTCATTCAGTTCATTTGGGAGACTGTCACCAAAAAATTTAAAATAATTTTCAATCTCCTTCACTTCTTTTAACCAATTTTCTTTATCAATTGAAAGAATAGATTTTAGTTCTTCATTATTGATATTAATTCCATTATTACCAATTGCCCCATCAGCCGGCAAATAACCAATTGGTGATTTAGTTGCTGAATTTCCTCCGGATGATCTTTCTACTATCCATTTTAAGACCCTGATGTTTTCTCCAAATCCTGGCCAAATAAATTTTCCTTCAGCATTTTTTCTGAACCAGTTTACATAAAATATTTTTGGTAATTTTTCTTCATCGGTCATTTTTCCGATTTTTAACCAGTGTGCGAAATAGTTTCCCATATTATATCCGCAGAATGGAAGCATTGCAAAAGGGTCGTGTCTTAATTCTCCGATTTTTCCTGTAGCAGCCGCAGTTTTTTCGGAAGAAACGATTGCGCCCATAAATGTGCCGTGTTGCCAATTTAAAGCCTGATAAACTAATGGAATAGTTTCCGCTCTTCGTCCACCAAATAAAATTGCAGAAATTGGAACACCTTGAGGATTTTCCCAATCAGGATCGATTACTGGGCACTGACTTGCAGGGACAGTATATCTTGAATTTGGATGAGCGGCATTTTCATTACTTTCCGGAGTCCAATCGTGGCCGAGCCAGTTAGTTAATTTTTGAGGCTTCTTTTTTGTAAGACCTTCCCACCAGAAATCGCCTTCCGGAGTAACTGCAACATTTGTAAAAATGGAGTTCTTTTCCATCGTCAACATCGCATTGTGGTTGGTCTCCATTGAAGTTCCGGGAGCAACTCCAAAAAATCCTGCTTCAGGATTGATAGCATACAATCTTCCATCTTCTCCGAATTTCATCCACGCAATGTCGTCGCCAACTGTTTCAACTTTCCATCCCGGCAAAGTAGAAGTTAACATTGCAAGATTTGTCTTTCCGCAGGCACTGGGGAAAGCGGCGGCTATATATTTCTTTTCTCCGTCAGGTGGAGTAATTCCTAAAATTAACATATGTTCTGCCAGCCACCCTTGCTGCTTTGCCATAAAAGAAGCAATTCTTAGAGCAAAACATTTTTTACCAAGTAAGGCATTTCCACCATAACCGCTTCCAAAAGACCAGATACTTTTTTCTTCAGGAAAATGCACAATATATTTTGTTTCATTACATGGCCAGGTTACATCAGTTTTTCCTTCTGTTAATGGAAAGCCAACCGAATGCAGACATTTAACAAAATCCTTTTCTCCAAGTACATCAAGTACTTTTTTCCCTATTCTTGTCATAATTCTCATATTGCAAACAACATATTCAGAATCTGTAAGTTCAACTCCAATGTGTGAAATATTAGAACCCAATGGACCCATACTGTAGGGGATCACATACATTGTTCTTCCTTTCATAGAGCCGTCAAACAAATTATTGAGAGTAGTTTTCATTTCTTGTGGCTCTTCCCAGTTGTTAGTTGGCCCAGCATCTTCTTTATTTTTTGAACAGATAAAAGTTCTGTCTTCAACTCTGGCAACATCTGATGGATCAGATTCAGCTACATAGCAGTTTTCTCTTATCTTTTCGTTTAGTTTTTTGAAAGTTCCTTTTTCTACAAGCAATCTGGCTAGAATATCATACTCTTCCTGCGAGCCGTCACACCAATGAACTTTGTCCGGCTTGCATAATTTTTTCATTTCTTCTACCCATATTAGTAGACTCTTATTTGATGTCATTATAATAATTCCTGATTTTTTTATATTAATCTGAATTTATTTTAATTAGATTTAATTAAAAATTTGCAAAAATTTTTTGGCAACTGAAAAAATTTTATACTTTTTTGTATAAAGTTTCAATTAAATTTTTATTATATCTAAAATTTGTAAAATGAATAGGGCATTAAAATACAGATTAATACTAATGCATTCAACGATGCAAGGCTCAAAATTGATTGGATTTTGTGTTTAAGAAGTGATAATATCTACAAATTGCAGTCATTTCAAATGAGAGATTATTCAGATAATTAATTATTTACTAAATTTGGTCAGGTAAACTAAGGATATAAGTTGTTGCTAAGTAAATTTTTAGGCAGGCTAGGGAAGAAGACTTTAAATTTTTTGGAAGAAATAGGGCAGGTATTTAATTTATCCTGGGGAATTGTTAAAAGTTTTTCCACAATTCCAAGAAGTAGAAAATTAATTCTTTACCAGATGGAACATATAGGAGTAAATTCGCTGCCTTTGGTAATAATAATTGCGATTTTTACTGGTGCAGTGTCGGCTTGGCAAGCGGCGTATCAGTTAAAAGGTATTGCTCCTCTTTCATTTCTTGGTGCTGCAACAAGTAGAGCAATTATTACAGAGCTGGGGCCTGTTTTAACAGGAATTGTTATAGCAGGCAGAGTCGGTGCATCTATTGCTGCCGAACTTGGTACAATGAAAGTAACAGAGCAGATTGATGCACTGGAAACAATGGCAATTAGTCCGGTTAGATATCTTGCAATGCCCCGGTTTTTAGCATCAATAATTATGATGCCTGTTTTGGTAATTTTTGCAAATACAATTGCCGTTTTTGGGTCATACCTGGTTTCAAATTATTTTCTTGGTGTTTCATTTGATGTGTTTTTTCAGTCTGTTAAAAGATTTTTCTTGTTTTCCGATTTGATCTCCGGACTTGTAAAGTCTGTATTTTTCGGTGGAATGACGGCATTGCTCGGTTGCCATATCGGGTTTAAAACGAAAGGTGGGGCAGAAGGGGTTGGGCTCTCTACAATCAGGTCATTTGTTTTGTCTTCTGCAATGATATTAATACTTGATTATGTACTCTGGATGCTCATATTTTGAAAGCTATAAAATGTCCGGAAATAGCATTCATTCATTAAAAATTCGTTGACAATCAAATTAGTATATATTAATTTTTAATCTGATAGGATTCATTAAGTTTTACCCCCCTTAATGGATCTTCCCTTTGCCCGGTAGCCCTCCACCGGGCAGTTTTATTTTAAATTGTGCTTAAAATTCTGTAAATATACATATAGTGTTTTTATTTTTTATTTAAATCAGGCGGACCTATGGAAAAAATTAAATATCTAATTAAAGAAAGGCCCGAAAAAGTAAAAATCCCTGAACAACTTGGTTTCGGAGTTATTTATACTGATCACGTATTTGAGATGGATTATGATCCTACCAACGGCTGGCACAACCCTGTAATAAAACCTCTTGAAAAACATGGCATTCATCCAGCCACAATGTTCATCCATTATGCGCAGGCTATTTTTGAAGGATTAAAAGCGTTTAAAACTGTAAATGGAGATGTAGTAATTTTCAGACCAGATAAGCACTTTGAAAGGCTAAATAATTCAGCAAAAAGAATCTGTATTCCTGAGGTAGATATCCCATTTTTACTAAATGCATTGAATGAACTGGTAGCAATTGAAAAAGACTGGATTCCGAAAAAAGAGGGAGAATCACTTTATATCAGACCTTTCATTTATGGAAACGATCAGTTTCTAGGAGTTAAGCCATCCAGCAGATATAAACTTGTAATTCTTTTATCACCTGTTGGTGCTTATTACCCGGAAGGTTTTAAGCCAGTAAAAATTCTTGTTACTGATGATTATGTAAGGGCTGTTAGAAAGGGAATGGGCGAATGTAAAACTCCTGCAAACTATGCTGCAAGTCTTCTTGCGGGTCAGCAGGCAAAAGAAAAAGGATTTACACAGGTTCTATGGTTAGATGGTATTGAACAAAAATACATTGAAGAAGTTGGAACTATGAATATATTTATCCAGCTTAAGAATGAAATTGTTACTCCTAAGCTGAATGGAAGTATTTTACCGGGTGTAACAAGAAGATCGGTTATACAAATATTGAAAGATAGGGCTTTAAATATTACAGAGAGAGCAATCAGCATAGACGAAGTAATGAATGAATATAAAAAGGGCAATTTAGTAGGATTATTTGGGACAGGAACTGCAGCAATAATATCTCCTGTTGGCTCACTAAATTATAAAGGACAGGAAATGATTTTTAATACTAGTAGCCCCGAATATCTTGCTCAATCATTATTTGAGGAATTAACTTCTATACATTACGGTAAGATAGAGGACAAGCATAACTGGCTGACGTGGATTGAAAAAAAAGTGGTTGAAGCATAAGGCTTAAATATCAATTTTGACTAGGGCGATCGTTTGATCGCCTTTTTTATTAGCAAAACTTTATTCCCATTAACTTCATTTAAGAAACCCAACATATTTTTTCTGATATTCTCGAATTTAATATTAAAAAACTGTAAATTATTTTCTACCGGAACTTTCGGTCTATATATTTAGTTTATTCAATACATTCCCCCGGAGAAGAACAAATGATAGTAAAAGGAGCCTTTGAAAAGGCAAAAAACTATATTGAATCGCATACAGTAGAAACAAAAAAAGAAGATGTTAATGCTATTTCAGGGCCATGCATTACAATTTCCAGAGAAACGGGAGCAGGTGCTGAAGCAATAAGTCAGCTGATCTCAGAGAATTTTTCAGGTTTTGAAAATCAAAACAGGCATCCCTGGACAATATTTGATCAAAATCTGATTGAAAAAGTTTTGCAGGATCATCACCTGCCAATGAGATTAAGTAAAATAATGGAAGAAAGAAAATATTCTGCTGTAAGATCAATTATGAATGAGTTAATTGTCGGTCAGCCCGGCACATGGACGCTTTTTCATAAAACAACTGAAACAATTTTGCAACTGGCACATATAGGATATTCAATAATTGTGGAAAGAGGAGGAAATATTATAACTGCAAAATTGAATAATTGTCTTCACATTAGGCTGATTGCGAATAAAGAAGACAGGATAAATCACGTAAAGGATATTTTTAATTTGAGCAGAAAAGAAGCTATAGAATATATTGAAAAGGAAGATGGAAACAGAGAGGAATATATAAAAGCTTATTTTCACAAAAACATTGATGATCCACTTTTGTATCATTTAACTATTAATACAAGCCAGTTATCATACAAAGAAGCTGCAGATATTATTTATAATTCAGTTAAAAGAAAACTTCCCGAATATTTTGACTTGGAAAATATTAAAAGAGTTGGATAAAATATCGTTTGAATATTTACACCGTTTATTTGTCTTTAATTGAATAAACTACACTACCGGGGAAAATGAATTTTATAAGACTCATTTTAATTTTTGCGCTTGTTCCATCGCTACTTTTCCAATCGTGCACAAATTATTCTATAATAAAAAATAACGGTAACCTTTCATTGGATGAAGATCTGAATGAAAAAGATATTCGTATTAATTTAAAGAATGGTGAGATTATAGAATCAAAAAGAGATCATCACATTGTAGTTGCCCAATCCCCGGATTCAACAGGAATTTACTGCATAGAATATAATACCAAATCTGAAAATAAATTTGACAGGTTTATTAGTCTTGATAAAATAAAAATCCTGGAAACATTTTCAGGATCTAAAACAATAACAATGCTAATATTTGGAAGTATTATTGTTACTGTCCTATTGTTGTTTCTTATTGCTAAACCGCCAATCGGTGCGACTTAAAACATCTATTAGCTTTATTGCTTTGCTAGTATATTTTTATTCGAACTTCCCAATTCACATTTATTCATATTCAAAAAAATATTAATAGCTGTTTTATTCAACCCTTAAAATTGGATAGACGTTTAAATGATCATCCATATATGGCGACTTTGAATAGAAAAAATCGAGTCTTTGTCTCGGGTTCTTTCTGAATTTTTCATCATCTGCCAGTTTATTCTCAAATTCTTTTTTTAGTTCAGCATCTTTATCCATCATCTCTCTTGCGATTTTTTCCATTACATAAGATTCAAAATATTCTTTTCTTTCAAAAATTGAATTGAAGAAACCCCATTGTAAAAAAGAGTCTGGACCCTTGGGCTCAAATAAATTTAATATTAGCCTAATAGTTCTCTGATTTGTTTTAACAACATAGGTTCCTTTGGGCACATTTATGGTTTTTGAAATTGATTCATAATCTGCGGAAACTCTTTGTCTGCCTTCATAAGGATAGCTGGCAAATTTTGGATTGTGAAATTTATACTCAGTTACTTTGAGCGTTTTATCTTCTCTTAATTGTTCTACACTTATGCCGTGTAGTTTTATTCTGTCAACCAGGTTTTCCCATTTCCCCCATTCAACCGGAATTAAATATTCTTTAGGTGCCTGGATTGAGTCTGCTACAATCATTTCATCAAAGTAGGGAATTTCAGTCTCATATTGTTCACCAATAAACTGAGTCCAGTTGCCTCCAGATACCCAACTCGAATCTTCTGTTGACTTTATGCCCATAAAATGGAAAGGGATGCTTTTATTGGTGAGATCAAGAGAAAGTGGGAAATATTTTTTTTCATAAGAATATTTTTCAATTGAATTTTCGTCCGCCTGTTTGTTTAGAGTTACTAGTTCTTTGGCATTTTTATTTACAAAATTTATTATTGCCTTTAATAATGACTTAGTTGAAAATACCCTGTCCTTAAATGGTTTTAGCATATGAGTCTCAATTAATAAACCGGGGCGATTTTGAGCAGCGGCATAAGTATGAGAAAATCTTGGACTGAAAGAAGCGCCGACTATACCGTTTTCAATTTTTCTTCCTTTAAATTCTAAATAAGGCGCTATCAAAAACCCATCATCATTTACACCATTATTTAGATAAGGCATTAATTTTTGTGTTATCCATTTTCTAATACCTGTGCAAACATTTTGATAGTGTTCCATTGAATAAGTAATTGTGTACTGATAATCAGCTCCATCGGTAGTATGGGTATCTACAAAAAAATCAGGTAACCATGCCGAGAATAATTTTAGCATCGCCTGCATTTCAGGAGCGTCAGCTTTAGTCCAGTCTCTATTTAAATTTAAATTTTGAGCAGTAGTACGCCAGCCCATATTTGTCGGTCCGTTTTGATTTATCCTGTTGTAAGCACTGAATCTTTCATGAGCATCCACCGAAAAAATAGGAACTACTAACAGTACCGCGTTATCAATTAAATCTTCTTTTTCTTTTGTAATTAAAATTTCACGAAGCAAAAGCATCGAAGCATCTTTTCCTTCAATTTCACCCGAATGAATTCCGTTTTCTACCATGATTATAGGTTTCTTTGTTGATTTTGCTAGTGAAGGATAGAATGCCTTATCTTTTGAAACAACAAGGCAATATAGATTTCGACCTTGTGGAGAAATTCCGAATGATATCATTTTTGCATAGGGAGAGTACGCAGCCAGTTTGTTGAAATATTCTATCGTTTCTTTGTAGGATTCCGTTTCAAGATAATTTGATTTCTCAAAACGTGTCTGCCATTTATCGGAAACTTTATCTTGAGAATATGAAGTAGAAAAAATTAATATTGAAAAAATCAACAATATTAGCATGTAATTTAAGATTTTCATTCTGCTTGCCTGCGTATTTAAATTATTTAAAATTAATTCATTAAAAAAGTAATTGAAATGACTTTCACACACTCATTTTTTTTTATACTTTAGTGCAACAAAAATTACAGGTTAAAATATGCAAATTTCTGTTCTTGATAAAAGTAATTATTTAAAAGGTCTTCTTGTAATTGCCAAAAAAGATAACAAACTAACCGAACCGGAAAAAAAGATCATTAGAAATATTGCGATAAAATTGGGATTTGCGACCGATTTTTACGAAGATACGCTAAAAAGCCTGATCGCAAATAAATATATTCTTGATGATCCGATTAAATTCAGCGATATAAAAATAGCAGAATCATTTATTTGTGATGGATTAAAACTTGCTTATTCAGATGGCACAGCTCCCGATTCCGAACTGAACTGGCTGAAAAAAATTGCCAAATCAAATTTAATTGACGAAAACTGGTTCGAGGAAAGACTTAACCATTACAAGAATTCAAAACATCACTTTTCTTCATCTGATTTTGCTCTATATTCAATTATTTAAATAAATATAAAATATTTTGCCCCGAAAACTTTCCGGGGCAGTTAATTCTTATCACATTTCGCTTGAATATTTCCTAATATATTCGAAGTTTAATTCTAAATTTTAGCGCTCTCTTACAAAATTATATATTCAATTCAGGAGTACTTATGCGGAAATTATTTCTTCCCCTGTTATTAATGCTTTTCTCAATTTATACATTTGCCGGAAATGAAACACGGTTATTAAGATTTCCTGCAATTCACGGAAATCAAATTGTTTTTACTTATGCAGGCAATCTGTATACGGTTTCTGCTGAAGGTGGTATTGCACGTAGGATTACAAACGATGTCGGTTATGAAATGTTTGCCAGGTTTTCACCTGATGGAAAAAGCATTGCATTTACCGGACAGTATGATGGAAATACAGAAGTTTATTTAATGCCCGCTGAAGGCGGGGTTCCTAAAAGATTAACTTACACGGCTACTCTTGGAAGAGATGATATTTCTGATAGAATGGGTCCGAATAATATTGTAATGGGGTGGAGAGACGATAATGAAATTGTTTATCGTTCGCGCGGTAGAGAATGGAATAGTTTTAAAGGACAGCTTTTTCTTGTTTCAAAAAATGGTGGACTTTCTCAGGAAATTCCGCTTTCCAGAGCTGGCTTCTGTTCTTTTTCTTCTGACGGAAAAAAGATGGCTTACAATCAGGTTTTCCGAGAATTCAGAACCTGGAAAAGATACCGCGGAGGACAGGCCGATGATATCTGGATTTTTGATTTCGCGACAAAGAAAAGTGAAAATATAACTAACAATCCTGCCCAGGATATTATTCCAATGTGGCACGGTAATAAAATATATTTTGTTTCTGACAGAACTGAAACTATGAACATCTTTGTTTATGACATTGACACAAAGGAAACAAAACAATTAACATCTTATAAAGATTACGATGTTAAATTTCCTTCGATAGGTGACGACGCAATTGTTTATGAAAATGGCGGGTATATTTACAAACTGGATCTCGCAACAGGAAAATCACAAAAAGTAAGCATAACAATTAATGAAGATTTTGATAGTGGAAGAGGCGGTTTAAAAGACGTTTCAAAAAATGTTGATTCTTATGAAATTGCACCGGATGGAAACAGGGCATTATTCAGTGCACGCGGGGATATATTTACTGTTCCAGCGGAAAACGGTCCTACCAGAAATTTAACAAATACTCCGGGCGTGCATGACAGAAATCCAAAGTGGTCACCTGATGGCAAATGGATTGCTTTTATTTCTGATAAATCAGGGGAAGATGAGATTTATGTAACAGCACAGGATGGTTCAGGGGAAACAACTCGGTTAACAACAAATGCAGATACTTATAAATATTCGCTTTACTGGTCGCCCGACAGTAAAAAAATTATGTGGGCGGATAAAAAATTAAGATTGCTTTATGTTGATGTTACTTCAAAAAAAGTAACTGAAGTTGCACAGGCAAAAGCGTGGGAATATTCAAATTATGTCTGGTCGCCCGATAGCAAATGGATAGCTTATTCTCAAAATGAAGTTGAAACTTTAAATAAAGTATATCTCTATTCGCTTGAAACGAGTAAATCAACCGCGGTTACAGATGGATGGTATTCTTCTTATTCACCTGAATTCAGTAGTGATGGAAATTATCTGTTTTTTGTTTCTGACAGGAGTTTTAACCCATCTTATGGCTGGACAGAATTTCAAACTATTTACAGAGATATGTCTAAGATTTATTTTGTTACACTGGCAAAAGAAACACCATCGCCATTTGAACCTACCAGTGATGAGGTAAAAGTTAAAGAAGATAAAAAAGAGTCTTCAAAAAGCGATTCTAAGGATGATAAATCAAATGATGTGAAAATCGATCTGGATGGGATAACTTCAAGAATAATTGATCTGCCGATTTCAAATTCCGGTTACGGCAACCTAAGTTCTGTTGGAGATAAACTTTATTATTCAAAAAGAGGAAGTTCGGATAAAAGCACTTCATTGATGGTATTTGATTATAAAAAGAAAAAAGAAACCGATCTTGGTTCCATCGGCGGTTATGAAATTTCTGCTGACGGTAAAAAAATATTAATCGGTGAAAGAGGAAGCTATGCAATACTGGATCTGCCTCTTCAGAAAGTAGAGATGAAAGACAAACTTGATCTTTCTGATATGAAGGTGAAACTAGACAGACACGCTGAGTGGGCAGAAATATTTAATGAATGCTGGAGGCAAATGAGGGATTTTTATTTCGATCCGAATATGCACGGAGTAAACTGGAAATCTGTCAAAGAAAAATATGCACCTCTCGTTCCTTATGTAAACAGGCGAGAAGATCTGACTTACATAATAGGTGAAATGATCGGAGAAATAAATTCCGGCCACCTTTATGTTGGTGGTGGAGATTATCCAAAACCTGAAAGAATTAATTTAGGATTACTTGGGGCGAGATTAGAAAGAGATTCTAAAACCGGATTCTATAAAATTGTTGAAATTTTGAAAGGAGAAAACTGGGATAATGGAAGTCGCTCTCCATTGACCGAGGTTGGTGTAAATGTAAATGTCGGAGATTATATACTAGCTGTTGATGGACAATCGACTGATAAAATGAATGATATTTATGAATCCTTAATTGATAAAGCGGATAAACAGGTAAAACTGACAACAAATTCGTCGCCATCTATGTCAGGCAGCAGGATTACAACAGTAGTTCCAATTGCAGATGAACACAACCTCGATTATTATAATTGGGTTGAAGGAAATATTGAGAAAGTTAATAAAGCAACAAATGGTGAGGTTGGTTACATTCATATTCCTGATATGGGAGTTGCAGGATTAAATGAATTTGTAAAACATTATTATCCACAATTATTAAAGAAGGGATTAATTATTGATGTAAGAAGCAACGGGGGCGGAAACGTTTCCCCGATGATAATTGAAAAATTAAGACGCCAGGCAGTAATGATTGACATAGCCAGAAATAGCGCACCGGGTTATGATCCGGGGGGAATGCAGGTTGGACCAAAAGTAGCTCTTGCCGATGAATTCTCAGCTTCGGACGGTGATATTTTTACTTACAGATTTAAGCATGATAAAATCGGACCTGTTATTGGAAAAAGAACCTGGGGAGGTGTTGTTGGAATTCGTGGCTCACTCCCATTAATGGACGGCGGATATTTGATGAAGCCGGAATTTTCAAGATATGATCTTGAAGGGAAAAAATGGATAATGGAGGGTCACGGAGTTGAACCGGATATTGTAGTTTATAATGATCCGGCAAAAGTATTTGAAGGAAAAGATGATCAGCTTGATAAAGCTATAGAAGTGATAAAAGAAAAACTAAAAAATGAAACTCCTAAAATACCTTCACCCCCGCCTTATCCTGATTTTGGAAAGAAAGACGGGAAATAAAATTTCCTAATTATACTCTAAAAGGCGGTCAATAGGCCGTCTTTTTTTTATTAATGCTTCCTTTTATTCCAAATTCAAAGTTTTTTAAACGTTTTAAAGAAAATAAAAATTTCTCTTGACAAGTGCTCAACTGTTCACTATATTTCTAGTGAACAAAAGAGCACTAAAATGAAAAAACAATTAACAGAACGTCAGGAAGAAATTTTAACCTTTATTGAGCAATTCAGGGAAGAAAACGGGTTTCCTCCCACATTAAGGGAAATTGGTAAGAAGTTTCAAATTTCCTCCACTTTTGGTGTAAAAAGGCACTTGGATGCACTTGTAAAAAAGGGTTTCCTGAATATTGAAAGTAATGCAAGTCGCGGTATTTCCTTTACTCACAACAATGGAACTTCTGATAGAACCAGCAATATAATAGAGAAGAATGATGTGTTTAACCAGATTCCGATTGTTGGTAGAGTAGCAGCTGGTTCCCCTATTCTGGCAATTGAAAATATTGAGGGCAATGTAGTTATTGATCCATCTTTTATGAAAAAAACCGATGACAGCTTTGCTCTGCGCGTGAAAGGCGATAGTATGATAAATGCAGGAATATTTGAAGGTGACCTTGTTATTGTGACTCCAGGAATGGAAGCAGTAAACGGAGATATTGTTGTTGCAAAGCTAGATGACGAAGTAACAGTGAAAACATTTGAAATTAAAAATAATCATGTTCGCTTGATACCAGCAAATGAAAATTACAAACCAATTGATATAAACCAAAACAGGGAGTTATCAATTGTGGGTAAAGTTGTTGGTGTTGTCAGGTGGTTAAACTAAACAGTGGAGTTATTATGAAAACGGAATTGTTTTCAAACGCGATTAGTAGAAGAAATCGGGTAAGGTTTTTATATTTGATGAATGAGGTGATACTTGATCCTTATTATTTAGGTAGGGAAAAGAACGGTAAAAAGGTGATATATGGTAGAGTATTGAACTCGACTGCTATTAAAAAATTTGAATATAAGAGGATTGTAAATCTTAAGATAATTAATGAAGTAATATTTTCTCCAATAATTCCGCTGATGTCCAAGGTGAGCTGAAACTATGAAGGAGGTTAGTATGATGGAACATGATAAAAGGAAAAGTGTAGATTTATTGGTTGACCAGTTCTGGAAACAGGGTTATTCAACTGTAAGTAGAAAATTTGGCACCTATCTTCCCGAACCAGGTAAGGTTGGTAATTTTGATATTGACATTGTTGCGCGTTACAAAAAAAATTATGCAATAGGAATTGCACTTACCGAGGGTGACATTAAAGATCCTAGGATTCTTGAAAAGCTAAGTTTTCTTGCAACAAGACAAACCAAATACACAAATAAAAGAGTACTTCTTTTTGTAGGTATTCCACAGGAGTATTTTAAAATGACTAAAGAAATGATTGATTTTCTTGAACATGATGCTAGGAAGAATATTCGTCTGTTTCCAATAGTAGAAAGGGCATTTTATTCAGATAATAATAACAGGAGAAAGGAACTTACCCTTTTCTCATAAGCCTGGAAAATTGACTTGTAAGATAGAAGGAAGGTGGATAACTAGTTATCCGCCTTTTTTTTTACACTATTTTTTTACCTTTGAATCCTGTCGCATAATCCATAATTTTCAAAATTAATTAATTAAAAGCCCTTTTAATCGTTTTAGCATGTAGGGGTAAAGGTAACTTATCTTGACATTAAAGCCACTTAGGGTTAATTTTACACGCTTTATCAATTTTTAGGAATGAAATTGGGTAAATCTCAGTCGCAATCCGATGTAAAAATTCAGAATGAGTTAAAAAAATCCGGTGAAATTCCTGCCCATATTGCAATAATTATGGATGGAAACGGCAGGTGGGCAAAAAAAAGAAATTTACCCAGGGTAGCCGGGCACAAACGCGGTGTTGAAACAGTAAAAGAAATCACCGAAGCTTGCGCTGAGCTTGGAGTGAAGTATTTAACGCTTTATACTTTCTCAACTGAGAACTGGAACAGGCCGAAAGAAGAAGTCTCAACGCTTATGCGTTTACTTTTAAAAAGTTTGAGAGACAGAGTAGATGAACTGAACGAAAATAATATCAAGATGACAACCATTGGAAATATTGAGAGCCTTCCAATGGAAGTTCAGAATGAATTATTTGATGCGATTGAGAAAACAAAGAACAATACAAGAATGACCCTTAATCTCGCTCTCAGCTATAGCGGACGTTGGGAAATTCTTAATGCAGTAAGAAAAATTGCTGACCTTGCTGCTAATGGTGAAATATCAATAAATAATATTAACGAAAAGTGTGTTGCTGACCACTTAACAACTAATAATATTCCGGATCCTGATCTCCTTATAAGAACTAGTGGAGAATTTAGAGTTAGCAATTTCTTGTTGTGGCAAATTGCTTACACAGAGTTTTATATTTCAGACGTATACTGGCCGGCTTTCGGCAGGAGCGATCTTTATGAAGCTGTTAAAAATTTCCAGAGAAGAGAGAGAAGGTTTGGAAAAGTTAGTGATCAACTTAAAAAGAATGACAAAGGCTTAAAGAATGTCTCAAACCTTCCCAAAGAAACTGTCTAAATACATATTCCTTATTGCACTTTTGTGCATTTCAACTATTTCTTATTCGCAAGCATCTAAAACAAGCTATAAAATTTTAGGCATTTCGGTTGAGGGTAATAAATCTGCTGATGCAGCTACAATAATTGCCAATAGCGGACTTAAAGTTGGTGATGAATTGCAGATACCCGGTGATCAAACACTAAATGCTATACAACAATTATGGTCATTGAACATCTTCTCTGACGTCCAGATTTTGATCGACAAGCAGGTTAGTGACGGAGTATTCCTCTTAATTAAAGTAAAAGAATATCCAAGATTTGAAAAAATTGTTTTTGAAGGTAATGATGAAATTGATGATAGCAAACTTGAAGAGCAAGCAACCTTCATCCGGGGACAAATACTGAAACCGCAAGAAGTAGCAAGACTGAAGGTAACCATTTCCAAATTATATGAAGAAGATGGTTATTATAATGCTCAGATAAAGGAGGAATACTTTATTTACTATAGCGCTGATACAACTGATGAATCTATAATTGTTACCTGGCACAACGAGAATGATCTTTCCGATGAATATAAATTAACTTATAACAAATCTGATAATTCATATATAGACCTAATTACTAAGATTAAAGATAGAATTCTTTTAAAAATCAGTATACAGGAAAACACTCAAACAACAGTAAGAGATGTTTCCTTCGTTGGAAATAAAAATATTGATGACGGTGATTTAACCAGTGAAATGGATGACATACATATTGCAAAGTGGTGGAAATTCTGGCAGGGTTCTAAATTTGATCCGGTTAAGTTAAAAAAAGATGAAGAAAAAATAGTTAAATATTATAAAAAGAACGGATACCGCGATGCCGAAGTCCTTGGTGATTCATTGATTTATTCCAATAATAAAGAGGATGTTAAAATTCTTATTACTGTTTATGAAGGGCCACAGTATTTTATAAGAAATATAAACTGGACTGGCAACACGGTTTTTCCAGATGCTGTTTTGAATGGAAGATTAGGTTTTCAAAAAGGTGATGTGTTTAATTATGAGCAATTGGAAAGAAATCTTCACGGGAATGAACAACAGTCAGATATATCATCTCTTTATCTGGATAATGGATATTTGACATTTAATGCTATTCCAGAAGAACATAGAGTGGGAAAAGATTCTGTAGATATTGACATAAAAATTATTGAGAAAAATCAATTTAAAATCGGTGATGTTAATATTCTCGGTAACGATAAAACCATGGATAAGGTCATCAGAAGGGAGCTTTATACCATTCCGGGAGATTATTTTAATCGAGGTCTTTTGCTAAGAAGTATTCAGCAGCTGGCAAACCTGAAGTATTTTAATGTGGAAAAATTATATGGACCTCAGGGAATTTCCACAACATTGCCTAATGACAGTACAGTTGACGTGTCATTTAACGTTGAAGAAAAATCAAGTGACTTTTTAAATGCGTCGGTAGGTTATAGTGGGTCATTTGGATTTAGTGGCGCCATAGGTATAACGTTAACTAACTTTTCAATTTCAAATCCATTTAAACTGGGCGGTGGACAAGTACTAAGTTTTAATTGGCAATTTGGAGTTGGAAGCGTTTACAGAACATTCTCACTTGGTTTTACTGAACCGTGGATGTTTAATACACCAACCTCACTGGGTTTTCAGGTATTTGATACTAGACAACAGTATATTTATGACTTACACTACTATGGTGGAACTGTAACTGTTGGTAGGCGTTTAAAGTGGCCCGATGACTTTTTCAGCGTATCTGGAATTTTTAAATATCAGAATAATGATGTACTCTCTGGAGGCGGCTATTATGCTGAAGGAAAGACTGAACAATTTACATTAGGTGCAACTATTACAAGAAAAAATATAGATAATCCTCTTTTCCCCTCAGCTGGTTCAAATGTAGTCTTGGATGCTGAGATTTCAGGCGGACCTTTTTTGCCGGGTAATGTAGATTTCTATAAGATTAATTTTAAATCAGAATGGTATAGAAGATTATTTAATACTAATAGAATAACACTTTACACCGTTGCAGAATTTGGTTACTTGAAAGAATTTGAAGCTGGAACTGAGGTAAATCCTTTTGAATATTTTTTCATGGGAGGTAACGGACTTGTAATAGCAACTACTCCATTAAGAGGTTATGAAGATCGATCAATTGGACCTCAAAATTCTTCAGGGCAAGTTATTGGGGGTCGTGTAATGACAAGATATACAGCAGAACTTAGAGTATCTGTGACACAGGAACCAATACCGTTTTATTTGTTGGGATTTGCAGAAGCAGGTAACGTATATTTAAATATTGAAAAGACAGATCCTTTTAATTTAAGAAGATCAGCAGGAATAGGGGCAAGAATTTTAATTAATCCGGTTGGTTTAATAGGATTTGATTTAGGATATGGTTTTGACAGGCCAATAGTTGACGGTTCACAACCGAAGTGGACGTTCCATTTCCAATTTGGAAAAGGTTTTTAATAAATCATTTTATAAATAAGAAGAGGATAGTAAAGTGAAAAAGTATTTTTTTATTTTTGCGGCGATTTTATTTAGCGGAAGTTTTGGATTCGCTCAAACAACACAGCAAAAAATTGGATATGTAGATTCCCAGGTAATCCTGGCTCAATTTCCTGAAGCAATTAAAGCTCAAGGGGATTTAGATGCGCTAACAGGAAAATGGGGTGCTCATATTGACACGCTTACTCAACAGTTGCAAAAAGATTACGCTGATTATCAGAAACAAGCTAAAACAATGCCTGAAGACAAACAGCTGGCGGCACAACAAAAATTACTTCAGCAGCAACAGGAAATCGATAATTATAAAAAAGAAAAATTCGGACAACCAAACGGCCAAATTTACAAAAAGAATGAAGAAATTTTCGGGCCTGTGAAAGAGAAGGTCTACAAAGCCATACAGAGTGTTGCTAAAGAGGAAGGAATGCAGTTTGTTCTTGATAAAGCAGGAGACGCAATTGTTCTTTATGCAGATACAAATTATGATATAACTTATAAAGTCTTAGATAGGCTGAAACGCGGCTCAACTAAATAATTGATGGCTTTCTTTGATTTTTATCAAAATTATTGATTTCCGATTTATCTAATTTGATAATTAGGGGATCAATAATTTATTATTTTAAACTGACTCGCTGTTTTACCAAAGATTTGATAATTTTAATTGAATCTTTTTTAGTTTTGGAGTATTAATGAAGAAATTATTTTTTCCCTTCGCCATTGCATTTCTCCTTTTCTCAGGTTTTTCACCCGCGCAACTCAAAATTGGTTATGTAGATTCAAAAACAATTTTAGACAGATTACCCGATGCGCAAGATGCGAGACAAAAACTTGATGCATTCATCCGCAACTGGAAAGACGAGCTGTCTAAAATGCAGGCTAATCTAACATCTAAAAAGGACGACTTTGAAAGAAGAAAGCTAATTATGACCGAACAGACAAGAAAGGAAGCTACTGATGAAATTGAAAACCTACAAAAAGAGATAGATAATTTCAGGAACAAAAAATTTGGCGAACGAGGTGAACTATACCAGAAACAGGATGAATTAATGAAACCGATTCAGAACAAGGTATTCACAGTGATAAAGGAAATAGCTCTCGAAGAAGATCTTGATTTTGTATTTGACAGAAGCAGCGATGTTACCCTACTTTACGCAAAAGATGAATATGACATTACAGCATCTGTAATGGAAAAATTAAAACTGAATTAATGGATAAAATTTTAATGAAGATTAAGATTCAGGAAATTGCAGATTTGGTCGAAGGGAAAATTACCGGCAACGGTAATTTGGAAATAGAAAGACTGGCTAGGATAGACGAGGCTGTTGAAAATAATTTAACTTTTCTATATTTATCTTCATATGAAAAATATTTTGAAACTACAAAAGCTTCTGCAATTCTTGTAAAAAAGGGCTTTAAAAAAACACGGGATGATATTACCTACATAGAAGTACCTTCTCCCGAAAAATCATTTTTTAAATTGGTAAGACATTATTTTTATCCGGAATATCCTTTATCCGGAATTGATGGAACCTCCTTTGTCCATTCAACAACAGTTCTGGGTAATAATGTTTCTCTGGGTAAAAATGTAGTAATTTCGGCCAACTGTAAGATTGGTGATAATGTTAAAATATTTCATAATACTGTTTTGCTCGAAAATGTAGAAATTGGCAACGGTTCAATAATATTTCAGAATGTAAGTATTAGAGAAGACTGTAAAATAGGTAAAAATGTAATAATACATCCAGGTACTGTAATTGGATCTGATGGTTTTGGTTTCAACCCGGATGAAAATGGTGTGTATCAGAAAATTCCACAAATAGGAAACGTAATAATAGAAGATGACGTTGAAATTGGATCAAATGTATCTGTCGACAGGGCAGCTCTTGGATCAACAATTATTAAGCGTGGCGTTAAAATTGATAATCTGGTTCAAATAGCTCATAATGTTGTAGTTGGTGAAGACACTGTAATATCTTCGCAATCAGGCGTATCCGGTAGTACAAAGATTGGAAGCCATAGTATACTTGCCGGACAAGTTGGATTGGTAGGGCATATAGAAATTGGGGATAATGTTATTCTTTTGGCTCAATCAGGAATTTCAAAATCGATTTTAAAGCCTGGTAAATATTTTGGTTCTCCTGCAAAGGAACTTGGTGTTAGCTTAAAACTAGAAGCTCATTTCAGGAATTTACCAGGATATGTCGATAGAATTAAAGAACTTGAAAAAAGGATTAATGAATTATCAGAAGAACTTAATTCACTTAAAAAATAGATCTGATAGTTTATTAACTTAGGTAGCTGCACATTTAAGTTTATTGTATTTCAGGGCTCATCTTACTATTTTGAAAAAACATTTTCCCATTTTCTTTTAATTTGATCACAAAAATCAGGTTATTTAAATGATAGAATCACAAAGGACAATAACCCGAGACGTTTCAATGTCGGGTATTGGATTGCATACCGGAACTTCCTGCAAGATGACCTTTAAACCTGCACCAGAAAATTATGGTATTAAATTTGTAAGGGTTGATTTACAAGATCGACCTGAAATTCCAGCAAATGCGGATTTTGTTGTAGATGTTTCAAGAGGAACAACTATTGCAATAGGTGATGCAAAAGTTCACACTGTGGAGCATGTGCTAGCCGCTATTGTAGGACTTCAAATAGATAACCTGATTATTGAACTTGATGGAATAGAGCCACCCGTTGGTGATGGAAGTTCAGTCCCATATATAAAGGCATTACAAGAAGCTAAAATTGTACAACAAAATGCACCAAAGGATTACCTGATAATTGACCAAACTGTTATGTATCACAATGAAGAAAATCAAATTGATATAGTTGCTCTTCCTCTTGATAGTTATAGATTAACAGTAATGGTAGATTATCAGAATCCTGCTCTTGGCAGCCAACATACGGGTTTATTTGATTTTGAGAAAGAATTTATAAAAGAATTTGCACCAGCCAGAACATTTTGTTTTTTAAGCGAAGTAGAAAATCTGGCAAAAGTGGGGTTGATAAAGGGAGGGGACATAGATAATGCTGTTGTAATAGTAGATCACAATTTAAATGATAAACAGCTTGATGAACTGCGGAAAAAAATTGGGGTTAAAGAGAAAGTGACTATAGGAAGTAACGGGATATTAAATAATAAGGAACTGAGATTTAAAAATGAGCCTGTCCGACATAAACTGCTAGATTTGCTTGGAGATCTTGCCTTGATTGGTGCGCCAATCAAGGCTCAAATACTTGCTGCCCGTCCTGGTCATAAAGCAAATGTTGAATTTGCTAAACAAGTAAGAAAGTTATATCAACAGAAAAAACTAGTTAAAAAATTTCAATTTGTTAAAAAGGAAGGAATTGTTTTTGATATAAACGCAATTCAAAGGATACTTCCTCACAGATACCCTTTTTTGCTGGTAGATAAAATTATTCATCTTGAACTGGATAAAAAGGTAATTGGAGTTAAATCAGTGGCAATTAATGAACCTTTTTTCCAGGGGCATTTTCCTGGCCAGCCTATTATGCCCGGAGTATTAATTATTGAATCTATGGCTCAGACCGGTGGGGTTTTATTGCTCAATTCATTTCCCAACCCTGATGAAAAATTAGTTTATTTTATGCAGATAAATAATGCCAAATTCAGAAAACCGGTTCTGCCGGGTGACCAGCTGTACCTGGAAATTGAATTGACAAATAAAAAGAGTAAAGTTGTTATGATGAGCGGGAAAGCTTTTGTAAATGATGTACTTGTTGCAGAGGCTGATTTTATGGCAGCTATAGTTGATAAAGAAACTAATAGGGGAAACTAAAGTTTAAATGAAAACCATTCATCCAACTGCAATAGTAAGCAAAAATGCTAAACTTGGTGAAAACATTTCTGTTGGTCCCTATTCGATTATAGAAGATGATGTAGAAATAGGTAATGATTGCAAAATTGGTCCACACGTTGTAATATACAATGGTGCTAGAATCGGCAATAAAGTTACCATTCATCAAGCGGCATCTATAGCTCACACTCCCCAAGATTTGAAATTCGGAAATGAAGAGACATATTTTTATGTCGGTGATGAAAGTGTAATACATGAATATGCTACATTGCATCGGGGTACAAAGGAAACTGGATTTTCCAGAATTGGTAAGAATTGCTTGTTGATGGCATATACACATGTTGCACACGATACTGTTGTTGGAAATAATTGTATTCTCGCAAATGGGGTCCAGCTTGCAGGCCACGTTGAACTTGGAAATTATGTAATAATTGGTGGTTTAACACCGGTTCATCAGTTTTGTAAAATTGGTGAACACTCAATGATTGGTGGTGGATTTAGAGTTAGCCAGGATGTACCACCTTTTATTCTTTCAGGTGGTGAACCCTTAAGATATTCAGGTTTGAATGTACTAGGTTTAAGACGTAGGGGATTTTCAAATGATGATATTTACATTTTGAAAAAAGCTTACGGGATTCTGTATGATCATTCACTAAATATAAGTCAGGCAAAAGAAAAGATTAAGAATGAATTCGTTGATAATAAGTATATAAGCACTCTTTTTTCTTTTTTAGAAAACAGCAAACGTGGATTAGTAGGTAAGTGAATCTTGAAATTTTAAATACGGGTTACAATACCGGCAATTTCAATATGAAATTTGATATTGAGCTTGCCGAAAACATAAAAAAACACACCGTTGTTTTTCGATTATACAAATGGAACCCTTATTGTATTTCACTTGGCGCAAATCAAAATATTGTAAATATTGATAAATCAAAGACAGATAGAAAAGGGATAGATGTTGTTAAGAGACCCACTGGTGGAAGAGCTATTTTGCATTCTGAAGAATTGACTTATTCTACTATTATTCCTATTACTTCCAGCATATCAGCAAAAAAAATTTATTACCATATTAATATAGCTCTCAAAAAAGGGCTGGAACTATACAATCCAAAACTCTCAAAAATTGAAATAGAAAGTAATCAAGTCCATTTTTCAGAATTTTATAAAGAAGATAAAAGCGCTATCTGTTTTGCGATCTCTGCTAAAAACGAATTGAAGTTTGATGGGAAAAAACTTGTCGGCAGCGCACAAAGAAAATTGGGTAACTGTATTTTACAGCATGGTTCAATTTTATGTGGACCTAACCATTTAAGAATAATTGATTATCTGAATCTTCCGGGTGATAAAGCGAAAAAAATAGAGAAGGAAATTGAAAACACAACTACTGATCTTCAATCAATTCTGAATGAGGAAATAGATTATATTGAATTGGAAAAAGCAATGATTGATGGATTTAAGACATATTTTAATTTAGAATTTGAAAAATTTATAGATGATGGACAGGAAAAAACTTTACTACAAAAACAGGCTTCAATATGAGTACCGAAAAAGAGATTAAAAGAGTAACTACAAGAACATTATCTCTTTTAAAGAAAAAGAAGATTAAAATTACCGCATTAACAGCTTATGATTTTATTACAGCAAAAATTATTGATGAGGCGGGGATTGATGTTGTGCTTGTAGGTGATTCTTTGGGAAATGTTTTTCAGGGAAATGAAACAACACTTCCTGTTACAATGGACGAAATGATATATCATACAAAAGCTGTTGCAAAAGGAGTTAACAGGGCAATGATTGTTGTAGATATGCCATTTATGTCTTATCAGCTTAGTATAGACGAGGGCTTTAGAAATGCTGGTAGAATAATGAAGGAAACATCTGCGGGTGCTGTTAAACTTGAAGGCGGTAAAAGAATTGCTGAAACAATAAAGGAAATAACAGCGGCAGGTATTCCAGTAATGGGACATATAGGTCTAACTCCCCAGAGTATTCATCAATTTGGAAGTTATAGGGAAAGAGGACGGTTAAAGGAAGAAGCTGAAGAAATTATAAATGACGCAAAAGCAATTGCTGATGCGGGAGCTTTTTCGATTGTACTGGAAAAAATACCAGCATCACTTGCTAAACAGATTACAAAATCTATTGAGATTCCAACCATTGGAATTGGTGCAGGAGTTGAATGCGATGGTCAGATACTCGTAACACCGGATATGCTTGGACTTAACATAGACTTTCATCCACGTTTTGTCAGAAATTATGCGGCTTTAGCAGATGAAATAGCAAAAGCAGTAAAAAATTATATAGCTGATATCAAGTCAGCGAAATTTCCTTCGGCTGAAGAAAGTTATTAATTATTACAGAACCTTTTTATTAAGTTTTTGATGAAGAAATTATTATTTATTTCTATTGTTTTTCTGATCAATTTTGAAGCATTTCCACAAGCGCAAATAGAAACGTACCTTGAAGGGGCGATGGTTACTTCAATTAAACAGCAGGGAAATTTTATCTGGATTGCAACTTACGGACAAGGAATTTACCGCTATTCGGTCAAGGAGCAAAATTGGTTTAACTATTCGACAAAAAATCAAAACGCTGAAACGGATTTTTTTTATTCAATCGCACTCAACAATAACTACCTATGGGCAGGGACTGTTGAAGGATTATATATCTATGATTTAAAACGGGAACAATGGAGAAAAAGAAAATTTGCCCAGGGTGGAGAGTTAGGAAACTGGATTAGAACGCTATGTTATGATCCATCGCAAAATGTACTGTGGATTGGAAGATTTAAAAACCTGACTAGGCTTGATGTGAGACGAAACAGATATACTGATATTGACTTGACTGAAAATGGTGACAGCAAAACAAATAACTTTAAAACTATAAAACTTGATGGTGATTCATTAATATGGTTTGGAACTGAGTCAGGTGTCCACATTTATCAAAAAAAAATGGATTATGAAAATAAATCTGCATGGAGATTTGTGAATAATAAATCCAACGCATTTAATAATGATGGGGACGCAGTTTCAGTTTCTGATATCCTTTTTGTAGATGAAAATATCTGGTTTGGGACTGATGAGTTTATTACTGAAGATCAGCCCAGGTTTAATATAGGTGGTATCTACAAATTTGATAGAAATTTATCGTGGGACAGAATTTCAAAATTAAATGGTCTTGCATCAAATGGAATTTACTGTCTTGCGAGAACCGGGAACAGAATTTGGGCTGGTGTTTATAGTTTTATCGGAAAGGATAAAAAGGAATATGGGAGAGGGATTGCACTAGTAGATAGAAATTCAGAAATGGCGATTCAACTTGAAATGAATTCGATAAATTTTAATGCTATGAAAGTGCAGACCTTTTATTTTGATGGAACTGCTATGTGGATTGGAACTGAAGATGGTTTATATAAAATAAATATTGATAATCCCCTTGCCCACTGGGGCGCCGGAAAACTGTTGAAAAAGAATAATATATCCCCAAACCCAAAACGCTAGAATATACCTTCTTAGACTGATATAAATTTTTACCCTACAAATATCTCTAAATCTCTTTATTATCATTCTTTATCAACATTTATTTTATCATTATCTTAATATTATGTTTTTCAAATTTGGATTAATATATGGTAAATATTTCAATTAAAAGGCTTAATGAGTTAAAAAAGAATTTCAATAATAAAAAAATTGCTGTTATTGGTGATTTGATGCTTGACTGTTATTTTTGGGGAGATGTCAGGAGAATTTCTCCGGAAGCACCTGTGCCTGTTGTAGAAGTTGAAAATGAATTTTATCGATTTGGTGGTGCCGCAAATGTAGCTTTAAATATTTCAACATTGGGTGGAATTCCGTATCCGGTAGGTGTAATTGGATATGATAATTACGGTACAATATTTACTTCCTTAATAACCCAATCGAATATTATTGCTGAAGGAATATTCGTTGATGAAAACAGGCCAACTACCGCAAAAACAAGAGTTATTGCAGACAACCAGCATGTTGTTAGAATTGATAAGGAAAGCAAAGAATATTTATCAAAATCTGTCCAATCAAAGTTATTGAAATACATAGAAGATAATATTAAAGACTTTGATGGAATTATCCTTCAGGACTATAATAAAGGAGTATTGGTACCGTCATTAATTGAAAAAGTTATTAATCTCGCAAATAAAAATAATTTACTTGTAACTGTTGATCCAAAATTCAATAATTTTTATGCTTATAAAAATGTTACAGTTTTTAAACCTAACAAAAAAGAAGCTGAAGATGTGTTAGGTATTAAAATTAAAACTGATGATGACATAAAAGTTGCTGGTAGGAAATTATTAGAAAAACTGAATGCTAAAAATATTTTATTAACTTTAGGTGAAGATGGAATATCTGTATTTAGTAAAAATAAAAGCCCCAAAAGGATGTCAACTAAAGCAAGGAAAGTTGCAGACGTTTCAGGCGCCGGAGATACAGTTATTTCAACTTTAACTATGGCTCTTGCTGCCGGAGCTGATATTTATGAGGCATCTTACCTGGCCAATTATGCAGGAGGTTTAGTTTGCGAAGATGTTGGTATCATTCCCATTGAGATTGATAGGTTATACAATACTATAAAAGAAGAATTAAAATGAATGAGTTAAAAACAGTTGAAGAAATCCTCAAAATTAGAAAGAAGCTTAAAGAAGAAAATAAAAAAGTAGTTTTTACAAATGGATGCTTTGATATTATTCATTCGGGACATATTGACTACTTAATAAAGTCTAGGACTTTAGGTGATGTACTAATAGTAGGACTTAATAGTGATATTTCGATAAGGAAAATAAAAGATGAAAAAAGACCAATTATTAAAGCAAATGATCGTGCTATTGTCTTATCGGCCTTAAAACCGGTTGATTATGTTGTGTTTTTTGATGAAGAAACTCCTGAAGAATTGATTAGTTTAATTATCCCGGATATTCTTGTAAAAGGATCGGATTGGGACATTGATAAAATTGTAGGTAAAACAATTGTTGAAAAAAATGGCGGTGAGGTAAAAACCATTCAGTTTGTAAATGACCAGTCAACTTCTAAAATAATACAATTTATCTTGCAAAAATATAAATAATTGTTACCGATAGTTTTCCTACTCTCAAAAAAATAATTCTGCTATAAAAGTGTCAAAAAAGAATAAAAATAAAAAAAGACGAACACCCCTCCAAAAAATTGTTAATGTATTCCTATATACTGGAATAGTTATGCTTGTATTGTTCACAATATTTTTTGCCATTAGCCAAACATCTACATTTAGAAATTATCTAAAAGACTATGTGGTTGAAAAAATTAATAATTCTATAAACGGCAAACTAACTATTGGTCAACTTGAGGGCACGATCATTACGACTATTTATTTAAGAAACACAGTCCTTAGCCTGGGGAATGATACATTGCTAAATGCCGGAACTATTGAATTAAAAACCAGCCCGCTTGATTTACTGCTTAAAAGAATTACAGTTAGAAAAGCTGCTATTTCCAATGCAAAAATAAGGTTTATTAAGGAAAGTGACGGGAATTTAAATTTTTCAGGTTTAATAAAAAAAGCAGAACCTGATACATCCACATCAAGTTTTCATTTTAAGATTCTTGTTAGTGATTTTGAATTGAGAAATATCAGCTTTTATTTACAAAGCTATAAAAACATCAACAATTCATCAACGTATGATTCTCTGAACTTTGAAGATCTTAGAGTTGATAATCTTAATTTGAGATTGAATGCATCCGCCGATATTGCTAATAATAAATATGAAATTAATCTAAAAGATTTATTTCTAAAGACAAATCTTTCAGAATTTAGCTTGTCACAACTTTCAGGAAAATTCCTTTTGAACAAAGAGCAATTATCAGTTAATAATTTACTGCTGCGTACATCAAGTTCTGAAATATTTTTAAATGCAGATGTTAACGGTATTAACCTCTTTGATAAATCTGGTAAATATAATTTAAAAAATGCAAATGTTACTGGAGGAATCAACGGCGAAATAGTATTGAATGATTTTTCGGATCTAGTATCGGTATTTAGAAATTCGATGGATCCTGTAAGCGTCTCTAGTAAGTTTTCGGGTAAAGTCGGGGATCTCTTAATAAAGGAGCTGGAATTATCATTTTCTAAAACTCATTTACAATCAAGTGGGAAGCTATTAAATCTGGATAATCCCTCGGATTTAGTAATTAAAACCGGGTTTTTTAATTCATATATAAATCAACCTGATGTTCCACAGTTATTTCCTGAATTAACAATTCCCTCTTATGAAAAACTTGGATTGGTAAAAATTGACACATTAAATTTTGATGGGAAGCCACTTAATTTCTTTACTAATATTTCACTTAGTACTCCATCAGGAAATCTTTATGCAAAGGGAAATCTAAATCTTGAAAAGGCATTAATGAGTTATAATCTGAATTTTGCAACGGCAAATTTTGACATTTCCCCGATAGCAGGAATTTTAACAAAACTCAATTCACGTGGTAAAATCAGCGGAGTAGGAACTGATCCGGCAAATTTGAAAGCTACAATGAGCATTTATGCAGAGAAATCTACCGTTGGTTTTACTAATTTAGATAGCCTGATAATTAGCATGAATGCCGATAAAAAAAACATATTATATAATATGGTTGCAAAATCAGATACTTCCTCAGCAAACATTTCGGGTATTTTTGATTTCTCGGATGCGGAAAATCCCGGCTACGATGTGGAAGGAACAATAAAAAATCTCGATTATAGCAAAGTATTCCATGACACCAATAATCAAGGCAGATTGAATTTTTATCTCAACGGAACAGGACAAAATCTCGATCCGGATAAACTAAATCTTTATATGAGCCTGATGGTAAAGAATTCCGTTATGAATGGTATTTCGATTGATAGTAGTCAGGCTACGTTCAATATTATGAGTTTAGACAGCCTGAAAAAATCGATAAACATAACTTCGGACCTTGCTGATATTTCGATCAATGGTAATTTCTCCTTACCTAAAATGATCACTATGATCTCCAGCGAATCTGAATTATTATTAAGCGCATTAAATAAAAAATTGGACAATGTATTATTAGACACGACAAAAAGCAACCCTGTTACTACAACTATCAAATTACTAAAGGGCAGAGAAACTTCTCTTTTTTCATCAGTTGATAACAACAATGATCTGGATTTTAATATTAAGCTAAAAGACTTCAATCTGATTTCAATATTTTTAAAAAATCAGGTTTTGGCAATAGATGGGCAGATTGATGGAAAAATTGAAAATATATCAAATAATATAAAAATTAAGGTAAATACAAACCTCGAATCTCTTAAATTTTGGGGAGATAATGATGTATTCTTCCTGTCCAATCTAAGTCTTGGAATAAATTTGTCCAATATTTTTGAGGCTAGAAATTTAAGTGAAATTAATTCAGATGTTTCTCTTTCTACATCAAGAATTTTTGCTGGTAGTGATATACATAACTTAGATGTGAATTTTTCTCTTTCTCATAATATTGTCCAGGTAAACCTTTCAGGTAAGCTTGAGGACTATTTGACTGCAAAATTTATGGGAAAAATAGATTTTACAAGCGACAAAACCTTAATTGATCTGGATACTTTAGGGATTTCTTATAATAATTATGATTTAATAAACCAAGGAAATGTAAAAGCTTCAGTATCAAGAAATGAATTAAAAGTAAGTGATTTTTTGCTTTATCATAATTCCAGCAAAATTAAAATTAATGGTGATCTTCTAAGATATGGTGATCAGAACATGATATTATCGATTAATCATGTAAAGGGAAATGAAATATCAGCTAATTTTGCAAATTTAAATAGTGCTAATAACCCGGATGCAGATATTAATTTGAAGGCATTGATAAAGGGAAATTTTGATAATCCTTTAATAACAATGCAAGCAAATGTTGATAGTGTATTCTTTAAAAACAATAAGCTGGGCAACCTAAATAGTGAATGGAGTTACAAAAATAAAAATTTAAATCTTGATATTAAATTCCTGGATGCATCTAATGATTCTGACAAACCGGCTCTAAAAATATTCGGTAACATTCCGATTGATCTAACATTTTTTGGGGTTGAAGATCGAATAATTAAATCTAAGGAAATGGATATAAAGATACTGGCTGATAAGTTTAATTTAAAGATTTTTGGAGAAATGCTTCCCGGCGTTAAAAATGTAGCTGGATTTATGGATGCGGATTTAAAAGTTTCAGGAAATCTGGATGCTCCAAATCCAAATGGATTTATAAATATTAATAAAGGCGCCTTTCTGGCTGATGCTAATAACCTGGAATATAAAACAAATCTTAAATTATCTGTTGCAGGCAATTCATTATCTTTAGATAGCCTTGTTGTTAAAAATAGTGATGGCACACAAAACGGTGGTACATTAATAGGAAATGGAAATGCGATTTTAAATAATTTTGAAATAAGCTCATCTCAAATTTACCTGGCTGGCCAGTTAAAAATATTAAGCGAAGCTTCAAAAGCGGTTAGCCCAACAATTTATGGTGATCTTGTAATATCAACTAACGGCAAGTTGGAGTTAACTATTGATGATACAGGTACAAAACTTACTGCCCCAATAAACGTTGAGGAAGCAAATTTAACAGTTCCTCAGTCTCAAAGAGGATATAAAAATAATTCTTCTAATTTTATTTATCGCTATGTTCAAGATACGGTTAGTGCTAAAAACAAAGAAATTGATTTCGAAAGTTTAATAGCTCTTTCTCAAAAAAGAAACTCAAATCTGATAAAAACGCCCTTAGCACAAAGCAAGTTTGAATATTCCATTAACATAAATATTAAAAAAGATGGGATAATTACATTTATACTCGATCAGGAATTTAACCAGATCCTGACAACTGTATTAAATGGAAATTTTAAATTTCAAAAAATTGCGGGAAGGCCTTTTGCTACCGGAGAATTAAGACTAATTGATGGTTCTACTCTTGAATTTTTAACAAAAACTTTTCAGGCAGAAGGTTCTTTGAGGTTTGAAAGTGAATTAAGTAATCCATATTTAAACATAGTCGCTATTTATCGTAATTATTATATTCCACCAAGCGACTCAACGGGTTCCAATGAAGAAGAAGTAGCTGTGAAGATTAAATTAAAGGGACCTTTAAAAGAACTAAATAAAAACTTTGTCAAGGACGAAAATAATATTGCTGTCTATATGGGTGCGGATAATATAGAAAATGATATCCCTGATAAGACAAAAGATGCATCAGATGCTATAACATTTTTGGTTACTAATTCATTTTTAAATTCACAAGGTGGATTTAGCAATTCAACACAAAATAACGCTTTTGCCAGTACCGCTTCATCTATTGCAGGTTCCTTACTTGGGAATTTTTTAAATTCTTATACAGGTGATTATATAAAAAGTTTGGAATTGAGGCGTGTTGGATCAAATACTAAGTTCAATTTATCAGGTAGAGTAAATAATTTTAGATATTCAATTGGTGGCACTACGGAAATATTTTCAGATTTAACACGTGCAAATGTAAAAATTGAATATCCTTTTTTCCAAAAGCTATTTTTAAGACTTGAAAGGAAGGAGGCAATAACAGAAACTAATAATACGAGTGAAATGGTTAATGAATTGGGTCTAAAATATAAGTTTGAATTTTAATGAAGAAAAAACTAATTGCGTTCTTTAAAAAAAATCCCGGGAGACAATTTAAAAGTAACGAAATTGCGAAGAGGATATCTGTAGATTCTGAAAATGAATACAGTTCTTTAAAAGTAATGTTAAACTCACTTTATAATGAAGGTTTTCTATCAAAGTCCGGTAAACGATATAAATATACACCTGCAAATAAATCTGGTCAGCTTATAGGTCAGCTTGAAGTAAACCAAGGTGGGTTTGGTTTTGTTGTTTTAGATAATAAAAATGATGGTGATATTTTTATAGCGGCAAGGAATCTTGGAACTGCTTTTGATGGAGACATTGTCGAAATATCTCTTTTTGCAAAACAAAAAAGGAAAAATGTTGAAGGTCAAATTGTAAAAGTAATCAAAAGAAAAAGGGAAGTAATTGTAGGCACACTGAAAAAATCCAAATCTTTTTATTTTGTAAAACCTGATGATCAGCAATTACACAGGGATTTTTATATCGACAAAGGAAAACTGAACGGTGCAAATGTTGGCGATAAGGTAATTGCAGGAAAAATTCAGTGGGAAAATCCAAACCTAAACCCGGAAGCGGAAATTGTAGAAGTACTTGGTGCGGCGGGCTCTCAGGATGCTGAAATAGTATCTTTAGCTAGGGAATTTAATCTCCCTTATAAGTTTCCATTGGCAGTGATTGATGAGGCGGATTCTATCTCTGAAGAAATTTCACAACTAGATCTGAATGGTAGGCTGGATTATAGAAATAAAGTGGTTTTTACTATCGATCCCGCAGATGCAAAGGATTTTGATGATGCTCTTTCAATAGAAATACTTGAAAACGGAAATTATTCAGTCGGCATTCATATTGCGGATGTTTCAAATTATGTACTTCCTGGCTCTAATATTGATAAACAAGCCAGACTGAGAGGAAACAGTACTTATCTTGTTGGTAGGGTTATCCCAATGTTGCCTGAAAAATTATCAAACAATATATGCTCATTGGTACCTAGCAAAGATCGATTGACTTATTCTGTTATCGCTGAATTATCTAACCGTGGTAAACTTATAGATTATAAAATTTCAAAAACAATAATAAATAGCAAACGAAGATTTACATATGATGAGGCACAAGAAGTAATTGAAAATAATAGGGGCGATTTTACAGAAGAATTATTATTACTAAATAAACTTGCTCAAATCCTTAGAAAAAAACGGATGCGAGAAGGAAGTATTGAATTTCATTCGCCGGAAGTTAATTTTGAATTAGATGAAAATGGTAAACCGGTAAATGTTTATAAAAAAGAATTGAAGCAAAGTAATAATCTTGTTGAAGAATTTATGTTGCTTGCAAACCAGGTAGTTGCAAAGCATATTGGGTTTTCTAAAAAAGCTGCTCGTCCTTTTATTTATCGAATTCATGATTTACCGGCCAGTGAAAAAATTATTGAATTCTCAAAATTCGTAAAATCTTTAGGCTATTCATTTGATCCAAACGCAACAGCCAAATCAAATCAATTTCAACAATTAATAGAGCAGGCTAAAGGTACAGAAGAGGAATCTGTTATTAATGAACTTGCAATCAGGTCAATGGCAAAAGCAGTTTATTCAGTAAAGAATATCGGTCATTATGGATTAGGATTTAAATATTACACTCACTTTACCTCTCCTATTCGTCGTTACGCAGATTTGATTGTTCATAAAATTATATTTCAGTACATAAGTGGAAATGAAGTCACAAAATACGGTCTTAAATTGCTTGATGAAATAGCGGAACATATTTCCGCTTGTGAGCGGAATTCTGTTGAAGCTGAAAGATTATCTGTTAAATTAAAGCAGGTAGAATATTTGCAAGATCATCTGGGCGAAGAATTTCACGCAATTATCTCTGGAGTTACTAATTTCGGCATTTTCGTTAAAATTGCAGATATTTTGGCTGAGGGACTCATTAGATTAAAGGACTTAGAGGATGATTTTTATGTTTACGATGAGAAAAAATATGCTTTAATTGGGAGACGCACTAAAAAACAATTCAGGTTGGGCGATAGAGTACAGGTTAAATTAGTTCGGGTGGACCCGGAAAGATCCGAACTGGATTTTATTATAATTGAATAATAGAGGAACTATAATGCGGAAGCAGGTTATTAAATTTTTGTTTTGTATGATTTTTATTCAACCACTGGTATTCGGTCAGTTCGGTCAGAACAAAGTTCAGTATAAAGATTTTACATGGTATTA
>DATFMR010000016.1:0-56469 GCA_035266865.1 Ignavibacteriaceae bacterium | reverse complement strand
ATTTATCTTTACAATAATAAACGATACTGCTTTTGTAGTATCGTTTTTTTATGCAGTTTCAGGTTAATTGGCTGAGTTCTGCAAAATGAAATTTGAGTAAAATTAGTATTTTATAATATGAAAAAACCACTGGTAGTTATTGTCGGAAGACCGAATGTTGGAAAGTCTACTTTCTTTAATAGAATTGTAGGTCAAAGGGATGCCATTGTTGATGACCTTAGTGGAGTAACCCGTGACAGGAATTACAGCGAAGCTGAATGGGCAGGAAAAGAATTCAGGTTGATTGATACAGGAGGGTATGTTCCGGATTCTCCTGATCTTTTTGAAAAAGCGATCAGGGGACAGGTAGAAATTGCAATTACCGAAGCTGATAAAATTATTTTTATGGTTGATGTTCGACATGGTGTTAATCCTATGGATGAAGAAATAGTAAAGATGTTACGGACATCCGGTAAGGAGTTTATGCTCACTGTAAACAAAGTGGACTCTGATAATTATGAAGCAGCAGCAAATGAATTTTATTCTTTAGGTGTAGATGAAATTTTTGATGTTTCTGCATTGATGGGTAGAAAAATAGGTGACTTTCTTGATATTCTTACGAAAAATTTTCCTGCAAAAAATGAATTTGAAGAAAAAGATCATCGATTGAAAATTGCTGTAGTAGGCAGACCAAACGTAGGAAAGTCGTCTCTTACAAATGCACTGTTGGGAATTGACAGGAGCATAGTAACAGATATACCCGGCACAACTAGAGACAGCCTGGATTCTGTATTAAAATATTACGGTGAAGAGATATTATTGATAGATACCGCTGGTTTAAGGAAAAAGAAAAAAGTGGAAGAGAATATAGAATTCTATTCAAACATCAGGTCTTTAAAATCTATAGGTGAGTGTGATGTAGCAGTAGTTATGCTTGATTCCAAAGTTGGTCTTGAAAAACAGGACCAAAAAATTATTGATGAGGCGGAAAGAAGGAGAAAAGGAATTATTATTGCCGTAAATAAATGGGACCTTGTTGAAAAGGATACAAACACATCAAATAAAATGGAAACCGAAATTCGGGGCAAACTTGGAGCACTTGATTATCTCCCTGTAATATTTATTTCAGCACTAACAAAGCAAAGGATATTTAAACTTATTGAATTAAGCAAAAATATTAACAAAGAGAGAAAGAAAAAAATTTCAACAAATACTTTGAATGAAACCTTGTTGCCCGAAATTCTTAAAACACCACCACCTTCAACTCATACAGGAAAGGAAATAAAAATCAAATTTATTTCACAGGTTGGAGATAATTACCCGGTGTTTTTATTCTTTTCTAATTATCCAAAATATATTCCGGATCATTACAAGAGATTTCTAGAAAAAATGATCAGGAAGAATTTTGGTTTTGAAGGAGTACCGTTTACAATCAGTTTTAAGGAAAAATGATTAAAGTTTCAAAAATAATTGTAATTGGTGGAAATGCTGCCGGCCCAGCAGCTGCCGCAAAAGCAAAAAGAGTAAATTATCAGGCAGAAGTACTGCTATTTGAGGCAGGAGAATTTATTTCTACAGGCACCTGTGAAATTCCATATGTATTGTCCGGAGAGATTAGCAGCTATAAGAATATAGTTTACTTTGATGCACAATCTTTTTATAAAGAAAAAGGCGTTAAAGTCTATACAAATCATTTTGTTGAAGAAATTGATAGAAAAGAAAAAATTATAAGAGTTCTGGATAAAAAAAATAACAGAGCCGTGGAATTTGAATATGATAAGCTAGTCCTTGCTACCGGTTCAGAATCAAGAGAAATAAAAGAACTTCCAACAAACCTGGAAAATGTTTTTAATCTTAAAAGCATTGGCGACCTAATTAAAATACAGGAATATATAAAAGAGAAAAAAGTAAAAAATACTTTGATAATTGGCTCAGGATTGATTGGACTGGAAACTTCTGATACACTAAAAAAAATAGGAATTTCTGTTACAATATTAGAAAGAGAAGAAAATCCGGCTCCATTTACTGAACCTGAAATCCAGTTCTTAATTAAAGAATTACTTTCGAAAAATGAAATATCATTTTACAATAATGCAAAAAATTATAAGGCAATTATATCAGGCAATTATTTAAAAACTATAAACCTTGATTCCAGACTTTTAGAGTTTGGTTTGGTACTTGTCTCAGCCGGTTTTATACCAAATACTAAACTTGCAGAAAAGGCTGATCTTGAAATTGGCAAAAGTGGTGCAATAAAAGTTGATAGCAAGCTGAGAACTTCCTGTCAGCATATTTATGCTGCCGGTGATAATATTGAAGTGACAAACAAGATTACAAATAAAACTGAAAATATGCCACTTGCTACTCTAGCTCACGAATTTGGACATATTGCGGGTGCTAACGCTGCAGGAGAAAATATTAAAGCCAATCCTATCGTTAAAAATTTCTCGGTAAAAATATTTGATAATTTCCTTGTTCAGGTTGGCTTAACTTTAAAAGAAGCACAGGATAATAATTTCCATTGCGATTCCGTTTCTGAGATCCGACCTAATCTTGTTGAAGTTATGCGCAGCAGCGAAAAAGTATTTGGCAAAATTGTTTTTGAAAAATCTACTAATAAAATTTTGGGCGCTTCATTTTTCGGAGGCAGGGAAGTTAGCGGCTACGGGGATTTAATTTCTTTGATGATAAAAACAAATCAAAAGGCTGATATACTTTCAACTGTAAATTATAATTATACGCCTCCATTGTCGCCATTTGTAAATTTGCTCGAAGTACTTGGCAGAAAAATTATACAAAGGAGTTGATATGACTTCTGGAATGGAAAATGTAATAATTCTGAAACATCCAATGGTAAAAAGGGATGTAACAGTTTTGAGATCAAAGGAAACTTTGCCCGAAACATTCAGAGCAGTTGTTAAAAGAATTTCAACAATACTTGCTGTAGAGATTAGCAAGGAATTTAAAGTAGATGAATATGAAGTTGAAACACCACTTGAGAAAACAAAAGGCTTTAAACTAGAAAATGAAGTTGTACTTGTTCCTGTTTTGAGAGCAGGACTTGGAATGGTTAGCGGGTTCCTGGCAATTTTGCCTGCGGCTCATGTTGGCCATATTGGATTACAGCGGGACGAAAGTACTCTGAAACCTGTAGAATATTATTATAAGACACCTAAAAATATGGATGTAGCATCGGTAATCCTTGTTGATCCGATGCTTGCAACGGGTGGCAGCGCTTCAGAGGCTTTAAATTATTTGAAAAAAAGAGGAGCAAGGGACGTTATTTTTGCTTGTTTGGTAGCAGCTCCGCAGGGAATAAATAAAGTTAATACTGAACATCCGGATGTAAAAATTTTTTGTGCTGCATTGGACAGAGAATTAAATGATAAAGGATATATTTTACCGGGACTAGGAGATGCAGGAGACAGAACATTTGGTACACTTTAATAAAATATTCTTCTGTTTAATATACTTTATCCTTCTGAATAATCTAAATGCACAGGTGTATCCTGATAAAAAAGTAGATTCACTATTGCAGGATGGTATTAGTAATATTATTCTACAAAATTATGAATTAGCAAAGGAAACTTTTGATTATCTAAATCTTAAATATCCGAGACTGCCGCTAGGCAATATTTATCTGGCTTCAACGGAAATTGCAAAAGCGTATGATTATGAAAGTAAATTTAATTCTGATTACATTGAACTGAATCTTGATTCTGCTGAAATTAAAGCGAATAGGTTACTAGATAAAGACGATGAGAATCCCTGGTACAGGTATTTTGCTGGGCTAAAAAATGGCTATTACGCCTATTATGAAGCTCTCAATAAAAGCTGGCTTTCAGCATTATCTAATGGTGTAAATGCAATTAAAGATTTTGATAAGTGCCTGAAAATAGACACTTCTTTTTACGAGGTTTATACTGCAATTGGGGCATTTCAGTATTGGAAAAGTCGTAAAACGGAAATTATAAAATGGCTTCCTTTTGTAAAAGATGAAAAGGAACAGGGTGTCAAAAATCTCCAGATCGCAGTTGCTAATTCTAAATATAATCACTATTTCGCGGTTAATTCACTTTTATGGATATATATAGACCAAAGAAAATTTAAGGAGGCTATAGAGTTATCTAATAAAGCATTAGAAGAATATCCTGGAAGTAGATTTTTTATGTGGCCATTAGCCAGAGCTTACGAGGAGAATTATTCACGTAAAGCAATTGATGTGTACCAGCAATTGTTGAATTCTTATTCAAAATTAGGAAAAACGAACAATTTTAATGAAATTGTAATAAAGCATATAATTGCACAGCAATATATTAAACTAGGGGAAAATGATATAGCTTTGGAATACTTAAACCAGATTCTAAATACAAAAAATTTATCAAAATTTGTGCTTGATAAATTAGGGGATAGACTTGAAAGAGTTGCAAATCTAAAAAAAGAACTTTCCGGCAAATAACTTGTCCATTACTGTAAAATCATTGCACTTTAACTAATCATAAAAATAAAGTAAATTAAATAAGAATATTAATTAAACCGATTTTATTCGCAAAAGATGAGCATTTCGAACCCTAAAAATAAGAAAATGCTTGATGACCTCATTGAAACTTGCAGGGAAAACCTACCGAGTGTTAATGAGCAATTAGTGACAAAAGCATTTGAATTCTGCATTGAAGCTCATAAAAATGATCTTCGTGCTTCGGGGGAGCCATATTTTACACACCCCTTTGAAGTAGCTTTAATAGTAGCTAAAGAATTTCCACTTGATGATGTTACTGTTGTAAGCACACTTCTGCACGATGTAGTTGAGGATACGGAATTCAACATTGATATTCTTGCCAGAGAATTTGGTAAAGAAGTAGCTGAAATTGTTGATGGGGTAACAAAAATTAGCGGAATATTTAAGGGACAGGAAATAACTCAAGCCGAGAATTACAGAAAGTTAATGCTTTCAATGGTAAAAGATATTAGAGTAATTCTAGTGAAATTTGCGGACCGTCTGCACAATATGCGAACACTGGAATTTGTGAGTCCTGAAAAACAAAGACGAATTGCACAGGAGACACTCGAAATTTATGCCCCGTTTGCAAATCGTTTTGGACTAGGAAGAGTAAAATGGGAATTGGAAGATCTTTCTTTTAAATACTTGAACAAAGAAGCTTATGAAGAAATTGCAAAAAAAATAAAAAGCAAAAGACGCGAGAGAGAGTCATACATTAAAAAGTTTAGTGATCCAATTAAGGAAAAACTTGATGACTATAATCTGAAATATGTAATAAGTGGTAGGGCAAAACACCTTTATAGTATTTACAGAAAAATGGTTAGAAGAAATAAACCTTATGAAGAAATTTATGATCTGTTCGCAATAAGAATAATTCTGGATACAACTAATACTAATGATTGTTATACAACACTAGGAATTGTAAATCAGATTTATTTGCCTGTTCCTGATCGGTTTAAGGATTATATCTCAATACCTAAAACAAATAATTATCAATCAATTCATACAACAGTTGTGGGTCCTGAAGGAAGACTGGTTGAAGTTCAGATTAGAACTGATAAAATGCATGAAGTTGCAGAGAAAGGAGTTGCTGCTCACTGGAAGTACAAGGAAAATAAAAGCACGTCGGATAAAGATCTTGAAAATTGGGTAAACTGGATCCGTGAAATATTTGAGAATGCTTCTAAAGAGGATGCAAGAAAAGAACTACTTGAGAGCTTTAAATTAAACCTTTATCAATATGAAATTTATGTGTTTACCCCGAAAGGCGAGTTAAGGAGGTTGCCGGCTAATTCTACCCCGGTAGATTTCGCATTTGATATACATAGTAAAGTGGGATTTCATTGTATCGGAGCAAAAGTAAACGGTAAAATAGTACCACTTGACACTCTTCTTCATAGCGGTGACCAGGTGGAAATAATTACTTCAAAAAATCAGCATCCAAATAAAAACTGGGTAAAATTTGTAACAACACACAAAGCAAAAACCGCCATCAAAAGATGGATAAACAAGGAAGAAGAAGAAATCGTTGAATTGGGGAAAGAACTCTGGGAAAAGAAAACAAAAAAAATGAAACTTTCATTTACTCAAAGTGATATTGCTAAGCTTGCAAACAATTTTAAATTTGAAAATCCCAGAAATTTTTATAAGGCTATTTCACAGGGGAAAATAAATCCTGAAGAAATTTTAACTGCGACCAAGGAGGGATCAAAAAAGGACAAAGGAGATAACCAACTTAAGTTTGATAGTTTTGCAACTTCTGCCAGGCTTGATATTGGTGGAGTATTGATTGATGGAGCAGAAGCAGGAATCCTTTATTCATATGCTAAGTGTTGTAACCCAATCCCCGGAGATCCTATAATTGGATATATTACCGTTGGTGAAGGAGTAAAAATTCATAGAAAAACCTGCGGCACTTTATTACAAATATCTGAAAATGATAGTTCAAAGCTTGTGCCTGTACAATGGCCTGAGGCAGATTCTTCATTATTTGTTGCAGGCTTAACAGTAACAGGTGACGATACGCCGGGAATTTTAAATGAAATTTCTCATGCGATTGTCTCATATCAAAATACTAATATTAAATCCATTAATATTAATACAAACAATTCTACTTTTGAGGGAAGTGTTACACTATATGTCCATAATATTGAACATCTGAGCAGGATTATGGATCGCCTCAAGAAATTGAAGGGGGTATTTTCAGTGGAAAGATTTGAAAGCGCGTAATGGAAAAAGACAACATTAATAGAATTGCAGCACTGGACTATGGAGAAAAAAGAATCGGAATAGCGCTATGTGATCCCTTGTTTACATTTGCATATCCCTTTAAAACCATTCTTAATAATAGCCTGTTCCTAAGTAAATTTGATAAAATTCACAGCGAGCAAAACATATCTAGAATAATACTTGGTTTTCCTATAAAAGAAGATGGACGAACCAGTTTGATTTCTGAAAAAATTATAAAATTTAAAAAGCAGTTGGAAAAAAGATATAAAACTGAAGTGATTTTATGGGATGAAAGATATACTTCCTCAATTGCTTCAGATAGAATAATGGAATTCGTGAGCAAAAAGAAGAAGCGAAGAGAAAAAGGATTAATAGACAGAAATGCAGCAGCAATAATTTTGCAGGAATATCTTAATGAAACTAGCCTTAAAGAATAAATTTAAGGTGGCAGGATTAAAAAAGTTTATAATTGACATTTAGGAACCTATAGAGTATTTTTCAATCGAATAATTCAAATAAATTGGAGCACATCAATGGCACTAGACGCACTTGGAATGATTGAAACAAAAGGGCTTGTTGGATCAATCGAAGCTGCTGATGCAATGGTTAAAGCAGCAAAAGTTGAGCTACTAGGCAAAGAAACCATAGGTGGTGGATATGTTACAGTTATGGTTCGCGGGGATGTTGGAGCAGTAAAAGCTGCTACTGATGCTGGTGCTGCTGCAGCCCAGAGAGTTGGTGAGTTAGTGTCCGTACATGTTATTCCTCGTCCTCACGCAGAAGTCGAGCAAATTCTTCCGAAGAAAAAATAAATAGCTTATGTCCAGAGCATTAGGACTGGTAGAAACGAAGGGATTAGTGGCTGCAATTGAAGCTGCTGATGCTATGCTTAAAGCTGCAAATGTTTCATTTGCCGGCAAAGATGTTACTAATCCAGCCTTAATTACAATTAAGGTGATTGGTGATACTGCAGCAGTTAAAGCAGCTGTTGAAGCCGGAGCAGTAGCAGCGGGCCGAATTGGACAACTGGTTTCAACTCACATTATTCCGCAACCGGATGATCAATTAAGTACGATGCTCCCAGAAATTAGTGATTCCAAAAGTGAATATGAGAAATCTGAAGTTTCTAAAAATAAATCATCAATTGAAAGAGATGAGGAACAACATACTAAAAATATTAACTCTAAAAAGCAATTTGAAGATAGGCCAAAAAAAACTATATCAAAAAAAAAATTAGATAGAAAAAGAAGAAATGAAAAAGAGAATGAAAGTGAAAATGCCAGTGATACAATTGCCAGATTAAGGAAAGAAGCATTGGCAAGGGAAATTGAGCAAATTGAAGAGATACCGGAAAAGGACAATATTGATAAGGATATTGAAAAATTGAATGTACATGAATTGAGACGTTTAGCAAGGAGCACGCCTTCATTCCCGATTAAAGGTAGGGAAATATCCAGAGCAAACAGGGAAGAGTTATTGAATCATTTCAAAAATCTTAGGTAATATATTATTGCAAAAAGGATTGACTCCACTAAATGTGGAGTTTTTTTTGCTTAAATTCGTTTTATATTTGTAAAATGAAGAAAAACCTCCACATAATAATTATATCGTTTCTATTCTCGGCAATTTTATGGGGTTCAATTTCATTATCTAATGATTACTATACCACATTTCGAATACCATTAAAATTAGTTGATTTTCAAAAAGGCTTAACAAGCGGGACAAAATTACCTAAGTATGTTAACATAAAAGTTAAAGGGAGAGGATGGAAATTAATTTCTGCAAAAATGGGATCTGAATCTGAATACGTAGTTACTGCAAATGGTGATACTGGCAAAAAGTATATAAACCTCTATGATTATTTAAGCGATAATCCTGGCTTATCTTCGGGGCTGGAAGTTATTGATATTTCCCCTGATACACTTTCATTTAAAATAGAAAAACTGACATATAAGAAATTAAAAGTTGAACCTGACGTGGATCTGGAATTCAGAGAAGGATATGGTTTGGCTACAAATTATGTAGTTGATCCGGACTCAATTATTGTAAATGGACCTGTAAGTATCCTAAAAAATATGGATAATATTCCCACTCAAAAACTTGAACTTAAAGGAGTAAATGACAGGGTGGAACAACAGGTCAATCTGAAAAAATTACCGGGTATGAAATACTCAGATAATAACGTAACTCTTAATTTCGATGTTCAAAGAATTGTGGACAAAAGCATTGATGACGTTACGGTCGATGTATTAAATGTGCCTAAAGATAGAGAGGTTGTGCTGTTACCCAACAAGATTACGATAAATGTTAGTGGAGGGATTGATATACTGGGTAAACTTACAGTCGATCAATTTAAGGCTTATGTAAATTATAGAGATGTTGTACTTGATACTGTAGGTGGTATAGTTCCTAAAATTGAATCTCCTAGAAACGTAACAATTAAATTTATAAAACCAGATCTACTTAGATATATCATCAAAAAATTTAACTAATCCATTTCTTTTTTAAAATCTGGATAAATATGTTTATAACTTTTGAAGGGATTGATTTTTGTGGTAAATCAACCCAGGTAGAATTATTAAAAAAACATTTAGTTAAGCAAAAAAAAAAGGTAGAAATTATAAGGGAACCGGGCGGTACGGATATTTCCGAAATTGTGAGAAATGTTTTGCTTGATAAAAGACATTATCATATGTATATGCAGACTGAAATATTCCTGTTCTCAGCTTCAAGGGCCCAACTTGTTAGAGAAAAAATAAACCCTTTCCTTGAAAAAGGATTTTATGTAATTTCGGATCGATTTCACGATTCGACCACAGCTTATCAGGGATATGGAAGAGGTATTGATCTTGAAACCGTAAAGAATATTAATAATTTGGCTATTAACAACACGGTACCTACTCTAACCTTTTTTATTGATATATCAGTTGAACTTGCAAATGAAAGAAAAGCCCGCAAATTGAATATTGAACTAGATAGAATGGAATTATCTGATAGTGATTTTTTTAGTAAAGTAAGAAATGGATACTTGAAAATTGCTGAAAAAGAAAAAAGGTTCAGAATTATTGATGGTAAAAAAACTATAGATGAAATTCACAAAAAAATTGTAAAAGAAATAACTTTATTAGAAAAAAAGGAATTTGTATGAGATTTACCAATGCAAAAAAGGTACTTGCTTCTTTTATAATTCTACTTCTTTTTTCAGGGTTCTTTGCTGGAAAGAATGATATCTATTTTGAAATTTCAAAGAACATAGATCTGTTTAGTAAGGTTTATAAAGAAATTTCATTTAACTATGTTGAACAGATTGATCCTGAACAGTTTATGCGCGCAGGAATAAACGGAATGCTGGAGACACTGGATCCATATACAATATTTATTGACGAGAATAAAAAGGATGATATTGAGCTAATAACTAATGGAAAGTATGGAGGCATTGGTATATCTATTGGCATCCGTGGTGATAACGTAACAATTGTAGAAGTAATGGATGGATATTCATCGCAAAGACAAGGAATAAGAATTGGAGATATAATAATTGAGGCGAATGGAGTTGGAATTTCACCTGAAAATGTTGAACAAATCTCATCGTTAGTTAAGGGTGAACCGGGTACTAAAGTAGTATTAAAAGTTTTAAGAAATGATGGATTAGATACATTAAAGTTTAATCTTATAAGGGAAGAAATTAAGGTTAAAAGTCTTATTTATTATGGCTTTTATCCCCAAAAGAGCAATAACGTTTATCTTAAATTATCTAATTTTAGCAGATCAGCCGGCGATGAAATTAAAAAAGCCCTTATTGAATTAAAATCTAAAAGAGATATAAAATCAATTATACTCGATTTGAGAGGCAATCCTGGCGGTTTGCTTGACGTTGCTGTTGATATCTGCAATAAATTTTTATCTAAAGGTTCTCTCGTGGTTACAACGCGAGGAAGAAATGAAACCGATGAAAAAAAATATTATGCTTCACAAGAGCCAATGTTACTAGATTCCAGATTGGCAATTTTGATTGACGGAGGATCAGCCTCAGCTTCAGAAATTGTGGCAGGTGCAATTCAGGATCATGATCGGGGGATTTTGCTAGGGACAAAATCTTATGGGAAAGGTCTTGTCCAAACAATAACTCCTTTGGATTATAATACCTCATTAAAGGTTACTACTGCTAAGTATTATACACCAAGTGGAAGATGTATTCAAAAAATTGACTATACAAAAAATAATAAAGTTTATGCTGTTCCAGACTCAATAATTAAGGGAACATTTAACACTGATAATAAAAGAATAGTTTATAGTGGGGGAGGGATAACTCCAGATACAACTATTAGTTATTATACAGAAGGTAATATTACTAAGGACCTTTTAGCTAAAGGGATTTTCTTTACTTTCGCGGATCATTATTATTACCTCAATCCTAAAGTAGATTTTAGCAGACTGAATGACAATGAAATGTTTGCAGAGTTTGAAAAATACCTTAAAAAAGAAAATTACATTTATCATTCTGAAGCGGAAAAAGAACTTGATAAATTAATTGCTAATGTAAACAGTAGAAATATAGAAGGAGCGATCTCAGCAGAATTGGATAAAATTAAAAAGGAATTTGATAAACTTGATTTATCAGAATTAAAAATTTATAAAGATGAAGTTACCCGGGAACTAAAGGCTGAACTTGCTTCAAGATATTTGGGAGCCGATTCTCGAATTGAAGAATACCTTGAATACGATAAACAATTCCAAGCTGCTATTAAGATTTTATCAGATTCAGTTTCCTATAATAACTTATTAAAATAATATCTTTATAAATATTTAAGTTTTTAATGCAATTTAATTGACTGGTTATCACAATTTCTTCAGATATGTAAATATATTTGGTCATGGGAACTTTAAACAATAATCAGTAGTTGGTTTAATTGAATCAGATTAAAAACTATAATTGACTTAATTAATTTGCTAATCCTGTTAAATAAAATTTTGAAATCAAAGTGTTGAAATATTCACTATATTCGATTCTAATATCAAGTAGATATATTGTTTTAAGAAAACAGAATATAGTATTATATTATTAAATTGTGTGTAATATTTCTCTCAAATGATGATATTTTTTGTCTGTTGAGAGCAAAACCTATGTATCCATTTACATTAAAAATTTTGACTCTCTAGTTCAAATCTCTAAAAATATTGTGATTTTTTATTTTGCAACTCTTTGTTTTAATTTCTTAATTTTATAGCTTTAAAAATTAAATTATTACTTTTTTATTCATAAAATGAGTAATAATTATTGCGGGCTTAGCCTAATTCTCCGCATCTATATTTTTCTCGTGATAAGTTTTAATAAAAATTTTATAGTACAAAAAATAGATTTTAGCCTAATACTCTTACTAATTTTAGTAGAGTTTGTTTTCAAAAAACATTGGTTGTAACTCAATAGGTAAATGATGAAAAAATCTTTATTGGATTATGTTCTTAGAGTTCGATTACCCATCACTATCTTCGTTATATTAGCTTCATTTACACTTACTTATTTTGCTTCACGTGCTGAAAGGGACGGCGTCGGTTATTCCCCGGTTCAGCCCATCAATTTTTCGCATAAGTTACACGCAGGACAAATGAAAATTGATTGCCAGTATTGTCATACTGGAGTTGAAAAATCACGGCACGCAATGGTACCAGCTGTATCTACCTGTATGAACTGCCACACGATAGCAAGAAAAGACAGACCTGAAATTCAAAAGTTAACTAAGTATTACGAAGAGGGAATTGCACTTCCGTGGAAGAGAATTCACAGGGTACCGGATTTTGCTTATTTCAATCATAGTGTTCACGTAAATTCCGGTATTGATTGTTCCAGTTGTCATGGTGATGTCCGGCAAATGGACCGCATCGCTCAAATGAATTCATTTACTATGGGCGCCTGCCTTGATTGTCACAGAAATGCAAAAGAGAAATTACCTTATTTAAAGAACATTAAAAACGGACCCGACGATTGCTGGTCTTGCCACAGGTAAACAGGAGTTTCTATGGATTTGAAAAAACTAAATATTGATAAAAAAATTAATAGAACAGGTTTCTTTAAAACTCTTGGTTTGGGAGTAGCAGGATTTGTGGCTATTAAATCTTTGCCATTTAAAATTTTTACACGGCAGAAAAGTTCTAACAAAATTGACAATACCAGGAACAGCAGAGTTAAGCTAAATCCTCTGGCTGTCAGCAGAAAAAAAACAGGTGGTAATAATGTCTGAAGCTAAAGACGAAATAAATCACGAAAATAATTCTCAGGAAAAAGATATTAATTATTGGCGCAGTTTTGCTGATCTCCATAATGATCCTGCTTTAACTGAAGCAAGTAAAAATGAGTTTATGGAAGGAGCAACTGAAGAGTTTGAACCTTCTAAACTATCTCACCTTTCAAGAAGAAAATTTCTTGCACTTGTCGGGGCTTCAGCAGCATTAGCCGGAGCCGGTTGTGCAGACTACAGGGACAAGGGAGAAATAGTTCCTTATACCCATATGCCTGAAAATACTGTAGTTGGTAAACCTAAATATTTTGCTTCTACTACAAGTGATTCAGGACATACCTGTGGAGTTTTAATCAAAACCAGGGAAGGACGTCCTGTAAAAGTAGATGGCAATCCTGATCACCCAGTTGGTAAAGGCAAAATTTGTGCAAAATGCCAGGCAAGTGTTCTTAATCTGTATGATCCTGACAGGCTTCAAAATCCGATGCGTAAAACCCGCACCGGCGAATTTATGAAATCTACGTGGCAGCAGCTTGATACAGAAATTGTAAATGCCATGAATCTACTTAAAGGTAAAAAGGTTGCAATAGTTTCAGAAAAAATAACATCCCCAACTGCGAAAAAAGTACTTGATGATTTTGCTGCCAAATACCCGGGGACAAAAATTTATTCTTACCAATTATTTAACACTGAAATCAAAAACTCAGCCTGGAAAAAATCTTATGGAACAGATTTCTTTCCATTTATAAAATGGAATGAAGCAAAAGTTATAGTTTCCCTCGAAGGGGATTTCCTTGGAACTGATGGTGATAAAGTTGAGAATTCAAGACTTTATGTTGAAGGAAGAGAAGTTGAAAACGCTAAAAACTTCAATAGGTTATACGTTGTTGAAGGTAATATGTCTCTTACAGGGATGAATGCTGATTATAGGTTAAAGCTGAGACCAGATGCTCAGTATGGTTTTGTAATGAGTCTGCTAAGTGAAGTTGCAAAAAGAAGCGCTTCTAATCTTTCTGCCAATCTTTCAGGTTTTTCACTCAGTTCATTTGCAAAAGCTAGCAATATGGAAGTTAAAAAATTAAATCATCTAGTAGATGATTTAATTTCTAATAAAGGTAAAGGAATTGTTTATGCCGGCAGATCTTTACCGGAAGAAACTCAAATTGCTGTTAATTTATTAAATGAGCTTCTTGGAAACACAAATTTATATAGAACTGATTCATTGCCATTTGAAAATTTGAAACTTTCGTCAAATGAAGATTGGAATTCATTGATTTCAGACATGAATGCCGGAAACGTTGGGATGGTAATTCATTTTGATTCAAATCCAGTTTTTCATTTACCAAGTGATCTTGGTTATGCTGATGCTTTGAAGAAAGTAACTAATGTAATTTCTATTACAGAAAGTGCAAACGAATCTTCAAATGCCGGTAATTACGTTTTACCATTAAGTCATTCATTTGAAAGCTGGGGTGATTCTAAAACAAGAACAGGTTTCTTTGCACTTCAACAGCCGGTTATAAATCCTATCTATAACACAAGACAAAAAGAAGCTGTGCTTCTGAACTGGATTGACGGAGCTAAAGGAACATATAAAGATACTATCTATCACGAATACCTGATGCAGAACTGGCAGAAAAATATTTATCCAGGTTTAAATTCAAAATTAAATTTCAGAGAATTCTGGTTAGGCGCTTTGCACGATGGTGTTGTTCTTGTAAATGAAAAAGAATTTTCTATTGGAAGTTTTAATAATTCAGTTGTCTCAAATCTACCCGGTAGTACCGCGAAAGCATCAGGCTATGCTGTTATATTAAGAGAAAGTTATTTCCTCGGAGATGGTAAATATGCAAATAACGGATGGCTGCAGGAATTACCTCACCCGGTAACAAAAATGACCTGGGATAATTATGCTGCAATTTCTCAAAACACTGCAAAGTCACTAGGAGTAAAAAGCGAAGATAAAATTGAAATAAAAATTGGTCACAGGAATCTTAAAATTCCTGTGTTTGTTCAACCAGGTTGTTCAGATGATACAATAACAATTGAATCCGGATATGGAAGAAATGTGGTAGGAGTTGTTGGTGAAGGAGTTGGATTTAATTCAAATGCCTTATTAACAAAAAGTAATTCAGGTTCACCCTGGATTTTTAATACAAGTGATGTTAAAAAAGATAACGGCTCGTATAAGCTAGTTTCTGCACAGGAACATCATTTATTTGAAAAATCTCCTAACGAAAATATCTTTGGAGAAAGACATATTCTAAAAGAGGGAACAGTCGGTGAGTATTTAAAAAATCCTCATTTTATTGAAGAAATGGGTGAAGAAGAACATGTAGATGAAATTTATCCTATTCATCCTGATTGGTTCCAGGGTGTTAAATGGGGAATGGCAATTGATCTTAATAAATGTACAGGATGTGGAGAATGTGTTGTTGCCTGTATGGCAGAGAACAATATTCCTGTAGTTGGAAAAGACCAGGTCGCAGTTGGGCGCGAAATGCAATGGATGAGAATTGATACTTATTATTCCGGTACTGGAGATGAACCTATTGTAAGTACTCAACCTATGTTGTGTCAACATTGTGATAATGCTCCCTGCGAAAATGTTTGCCCTGTTGCTGCTACAACACATAGTAAAGATGGATTAAATCAAATGGTCTACAACCGCTGCGTTGGAACAAGGTATTGTTCAAATAACTGTCCTTATAAAGTTAGAAGATTTAACTTTTTCAATTTCAGAGATCACTTTAGAGATGGATTCCAGCAGGATAAATTATTTGATTTGGTTTATAATCCTGAAGTGACAGTGCGTTCCAGAGGAGTAATGGAAAAATGTACATTCTGTATCCAGAGAATTGCCACTGAAAGAGAAGATGCAATTCGTGAAAACAGGAATGTTATTGGTTCAAATGTTCATACTGCATGCCAGGATGCCTGCAACACAAATGCAATTAAGTTTGGTGATATTAACAATAAAGAAGCTGAGTTTTCAAAATACAGGAATCATGAGCTTGGTTATTATGTATTAGAACAGTTGAACGTAAAACCTAATGTTACCTACCTGGCTAAATTAAGAAATACTCATTCGGAGGAAGTATAGTGAGTCTAGATTATAGTAAAGAAATACCTTTAGTACAGGGCGATCTGACAATGGAAGATCTTGATAATGCCATTGTTAAGCCTTTAGATTCCAAACCCTCTAATAAATATTTTATAGCGTTGGCATTTACTTCAGGATTATTACTTCTTGGTGTACTTGGTGTAAGTCTGACCTTTTATTTTGGAATAGGTGAATGGGGAAATAATCAGCCAGTTGCGTGGGGTTGGGGAATAACCAACTTTGTATTCTGGGTGGGTATTGCTCATGCCGGTACCTTGATCTCGGCAATTCTTTATTTATTGAGACAGAAATGGAGAACTGCTATAGCAAGATTCTCCGAGGCGATGACTATTTTCGCAGTGATTTGTGCGGGAATTTTTCCAATTATCCACACTGGTCGTCCCTGGCTTGCAGGTTATTTAATTCCTTATCCAAATTCACACAGTCTCTGGCCAAATTTTGTTTCGCCTTTGGTGTGGGACGTTTTTGCAGTTTCAACTTATTTTACTGTTTCTCTTCTTTTCTGGTATGTAGGACTTATTCCTGATTTTGCAACTTTAAGAGACAGAACTGTTTCGAAAGTTAAAAAGACTATTTATTCTTTATTTAGTTTAGGATGGAGACATTCAAACAGACATTGGAGACATTACGAAAAAGTTTATATGATTTTAGCAGGTCTCGCCACTCCACTTGTACTTTCTGTGCATACAGTTGTGAGCTTTGACTTTGCTGTTGCTGTGCTACCGGGATGGCATTCAACAATATTCCCGCCTTACTTTGTTGCCGGAGCTATATTCTCTGGATTCGCAATGGTTGTTACCGCACTTGTTTTTATGCGTAAAGTTTTTGATCTGGAAAACGTAATTACAATGGACCACCTGGAAAGGATGAACAAAATTATTCTGTTGACCGGTTCTATGGTTGGTTATGCATACCTTATGGAATTTTTTATATCGTGGTACAGTGGTGTTCCAACTGAACAGTATGTAGCTATCAACAGAGCTTTTGGTCCTTATGCGTGGGGTTACTGGATAATGGTTTCGTGTAACTCATTATTTCCACAATTATTCTGGATTAAAAAATTCAGAAGATCAATACCTGTTATGTTTTTTGTAGTAATTCTTGTAAACGTTGGAATGTGGTTCGAAAGATTCATAATTATTGCTTCATCGCTGCACAGAGATTTTCTACCTTCGAGCTGGGGATATTTTTCACCAACATGGGTAGATTTTTCAATATTGATCGGAAGTTTTGGATTGTTTTTCACTCTTGTGCTCCTTTTCACTAAAACACTGCCGGTTGTTGCAATGTCTGAAATTAAGGGAGTTGTAGAAGGTGCTCAACCATCGCACCATGGAGGAGATCATAATGGCTAGTGGAAAAAAATTACATTCAATTACTGCATTATTCAAAAGCCCCGATGAAATTATAAATGCTGCAAAGAAAACTACCTCTGCGGGTTATAAAAAATTTGATGTTAACACTCCATACCCGGTTCACGGAATGGACGGAGCAATGGGACTCGGTCAGTCTAAAATAGGTTTTGTGACATTATTCTTCGGTCTGACTGGTGCAGCATTTATTTTCTTATTTATGTGGTGGTCTTTTGCAGCAAGCTATAATATAGTAGTTGGCGGTAAGCCTTTCTTAGCAGCACCTGCATTTATTCCTATCACATTTGAAACTACAGTATTATTTGCTGCAATATCTACGGTTGTTGGAATGATTGCAGTTTATTTTAAGCTGCCTGATAACAGTCACCCGCTTCACGATACTGAATATATGAAAGCAGTATCCGGTGATAAATTTGGTTTAGTAATTGAAGCTGAAGATTCTCAGTTTGTTAAAGTTAAAGTAAGCGAATTCTTAAATGGTTTAGGTGCTTATAAAATTGAAGAAGTTTATTATCCTGAGAAAGAAAAATTTAGAATGTTCTCACCTAAATTTCTTTTATTTCTTGGAATTGTTGTTATAGCTACATGCGGAACTACTTACGTTACTTTAAACAAGGCTATGTACGTTACACCATTTGATTGGATGGATTATCAGGACAAGTTGGTAGCACAGGAGAAAAGTAATATCTGGGCTAATGATGAGGGAATGAGACCCCCGGTTGAAGGAACTGTTGCCAGAAGTGATATGCCATATCCTTATATGGGACAAACAACTCCGACAAATGTTCTGGTAAATCCAACTTTTCCTAATAAGGAAATACTAGCTTTAGGCAAAAAGAAATTTTTAACATTTTGCAGTCCTTGTCACGGTAATTTAGGTGATGGCAACAGCAGGTTAAACGGACAATTTCCAAATGGTCCAACTTTACATTCTGATAAAATTATTAATTATTCTGATGGAATGATCTATCACATTATGACAAACGGTCAGAATGCAATGCCATCGTATGCCCGCCAGGTTACCCGAAAAGAGAGATGGGCTATTGTTGATTACATTAGAGTTTTACAGAGAGCACAGAACGCAAAAGAATCTGATTTACAAGCAGTTAATAAGGAGTCTGTTTCCAATGTCCAAAATTGAATCCGGTTTCGTAAAAAAGAATTTACCAGATAAAATAACCAAAATTGGTGGTGTGCTGCTTGCTGCTGGTTTGTTGCTTGGCATTGCAGGCTTTCTTGCTGATTCATACAGAGCTTCATTCGCTTACCTTGTATCATTTTTGTTTTTCCTGAGCATTGTAGTCGGATCATTATTCCTTGTAGCTCTTGAATATGCAGCGGGTGCTGATTGGAGCACGCCTTTCAGAAGAGTTAGTGAATTTTTTGCGGCAGCAATTCCTTTACTACTTTTATTTGTAATACCTTTGTTTTTTAATACAACCGATCTCTTCAAATGGACAAATGAGGCTTATATTAAGTCAAGCGAGATGCTGCAGGCAAAATCTGCTTATCTGAACACTCCGTTTTTTATGGTAAGAGTTGGTGGAATTATTTTATTGTGGATACTTTTCTACTGGGTGATTACTTCAAATTCCAGGAAGCAGGATATCTCAAAAGATCAGAAATTAACTAAGAAAAATATCACTCTCTCTGTAATTTTTATTCCTCTTTTTGCAATTACAATTACACTTGTTGCTGTTGATTGGGTAATGAGCCTTGAATCAAAATGGTTCTCAACAATATTTGGTGTCTATTTATTCTCAGGTGTAACACTTGCTTCACTAGCGGCACTAACTTTTACATCAATTAAACTGAAAGAAAATGGTTACCTGCATTCTGCCATTAAAGAAGATCATTATTACAGTATGGGAACATTGCTTTTTGCATTCACAGCTTTCTGGGGATACATAGCATTTTCACAGTATATGTTGATCTGGTACGGTAACCTTCCTGAAGAGACTTTCTGGTTTATGCAAAGATGGGAAGGGGGATGGAAGTATGTTTCAATATTATTAATTGTAACTCATTTCATTGTTCCGTTTTTTGCTTTGCTTTCTTATGAGGCAAAAACAAATATTAAGAGATTAAAATTTATTTCTATATGGATACTATCTATTCACTTCCTCGATCTTTACTGGCTAATAATGCCAAGTATGTCTAAAAACGGGCACGCTTATTCTTTTAGCTGGATTGACTTTGTATACCCACTGATCTTTGTTGGAGTTTTAATAATAGTATTCGCTAAAATGGCTCAGAAATTTAATTTAATCCCGATTGGTGATCCAAAACTGGAACGCGGATTAAATTTTCACCTTTAGTAATATAGGGTTGATATGAGTATTCTTGAAAAAAGTATAAAAGAAAAAATAGAAGACGCAAAAAAGAATCCGGCAAGTTTGCTGGCATTAATTTATCCGTATTTATTAATTGTAGGATTAGTAATCGGCTTGTTGTATGTTGGAAATTTCAACTTTATTTCCCGTCAATCTATTCCGCCTGCACTTCCAGATTCAACCAGTAATACAAATGATGATTATACTGTACAGCCTGCAAAAACAATAGCTGGATTTGATGTTATGACTGTTAAAAATCCATCACAGGAATTAATAGATAAAGGTAAAAAATTATTTTCAGCTAATTGTTCATCCTGCCACGGTGCTGATGGTAAAGGTGACGGTCCTGCCGGTGCAGCTTTGAATCCACCGCCGAGAAATTATACTAATAAAGAAGGCTGGAAAAATGGCCCAACAGCATCAGGAATATTTAAAACATTACAGGAAGGAATTCCCGGAAGTGGAATGGCTTCTTATTCATATTTAAGTACGGAAGAAAAATTTGCTTTAGCTGAATATATACGTTCAGCATTTGTGCCGGATCCTCCAAAGGTGGATGAGAATGATCTCGCTAATCTGGATTTAACTTATAATCTTTCTGAGACAACCGAAGTATCGGCAACCATTCCTATAGAATATGCTGAAAAATTTATTATACAGGAAAATAATCCTAAATATCAGAAAGTACTTGATGTATTAAAGCAGATTAATAGTGATAATACAAACGGTGCTAAAGTATTTAGTAATATAACAAAAGATAAAGTTACAGCATTAATTTTATTAAGTAATGCTTCTGACTGGAAGCAGAATGAGCAAAGATTTATCGATATGATTATAAATGAAGCCAATCAGGACGGATTTAATGATAATGTGTTTAATTTAAGCGGGGCACAGTGGGATGAATTTTACAAGTATATGAATAAATACTTGTGAGTACACATCGCAGGAGGTGCGATTTGATGAAAAAGTTTGGAAAATATTTATTGTTCTTTTTTTTAATGTTGAATTCATTGGGTTTTGCAGATAATCCTAAAGAAAAAATTAATATCGAAGAACATTTAGGGAAACAGATTCCGTTAGATGTAAGTTTTAAGGATGCTTATGGAAATGATGTTTCTTTAAAAAGTATTGTAAATAAAACTACAATATTAGCTTTTGTTTATTACAAATGTCCCGGAATTTGTAGTCCTTTAATGTCAGAAATATCAAATATTGTTAATAAATCAGATTTAGTTCCCGGAAAGGATTATGATATTGTTACTATCAGTATGGATGAGAGAGAAAATCCTAAAATTGCTTATGAGAAAAGACAAAATTTTCTCAGCCTGATTAATAAACCTTTTCCGAAAGATGCATGGAAGTTTTTGACCGGAGATAGTGTTTCAATTCATACGGTAACTGAAGCAGCAGGATTTCATTTTGAAAGAGTTGGAACCCAATTTATTCATACAACCTGTGTGATATTTATATCCCCGGGCGGAAAAATCAGCAGGTATTTATACCCTGATTATAATAAGAAAGGGGAGTTTGGAATTTTGCCGTTTGATTTTAAAATGGCAGTTCTCGATGCATCGGAAGGAAAAGTGATGCCAACAGTTGGTAGAATTTTAGCATTTTGTTTTAGTTATGATCCAAGCGGGAAAAAGTACGTATTTAATTTATTGAAAGTTTTTGGAGCAGGGACATTGTTGTTAGTTGCTGTCTTTGCTGTTTATCTAAAGGTTAAAAAGCCTAAAAAAGTTTAATGTAATAAGAGGTAAGTTTTTATGGCAAGTAATGCTCCGGCTGATAATCAAAGCAGCCAACCTAGTTACTTAGATTATAAAGGAAAGCATAAAGGTATTTTTGCCTGGATACTTTCAACTGATCATAAAAGGATTGGTATTCTTTATATGGTAGCTCTTTTGAGCTGGTTCCTGGTTGGAATGACTCTTGGTGGTTTAATCAGATTAGAATTACTGACACCTGGTGAAACAATCGTTGGTCCACAAACTTATAACGCGTTCTTTACTTTACACGGCGTTATCATGTTATTCATTTTTGTTATCCCGGGTATTCCTGCTGTATTCGGAAATTTCTTTTTACCAATTATGATTGGTGCGGAGGACGTTGCATTCCCCAGGTTAAATCTTCTTTCATGGTATTTATATATACTTGGTGGAATTCTGATTATAGTTGCCATATTCTTACCCGGTGGTGCTCCTGATACAGGCTGGACTTTCTATATTCCTTATAGTGTTAGAACCGGAACCAATATGATTATAACTCTTACTGCAGTTTTCATATTAGGATTCTCTTCTATTCTTACAGGTTTAAATTTTATAACAACTATTCAAAGAATGCGTGCGCCCGGAATGGGTTGGTTTAAGATGCCGTTATTTAGCTGGGGCTTATATGCCACAGGTTGGATACAAGTAATAGTTACACCTATTATCGGAATTACTCTTTTGCTTGTAATTATTGAAAGAGTTTTTGGAGTTGGGTTGTTTGATCCAACGCTTGGTGGTGATCCGATTTTATTTCAGCATTTATTCTGGATATATTCCCACCCGGCTGTTTATATAATGGCAGTTCCTGCAATGGGTGTTATTTCAGAAATTATTCCGACTTTTTCACAAAGAACTATTTTTGGCTATAAGTTTATTGCATTTTCGTCGTTAGCAATTGCAGTTTTTGGATCTTTGGTCTGGGCACATCATATGTTTGCTGCAGGAATGAGTGATGCCGGAGAATTTATATTTTCTTTTTTAACATTTCTCGTTGCAATTCCAAGTGCAATTAAAGTTTTTAACTGGACAGCGACATTGTATAAAGGATCTATTCAATTAGATCCGCCTATGCTTTACGCTTTGGCATTTATATTTCTTTTTACTATTGGTGGGTTAACCGGAATGATTCAGGGTGCTTTATCGATAGATATTCATCTAACAGATACTTATTTCATTGTTGGTCATATCCATTATGTAGTATTCGGAACTGCAGGTTTTGGAATTTTTGCTGCGCTACATTATTGGCTGCCGAAGATGATTGGTAAGATGTATAACCTGTTACATGCAAAAATTGCTTTCTGGATAATTTTTGTAGGCTTTAACATTCTTTATTTCCCATTCTTTATAATGGGTTGGTTGGGAATGCCCAGAAGATCCTATGACTATTTACCGGAATACCAGATTTATCATGTTATTTCAACAGTTGGTTCCTGGATTATGATTGCAGGCATTCTATATATGTTTATCAATCTACTTCGTTCTGTTTTTGTAGGTGAAAGAATTACAACCAGGAATCTTTGGGGTGGAGAAACTCTTGAATGGAGTGTACCAACACCACCGCCTTTGGAAAATTTTGAAGTTCTTCCTGATGTTGTTGATGGTCCATATGAATATAAAAATAATGACATTGAATCAGAGGAGGTAAAGTGAGTAGTCAAGAACACGCTGCATCCGCTCACGTTCACCGGGATGATATCGGTTCAAAAATGGGAATGTGGTTATTCCTCTTTACTGAATTGATATTATTTGGCGGTATGTTTTTTATGTATGCTGTTTACAGGTTTTTGCATCAATCAGATTTTCACGTTGCTGCAAAATCTATGAATGTCTTAATTGGGACTACAAACACTGCTATTCTGCTAACAAGTAGTTTAACTATTGCTTTATCTATTACTGCAATTCAAAACAGGAAGAAAATGCTCTCTTTGATACTCCAGGGCATTACAGTAATGTTTGGACTTGTATTCTTAATTAATAAATATTTTGAATGGAGTGCTGAGATTCACCATGGTAATTATCCGGGTTCACCTGAATTAATTTCCCAGAGTCCCGGACACATTTTATTTTTCGGACTTTATTACGTTATGACGGGATTGCACGGACTACATGTTATTATTGGAATGGTTGTAATTATGTTCATGATGAGATTTACTATAAAAGACATCATTACTCCTGATAACTATGTTAAACTGGAAGCGGCAGGGTTATATTGGCACCTTGTTGATATAATCTGGATTTTCCTTTTCCCATTATTCTATCTTATAACTTGAGGCTATTTGCATGGAGAAAAACGAAACTCACGTAGAACATTCTAATCACAGTTATGGTAAGTATATCGTAGTCTGGATGGCTTTGCTTACATTGACCGCAATTACTGTAGTAGTTGCAGGGGTAAATTTGGGTGAAGTAACAATTGCCGCTGCAATAATAATAGCTTCAATTAAATCATATCTGGTGCTTACAGTTTTTATGCACCTAAATGTAGAATCAAAGCCATTTAAAATTTTCGTAATGGTAGCGATATTTTTTATAATAGTATCGCTTGTATTATTATTCTCAGATTATTCTAATATGTAAGGTTTAAATTAAATGATAGCAGAAGCATCGAATTTTGTTAATTCAACAGATACTGCGTTTATTATAATTGTATCAATTTGTGTTTTCTTTCTTGTACTTATTACAACATTACTTGTTGTTTTTTCTATTAAGTATAACAGGAAAAGAAACAAAAAAGCAGTTAATGTACATGGCAGTACTGCTCTTGAAGTAACCTGGACAGTAATACCCACAATTATTGCAATGTATATGTTCTGGCTTGGCTGGGTTGGTTATAAAGATCTTTCAACTCCTCCAAAAGATTCTATGGTTGTAGATGTCACAGCTCAAATGTGGCAGTGGTCATATAAATATGATAACGGGGTAAAATCTGATACTCTTTACGTTCCTTTGAACAGGGACGTTAAAGTTAACCTGCATTCGTTGGACGTTGACCATTCGTTTTATGTACCTGCATTCCGTGTTAAAAAAGATGTAATTCCCGGAAGAACAAATTTTGCTTGGTTTAGAGCAGAAAAAATTGGAACCTACCAGGTCTTCTGTGCAGAATATTGCGGCCTAAATCATTCATATATGTATTCTGCTGTAAAAGTTTTACCAAAAGATGAATATGATGCCTGGATGGAATCAAAGCAAATGAAGAAAGAAGTATCTGATAATAAAAGTGATTCAACTAAAACTGAAATGTAGCCATGGTTAATGAAGGAATAAATAATCCGGTTGTCAGTCTTACTTTTAAACAGAAAACTGATATTGTTTTCGAATTAACGAAACTCCGGATTACTATGTTTGTTACGATTACAACAATATTCGGCTATTTATGTGCTGCTGGTAGTTTTTCAGTTAATATGATAGCACCAGTAACAGGTATACTTTTACTAGCTTGTGGTGCTGCAGTAATCAATCATTACCAGGAAAGAAAAACTGATGCCTTGATGGACCGTACTAAATTTCGTCCTATTCCTTCTGGAAGAATTACGCCTCAAAATGCTCTGAATTTAGCAATGTTCTTGATTGTTTCGGGATCCCTGCTTCTTTATTTCGGAGCAGGATTAATGGCACTCGGATTAGGATTACTTAACCTGGTGTGGTACAACGTAATTTATACTCCTTTGAAAAAAAGAAACGCCTTTGCAATTATTCCAGGGTCTATGGTAGGAGCTATTCCTCCCGCAGTAGGCTGGGTAGCAGGAGGTGGAGAATTGTTTTCAACGCAATTATTGGTTTTAGCTTTATTCTTTTTTATATGGCAAATTCCACATTTCTGGCTGCTGCTTTTGATTTATGGAAAAGATTATGAGCAGGCAGGATTTCCAACATTAACTCAGATATTTAATACAGATCAACTGGGCAGAATAACTTTTATCTGGATTGCTACTACTGTAGTTATAGGATTGATGATTCCTATTTTCGGTGTTGTTAAATCATCAATGATAAATTTTGGTTTGCTGGCTGCCGGTTTGTGGATGACATGGACAGCACTAAAACTTTTAAGATCAACAAAAGAAAAAAAATATTTTGGTTTTGCATTCAGGGATATAAATATTTTTGCAATCTTAGTTGTAGTTTTAATTTCTATTGACAAACTCGTAATATTATTTTAATCGATAAAAGAGAGCATTAAACGATGGAGTTTATTGAAAAATTTGTAATACCTCAATCCTCAGAACACATACAGTTGTTGCATTACCTAGCAATGCTGATATTCTTTTTGTTCGTTCCATTTATCAGTATGGTATTTGGCGGAACTGTACTTTCTCTTTTTTACAGGAATAGGGGAGCAAAAGAGAATAATCAGACTTACCTTAAGTTTTCCAAAGAAATTATTGAGGTAGTTACCGTCAATAAAGGAGTTGGGGTAATAATTGGAATCGTTCCTATGCTCGCAGCTGTTCTAATATATGCACAGTTGCTTCACCTTGGTAATATACTTGCTGTTAGTTACCTCTCGGTTTCCTTACTGGTTATTACAGTTAGTTTAATATTAATTTATACATATCGTTATTCTACAACTTTCAGTTCTGTTTTTAGTTCAGTAAAGAATATTAAGGTAGATGATACTGAATTAAAAAATGAAATCGATCAACTTGGTGCTGCTACTAAAAGCGTTAGTATGAGAAGCGGTAACTACGGGCTTCTTTTACTATTTATTTCAGTCTGGTTTTTCATTAGCGGTATAACAATTGCCACCTATCCACAGGAATGGGGTAGAACAGGTTTGTTTTCAATCCTTTTCTCAGGATCAGTACTTTTTAGATTATTTCTCTTTTTAGCGATGGCTTTTACTTTTACAGGCGGCACAATTTTATTCAGGTATTTTTACTGGGAAGGTGGTAAGAAAGGACTTAATTCTGAATACAGTGAATTAGTCAGAAATATTGGAGTTAAGTTAACTCTTTATTCCGGGATTCTAGTTCCATTATTTTTAGCAGTTACATTATTTACTTTACCTGACAGTGCAGTATCAGGGGCATTATTTGGTTATACAACTCTTGCTTTACTACTAATGTTTATGAGTTATCATTTCCTCTATTACATGTTAAAAAATGCTAATACTAGGTTTGCAGGTTCTTTATATATTGCTTTATTAATAGTAATTATGGCAGTTGTGATAAAAGATCAGCTTGCAGTTGATAACGCAACACAATTACAGGCTGTTGTACTTTCCAATAAATATGAAGAAATGATGGCACAGCTTACCAGTGAAGGCAAAGCACCGGAACAGGTAAGTGGAGAAGATATTTATAACGTTAGATGTTCATCCTGTCACGCATTTGATCATAAAGTTGTAGGACCTCCTTACAAAGAAACACTGCCAAAGTATGAAGGTAAGGAAGGAGAACTGGTTAAATTTATTTTGAATCCGGTACAGAATAACCCTGGTTACCCGATTATGCCAAATCCCGGTCTAAAACCGAACGAAGCACAAGCAGTTGCTAAATGGTTATTGAGCGTTTACAAAACAAAGTAAGCGTGGGACAGGTTTGAAACTTGTCCCTGCAAGTTATTTTAATACTGCTATAATCTCTTTTTGAACTTCTCCTGTTGCAATAACTTTTCCATTAGACCTAATAAAAACATCAATCTCACTTCTTATACCAAATTTACCCGGCAGATAAATTCCCGGTTCTATTGAAAATGATGTAGATGGCAAAATTAGTCTGTCGTCGTGCGTTTCATAATTGTCCATATGTGCACCGCTTCCGTGTCCTTCAGTGGTTATTGAGTGCCCTGTTCTATGGATAAAATAGTCACCATATCCGGCTTTTTTAATCACATTTCTGGCAGCATCATCAACTTCATAGCCTGTTATTTCTCTACCGTGGGTGAATCTATCATTGACAAGGTTAAAGGCTGCATCACGCGCTTCTGCTACAATATTAAAGATATTTGCATATCTCCGGGGAACAGTTTCTCCTAAATAACCAACCCATGTTATATCACCCCAGACACCATTGGGTTTGTCAACTTTTGCCCATAGATCCAAAAGTAGAAAATCCCCTTTCTTTATCTTTCTATTTACTTTTTGTGTGGGAGCATAGTGAGGATTTGCAGAATTCGAATTAATTGCCGCAATAGCAGGATGATTTGTGATAAAATTAGCTTTTTGGAGTCTGCTATTAATGAATTGTTGAATATCATATTCAGTTAAAGATTTTCCATTTAACAGTCTGTTTTTACAGAATTTAAAGGCTTTAGCTACAGTATCTGTTAAAGCTTTAGAGACTAGTTTGTTATCGTTAAATTGTGTTCTGCTCCAAATTGAATCAAACCGTGAAATCAGTTCTGAACTGCTGAAAACTTTTACTCCAAAAGATCTTATTAGTTCGATGCTCCCGGCATCAATTTTTGAAACATAAGGGATTGAATTTTTAGGAGAATATTCCATTGCCACACTTTTGTGTCCTGTCAGAGCTTTTATTAGACATTTACTGAGTGAATTATGACTCGTGTAAATCAATTTTTTACCCGGAAGATGATCCAGGTTATTTGCTTCAATTCCATTGACAATTTTAACGGGTGTACCTTTTGCCGGAATTAGATAGAAAAACCTGCGGGATGAAATTTTTCCCTTTGGAATTTTCAGAATATTTAATGCAAGATTATTATTTCCCCTGAAATCATACATTAGCCAGCCATCCAACTCTAATTTTATTAGTATTTGCTGAATTTTATTAATTTTTATGTTTGACATTATGAGACCTTTTAAAAATTCTGCGATCCTGTAAATATAAATAAGGATGAATAAAGTAGCCTATATTTTTATGCGGACTCACTAAATAGTTTTGTCAATTAAAATTAATGTTATATTATCTTTAAAACATTCCATTATTAGTAATTTCTAGAATTCAATTATTTTTTGATATATAGGGACATAAAATGAAAAAATTTATAGTTCTTTTAATAGTTTTACTTGCTTCAACAGGATGGAGCCAAACTGCTGAGTATCAAAAAAAGAAAGCCGAAAAAATAGAAGAGGGTTCAGTTTTTACCAAAATTATTAAAGGGGAATTACCTGCAAAAATAGTTTACGAAGATGATGATGTAATAGCTTTCCTCCCATTACGATTGCAGGCACCTGTGCACATACTAATTGTCCCTAAAAAAGAAATTCACACAGTTAATGACGTTACTGACGAAGATGTTTTAATTATGGGGAAATTGTTTTTAGTAGCTAAAAAACTGGCGAAGGAAAAAGGGATTTCTGAGACCGGCTATCGGCTGGTGATAAATTGTAATGAAGATGCCGGTCAATCTGTCTTTCATATACACATGCATTTATTGGGCGGTAAAAAATTAGGGGCAATGTTGAATCGAGGGAAATAACCTACTCTAAAAATATTGTAAGTCTAATATCTTTTGATAGTTTAGCTGCAGTCTAATGGTTTTATAAAAAATGAAAATTTCACTTTTACACTTCGATGGTGTATTAGTTCAAATATTATCCGGTCATTCAAATCAATAATGACTTCCGGATCTCCACAATGCACATAAATGGCATGATATATTTTTATGATCAAGCAATTACAAATTGTTGATTATTTTAATAAATTTAAAGAATATTATTATTTTATGATATTGCTATATTCTGTATATTTTGAGTTCAGAACGCCTATTGTTTAATATTTAGCTAATAATTTTACTTATCTTTTTATTGGAGAATTAATGCATAAATTTCTAGGAAGTTACCAGGTAATTCCTTCGTTACCTGAAAATTTAGAACGTTTACGCGAAATTGCTTATAATCTTTATTGGAGCTGGAGCCCGGATTCAAGAGAGCTATTCAGGAGGCTTGATCAGGAATTGTGGGATGAAACAAATCACAACCCTGTTATGCTTCTTGGAAGGGTTAGCCAGGAAAGGCTCGAAGAAGTTTCGCACGATGATGGATTTTTATCTCACCTTGAAAGAGTCTCTGCTAATCTTAATTCCTATTTGAATGATAAAACACTTATTGAAAAAAAATATCCGGAAACAAAAGGTAAAAATATCATTTATTTCTCTGCCGAATTTGGTTTAACAGAGTGTTTGCAAACTTATTCCGGGGGACTTGGAATTTTATCGGGCGATCATTTAAAAGCATGCAGCGATCTCGGAATTCCATTAATTGGAGTTGGACTTCTTTATAAAGAGGGATATTTTCAGCAATATTTAACTTCAGATGGATGGCAGCAGGAGAGGTATGAGATAAATGATTTTGAAAATCTCCCCATGCAGCTTGTAAAAGAAAATGACGGTAAGCCTATGATTGTTTCGGTTAGTATGGGGGAAAAGGAAGTATACTTTCAGGTATGGAACATACAGGTGGGAAGAATTCCACTTTATCTGATGGACACCAATATTTCAAATAATTCTGAAGAGGACAGGAAAATTACAGAAACACTTTATGGCGGCAACAGCGAAACAAGAATTAAGCAGGAAATCATACTCGGGATAGGTGGTATTAGGACTATGCATACCCTTGGAATTAAGCCGATGGTTTGTCATATGAATGAAGGACATTCAGCTTTTATGGCTCTTGAGAGAATTAAGGTCTCAATAAAAAATGAAGGGCTTTCATTTGATGAAGCAAAGGAGGTTGGTTATTATTCTAATATCTTCACAACTCATACTCCTGTACCGGCAGGAATAGATGTTTTTTCAAATGAATTGGTAGAAAAATATTTTGGTCCTTATTATAGAAGCGAATTAAAGATCTCCGATAAAGAATTTTATAATTTAGGAAATATTTACAACGATAAAAATGCGAGTTCATTTAATATGGCTCATCTTGCTATGAACACCTCTGGTTATGTTAACGGTGTTAGCAGATTACATGGGGAAGTATCAAAAAAAATGTGGGTTTCAGGATATAAAGATATTCCATTCAACGAAATCCCTATTGAGTATATTACAAATGGTGTTCATATGCGCTCGCATATTTCAGGCGAAATGGAAAATTTGCTTTTCCAATATCTTGGACAAAAATGGATTGAAAATCCGGCAAATCATGAGGTATACCAGAGGGTAGATAAAATACCTGATGAAGAACTCTGGAGGACGCACGAAAGGAGAAGAGAACGGCTTGTTGCTTTTGCCAGAAGAAGATTAAAAAAACAGATAAAGAGCAGGGGAGGAAGTCAATCCGAATTAGCTGCGGCAGCTGAAGTTCTGGATCCAACTGCCCTTACAATTGGATTTGCCAGGAGATTTGCAACCTACAAAAGGGCTACTCTGATGTTCAGAAATATTGAAAGGCTCTATGAAATATTAAATTCAAAAGATATGCCAGTTCAATTTATAATTGCAGGGAAGGCACATCCACAGGATTTGGAGGGGAAAAAATTAATTCAGCAAATATGTCTTGCTGCTAAGGATGAACAGTTCAGAAGAAAAATTGTGTTTATTGAAAACTACGATATGAATGTCGCAAGGTACCTGGTTGAAGGATGCGATATCTGGTTGAACACTCCGCGGCGTCCTCTGGAAGCTAGTGGTACATCAGGGATGAAAGTAATCGCAAATGGGGGATTAAATTTTAGTATTTTGGATGGTTGGTGGGATGAAGGATTTGATCCTGAAATTGGATGGAAGATTGGTAACGGGGAAGAGTATGAAGACCATGAATATCAAGACGAAGTTGAATCTGGTCAGTTTTATAATACTCTTGAGACAAGTATAATTCCGTTGTTTTATGATCGTGGAGAAGATAGAATTCCAAGAAAATGGATAGAAAAAGTTAAGAATTCGATAAAAAAATTAGGCCCTGCTTTTAATACACACAGAATGGTACAGGAATATTTTGATAAATTTTATAAACCAAGTTTTGATAGAAGAGGAGACATAGAAGATAAAAAATGGAAAAAAGCTAAAGATCTTTCAGTATGGAAAAAAAATGTACTTAAAAACTGGTCTAAACTGAAAGTCATAAAAATTGAATCTGATAAAAATAATGGATTGGTAAAAGTAGGGCAGGAGTACCTCGTTAAAGCTGAGATAGATTTAGGAAATCTCACTCCTTCGGATGTTGAAGTTCAGCTTTATTTTGGCCCTTATGAAAATAAAGATTATCCGCAATTAAACAGCACTGTTGAAATGGAAACAAAATCGGTAAAAACAAATCCTGGAGTTCATAATTACCAGGGTAAGATAATTTGCAGAATAAGCGGACAGCAAGGATTTACTGTGAGAATATTACCTAAAAATCCGTTGCTGATAAGTCAGTTTGATCTTGGAGTCGTTCACTGGGCTCAATAACAGAAAAAAGATTACTAGTGGACCTATTTTCAGAAATTGTCATCCCGAACTTGTTTCGGGATCTCTTAAATATTTTTTGATTCTGAAATAAATTCAGAATGGCATTTTATTTTCGTTGCAAAAGTAGAATCAAAATGCAGATAATTTTAAATGTAAAATCAGTTAATTCCATTTAATTATTTTTTTAGTTTAAACTAAAATTTCTTTGTTAATAAAATAATATGCTCTTAGAAACATTAGATGTCAAGAAAAACGACGTACTAATTTATTCTCAAAATATTTTTAACACGGACAGAAACTTTAAAATAGTTTTTAAAGATGATCCTGAAAGAATAGCACGAAAAATAAATTATGCTGATGTATGTCGTTTTGTAAATGAATTTAATCCTAAAAATTTAATAGTTTACAGGCTTTTAACCAATATAGCCGATTTCCAGATTGATTTATCTAAATACGGCTTTTTGCTATATATAAACGGCGAAAGAGAATTAATTTATTTTGATCCAGTCTTTGCAGTTAAAGAACTGGAAGAATATAATAAAATAATAAGCCTTTATAATCTAAGATTTAGGATCCAGCAGGTTGGATTAACCACATTAAGTCGTAAAAATGGACTGCCGAATTTCGCTGAAATCTACAGTGTTGATCTGGAAGCCATTGAAGCAAAATTTCAAAACGATAAAGTATTCGCTGACGCAATATTTTCATTTGATACGACTTCAAGGCATCCTTCTTCTAAAAAGGCAGTCGAGAAAGCAAATACTAACAAAAATGAAGAAGAAAATATTTCAGGGAAGGACAAAAAAAAATCATTTGCTGAAAAAGTTAAATCAGTTGAATCTGTACAGGGGCAGTTGCAAAAAGAAAATGGCGCGCAGTTAAAGCATGAGGTTTCTGAAGTTAAAGATTTTGATTATAAGCAGATAATAAAAATGAATTATAAAGGAAAAACCTTAGAGAATGAGATTGATAAAAACGATACTGAAAAGACCAGTAAAAAACAATTAAAAGACCAAAAGCATTCCGAAAGTGATTTTAAGAAATTCCTGAACAGGAAGTTAACTAGTAAAGAAAAAGCTGCCTTAAGTAAAGGAAATGAATTTGTAGATATATTCAAATCGGCGACTCCGCTAAAAGAATATATAGCTCAAAAAGAGAACAAAAAAATAGTTCTTCAACTAAAAAATAAATAATCTTTATTGGTATTGGTCAAGATCATTATCTTCCTGATCATCATCTTCAGACGTCATTGTAAACATAGAGCTAAGCATATCTTTAAATTGTAGTCCGCTTTCAAGTTTATATTTGCTTAATAGGGAATATTCTGCCAGTCCATGAAGTAAAAACTCCATGAATAGCAATTGGTCATTACCTTTCAATTCAGGCAGATATTTTTTTATAGTATCCATTAAACCAGGAACACTTTTTAATAAGGCTTCATATTCTTTATCTGAAACATTTCTAAGCAAATCTATTTGGTTTCCCTTACTGAACCAACTTGTGATTTTTTGGTAAGGGCTTTCAATTTTCGTTTTTTTCAATTGATCAGGTGTTGGAAAATATTTTTCAAAAACAGTTTTGATTGATTTACTTATCAATATATTTGCAACTTTAAAAGGACCTTCCTGTTCACCTTCATAAACTAATTCCACTTTCCCAGTTATTGCCGGAATTACTCCATATAGATCAATTACCCTGAGAAATGTTTTCTTTTCTTTGTTTAAAATTCTTCTTCTTTCAGCTGTGCTAATTAGATTTTCATAAGCTGAAATTGTTAATCTTGCAGAGACTCCGCTTTTGGAATCAATGTATTCGCTATCTCTTGCTGCAAATGCTATATGTTCAACGAGATCTTCAAGCAATTCGTTAATTTCAACACAACTGGATTGTTCGTCTTTTATAATTGCTTCTTGCTTTGTTATTAACTTTGAAATATTTATGGACTTTGGATAGTGTGTTAATATCTGACTGTCTATTCTGTCTTTAAGCGGAGTTACAATTGATCCGCGATTAGTATAATCTTCCGGATTAGCTGTAAATAAAAATTGGATATCCAGTGGCAGACGAATTTTAAAACCTCTTATCTGTATGTCAGATTCCTGCAAAATGTTAAACAATGCAACCTGGATCCTAGCCTGCAGATCAGGCAGTTCATTAATTACAAAAATAGATCTATGAGATCTGGGTATTAAACCAAAATGGATTACTCTTTCGTCGGAATAAGGAAGTTTTAATGCTGCGGCTTTAATCGGATCAACATCGCCAATTAAATCTGCAACCGATACATCAGGTGTGGCAAGTTTTTCTGTATATCTTTCAGATTTATGTAACCAGTTAATCTTTGTTGCGTCTCCCTCTTTTGATATTATATCTTTCCCTATCCGGGAAAGGGGATTAAAAGGATCATCATTTAGATCTGTCCCTTCAATTGCCGGAATGTATTCATCCAATAAATTAATAAGTAATCTTGCAATTTTAGTTTTCGCCTGACCTCTTAATCCTAATAAAATAATATTGTGTCTCGACAATATTGCTGTTTGAATATCCGGAATAACTGTATCATCATATCCAAGTATCCCCTCAAAAGGATTGTGTGAATTCTTTAGACTGTCTATTAGATTATCTCTTAATTCAACTTTTATTGAGCGTGTTTTTATTCCCGACTTTTTTAAATCTCCGAGTGTAGTAATATTGGTATAATTCATATTGTACAATTCTCCAAATAGAAAATCTAATTGTTTGTGAAGTTGTTGAAGTGAAAGTGTGCTACCTTACACGTTTTCTTCTGTTTCTAATATAATCTTCAAAGATATAATCACCAAGTCCATTTAAGCTGCTATAAAATGCGCGTCCATTATTTGTTTTCGTAAATTCCTGTACAAATCTTTGCAGGAATGGATCTCTTGCAATCATAAATGTTGTAATCGGAATGTTAAGCTTCCTACATTTTGCAGCTTGATCAAGTGTTTTGTTCATTATTTTCCTATCGAGTCCGAAACTGTTTTTATAATATCTCAATCCCTCTTTTAGGCAAGTTGGCTTGCCGTCAGTGATCATAAAAATCTGTTTATTCGATGTTTTTCTCCTTCTTAATATATCAACTGAAAGTTCAAGCCCTGCCACAGTGTTAGTGTGATATGGCCCAACATTCAAATAAGGAAGGTCTTTAATTTCTATCGGCCAGGCATCGTTTCCAAAAGCAATTATATCCAGCGTATCCTTTGGGTAACGTGTCTTTATTAATTCCGATAATGCCATTGCAACTTTTTTCGCCGGTGTAATTCTATCCTCTCCGTAAAGAATCATTGAATGTGAAATATCAATCATAAGTACAGTTGAAGTAAGTGCTTTAAAATCTCTTTCTTCGACTTCAAGATCATTTTCTGTTAACCTGAAATCATCAATCCCATGATTTATTTGTGCATTCCTGATAGAATCAGTCATATCTATTTGCTCCATTGAATCACCAAAATAATATTCTCTTCTGTCTGAAGTCGATTCATCGCCGGGCCCGGTATATGGAGTTTTATGATTTCCGCGAGTTGATTTTTTTAGCCTGCCAAATATTTCTTCAAGTGCCTGTTTCCTGATAGACTGTTCACTTTTTGAAGTTATAACAAAAATATTCTTATTCTCATCTTCTTTAATATAGTTCTTATCTTTTAACTCCTCTATAAAATCGCCCATTCCATATTGGTCTCCTGTAAGGCCATATTTTTGATCAATCTGATTCATCCAATCAAGCGCCTGGGCTACGTCACCTGATCCTATAGTTAAAAGCTGTAGGAAAACCTTTAGCAAATCCTCAAAATTTCGATTACCAATATTTTCCGGAATAAAATCTGTAAATCTGATTCCAATCATAAATTAAACCAATTAATTTTAGCTAAAGATATTATAAAAGCTTTGCAATGCAAGGAAGAAATTTATGTTATAAGGTAGAGAAGGAATTAATAGAGGGACTGTAATGTCAATCCCTCATTATAAAAATATTTACTTCTTATCAGGAGTTACGCGTTTTTCAAGAATATTGTCAATCAATTTATATTTTTTAGCTTCTTCAGCAGAAAGGAAATAATCTCTGTCACAATCCTTGGTAATCTGCTCAATACTTTTGCCGGTATGCTCTGATAGTATTTTGTATAAAGTATCCCTGGTTTTGAGCATTTCCCTGGCGTGAATTTCAATATCGGTAGTCTGGCCCTGTAATCCACCAACCCAGGGTTGATGAATCATAATTTTGGAATTTGGAAGAGAAATTCTTTTACCTGCTGACCCGCCTGCCAGTAAGATTGCTCCCATACTTGCAGCCATTCCAACGCAAATAGTAGAAATATCAGGTTTGATATATTTCATTGTATCGTAGATGGCAAGACCGGCGGTAACACTTCCGCCCGGAGAATTTATGTACAAATTAATATCCTTTTCAGAATCCTCAGCTTCAAGGAAAATCAATTGGGCAATAATTAAACTTGCTATGTGATCGTCAATCGCTGTACCTACAAAAATAATTCTCTCACGCAGCAAGCGTGAAAAAATATCCATGCCTCGTTCGCCACGCCCGGTTTGTTCAATAACATAAGGAACTAACTGGTTGTAAACTTCTTTCTCTTTTTTACTCATTTAGTCTCCTTGGTTTCTTTTTTGGAAAGTTTTTCAGGATCAACTTTTTTAATATTATTCTTTTCCTTCAGGAAGTCAAAAAGTTTTTTATCTATTAACCTTTCTCCAAAATTTGAAGTTTTATAGTAGCTTATCAACTTATCAACCCCTATCCCTGTTTTTTCTGCATCCTTTTCTGCCAATTCTTTCAAATCATCATCGGAAACTTTAATTTCTTCTTTTTTCTGAATCTCTGATTTTAACAAATACCATTTGACTTCATTTAATGCATTCGGCCTTAACCTATTGGCTGCAGCGTTTCTGTCAAATTTTTTATAGCCTTCTTTCTTAATCTGCTCTTCTTCCTGTTTTAATAATTCTTCAAGTATATTATTTACCAGTGTGGAAGGTGGCGTAAATTCATTATTTTTTAGAATTTCTGCGACCAGTTTGTTGTTTAGAAATTCATCTGTTTTCTGGTCATAAAAATTTTGAATATCTTTTTTAATTTCCTTACGTAATTGATCTTCGGTACTTGCTTTGTCTTTTGTGGCCTTTTTTATCAATTCTTCATTTAATTCAGGGATTATTGTTTTATTTATCTCATTTATCTGTGCTCTGTAATAATAAGTTTCAGTAATGGATTCCTCTTTACCTTCCGCATTTTTAACAGTTCTTTCATCATTAAATGAAAAATCAAACGAATCGCCTGTTCTTTTGCCTTTTGCATTTTCTATTATTTCAGGCTGTACTCTTTCATTTGAAAAGTCTATCTGAAGCTTTTCGGGTTTTGAATCTTCAAAAATTCCTCCGTTTTCATCAATCCTTGTAATTTCAACATCAAGAATGAAATTCTTGTCATCTCCAACTACATCAACTTTTTCCTTTGTGCTATTAGATCTTTTTATATAATCAATTTCTTTGTCAATTTCTTCATCTTTTATCACAAAGTTAGGTATTTCAATGTTCAGGCCGGTATAATTTTTAACTTCCAGATTTGGATAAGTTTCGTAAACAACTTTAAAGTGGAGATCTGTCCCGGGATTAAATTTAATATCCTTTAACACAGGTTTCCCTATTGGTTTCAGATCTTTTTCTTTTGTTATATCCCAAAATCGGTTGTTAGCAACTTTTTCTGAAGCTTCATATTCCAATGCATTACCATACAATTTCTTTATCATTGCCGGTGGTACTTTGCCTTTCCTGAATCCGGGGATCTGCAATTTTTTAGTTTGTTTTTGAACTTCAGTTTCTATGTCTTTTTTTATTTCATCGTACTTGTAAGTCGCTTCTAATTCTCTTTCCGATGTATTAACTTCATTAATTTTAAGGTCCAATTCTATTACCTCAGTTAGTCATTTTGATTAAAGATTAAAAAGAGTGCGAGAACGGGGACTCGAACCCCGACACCTCTCGGTACTAGATCCTAAGTCTAGCGCGTCTGCCAATTCCGCCATTCTCGCAAAATTTAAGGTGTTTTCCAAAATTTATTAACTTTAAATATACAGTTAAACACTGAGTTTAGCAAACAACCCACTAGGCTGATATTCGGGACAAATGTATGAATTATTTGTACTTGCGGCTAAGATTTGAAGTTTAGCAATATCCAAAATTGGAAGGGATTTTTATTCAGGAATTATGTATTTTGGTCTTCAATTCAAAACCTTTAGCTGATTTCTATTTTAATAATTTTTTCGGTGGTTAATGAAATATAAATATTTAGCCCAATCTAAAGTCGGATTAAAAAGAAGCGACAATGAAGATTATGTTGAGGTTTTTGATATGGGAGAGGGCTTGCTCGCCGTTGTATGTGATGGCCTGGGAGGTAATAAAGCCGGGGATATTGCATCAAAGCTTGCTGTTGAGACAATAGCTGAATGTTTCAGAGATTATACTGATTTTGACTACCTAGAAAGAATCCGAATAGCAATACAGGAAGCAAATAAAAAAGTTATAGAAGAGTCAAACAAAGATTTCGATCTTAAAGGAATGGCAACGACTGCTGAGGTATTATTCGTAACTGATGATAACGCATATTGGGGACACGTTGGAGATTCAAGAATTTATTATTGCAAAAATAGTAAATTAAAACAACTTTCTAAGGATCACTCATTAGTTCAGAAGTTAGTTGATGAAGGATACCTAACTTTAAAAGAAGCAGAAAATCATCCTAACAAAAATATAATTATGCGTGCTTTAGGTGATAATCTGGATCTAGAAGTTGATTTAAGTAAATTAAAAATCGGTTCTGGAGAAGAAAAATTTTTCCTCTGCACAGATGGTGTTACAACAGTTTTAAGTGATGAAAAAATAGAAGAGCTATTAAAAAATGACAGCCTCACCGAAATTGAAGCAGAGATATCAAAACTTGTTGAAGATGGAGGCGCTCCGGATAACTACTCTTTTGTTGTTATCAGCAGTAAATAATCATGATCGGAAAGGTAATAGACAATTATAGAATAATTAACATTCTTGGCGAAGGGGGAATGGGGATAGTTTACAAAGGATTCGATCTTAAACTTGAACGATATATTGCCTTAAAAATACTTAATCAGCAAGCCCTGAGAAATCCACAATTTATTGAAAGATTTAAAAGAGAAGCAAAGAACCAGGCAAAGCTAAACCACTCGAACATTGTTCCCGTATATGGATTTACTGAAGATGGTGGTACTCTTGGGATTGTAATGGAGTATGTTGCGGGGGAGACTCTTGAGCATTTGATAGATAGAAAAGGAAAACTGGAGCTCGCCTATGCTATTGATATTATAAATCAAATACTAGTTGGAGTTTCCTATGCTCATTCAAAAGGATTTGTACACAGGGACCTTAAACCTTCGAACATTATAATTAATGAGGATGGAATTGCTAAAATAATGGATTTTGGAATCTCCAAATCTATTAACGAAGTAAGTGGAATAACAAAAACGGGCGCCAAACTGGGTACAGTGTTATATATGAGCCCGGAACAGATTAAAGCGCAGGAACCGACGCTGCAAAGTGATATATATTCAATAGGTATTACATTTTATGAAATGCTATCTGGTAAGACCCCATTTGAAGCTCCAACTGATTTTCATATAATGGAAGCACATCTGAAAAAAAATCCAGTAAAATTATCCAGCCAGTTTGATAATATTCCACCTATGGTTGATTCTGTGCTTGCTAAAGCACTTAGCAAATCCACTTCAAGGAGATACCATTCCTGTGAGGAATTCCAGGCTGAATTGAACAATATTCCAGTAACACCCTACAAAAGAACAAAAAAAACTAATAAAAAAAAGGTTGAAAAAATAAAAGCGAAAAGAATTGAAACTTCCCCTTCGCAATTATTAAAAAAAGTAAAAAAATATTTTTTGGTATTATTTATAATTATTGTATTTGCCGCACTAATTTATCTTGTTTACCAATCTATATCGGGACCCTGGACAGAGCAAGAAACTCCGGTAAAAATTATTAACAATGGTGAAAATACTTACAAAACAAATCCATCCTATTTAACAAAAACAAGTTGGAAATCTATTGATATCCCTACAACCAGCAATCTGAATTCAGTAAATTTTGTCAGTGATTCTGTTGGTTATGCATGTGGAGAAAATTCCACGATATTAAAATCGATAAATGGCGGAAAAACCTGGGAAGTAATGCCTGTCGGAGAATCAAATTTAATTTTTAATGATATTAAGTTTTTTAATGTAAGCAAAGGATTAGTTATAGGTGAAAAAGGAACAATATTAAATACTACTGATGGTGGAAGTTCATGGAGAAAGGTTAATATTGATTTATCAGTTTCATTGTTTGGCATTTATTTCTTTGATAACTCTGATATTGGATTTATTGCCGGGGGTAACGGTACAATTCTCAAAACTATTAATGGCGGGGATACCTGGAATAGGGTGCTTTCACCATCACATAGACTTCTTTATTCAATAGCGTTTGAAAATGAAAATACAGGATTTGCAGTAGGATGGAATGGAGAGTTATTAAAATCTACTGATAAAGGAAACACCTGGACAACAATGACTAGCTTTAGTGATGTTTATTTAAAAGATATTTCATTTATTTCGAATAGTATAGGAATAATTGTCGGTGGTGGAGGTGAAATTTTTAGAACAGAAAATGGCGGTGCCGTTTGGGAAAATGTTTCTTCAGGTGTAATAGCCGGACTTTATTCTATTGCTTTCCTGGATAATAAAAATGGACTTATTCTGACAGGAAGTGGAAGTGTTCTAGTTACTGATGACTCAGGAAAAAGCTGGGAAACAACTTCAAGTGGAAAGTTCGGCGCCTTAAATCATATTGCTGTTTTACCTTCCAAAAAAGTTATTTTAGTCGGTGTTAATGGAACCATACTGGGCAGCCAGGACTAATCCAAATTGATTTTACTTTTCTTAATATTTAATTTGTTTATAACCTAATTAAGTTCTTTTCTTCATCTAATATTATTGAGGTATAGTGGATAAGTTTGTAATACATGGTGGCAAAAAACTTTCAGGTGGCATTAAAATAAATGGGGCAAAAAACGCATCTCTTGCTTTAATGCCGGCAACACTTTTAGCCAACGGTAAATCAGTTTTGCATAATACTCCCGAACTTAATGACATATTTACAATGCTTAAACTATTGAATCATCTTGGAGCAGAATATTCATTTGAAAACCATAAACTGGAACTTGATACATCTAATATAACAAGTCAGGATGCTCCCTACGAACACGTCAAAAAAATGAGAGCTAGTGTATATGTACTTGGCCCTTTGCTTGCCAGGTATGGAAATGCAAAAGTTTCTTTGCCGGGTGGATGTGCCTGGGGGCCCAGGCCTATAAACTTGCATCTTGAAGGACTAAAAAAAATGGGTGCAGACATAGAATTGACAGAAGGATACATAGTAGCTAAAGCAAAAAAATTAAAAGGTGCAAAAATCAATCTGGATATTTCTTCAGTTGGTGCAACAGGGAATTTATTAATGGCAGCAACTCTAGCTAATGGTATTACAGTAATAAATAATGCTGCAAAGGAACCAGAAATATCTAACCTCGCTAGTTTTCTTCTAAAAATGGGAGCACAAATTGAAGGTATAGGAACTTCAACTATAACCATTCAAGGTGTAGACAATTTATATAACTCTGAAATTGATACTATTCCTGATAGAATAGAAGCAGGGACGATGCTGATTGCCGGAGCGATAACAGGTGGAAATATTAGGATGAGTGGTATAAAGAGTAATTTTTTAGATTCTGTTATACTGAAACTTGAAAATAGTGGTTGTAAGATTATAAAAAACAATAACATAATAGAACTGAATGCAAGTAAAGGTTCAATTATTCCAACAGATATAACTACTTCCATTTTTCCGGGTTACCCAACAGATATGCAAGCACAATGGATAGCCTATATGTCCCTTGCTGATGGCGTTTCCACTGTCACTGATAATATTTATTTGGATAGGTTCAGCCATGTCCCTGAGCTAGTTAGGTTAGGAGCAAATATAAGTGTCAGAGAGAACTCGGCATTAATTAAAGGTACAACAAAATTAAAGGGAGCAAAGGTCATGTCCACGGATCTAAGGGCAAGTGCTAGTCTTGTTCTTGCAGGCCTTGCAGCTGAAGGTACTACCGAAGTACTTAGAGTTTATCACCTGGATCGAGGCTATCAAAGAATTGAAGAAAAATTGAAAGCCCTTGGTGCTGATATTGAAAGAGTACAGGGAAGTGAATATTAAAAATTGTGAGCAAATTAAATAAAATATTAAAAAGTTACCCAAGGCTTCTAATTTATCTTTTTGTAATAATCTTATTTAATATTTTACTGCTTTTTCTGCCTTTATTTAATGTATATGGATTCGAATTTGCATTCGCGAATTCAATTCTATTAGTCTTTCTTTCAGGTATTTATACTATTAAAACATTCAGATATGCAAAGAAATCGTCCTTAAAAATTTCTCTCTTTAATTACTATAAATTTCCATTCTTTCTATTTTTAATTTTTCCCATTATAATTTCGATATCCCATTCAATCTTGACTATCTTTTGTTCATTGAAATATGGTACCTTGTTTTATTTAGTAATAACTTTTCCTTCAATTATTATCGGAAGTGCGCTCGGAATATTCTCAGTTTTTATTTGTAAAAGATTTAGAGTCTTATTTTTCATACTTATAACAATTGCAATTTTGCTTATACCATTTTTCGAATTTTATTTTAATCCGCAGGTATATTTCTTTAATCCAATTTTTGGATATTTCCCTGGAACAATATATGATGAAGGAATCAAAATTAGTGGAAAACTCGTTGCTTATAGGTTAATAAACATTATCTATTTCTCAGCAATTAGTATAACCTGTTATTATTCATTAAAGAAAAGATTACAAATTCCAAAGAACGTCTTAGCCACTTTAATCTTATTTACTGCTGCTGTCTTTATTTATTTATCTCCTGTATTAGGGTATTCTACAACAAATACGAGCTTGAGGAATACATTAAGTAAAAAAATAGAAACTCCTCATTTTACGATTTATGTTAATCCGGACTATGATGATAATTTTGCCAAACTAATATCACTTGAACACGAATTTTATTTTTCTCAATTAAGTGAATTTTTTAATAAGGAACCGGAAAATAAGATCAATTCCTATGTATTTGCTTCAAGTGAACAAAAAGGGAATTTGTTTGGGTCTGCAAATGCAGATGTTGCTAAACCGTGGTTGGGGCAGATTTATGTATCGATTGAAAGTTACAAACAAACATTGAAACATGAAATTGCTCATATTTTTTCAGCTAATTTTGGAACAGGCATCTTTAAAGTTGCCGATAACTATAACCCTGCATTAATTGAAGGTGTTGCTGTAGCTGCTGATCCTGTATTTGATAATAATACCATTGATTATATGGCTGCTCTGGCATACGAAAATGGGTATCAGGTTAATCTTGCATATATTTTTAAAGGGTTCAATTTTTTCAATAAAGTTTCATCAATCTCATATATTTATTCAGGTTCGTTTTCTAAATATCTAATTAAAAATTTTGGTATAGAAAAATTCAAAAAATTCTATTCTGATATGGATTTTACCAGATATTATAAAATCAAGATTGATTCAGTTATTCAAAAATATATTGAATATATAAAGACTTTTGATCTAAAATACAGGAAGGCCAAAGCAGATTATTATTTCGGCAGACAGACAATCTTTCAAAAAATTTGCCCCAGATATATTGCGGATAGATTAGAAAATGGCTGGGATGCCTATTCCTCTAATGATTATGATGAATCGACTATAATATTTAAAGAAATATTGAATACTGCACCTGTTTATTCGGCTGTAATAGGTCTTTCATCATCATTAAAAGAAAAGAATAATCTTGGAGCAGCAATTGATACTTTAAGAAATTCTTTAAGAAAATTTCCAAATACAGCATATTATTACAATATTCAATTTCGACTAGCTGATTATTATGCTATATCAGGTAAAATAAATATCGCTGATTCATTGTATAAGGATTTGGTTGTTGAAAATCCAAACAGAAATTTAAGTAATCTGGCAAAATTCAGAATCGATTTAATAAAAAATAATCAGTCTTTAGTTGATTATATTACTGGTACTGAATCCCAAAAACTTGGAATTATTAAAGTTATTAACAATAATGGATATGTTTATAGTTCTATACCTTTCTATATCAATTTAGCAGAACTTACAAAAGTTGATTACAATTCGTTTATAACCGGCTTTGAAAATTTCACCGTTTCAGATTTAGAAAGTAGCTTTGCTGTCTTTAATTTATCCCAATTTATGATGAAGAAACTCGATTTTAAAAATGCTCGGAAAATGGCTTCATTAGCACTGCGATATAAAGAGGATCGAAATTTTTATGTAATAGCTAAAAATAATTTTGTAAAAGCAAATTGGTTTTATTATAATGCTGACAAAATATTTTCTACTTTAATAATAACCAATCTGAATTAAGTAAATGCCCGAATCGAAAGAAATAAATATTAAGAACACTTCAATCCTGACTTATTTTATCGGGTTTATTTCATTCGTTATTTTTGTATACATATTAATTGCTTTAAGGGAAATTCTCATTCCTATAACAATAGCAATTTTCATGACCTATTTATTGCATCCGGCATTGGAATATCTGCATGATCGGAAGGTACCAAGGTGGGTAACAATTTCGCTTTTATTGATTGCTATGTTCGGGTTATATTATTTGCTAGGACTTTTGCTTGCTTCTAATTATCCTTTGTTTGCAGATAAAATTAAATACTATGTAGAAAGGCTACTTGCATTTCTTGAGTCATCTCTTGCTCCATTTAATTTGACTATAAAAGAATTGAGCGAAATGCTTAATCTGCGGATTGATAAATTTGATGCTTCATCAATTTTCCAGGGGTTATTTAAAGCCGGCATTATACAGAGCATATTTAATTCCCTTTCAGCTTTGCTTTCTAATTTATTTATTTCCTTGATATTTTGGATATTTATGATACTTGGTAAAAAGAATTTTGAAGAAAGAATTAAAGTAGCGTTTGCAAGTAAAAGCGATACGATATCAAAAATTTTAATAAGCATCAATACACAACTGCAATCCTATCTTGTAATAAAAACAATAGTGAGCATAATTACAGCACTTATTGTTTCAATTATCCTATGGGCTTACGGAATTGATTTCCCTCTTGCCTGGGGAATTTTAACTTTTCTTTTTAATTTTATACCGAACATAGGATCAATCCTGATTTCGATATTTCCGATACTTGTTGCTTTAATCGAATACGGATTTGGATTTACTTCAATATCAATGGCTGTTCTTTTATTTTTTAATCAGAGTATTATGGGAAATTTTATTGAGCCTCATTTTATGGGGAGACAAATGGACCTAAGCACAGTTTTTGTTTTGTTCTCACTAATATTCTGGGGATGGATTTGGGGAATTGTCGGAATGTTCCTTTCTGTTCCGATTGCGGCTGCAATGAAGATAATTTGCAGCAACTTTGAACCTCTTAAACCTCTCGCAGTACTTATGGGTAGCAATGCACGTCCTGTATCCTAAATCTATATAGGCCTTTCTGACCAAAAGAATTATCCTATTCTTACAAATTTCACCTAAAAATATTTTATCTTTGTATTCTTCACTTTTTTAAATAAAGAGTACTGATGGATTTCGCAAAAAAGTTAAATAAATACGAATTTTTAAACGTAGCTACTAATATTGCTGATCAATTAAATTATAAAGTTTTTTTAGTTGGTGGATTTATCAGAGATTTAATACTGCAAAGAGAAAGAAATGAAATGGATTTTCTTGTAATTGGAAATGGACCGGATTATGCTTCAAAACTTGCCAAAGAATTAGGTGTAAAAAAAATATCGTTATTTAAAAACTATGGAACAGCCCATTTTAGGTTTAACGATTTTGATCTGGAATTTGTAGGTGCGAGAAAGGAATCCTATAGCAAAGATAGTAGAAAACCAGCTGTAACAACAGGTACATTTGAAGATGATATTAAACGCCGTGATTTCACCATTAATACGCTTGCGGTATCTATCAATAAAAATGATTTTGGTTATTTTGTTGATCAATATACCGGACTCAATGATATTGAAAGCAAGATTATAAAAACTCCGCAAGATCCTATTTATACTTTTAATGATGACCCATTAAGAATTATGAGGGCATTCAGGTTTGCGGCGCAATTAAATTTTAAAGTAGATGAAAAAATACTTAATGCAGCAAAAGCTCTGAATGAAAGATTGAAAATTGTTTCACAGGAAAGGATTACCGACGAATTTATAAAAATACTAAAATCACATATGCCATCTGTGGGATTAAAATTAATGCAGCAAACAGGCGTTATGGAAATAGTTTTTCCCGAAGTAGCTAATCTTGCGGGAGTTGAACAACGAAAGGATTATCATCATAAAGAAGTCTTCCTGCATACTTGTAAAGTTGTTGATAATATTTCAAAAGCAACTGACAATATATGGTTACGTTTTGCAGCATTAGTCCATGATATTGCGAAGCCTCAGACAAAAAGGTTTGTCGAAGGAACTGGCTGGACTTTCCATGGTCACGAAGAAATTGGCGCAAGGATGATGAAAGGGATTTTCAGAAGGTTAAAACTTCCTATGAACCAACTTGAATATATTGAGAAACTTGTACGAATGCATTTAAGGCCAATAGCACTTGCAAAGGAAGAAGTGACAGACTCTGCTATAAGAAGATTTATTGTAGAAGCAGGGAGTGATTTGGAAGATTTAATAACTTTATGCAGGGCTGATATTACAAGTAAGAATGAAGTAAAAGTAAATAAATATCTTAGCAATTATGAAAATGTTATGAAAAAAGTATGGGAGGTTGAAGAGAAAGATAGATTGAGAGCTTTTCAATCGCCGGTTAGAGGAGATGAAATCATGAAAATTTGTAATTTAAAACCTTCAAAAAAAGTAGGTGAAATAAAAACTGCAATTGAAGATGCTATACTAGATGGACAGATTGGTAATAATTATGAGGAAGCATACGAGTATCTATTAAAAATAAAAGATAATTACTTAAATAATTGAACAGCTGATTTGGATTGCTAAATCCAACAAAATTAAATTCTTTTTTACCTCTTATAAACTATTCCTTTGGATTAACTGTCAAACTGATATAAATATAAGGTGCTTAAAATACCGAATATGTAATTATTCTACCGTTCGTAACTAAAATCATTATAGAAGCTATTTAAATGATATTTTTGATTCAAAATTAAACAAATTAAGATTTTATACGAATTAGTACTTGGAGTTTTAAGTAACCTTTTAAAATAATTAATGTCCTAATGCAAAAAGGAAGAAATTAAAAATTAATTTATCAATGGGAGAAAAGATGCGTAGTCTAATTAGTCTCTTGTGCATTTTATGTTTTACCACGGTTTCATTTGGTCAGAAAACATTATCGTTAGATCAGGCTATACAAATTGCATTGCAAAAAAATACTACTTTGCAAAGAGCAGAAAATAATCTTAACAATTCAGAATCAAGTGTGAAGGTAGCTTATGGGAATTTTTTGCCTTCTATTAATGCATCCACAAGCTGGAGTTGGAATAGGTCTGTTGATGACCAGCCCAGAACAGTACTTATTGGCGGAAGTCCAATAGTAGTTTCCGGACGTACAAGCGAGACCAGGAGTTATGGTGCAGGTGTAAATGCAAATTGGACCTTATTTGATGGACTATCAAATTTTGCTACGTTATCACAAAGTAATGATAATCTCGAGTCTGCAAGACTTCAGCTTGAAAATTTAAAACAAAATATAGTTTATCAAACAATCAGCCTTTATTATGCAGTTATAAATGCGGAGCAATTGTTGAAGGTGCAGGAAGATAATCTTAAATGGAACAAAAGAAATCTTGAAACTATTACTGAAAGAAATAAACTCGGTGCTGTAACTCTTGCAGATGTTTACTCACAGCAGGTAAAAACAGGCAATGCTGAATTAGCATTAATTAATGCTAACAATACCTTCGAAACTGCAAAGAGCAACTTGTTAAGTTATCTTGCTCTTGATGTTCTTGAAGATTATAGTTTTACTGATAGTTTGACTGAACAGGAAAAATCTATTTTGAATATGGATCTTACATCAGATTATCGTGACCTTTCAGGATTAGTTGCTAAAGCACTTTCAAACAGAGCGGATTATAAAAGTGCTCAGTATGATCTTGAAAGCGCTTCAAATGGCATTACAATTGCAAGATCCGGACATTTGCCGAGACTAAGTGGAAATATCAGTTATAGTCTAAGTGCAAATGAATTTAAAAACCTTTCAGATTCAAGAAGTACCAGTGTAGGACTAACATTGAGCCTACCAATTTTTTCAGGTTTCAGGACATCAAACCAGGTACAAATTGCTGAAGTAAATGAAATGAACAGTCAACTGGCTTTAAATGATCTCGAAAGAACAATTAAGCAGGATATACAAAAAGCATATCTCGATTTGCAGGCAGCACAGAAAAGCCTTGAGGTTAATAAAACAAATGTAACTGCTGCTGAGCAAAACAGGAAAATCCAGGAAGAAAGATATTCTCTGGGTTCAAGCACTCTTTTGGATGTATTAATTGCTAATTCCGATTACACAACAGCACGCACAAATCTAATAAATGCACAGTTCTCATATATCCAATTGAGCCAGCAGTTAAAATATCTTCTTGGAGAACTAAATTATAAAAAATACGAATAAATTTTAATATAGGAGAATAATTAAATGGCTAACGGGAAACAAAAATCAAAGAAGAAAATAATCATTTTCAGTTCCATAGGATTATTAATTCTTGTACTTATTGTAATTGCATTTGTCGGAGGAAACAAAGAAGACATTATCTCAGTGCAAACAGAAAAAGTTATGAAAAGAAACATAACGCAAACTGTTTCTGCTACCGGTAAAATTAATCCGGAATTCAAAGTTGTTATTACACCGGAAGTAAGTGGCGAAATAGTATCACTACCGGTTAAAGAGGGAGAGGTAGTAAAAAAGGGTGATCTGCTGTTAAAAATTCGACAGGATGCTTATATTGCACAGGTACAACAGTCAGAAGCCAACCTAACAAGTGCAAAAGCTACTATGGCGCAGAGGAAAGCTGATCTAGATAGAGTATCGGCAGATTATAACAGAGTAAAAGAACTGCACGCAAAAGGTCTTTCAAGTGATGCTGAACTTGAGACAGCAAAGAGTTCATATCTTTCTGCAAAAGCTCAATATGAAGGAGCAGAAGCAAACGTAGCGCAAAATGAAGCAGCATTGAAAGTTCAAAAGGATAACTTGAGGAAGACAACAATTTATTCTCCGATGGATGGTATAATCACGCAGCTTAATATGGAACTAGGCGAAAGAGTTCTTGGTAGTAATTTTACGCAAGGAACGGATATAATGACAGTTTCTGATTTAAACAATATTGAAGCTGTTGTAGATGTCGATGAAAATGATGTAGTTTTAATTTCTGTTGGAGATACCGCAAGAGTAAAAGTTGATGCATTTGGAGATAAGGAATTCAGAGGTACTGTAAAACAAATAGGCAACAGCGCTCAAGCTACAGGAGCAGGCACACAGGACCAGGTTGTTAATTTTGAAGTTAAGATAAAATTAATTGATACAGATCCTAATTTAAGGCCGGGCATGTCCTGTAATGCAAAAATTGAAACTGAAAGAATTAAAGATGTGTTGAGTGTACCGATCCAAAGCGTAACTGCAAGATCTCCCGGTGATTTTATGGATAAGGGTTCAAAAAATAGTTCTGATGATGGTGCAGAACCGACTAAGAAAAAAATAGATACTAAACCTAAAGAAGTAGTTTTTGTAGTTAGTGGTGGAAAAGCAAAAATGGTTGAAGTTAGTACCGGAATTAGTGATGATAATTTTATCCAGGTTAAAACTGGCTTAACCGGTGATGAGGTAGTAATTACTGGAAGCTACAGAGCAATATCCAGAGAATTAAAAGAAGGCTCTACTATTAGAGTAGAAAACAGAGGTAATGCTTTTCAATCTGAAAAAAAATAACGGAAATTTAAGATGAACATAATAAATATTGAACATATAGCTAAAATTTATGAAGTCGGTTCCGAAAAGGTTCACGCTTTAAGAGATGTAACTTTGAAAATTGATAAGAATGAATATGTAGCTATCATGGGTCCTTCCGGTTCAGGTAAATCAACTTTAATGAATATGCTTGGTTGTCTGGACACTCCTACATCGGGTAAATATGATTTTACAGGTAGTAGTGTAAGCGAAATGAGCGATAATGACCTTGCAAAAATCAGGAATAAAGAAATAGGTTTTGTTTTTCAAACTTTTAACTTATTATCAAGATCGGATGCTCTACATAATGTTGAACTTCCCTTGATTTATGCAGGCATACCTGCTTATGAAAGAAAGGAACGAGCAGAAACTGCTTTAACTGAAGTTGGACTTAAGGACAGGATGCATCATAAGCCGAATGAATTATCCGGTGGACAGAGACAGAGAGTTGCTGTTGCGCGTGCGCTTGTAACGAGACCGTCAATAATCCTGGCGGATGAACCGACCGGTAACCTGGATTCAAAAACAGGTGAAGAAATAATGATTCTATTTAACGAGATCTATGAAAAAGGCAATACGATTATTTTGGTAACTCACGAAGAATATATTGCAGAGCATGCTGCGAGAATCATAAGGCTAAAAGATGGTTTGGTAGAATCTGATAAGCGGGTAGATAATAGATTTGTTCCAAAGCCAAAGGCTACTGTAATTCAATAAAAGTTAAAAATTTAGATTGAAATAATTTGAACATCAATTGAGAAAAACATGAATAATTTTTTCTTCGAACTAAAAGAAGGTATGCTCATTGCTTTGAGGGCCATACGCTCTAACAAAATCAGATCCATTTTAACAATGTTGGGCATTGTAATAGGTATAACCTCTGTTGTATTAATGACTACTGCAATCAGCGGGATCAATAATGCATTTGAAAAAGGGATTAGTGCACTTGGATCTGATGTATTGTATGTAAACAAAAGACCATGGTTCCAAAATGTTGACTGGTGGAAGATCAGGAACCGGAAAAATATTACAATGGAAGATTTTGAAAAATTCAAGGAACTGGCAAAACTTCCCCAGGCAGTTGCACCTGTTGTGAATAGTAACAGAACAGTTAAATACCAGGATAGAAGAGTTGATGGAGTATTTCTTACAGGTTCAACAGCTGATTATGTTAAAACTACAAATTTTACATTTGACCTGGGTAGATTTTTTACTGAAACCGAAGGTAAAGCGTCAAGAAATGTTGTTGTAATTGGAAGTGAGATTGCAAAAAATCTTTTCCCCATGGGGAATGCATTAGATAAAGAAATTAAGATTGGAAATGAAAACTTTAAAGTAGTTGGCGTTTTGGCAGAACAAGGTAGTTTTATTCTTGGTCCATTCAATCCTGATAATCAGGTATATCTTCCAATAGGTTCAGTTTTTAAATACTTTATGAGTAGATGGTCAAGCAGTATTACTATCAATGTTCGAGCAACAAGTCCTGCAACTGTTGAAGAAACAAAGGCTGAAACTGAAGGCGTAATGAGAAAAGTGAGAGGACTAAAATATGATGAGGATAACGATTTTGCAATAAACCAGCAGGAAGCTCTTCAACAGAACTTTAATTCTGTTGTAGGAGTAATCCAGATTGCCGGATTGTTTATTACCGGTCTTTCTCTTTTTGTTGGTGCTATAGGGATAATGAATATTATGTTTGTATCAGTTAGGGAAAGGACAAAGGAAATTGGGTTGAGGAAGGCAATTGGAGCAAAAAGAAGAACAATATTAGGGCAATTCATTTTAGAATCTTCAGCAATTTGTTTGATGGGAGGAATGGTCGGGCTTGTCCTTGCGATTCTCCTTTCGATGGTAATTAACCAGTTTATTGTTACTTCTGTAGAATACGGTGCATTCATAATAGCAATTGTAGTTTCACTTTTAACAGGAATTATAGCAGGATTTGCTCCAGCATATACTGCTGCGAAAATGGATCCTGTGGAAGCATTGAGGTATGAATAATGAAACTTAGCCAGATTTTTTCAATATCTGTACAATCGATACAGAATAATAAACTTAGAACGATGCTAACTATTCTAGGTGTAGTAGTTGGGATTTTTTCAATTATTGTGATAATGACGATTCTTACGATGCTACAAAAAAGTATCGAAAATGGTGTATCACAATTAAATAAGAATACTTTCCAGATTCAAAAATTTCCCCAAAACGGCGGTGGCGGACCTGGGTGGAGAGAAAAATATGCAAACAGGAAAGATCTAACTCTCGAGGAGTATTACAGACTCGAGGAAAACATGAAGGATAATGTCCTTTATATGGGGGCTGAACAATGGAGATTCGGAATTATAATTAAATATGGGAACATTGAGACTAATCCTAACATTCAATTGGCTGGTGAAACTCTCGGCGGAGTGAAAACGAATAATTGGAATGTTGAATACGGACGCGATTTTATGCAGACGGATGTCGACCGTTCAAACAATGTTTGCATTATTGGTCAGGATATAGTCGATAAATTATTTACAAGCATTAATCCTATAGGACAGACTGTTAAAGTTGACGGAAGGCCTATGAGGGTGATAGGTGTGCTAGAGAAGCAACCCCAGATGTTTGGAAACAGCAGAGATAATTATGTAATTACACCAATAACTACCTTTCAATCAATGTACGGAAAATACAGTTATAGCGTGAATATTATGGTAATGTCAAAAAGTAAAGAAGATTATAACCCTACAATCGAATCAGCAATTGGATATTTAAGAACGATTAGAAAAAATCAGCCCGGGAAAGATAACGACTTTGAAATTTTTAGCAATGAAACGGTAATCGCTCAAATAAATGATATTACAGCAGGTGTAAAAATCGGAGCTATGGTCGTTTCAATTATTGCATTACTTGCAGCCGGTGTAGGCATAATGAACATTATGCTGGTATCCGTAACTGAAAGAACCAGAGAAATTGGAATAAGAAAAGCCATCGGTGCTAAGAAAGCTAATATACTTAATCAGTTTTTATTTGAAGCAATAATGCTTTGTTTGTTCGGTGGTTTGATAGGTATTATTCTCGGGGTTGGTATTGGTAATATAGCAGGAAGTTTTTTGAATGCGCAATCAGCCATCCCCTATGATTGGGTTGCAATTGGTCTTTCGCTTTGTGTATTTGTAGGACTTATTTTCGGAACATATCCAGCATACAAAGCATCAAATCTTGATCCTATTGAAGCTTTGAGATATGAATAAAAATTATATTAAAATATGATCATATTTTTAAGCCCGTTCAATTTGAGCGGGCTTTTTTATTGATAATTAATAGGGTTTAAATTAATTTATTGCTGAAATAATTATTTAGGTTAACTCCTTAAAAAGGGGATCAGTTAAATGAACTTTTTAGAGACCGTCCTTATTTCCCTCAAATCAATTTCAGGAAACAGATTAAGAACATTTTTGACAATACTAGGCGTTGTTGTTGGAATATTTTCTATTATTGTTATAATGACAATAATTACAATGCTCCAGAATACGATTGAAAATGGTATTTCATTTCTAAGTAAAAATACCTTCCAGGTAATGAAATTTCCGGCTATTAATACAGGTGGAAGAAGTGCATTTGAGAAATATAGAAACAGGAAAGATATTACCCTGGAAGACTTTTACAGACTAGAGGGGCTTTTGAGTCAAGCTAAATATATGGGAGCCGATCTTGCACAGGGAAATATCATTGTCAAATACGGAAACAAAGAAACAAATCCAAATATATGGGTAAGCGGCATAACAGTTGGTGTGCACAGAACTGCAAACCTGAATATTGAAGTTGGCAGAGAAATTAGAGAGACAGATGTCCAGTATTCTACAAATGTGTGCTTGTTAGGTCCCGATGTTGTTGATAAATTATTCCCAAGTATTAATCCTGTAGGTCAGAATGTTACCGTTAGTGGCAGACCATTATTGGTAATAGGAGTATTGGAAAAAAGACCTGCTTTTTTCGGACAAAGTTTCGATAATTACATAATTGTACCCATTACAACATTTCATACTATGTTCGGTGGAAAAAACGGGAATGTTGATATAACAATTATGTCATATTCCCAGGAAGATTATGAATCAACAATTGAAGCCACTATAGGTTATATGAGAACTATAAGAAAAGTACTACCCGGAAAAGAAAATGATTTTGAAATAATGAGCAATGAATCATTAATTGGCCAGATTGGTGAAATTACCGGAGGAGTTAAAATTGGTGCAATGGTAGTTTCAATTATTGCATTACTTGCTGCAGGTGTGGGGATCATGAATATAATGCTTGTGTCAGTTACAGAAAGGACGCATGAAATTGGCATAAGAAAAGCTGTCGGCGCAAACAAGAAAAACATTCTATTTCAGTTCCTTATTGAAGCGATTACTCTTTGCCTTGTAGGAGGTATTGTGGGGATTTTACTGGGAATAGGAATCGGGAATATCGCCGGTAGTTTTCTGTCAGCAGGAGCTGCTATACCGTATGACTGGGTTCTGATTGGACTTTTATTATGCATTATAGTTGGGATTATTTTTGGTACTTATCCTGCCTATAAAGCCGCAAACCTAGACCCGATTGAAGCATTGAGATATGAATAAGACATCGTCCTTTGTTGATTTTTGTGCCCCATATTTTATAAATATTTATTTAGGGATAGGCTGACAATCATTTATTTCTATTCCAATATTCATTTAACCTTTTCTAAAATTAAACCTTGATTACTTCAGATTTGTCTAACAATTATTTAATTGTCATTGGTCATAATTTCGTTGTATCATAATTAAGAATGATTTAATTTCCATTTTTAGAACATAATAAATATTCTCCCGGAGTTACTTAATGCGGCTATTCGAAATTCTACAGATTTCCCTTCAATCAATCAGAGGAAACAGGCTCAGAACACTTTTAACCGTTCTTGGTGTTGTTGTCGGAATTTTTTCAATCATTGTAATTATGACAATTATTACGATGCTGCAAAATAGTATTGAAAGCGGGTTGTCCGATCTTTCACAAAATACTTTTCAGATTCAGAAATTCCCGGCTCTTCATACAGGAGGCCATAGCGAATGGCAAAAATACAGGAACAGGAAGGATATTACTTTAGAGGACTATTATAGACTTAAAAATTTGTTAAATGGAGCAGAAGAGATAGCCGGGGAACAGAGACGCGGAGGTAAAATTGTTAAATATGGAAATGTAGAAACAAATCCGAATATTAGGGTTTACGGGGAGACTGCAGGAGGTTTGACTACAAATAACTGGAATGTTGCTTACGGAAGAGGATTAAGAGCAAATGATATTGAAAATTCTACCTACGTATGTTTACTTGGAAAAGATGTTGTTGATAAACTTTTTCCGAGTGTCAGCCCGGTAGGGCAAACGGTTAGAGTTGATGGAAAACCATTGCTGGTAATTGGAGTCCTGGAACCAAAACCGGCAATGTTCGGGGATAGTCAGGATAATTTAGTAGTTATGCCAATAACAACATTCCAGTCATTCTACGGTAAGTACAGAACCAGCGTTAATATTATGGTTATGGCAAATTCTAAAGAAAATTATGACAGGCTGATTGAATCTGCGATAGGTTTTATGCGAGTTATAAGAAAAGTGCCGGCAGGGGAAGATAATGATTTTGAAATTTTCAGCAACGAATCTATGATCGGTCAGGTAAACCAGATTACAGGCGGAATAAAAATCGGGGCTCTTGTTGTTTCAATTATTGCGTTGCTTGCAGCAGGTGTTGGCATTATGAACATTATGCTGGTTTCGGTTACCGAAAGAACCAGGGAAATTGGAATTAGAAAAGCAGTTGGAGCAAGGAAGAATAATATTCTTATTCAATTTCTTATCGAAGCAATCACTCTCTGTATTGGGGGTGGATTTATTGGGATTATTCTCGGTGTTGGAATAGGAAATATTGCCGGTAGTTTTTTAAATGCTCAAACTGCTATTCCCTACGATTGGGTAGCAATCGGGTTAAGTCTCTGCATTTTTGTCGGCGTTGTATTTGGTACATACCCGGCTTACAAAGCAGCAAACCTTGATCCTATTGAAGCGCTAAGGCATGAGTAGATAATAACATTTTGTGACTAGGAAGTCTAAACCTTCGAAGATATTAAAACATTTTTGAAGGTTTTTTTTGTAGTAATTTACTTCAACTCTTCCGGCCAGTAAACAATATTCTTTTTTAAAGCTTCGGAGTATTCATCCAAGACAGAAATAGTTTTGTGCAGTATTTCAACGTCCGATTCTTCAAAATAGGTGTACTCACAATTCGGACGAATCCACGCAGAGACTTCCTTAAATGTCAATTCATAACCGGAGCGTATAATTGAACTGGTGTATTTTGATAGCACATTAGGAACCGGTTATCTTTGTTTTATCGTCATTAGCAATTTCAATACAGGGTAACTTAAGAGTAAAAGTGGTGCCTTTTCCAACTTCACTTTTTACAGCGATCGTTCCTCCCATCAGAACAGTAC
>DATFMR010000015.1:0-4384 GCA_035266865.1 Ignavibacteriaceae bacterium | reverse complement strand
TTTCACCGGAATTGCCCTGCAAAACGGGAAAAGACTAGGGAATGATTCTGGTAATTTTAACATCGGAGAAGTAGATATTGAATCCGTAAATCCGCGAATGAATTATGAATTCTTGAAATCTCTGGCAACACAAACCGGCGGGGAATATTTCGATGCAAGTAATTATGATGAATTATTTAATATTCTTAAAAACCTTGAGCAATCCTATGCAAAAGAAAAAACTGAAACCAATGAACTGAATCTCTGGTCAAATGAGTGGTTGATGGCAGTTGTTATATTATTATTTGGGCTTGAATGGTTCTTCAGAAAAAGATTTGGGATGCTATAAAAGTCTGCTTATTTTATATTACTTACAAGACTAATTAAATACAAGTTGTCATTTCGAGTTCGATTTATTGAACGAGAAATCTTATTTGCTAAATAATTAAGATTTCTCACCTCGGTCGAAATGACAGCCTGATCAAATAATAATTATCATAGACCAGTTTAAGTAAAAATTGAAGAAAGCCTTTACTAATAACATCCTTACCCACACAGCAATAGCTGATTTTTTCCTCCCGCGATACTGCCCTTCCTGTAAATCTAAACTCGGAATAAATGAATCCGGCTACTGCAATAATTGCGGAAACAAATTAAAAATTGCTGACCAGGAAAGAATAAAAAATGAATTTGAAAGAAAATTTAAAAACAGTAATTACATTTCCGGTTTTACCGCTGCTTTTATTTTTGAAAAGGATAAAGAGATACAGTCAATAATTCATTCATTAAAATATGAGATGAAATTTATTGCGGGGAAAAAGTTAGGAAATCAACTATGCAGGATAAGAAGGAGTGTTTTAGAAGAATGGGGAATTGATATAATTATCCCTGTTCCATTGCATCATTTAAAGAAAGCTGAAAGAGGTTTTAACCAATCATATTTTATTTCCAAAGGACTGAGTTCAGCTTTGGGAGTTAAAATGAAAACTGGTTTGATTAAAAGGATAAAATTTACAAAATCTCAAACTGCACTGACTTTAAAAGAAAGGGCGGAGAATGTATCAGGCGCTTTTAAGGTAAGAAGGAAAAACAAAATAAGAAATAAGAACCTGCTTATTTTAGATGATGTGATAACTACAGGCGCTACGACAAACGAATGCGGGAAAGTCTTGCTGGAAGCCGGGACAAATAAAGTATTTGCAGCATCGGTTGCAATTGCTGATTGAAAAATAAATTACATTTTATCCGGGGCAGAAACACCGAGAATTGATAAACCACTATTTATAACAATTTTTCATGCACATAATTAGATATTAAAATGAATCTTACACTGCTGAAACTGTTGAGGTTAAAGGAGTTGAACTTCCTGTTTGGGAGAGAATAGAAATGTTATCGCGAAGTTCAAAGTTTAACTTTTTGTTTTTTATAATAACAAATACATCAACAATAAAGATTCACTAAACTCAATGTGGTAAATATCTATTATTTTAGATGCCCCCTTTCTATTAATATTTTTATATAATTTTGATAATTTATCGAACAGTCGATTAACTTTAGAAGTTCAGATTTTTTCAATCTTAATTGCCGACTCATTAGCCCTAAGAGAGAATCACTATATGTTTTGTATTTGCTACCATGGGAAATTTTTGTAAAAATAGAAGTTTTTTTATCCTTAAAATACAAAAAATATATTTGATGATGAGTGGATTTTACTTTAAACCCCTTTTCTAATAATGCCGCTGCAATGATATCTCTATCTCTCTGGTTGGACATTTAATAGATTAGAAAACTTTGAATAGAAAATTTCTTAGATTGTTTGCATCTTCAGTTAACTCCGAAGGTTTGTCATCAGCTAGGGAAATAAATACTTCATAAGCTAATATCATAAAATCCTTCATCGCTTCATATAAGTTTTCCCCTTGACCTATTAATGACCAAATTGGATGGTTTATTGTAACAAAATTATCCTTTAATTCAATAAAGAATTGTTCATCCTTTATAAATATCGTGTTGTTAACTGTAATATTTTTATTGAGCTTAAATATGTGTTTTTTATTTATAGACTCTGAGAACGCCTTATTAGGACTTGCAGACTCGGGAATATCCTTAATTGTAAGCAATTCAGTATTACTATATCTTAATAACTCATCACCCTTCTTACGATAATCATCAGAGATATGCGTCATAAAAGAATCCTCTTCACTAACAGCTGAGGTATTTGAAAACATATCACTCATATTTATTCCTCTTCTTTGTTTCCCAAAAGCATATTACCTTTTTCAATTAGCCAATTGCCTATAACAATGGCTGATTTTGCTGTCATATGCGCTGAAAATTGTACTTCTCTTGTCACATCACCTCTTGAAATATTTTTACCGGTCTGTGGGTTAATAATTTTTCCATCTTTAACTTCTAATTCTGTGCTGTTGGGAATAGTGGGATATTCAATGAAAAAATGCACCATTATAGCGTCACCATTTGGAATGGGTCCCCCATATGCTCCAGTGACAGGTACTGTATTAGATTTATTATGTTTTTCATAAATTACAGATACGGAAGTACGTTCTTCAGGCATTTTATTCTCGCTTTAATAATCTATTTTTTGTTATTGCTCTATTAAGTTATTCAAAATATTATTAATGTCAAAAATAATTTCTACAATCGACATTTTTTTTGAACTAAAATGAGCTATCCCCCCTTAATCAGACTATATAATCTCAATAGTAAAAACTTGTAAACCATTATTTTGCAAAACTTTAGCTCTACCAATATTAAATATTATTAGAAATTTTTTCGGAACGACTCTTATAGGAAAAGTATCCTCCTGTACAGGTAACCACCAGAACTATCCTTAAAAATATAAATGATACTTATTTTTTTCAATAATCAAAAATCAAATCTTATATATTATATATCATGTTATTGTTAGTGATAATTCGTGTAAATTAGAAGTTGCACTTTGAAGAGAAATATTTATAAATCACATCCTCTCCGGTGCATTAACACCGAGAATTGCAAGCCCGTTCCTGATAATAATCTGCGTTGCTTCTGCTAGTGCCAGCCTGGCTTCGGCTAATTTTTTTTCTGTACCAAGTATTCTGCAAAATGTATAAAATTTATGAAATGCTGCTGCAAGTTCTTCCAGATAACTGCAAATTCTGTGTGTTTCAAAGAAATGTGCGCTTAAATAAATTTCATTTTTAAATTGCTGGATTTTTTTCAATAGCTGCTGTTCTTCAGGCGCAGTAAGCAAGTCCAGGTTTTCCTCTGAAACCTGCATACTTTCTTTCTGAACAGTTTTTAAAATTGAACATATCCTAGCGTGTGCATACTGTAGATAAAAAACAGGGTTTTCATCGGATTGTTTTTTTGCCAGTGCAAGATCAAAATTCATATGTGTTGTAATATTCCTCATATTAAAGAAATATCTCACTACATCACTTCCAACATCTTCAGTCAACTGATCAAGCGTAATGTAGTTTGCTTTCCGGGTCGACATTTTAACAACTTCCCCGTTTTCCAAAATTGTAACAAACTGATGGATCAGCACTTTAATTTTTTCAACATTGTAACCAAGCGCAGTTAATCCCGCTTTTACATCAGGATATGTAGCATTGTGATCAGACCCGAATATATCTACAATTAGATCATAACCTCTTTCAAATTTTGTAACGTGGTAGGCTATATCCGGTAACCTGTATGTAGGTTCCCCAGTCGATTTTACAATTACCTTGTCGTTTTCATTTCCCATCTCAGAAAGTTTCAGCCAAACTGCATCATCTTTTTTATATGACAAACCTTTTTCTTCAAATTTCTTTAAAGTTTTTTCAATTCTTTTATCTTCGTAAAGAGTGTTTTCGTTATAAAAAACTTTATGCTTTATCTTTAGATTTGAAAGTGATTTTTTGATGTCTTCAAATATTTCCTTTTCCGCTTTCTCTTTAAATTTACCTTCGGGAGATTCTTCACTTAATGAATCACCAAATTCATCCAAAAGGCTTTTTGCAATATCTTTAATATATTCGCCCTGGTAGTAATCTTCGGGGAAATCAATTTTATCTCCGAGCAGTTCCAGGTAGCGATACTTAACCGAATCACCCAGCACACGCATCTGCCTTCCGGCATTGTTGAAGTAATATTCCCTGTCGACATCATATCCAACGCACTCAAGCAGATTTGCAATTGTGTCTCCGCAAACAGCGTTTCTTCCATGTCCTACAGTTAAGGGTCCTGTGGGATTTGCCGAAACAAATTCAACATTTGCTTTTTTACCATTAAATAAATCTGACCTGCCGTAATTTTCGTTTTCTTTTCTCACATCTTTAATTATTCGGGCAATAAATTCAGGTTTAAAGAAAAAATTAATAAAACCGGGTCCTGCTATTTCAACTTTAGTAATTATATT
>DATFMR010000014.1:0-2562 GCA_035266865.1 Ignavibacteriaceae bacterium | reverse complement strand
CTGAAAATAGATCCATCCAATTATGTATAAAGACTTATCAGCATAATTTGAGCGTGGAAATTTTCTTTGTAAGTTATTGAATTCAGAAATTGCTTCCCTGGTTTCTCCCGATTTATAAAGCGTCTGAGCATATTGATAATAAGTATCGGGATTTTTCAATGATGATTTATCAAAACTGAGTAAATCTTTGAAAACCCTGCTCGATGATGAATAATTTTTCATCCCGTAATAACTATCTGCAAGTCTCAATCTTGAATCTACTGAGCGGGAGTTATTTGGATAATTTTTCAGGAAATTAGAAAATTTATCCGCAGCATTCTGGTAATCGCCAAGGTTATAATAACAATATGCTCTGCCGTAAAGCGCCTCAGCGTTTAATTCTTTATCATCACCGGAAACTCTATTGTAAAACTTTAATGCTTCATTATAATTAGAATTACTGAAATAACTTTCTGCAAGAAAGAAATTAGTTTTGGCAGTTTCAAAATCGGGATCTTCATCCTTTAATTTAGCCAGATATGAAATTGCATCATCATATTTTTGTGAATAGAAAGAAGCAGATCCCAGGCCAAGTAAAGCCCTTTTTTTGAGATTTTCAGAAATATCATTCAGGTTTAAGACAACCCGGAATTTCTCAATTGCAGAATCATAATTTTTCATTTCAAGATTCATTTCTGCAATCAGGGTTAATGCTTTTGCCTTTATATCCTGATCTGATGCCTGCAAGGCAGTTGTAAGAAATTCTAGAGATAAGTCATATTTTTTATCCTTAAAATATCCTAGTCCCAACTGGTATTGAATGCCGTAACTTAAATCACTGTTAGGAAATTTGAGCAAAAATTCTTTATAAATATTAAACGCATCGGCTTCCTGCCCAGCATATCTTTTTGATTCTGCCTTCCAGTAAAATGATTTGATTGCTATACTGTCTCTACCTTCCGAAATTGAATTAAACAGGTTATATGATTTGTCATATTTTTTTTGCTGGAAATAGCTCCAAGCGAGACCGTATTTAACTTCACGAATAACGGGTGAACCTGGGAAATCTTTTATTACGGTTTGATAAGTTTTCTCGGCATTTGTGTAATCACTCACACGATAATAAGAATTTGCCAGCAAATACAGACTTTCTGCATACTGATCATCCGGCAGAGATGTCACCATTGGGTTATTTAATTCCAAAATAGATGACTGATATTCTTTCAATTTGAAATATGATATTCCTATTCGTATTTGAGCTGCTGTAACCAGTTTGCTGTCACGGTGAAATGACAAAAGCTGGTCATAATATTTTACAGCATTTTTATAATCACCGACTTTTTCATAGGTATTGGCGAGTGTATAAATAGAATAATCAACAAATTTGTTATTCTTTGGACTATTTATTGCCTGCTTAAGAAATGATATTGCGTCATTAAATCTTTTTTCTTTTGAAAACGACTCACCAATCCAGTAAAGTGCTGATCCATCATATTCACTTTCAGGATATTCATCCAGCAGCTGAGTAAGATAATATCTGCACGTAGAATAATCTTCCTGAGCATAATAAATCATTCCTATTTTATATAGTGCTTTGTCTCTGAAAGCTGACCATTTAAAGTTTTTAATAAGGTATTCAAATCCGGTAGCTGCGGCATTTTTTTGACCAAGATTCAACAATGCATCAGCTGAATAATATTTGGCTGTTGCATAAAGTTCGTCCGGAATAGAAGGTCCGGATAAAACTTTTTCAAATAGATCATGAGCACGCGAATAATCAGCAGAATGGTAAGCGTCCATTGCATTAGAGTAAATTCCTGATACATTCTGAGCTAAACCAATAAATGAGAATAATGGGATTAAGAAAAAAATGAGGGAAAGGGCTTTTTTCATTTACATCTCAATGTTATAAAAACGAATATTTTTTATACTATCGTATCAGAACAATAACATACAAGGTCACTACAAAAAAATTTTTCAGATAAAAAATCAGAATAATTTTGAATTAAATATAGGATTTTGACCTTTATAAAATCAAGTCTCTTAATATTATATATCCCTTTACTTAAAGATAAATATTAAATATATCCAGTTCCCGCCCCACACACTTGTATTTTTACCAAAATAAATGCATATAGAACTATACTAATTTTTAATTCATTTGGCATTATGAAAAGAACACTAATAATATTGTTATTGGGCATTTTCTTTCTTGCTAGTAATTCATTTGCTCAATCAACATTTTGGGGATTAAGTGTTGGTACAACCAGTTTACAGGGATCTGATGCTTATACAAGTGAAATAAGTACTGGCGGTGCAGGTTTTGCAACAGAATTTCACGCCGGTATGCTAGTGAAATTCCAAGTTCCTATTTCTCCCATCACTCCGATAATTTCGTTTAATTATACTTCCCTAAAGGGAAACGATGATGGTACAGAAACGTCACAAAGCATATATTCTCTTGGACTTGGAGGACAATTTACTATTTCGGCTGGAAGAGTTAGCCCATATATAGCACTTGATCTTGCCTATAATTATTTCGGGAAATATGAGGTAACAAACCCTCCTGCTGGGTATAGCTCA
>DATFMR010000013.1:0-23199 GCA_035266865.1 Ignavibacteriaceae bacterium | reverse complement strand
TACGGAAAATACAAGCAGCAGTATTACCGCAATAAATAGTACAGCTGCTGCCGACCAGAAAAGCTTGGGGTTGTAAAAAATATTTTGCGCAAAATCCTTAACCTGCATCTCGCCGATAGATTTTACAGAATGTACCTTCGTGGTTTCCGTGGTGCGTACATTTATTGCCGAACTGTTTACATTGTACATTCTGCTTGAACGGTTGCCGGTTGATACTCGTTTAATTTTTCTTAAATTTTTTGCTAGTTCTTTTGCTGACTGACATCTCTCATCCTTTTCTTTTTCAAGGCATTCCAAAATCAATCCATCAAGCTGCGGATCTATGTCTTGTTTTACTGTTATAATCGGCGGTGCATCCACATTTACAATCTCATACATTATTGCGGTCTCGTGCATTCCCTTAAATGGAGATTCACCCGCTAATAATTCATACAGTACAACTCCAAACGAAAATATGTCGCTCCTATGATCGAGATCTAATCCCTGTACCTGTTCAGGCGACATATAACCCATTGTTCCCATGGTAGTGCCCGCTTTGGTCAGTCGGGAAACATTGCTAGAAGTGTATAACTTTGCTAACCCGAAATCCATTATTTGTGCGATACCGTCCTTCCGGATCATTATGTTTTCTGGTTTTATATCGCGGTGTACTATTCCCTTTTCGTGAGCAGCACCAAGCCCTTCTGCAACCTGGATTGCGATATCAAGAATTCTTTTTTCAGAGAGAGTTTGTTTTATATCCCTGAGTGTGGTACCGTCAATATATTCCATAACAATGAATAGCTGTCCATCGTGCTCCTGAATATCGTGAATAGTACACACATTAGGATGATTCATTGCCGAAGCGGCTTTCGCTTCCTGGATAAATCTTTCCTTTTCTTCATTTGATGAAATAACCTGAGAGGGGAGAAACTTTAATGCAACAAAGCGGTCAAGTTTTGTGTCCTGTGCTTTGAAGACTTCGCCCATTCCGCCTTCACCCAGTTTCTCAATTATTTTGTAATGTAAAATTGTTTCGCCTATCATATTATTATTCCATTATTATTATTTTCATAGTCATTGCCAGTTAAGACCTGGCTGCCGGCAAAAGCAGAGATTTTATCTAAATGAAGCAATCTATTTAATATTAAAGATTGTAACATCCGTTTACAGATGCAGCCGGATTCTCCTAAAAGACTTTTTTAATATTTTTTAGAAAGGTATAGTTTCACCAATCTTCGGAATCGACCGGAACTAATTATTTCATTTACAATTATTTCTCCTTAATTAATTTAGATATTTGCAGATGGTACAATAAACTAGGCCCGAAGAGAAAAATTTAAAATAAGGCTTAGGTGTAAACACAAATACTTCTTGATCCCAAAAAATGGCTCAGATATTTATCATCCTTCTGAAGTAACGGGATCTATAATTTCCTTTATGGCTACAACATGGTTTGCAGGAATGCCGGCAAGCCGGGCGTGCTCACGAATTAATTCTTCATTATTTGCGATATATACGCAATAGACCTTATTGTCCGTAACATAGCTCTGGACCCACTGTATAGTCGGGCCCAGTTTGTTAAGTACATCACATGATCTAATAGACAAAGCTCTTAGATCATCCGATGATAAGTCGCCTGCGCCCGGTACAACACGTTCAATGATAAATTTTGGCATTTTCTCCACTCCTTGTAATCAATTTAATTATTGACAGATTTATTACTCAATAAATAGTAGAATATATAATGAAATTAAAAATTATTCTGATCTGGCTATTAATTCCTTGAACTCAATATCATTTCGTAGAGAATCAAAGGCAGCTTCTGAATTTGCCCAGTTTGACAATCCTTTGAATCCGGCGTCAAATGCTCTGCGCAGAGAAATAATTGCTTTTTCTCTTTCATTGAGTAGAGCATAAGTGCAGGAACAGTAATAAAGTACCAGCCCGTCATTGGTATCAATTTCAAAAAGCTTTTTGAGCATAGCTTTACATTCTTCTTTTCCACCGAACCATGCATAAGCCATTGCCAGCCTGCTCATAACTACCAGGTCTTCCTGACTCGCTTCAAGTTTCTGTGCTGTAATTTCTATAACTCTTGTAGAGGCTTCGACAGCTGATTTATAATCAGCTTTTCTTCGAAAAACGCTATCAAGATGAATCCAAGATTCTTCATCGTGAGGTTTTAATCCGGACGCAATCTGGTAATATCGAATTGCAGAATCTATTTCATTTGATAACTCAGAAATTAATCCAAGCCGAATGTAAGCTGGATAAAATTTAGGATTTACTTCAATAATCGCTTCAAGTTCCAGTTGTGATTCTTTGAGCCTTTTTTGATAAAAATATACCATTGCAATTCCGAACCTTGCTTCAACTGAAGATGGATCAAGTTCAAGTGCCTTTTGGTTACTTTGTATGGATTTTTCCAGCCATATAGTTTTTCCATCGTACCATTCGTACATATATGAATAGGCTTCAGCTAGCGCAGCGTACGCAGAGGCAAAATCAGGGTCCATTAAAACAGCTTCTTCAAGCATTTTTATTGCTTCTTCATTATTTTTTCTACCTCTAAGACTGATTAATTCTCTTCCGCGCATATAAACATCATATGCTCTAAGATTATTAGTCGGATTTTCCTGCAATGATTCTTTTTCTGTTTCAGTAAGTGATACTTTTAAAGCCTGAAAAATTTTCTGGGATATTTCATTCTGTAATTCAAAGATATCATCCACGTTTCGGTCAAATCTTTCAGCCCAGATATGAGATCCATTTTCAACACTTAAAAGCTGGGCATTTATACGCATTTTGTTACCTGATTTTCTAATACTTCCTTCCAGAATATAATCTACCTGTAAAGTATCTGCGATTTGAGAAGTGTTGGTTTCTTTATTTCGAAAAATCAATACATCTGTTCGCGGTACGACTTTTAATTCTTTAATCTTTGATAAATCAGTAATAATATCTTCGGTAATTCCCGCACAGAAATAATCACTTTCCTTTTCAGAGCTCATGTTCTCAAAATACATTACGGCTATAGATTTCTTTTGATTTTTTTCATCCCTTCTTTGAACACTAAGTGTCTGTTGTGATTTACTCAGATCATTTACAAACTCCAAAGCTCCTTTGTATCGTTTCTGAGGATCCTTTTCCAACATTTTTAAAATTATTTTGACCATGCTTTGGGGTACTTCGGGTCTTAAGTCCTGAATAGAAAGAGGTTCTTCGTTTTGTATTGAATACATTATTGCTGCTTCGTGTTCTCCTCTGAAAGGCATTTTCCCGGTAAGCAACTCAAAGATTATTACACCGAAAGAAAAAATATCTGCACGCGCATCAACATTCTCTCCCTGCATCTGTTCAGGTGCCATATAAGAAACGGTTCCAACGGTAGCGCCAACTTTTGTAACCTGTGAGCCACCTTTAATTTTCGCAAGACCAAAATCCATTATTTTAACTTTTCCGTCATTTGTAATCATTATGTTTTGAGATTTTATGTCTCTATGTACGACTCCTGCTTTATGTGAAGCTTCCAGACCTTCAGCTATTTGATAGGCGACAGATGTAACTTCGGAGAGAGGGAGCAGACCTTTATTAATTTTTTCCTTTAATTCTACTCCATTTATATATTCCATTACAATAAAGGTTTTACCATCACATTCTTCTATAGCATAAATTGTCGCAATATTGGGATGGCTAAGTGCAGCTGAAGCCCTGGCTTCGATTTTAAATCTTTCTTTTTCTTCCGGAGAAACAGAAATACTATTAGGAAGAAATTTAATTGCAACTTTCCTGTCTAACTTTGTATCCAGTGCCAAATAAACTATACCCATTCCACCCTGACCGAGTTTTTCTATAATTTTATAATGGAGGATATTTTCACCGATCATTTTGACTTATAGGCTTTAGTTTTTAACTACAGATTTATTAATTATTTAAAGGCACAATAATTCGCTTCTGCTCATATTTTTAAGCAAAAATTAATTTATTATATATCAATTTCAATTAAAAAGTTTTTTATTCAACAACTATCTTAGGAGGTGAGCCTCCTTTGGCAAAAACACCATCAGCTGTACAGAAAACAGCATATTCATATGTCCCAGATGGAGCATCACCTTTAATTTTTAATTTCAGTTTATGGCCATCCTTTATAAACTTTGTATAACCATTTACTAATGAGTCGGTTTGGTCAACGGGGTCGAAAATTTCAGCAGGGAATTGAAAATACGCGTCAGTATCTTCAACTTCCCAAATGATTGTGTCTTTCTTTTTTACTTTAATTTTTGTATTGTTTTTGTCGGCTGCATCAACCACCATCCATACATCATTAACTTTCATCACTACTAATGCCGTTGATTTAGATACAGTTGAAACAGGAGGGCTTATAAAGCCGGTAAGAAAAATTGTCAGGAAAAGAACAGTAGAATACATTCTGACTTTAGCGATCATACTAACCTCCTAAAAGATAATGAATTACCTTAATTATAATATGGTTTTTGGGAAGAGCGTACTAATTTTTATTATTCTTATTTAATTCGGCTACTAATTGTTTATATCTACTGTCAGAAACAAGATCCTTTAATTCAGGTTCCTGCTCTATTTCCGATCTTGAAAACCCACTTTCAAGCGCTTTCCGAATCCAATATAATGCTTTTTCCCGGTTATTAAAATGTTCATTTATAGTAGCTGCCCGATATAAAACTGAACTGTTATCGGGTGCGATATTAAGTGATTTAATCATTAATTGGCGGGCCATTGTGCTATCATTGATGTCAGCATAGTAAGCAGCAAGGTTTGACATAACATCAGCGTCATTTGGATTTACTCTTAATTCTTTTTCTGCTAGTGCAATTGCTTTTTTATAACTGCTTTGCGATTCATTTTTCATTGTGGATGTAAAATTTTGGGCGGCTGCAAGATTTGCCCACATCAAATAATCTTTATCATTTATGCTCAGAGCTTCTTCAAACATTTTTACGGCCCTGGCAAAATTTTCCTCCTTGTAATAGAGCACACCCAGATTTGAATAGGTATTATAGTTTGGCTGAATATTTAAAGATTGTTCAAACATATCCCTAGCATCAACAAGCCGATCAAGAAAATAATACATAGCACCCACATTGCTATAACCACGATAATTATTCGGCGTGTATTTTATAACCTTTTTAAACTCTTCTATTGCTTCATCAAATTTTCCCTGATTGTAATAAAATTTTCCAAGATCATTGTAGCCGGCCCAGTAGTCCGGTTTCAATTTTATAGCCTGTTTGTAAGTTAATTCTGCTTCAGATGTTTTATTTTCCGATTGATAGGCTTTTGCCAGTCCCCTGAAAGCAGCGGCATCAGTTGGGTCTTTTGATAGCGCCTTTTTAAAATGAAGAATTGCATTTTCATATTCTCCTGTACCATTATATATCATTCCGAGAGTTACATTAATTGGTGCAATTGTACTATCGAGCTTATAACCTTTAACTGCTGCTGCTTTGGAAAGTGATACAAATGTTATATTTTTTGTTTGATCATAATTGTGCCAGTAAGCCTCACCCAGGGCAGCATAAGCCAGTGCATAATTTGAATCACTTTGTATGGCAAGTTTAAGGAGTCTGGCTGCTTCTTCTAAATTCGTCATGTTTTGATATTGTTGGAGGTTTCCAATTCCACGCACATAATATTCGTATGCCTGGGGCACAGAAGTTTTTCCTGCACCCAAAATATCTTTTAATTGAGGATCCATTTCTATATGAAGCATTTCCAACATATTTATGACAGCTTTGTTATCTATTGTAGAAATATTTTTAGTACTGACTTCAATAATTGTTGAATTTAGCTGTCTTAAATTTTTTGCATCAACCAGGTTTAAATTTAATTTTAAATTACCATCATAAAATTGTACACTTCCGGTAATTGCCAGATTAACGCCGTATCTTTTATATGCTTCACCAGCACTGGTAATTTTATTTTGGATAACCTCACTTGCCGGCACAACCCATAATGAATTTTTGAACTGTTCAATTTGAGTAATATTGCTTGCAAGAGTTTGCATTAAACCCTCACAGAATGCCTGCTTGCTTTTATCTCCACCTATATTTGTTAGTGGCAAAATAACCAGATGTTGTTCTTCCGGTGTTGAATTCCAGCCCGCAATATTTCTAATTTTTTGCCATATTTCAGGTAACATAAATGATAAAGCTATAATTAAAATAATAGCAGCCGGAATGAGATATACTTTCTTACCTTTTAATAATTTTGGTTTATTACTTTTTAATTCTAAAGTTTTTGTTCGGAATCCATAGTCAGGATCAACCTCATACATTTCAAGATCATTTAAAACATCTTTTATGGACTGGTAACGATTTTCACGTTTTTTTTCCAAACATTTTTTTACAATTTTTTCCAGTGTTGAAGAGCAATTATGCACGTAATTAGTAATTGGTGTAGGCTGTTCATTAAGGATGGAATAAATGACTGCCTGTTCATAGCCCGAACTAAATGGCTGGTGACCTGATAATAGTTCATATAAAACAACACCGAATGCCCAAATATCAGCTCGATTATCTACATCCTCGCCAGAAGCTTGCTCCGGAGACATATATGCAATGGTGCCTACAGTTGAACCGACCTTGGTTAGTTGAGACGCACCGCTAACTTTAGCCAGTCCAAAATCCATTATTTTTACATTCCCATCATTATTTATCATTATGTTCTGGGCTTTAATGTCCCGGTGAGTAATTCTTTTTTTATGTGCTGCTTCAAGTCCCTCGCAAATTTGTATTGCTAATCTGACAGCTTCACTAGTACTTAGAGAATCTTTTCCTAATTTAGTTTTCAGGTTTTCACCATCCACAAATTCCATAACAATGAATATTTCTTTTTCACCACGTGAGTTTTCAGTTTCTTCAATTGAATAGACCTGAGCAATGTTTGTATGATTTAAAGCCGCAGCTGCCTGGGCTTCTATCTGAAATCGTTTTCTGTCTTCATCATCTGCAGAAATGTGGTGGGGGAGAAATTTGATAGCGACTTCGCGTTTAAGTTTAGTATCCTCGGCTTTATATACAACTCCCATTCCGCCTTCGCCAAGCTTTTCAAGAATTTTATAATGAAGAATCGTTTCGCCGATCATTTAAAAATTTATGTTATTTATATTTTTCAATTATTGTTTTATAGCCGGAAAGATTTCTAAGTGAATCATACAACGGATCCATCTTAAGCCCGTTAACAGAAAAGGAACCGGGAATTGAAAGTATAAAGTCAATCTGCTTTAAGGCATTATCATTATCTCCCAGGAGTGTATAAATGATTGCCATATCCCATTGACGGTAATATCCTCTGTATGCTTCCTTTTCAAGTGGAAGCAGTTCGATACCTTTTTTGCCCTCTGCAATTGCTTTATCTTTAAGTCCAAGTCCGGCAAAGGTAATTCCAAGTGAACTGTGCAGCCTTTCATCATTTGGAGAATCTTTTAGCATTTTTTCCAATTCGTATTTTGAAGATTCAAAATATTTCTTTGATAAATCAGGTAGTTTCTTATATCTATAAATAAATGCAAGTTCAAGGTCGTCAGGCATATATCGAAATTGTTCAGTCCAATAAGTTATCCCCGATGTTTTTAAACTTTGAATTGCCTGGTCATAATCCCTGTCCAGTACATTTATAAATGTCCTTACATCAAAAGTTGAATTTAGATAATTGCCTTTTTTAATATTGTTTATTTCATCAGATGCTTTTTTTGTATCACCTTTCCAATTTATATAATTTAAAGCTAAACCAGTTTTGGCTGATAGGTAATCAGGGTTAAAATCTTTGCTCAGTTTATAATATTTATCTGCGTTTTGATAATCTCTTAATAAAGAATAAGTCTCTGCTGTGTTATATGAGTATTCAGATGAAAGTGGATCAAGAGTTGATCCCTTTACCATATTTTGAGTTGCTAATTTAAAATTTCCCATTCGCCGATATACATAACCCGTTGAAGCATATGCTTCCGCATTGTTGGGCTGAATATTCAGTGCCTTAGAAAATTCTTCAATGGCTTTGCTGTAATTTAGTTTGCCCCAGTAATAGTAATATCCAAGAGCAAGATGAGCTTCAGCAAGACCAGGATTTAACTGAAAAGATTTTTGGGCATTTTCAAATGCTTCCTGTAGATTTTCACTACTCCTGTCAAAATAAAACCAGTACATTGACATTTGTCCTTTTGCCAGCAGTGCATATGCCAGAGCAAATTTTGGATCCAGTTCAATTGCCTTTTTATTCAAACTAATACAGTTTAGGATATCTGATTTTATTGCATTTCCCCGTTTGAAATAAGCCAGTGCCTGGAGATAATAATCATAAGCAGCAAAGTTATCAGTTGGAGGTGTTTCTTTTTGAATTTTATTATTTGCCAGGGTTCCGCCCAGCTGATTGACAACTTTTTGTGCTATTTCATTCTGCACAGCAAAAATATCGTTAAGAACTCTGTCGTATGAATCTGACCATGTTATTGTATTATCGGAAACACGAATAAGCTGGGGAGTGATTCTGACCCGGCTTTGGTTTTTTCCGCTCTTAGCCCAGCGTATGGTACCACTCAAAATATAATTGACTCTAAGTTCCTTTCCGATTTCCTGTGTGCTTTTATTTGACTTTGCAAGTTTTTCGGCACTGCTTGTTGATATAACTCCAATGTTTCCAATTGAAGCAAGCTTACTTGTAATTTCATCTGTAACACCATCAGCAAAATATTTATCATCCTGTGAACCAAGGTTTTCAAACGGCATTACTACAATCATTTCTTTACCCGGAGTTTGGGTAACCTGCTCTTCATTCTTATTAGTTATAAAGTAGAATATTGAGATAGCAGCTATAATTAATATCGCGGCAATTCCAATCCATAATTTCATTTTAGAATTATCCGGCTTAGAGACATTGGTTATTCCAGAGCTAGATTTTGAGATTGAATCACCTTTTAGTGATTTTAGATCAGAAAGCATATCACTTGTTTTCTGGTATCTATCAGAAGGAGATTTTGCCAGTGCCCTCATTAGTATATGAGAAAATTCTTCAGGTATATTGTTGATCTCAGGTTCTTCATTTAATATAGAATATATAATTGCCTGATCATAAGCTCCTTTGAATGGCTGGGTGCCGGTTAGCATTTCGTAAAGTACGATTCCGAACGACCAGATATCAGTTCTGTGGTCAAGTGTTTCTCCGCGAGTTTGCTCCGGTGACATATATGCAATCGTTCCAATTGTTGTCCCGAGTTTAGTAACCTGGCTCCCTTTGCCAATCTTTGCAAGGCCGAAGTCCATAATTTTAGCGATACCATCATTTGTGATCATTATGTTGGATGATTTTATATCCCTGTGAACAATTCCTTTTTTATGTGCCGCTGAAAGTCCATCTGAAATTTGGATTGCATATTGTATTTTCTCTTCCTGTGAAAGGGCAGATGCTTTGATTTTTTCTTTTAATTCAATTCCATCGATAAATTCCATTACAATAAAAATTGTATCATCGGATTCTTCAATCGCGTGAATCGTTGTAATATTAGGGTGATTTAGAGACGCAGCAGCCTGTGCTTCAATTTCAAAACGCTTTCTTTCTTCTGTGTCAGCCGCAATATTACGCGGAAGAAACTTAATTGCTACCCTGCGTCTTAATTTCGTGTCTTCAGCAAGGTAAACCACACCCATTCCGCCTTCGCCAAGTTTTTCTATAATTTTGTAATGAAGAATTATTTCACCAATCATTTATAATTACCTATTTATCATTAATTTAAAACAATCTATAAGCCACTAATAATCACGCACACAACTATTAACCAATATTAATTGTTGTGTAATATTAATGATTAGAATATATTTATTAACTACTTGCTATCCGTAGGCGGGTATGTTCTATTATTTTGAGAAAAAAACTAAATAAAACTTTTTCCTGTAACTACATCATAATGCCCAACTTTCATATCATCCGTACTTTTTATTGTACGGTTATGTCCCTGTTCCAGGGACATTCTCCATAAATAGAAATGTGAAAAAGTATGTTTAACTTTATCTATCATTTTTTTGTATTCTTCACCGGATTCATATACAACTGCAAGACTTTTGTTATCCCAAACTGAGACTGATATAAAGTCATTTTCTTCATTTACACTATGAGTTAAAAATGCATTTCTGCAGCCATTTGCCTTTTTAAAAGCCGGGATGACCACATCAGCATAAAGCTTTTTGAACTCATCCATTTTGCCATCTTCAATTTTCAGAGATACTATCCGCAAAAACATTTTATCGCTGTCCTTCACTAAACTATCATCTTTACCATTCTGAACTTCTACGTTATATTTCTTTATTTCCGGTTCTTCTGTTTCATGTGAATATTGGATTTCCATGTTTTCCGAAAGTTGTATTTTCCATTCATTTCCAGAATCCGCTAAAAACGGCTGGGCCTGGTCAACAAGTTCCTTAAAGACATCACTGTTTTCATAGTTTTCGGCTTGCTGCTGGGATTTCCAGAATGTAAGGGAAATAAATTCCTCCATTTCTGGTTTGCTTTTTATCAAACTTGCAAACAGGCAACCGTCAACACTCTGTAACCTTGGTTCAACTGTTTCTTCATAAAAATTCTTAAATTCATTTATATGATCCGGATTTAACCTGAGTTCTAATATTCGCATAAACATAATTTTTCCCTCCTGCATGTTGGGAATTATTATTAATTAATACCCGCTAAATTATTCTTTCTTAATAATTACCATTGTCATGTCATCACTCTGAGGCTGTCCTTTTGAAAAATCATTAACTTCCTTAAAAATTAATTCAATTAATTCATCAGCCTTTTTTTCTTTATTCTTAGTTATCAGGTCAAGTAATCTCGGCTCATCAAATTCTTCTTCTTTCAAATTCATGGCCTCGGTAATACCGTCAGAAAAAACCACGAGTAAATCGTTTTTCTTCAATTTAAATTTAGCTTCTTCATATTGTACTGAAGGTGCAATACCAATAATCAAACCTCCAACATCAGGTCGGGTAATTTTATTATCCTCAGAAATTAGGATAGGATTGTTATGGCCTGCATTTACATAAGTGATTTCATCATTTACCTTATCAATAACGCCATAAAATAATGTTGCAAATTTATTAGGTGCAGTATTATAAAATAAAAGATCATTTGTTAAGCCAACACATTCTTTGCAGGGTTTTCCGGATATAGCCTGACCTCTTAATGAAGCTTGTAGGTTCGCCATTAGAATTGCCGCAGGCATACCTTTCCCGGTTATATCCCCAAGACAAAATGTTAAATGATTTTCTTCAAGATCAATAAAATCGTAATAATCACCTCCGACTTCTTTGGCGGGAATGCTCTTTCCAGCAACTGAGTAACCTTTAATTTTAGGTTGTGCCTTTGGAAGAAGATCTACCTGTATTTCGTACGCAAGTCGCATTTCTTCCTGCAATTTTATTAATGCCTGCTCATTTTGGTAAAGCCTTGCATTTTCAACAACATGTGCAGATTGCGCAGCAATAATACCTAGCAATCTTTGGTCATTAATTGTAAAACCAGAATCACCATGTTTATTAAACACAGTTACCAGTCCAATCATTTTTCCTTTCATCTGCATTGGAACACTTAACAAAGACTTTATAGGAAAGTCCACATCTTTAACAGAACTGAATCTTTTATCTGCATGAAAATCATTTATTAATAATGGGGCCTTATTCATCAGCATCCATCCGGTTAGTTGTGTATCCAGACGAAAGGGGAGGAGATTAGCTGTACTATCCTGTTTTCTAATCATAGTGTGAAAAGGATTTTGTGTATCCTTTTCATCAAGCAGCATTACAACACCCTGCTCGACTTTTATATGTTTAACACATTTTCGTACAATAAGATCAACAATTTTTTCAATTGATTGAGTTGAAGTAATTGCTGTAGCTATTTCATTTAATACGGATAATTCTTCAACTGCAAGTCTGAGTTTTTGATTTTCATCCTGAAGGCGATTTATCTGAAGTGAAATTTGATCTGTATCCATTTTTCTCCCTACAATAAAGCACTAAAAAAATACGTAATTATTGTGCTTTGTGTTTATGCGCTTAATAAAGGATTGGATTGCTTATTTAATGTAGTGTAATATACTAACATATTATAAAAAACAAAATTTATTAAGCATTAAAAATTTAGTCAAAACCTGATTTTTGTAGCCTAAAGACCATATTTTTCAAGTCGACGATATAGGGAGGCACGCGTAAGTCCAAGGTCGCGGGCAGCTTTTGTAATGTTTCCATTATGCTTTCCGATTGCTTTTATAATCAAAAGCTTTTCCGCTTCTTCAATGTGATAGTTAGGCAGGGAAATATTAGAACCTGAACTGGGTTCCTGACTTTTAAAAAAGAAATCTGAAGGATTTAAAACATCGGATTCGCTCATAATAATAGCTCTTTCAATAGCATGCTGTAATTCCCTAATATTCCCAGGCCAGTGGTAGGTAGATAATTTACTTAATACAGAAGAGGATAAAGAGATGCTCCCCTTATTGTATTTTTTTGAATAAATATTCAAAAAATGATCACAAAGTAAAGGTATATCTTCCGATCTTTCCCTAAGTGGTGGCAGCTTAATTTCAACAGTATTTATTCTATAAAGAAGGTCCTGTCTGAACTGTTTTTCCTGAGATAAATCAGCTATGGAAGCATTTGTTGCACATATTAACCTGAAATCTACAGGCTTTGGTATACTTGAACCAATTCTTGTTACCACTCTGTTTTGTAATACATTTAACAACTTCGATTGAAAGTTAAGTGTAATGTTAGAAATCTCATCAAGAAAGAGAGTGCCTCCGGATGCGACTTCAAATCTTCCTGCCCTGTCTTCCTTAGCATCAGTAAATGATCCCTTCATATATCCGAATAATTCACTTTCAAAGAGTGATTCTGAAATTGCTCCCATATCTACTGTTAAGAATATCTCATCAGATCTATTAGAATTCCTATGTATAGCACGTGCCACCAATTCCTTACCGGTACCATTTTCTCCCAGAATCAGAACATTGGCATCCGTCTTAGATACTTTCTGAATTATATTAAATATGCTCCGGATTGCTTCAGAAGAGCCTATAATATTGTGGAAATTTTTATCAAGATCATCAGTTAAGAGTTTTTGCCGTGAAAGCAGGCTATTAATTTCTTTGTTCGAATTGCTTAATTTCATCGCTGAAGAAATGGTTGCTATTAGTTTTTCATTTTGCCAAGGTTTTATTACAAAATCCGTGGCTCCTTCCTTAATAGCCTTTACAGCCATTTCAATATTGCCATAAGCAGTTATAAGAATCACTACCATTGAAGGATCAAATTCAAGTATCTTCTTTAGCCAATAAAATCCCTGTTTTCCTCCATTTGCATCACCGGAAAAATTCATATCAAGGAGAATTACATCGTAGCTGTTATTCGCCAGAAGATTAGGAATTACATCGGGGTTTTTTTCAATGTGAACAATAGGGTAAAATGGTTTTAGTAGCAGTCTTGCTGAATAAAGAACATCTTCGTCATCATCTACAATTAAAATATTCCCGCTTTTCTTCGTCATTGTTTTTTTCTTCTTATCATAATTTATTTCTTTACAACAACTTTTATTCCTATTATTAAGGATTATTTTTCAATCACCTGGTAATAAAATAAAAATTGATTAGTGTCCGTTATCGTAACAAACTGTCCGCTTGTGAACATATTGAAAAAAAAATTAATTACCAAGCAGATTATTGGAAAATGCGCCGATTTCTGGCAATCAGCAAAAAACAATGATTTACGGAAAAATATCTAAATCAATGGATAATCAAAATAACTTACAATAATAAATAATTTTCGGGCACGTGAGTTGCTAAGAGTAACCAAATAAGAATTTGCCCTATCTAAATAAAATATACTGTAATGCAATAAAGGTGGAAAATTGGATAGAAAAATAGAAAAAAAAGCCTGGTACAAAAGAAGGAATATTCAAATTGGTATCGGTGGTGGAATAATATTTTTAATTCTTATCATCTTAATATTAAGTGATACCGGATCCAAACTAAATGTCGAAAAAGAAAAAATAACAATCTCCGAAGTTAAAAAAGGTGACTTCCAGGAATTCATTCCTGTTACAGGTAATATAATGCCTATCACAACTGTTTTCCTTGATGCAGTTCAGGGCGGGGCAGTTGAAAAGAAATTTGTTGAAGAAGGAGCAATGCTGAAAAAAGGGGATAAGATATTAAAACTTTCAAATACCAACGTTCAATTAAGTGCTCTTCAGCAGGAGGCTTTGACATACCAACAGATAAATGAAGCAAGGAACAGCAGGCTATCTATCGAACAAAATTCAATTAGCTTAAAAAGAAATTTGCTTGCTGTCCAATTGACATTTCAGCAGGACAAAAGAAATTATGAAAGAGAAAAGGCTCTCTGGGAAAAAAAGCTAACTTCAAAAGAAAGCTATGAGCAGGCAAGAGACAATTACTTCAATTCAATTGAACAAAAGAAATTAGCGGAAGAAAATTTCCAGAAAGATTCATTAAAAAGTGCTTCACAGCTTATTCAAATTGATGAATCAATACAACGTTTACAACAGAACCTTGGTCTAATTAGAGAAAGCATTGAGAATCTGACAATAAGAGCTCCGATTACAGGGCAATTGACTGCATTAAATGCTGAAATTGGACAATCTAAATCCGTAGGTGAAAGATTAGGACAAATTGATGTACTGGATGGATACAAGGTACGAGCCGACATTGATGAGTTTTATATCTCGAGAGTAAATACAGGGCAGGAAGGATCAGTTGATATAAATGGAAAGGAATACAGGCTCGTTGTTAAAAAAGTTTTTCCGGAGGTAACAAACGGACGATTTCAGGTAGATATGTTTTTTAAAGATAATGTAGCTCCATCAAAATTGAGAAGAGGGCAAACTTTACAGATCAGGTTGGAACTTGGCGATCTTACAAAAACTCTTTTGCTATCACGCGGCGGGTTTTATCAAAAGACCGGCGGACAGTGGGTTTATGTAGTTGATCCTGCAGGAAACTATGCAGTAAAAAGACAAATAAAATTAGGTAGACAAAATCCGGATTTCTTTGAAGTTTTGGATGGTCTGCAACCGGGAGATAAAGTAGTAACATCTTCATATGATACTTATGGAGATATAGATAAACTGGTATTTAAATAAAAATTGATTCATAACATTAACTAATATAAGGGTAGTCTAATGGGAAATAACATGATAAAAACTGTCAATTTGAAAAAGTTGTATACAACTGATGAAGTAGAAACAACTGCTTTGAATAATGCAAACATTGAAATTAGAGAAGGAGAGTTTGTAGCAATTATGGGACCTTCCGGCTGCGGAAAATCAACTTTGCTTAATATTCTCGGTTTGCTTGATAATCCTTCCGATGGAGAATATCATTTCCTCGATCACGAAGTTTCTAAATACAGTGAGAGAGAAAGAGCAAATCTTAGAAAATCCAACATTGGATTCGTATTTCAGAGTTTTAATTTAATTGATGAACTGACAGTTTATGAAAATGTTGAATTGCCTCTTTTGTATCTCGGCATTTCTTCTGCTGACAGGGAAAAAATGGTAAATGAAGTTCTTGAAAAAATGCAGATTATGCATCGTAAGGATCACTTTCCTCAGCAGTTATCTGGTGGACAACAGCAGAGAGTTGCTGTTTCGAGAGCTGTTGTTGCAAAACCAAAATTAATCCTAGCGGATGAGCCTACAGGAAATCTCGATTCAAAAAACAGCGAAGAGGTAATGGACATCCTTACAAAACTGAATGATACCGGAACAACAATTGTAATGGTAACTCACTCACCCCACGATGCAGAATACAGCCACAGAATAATTCACCTGTTTGACGGACAGGTAGTGACAGAAAATATTAAAGAAGGTTATCACGTATAATTTTCTTTTTGCAAAATGATTATTTCCCGTTAGCCATGGCAGCCGGATAATGTTTAGTCTTTCCCGGTTGCCAGCTGATTCGCCTATTAAACCGGAGGTACGATGTTTAAAAACTATTTTAAAATAGCATTCAGGAACATCTGGAAGCAGAAGGGATATTCATTCATTAATATTTTCGGACTTGCAGTTGGACTTGCATGCGCAATTCTAATAATTACTTTTATTCAAAACGAGTTAAGCTACGACAAGTTTAATAAAAAGTCCGATAGAATTTATAGAGTAACACGCGAATGGTTTAATAAGAACGGCGAAAGCAGTTTCCATCTTGCAAGAGTAGCACCTCCCATTGGTCCCTTATTAAAAAATGATTTCCCTCAAATAATTCGGGAAGAAGTAAGATTTTTACACGATAATGCTTTCCTGGAAATTAACAATAATCCTATAATTGAAAATAATTTTTACTGGGCAGAACAATCAGCTTTTAAAATTTTTACAATAGATTTTTTAGAAGGTGATCCTGAAAGCGCGCTGAAAGAGCCAAACAGCCTGGTTTTAACGGAATCGGCTGCAAAAAAATATTTTAGAAACGAGGATCCTCTTGGGAAAACAATAAAGTACGAGCATCAGCTTGATATGAAAGTTACCGGAGTTATTAAAGACGTTCCGGAAAATTCTCATTTCCATTATGATTTTTTGGCTTCATTTATAACACTTTATGATCCGGACATAATAGGAAGAAAAACTCTTGAAACTAATTGGGGCAGCAACAATTATATTACATATTTAATGCTTCCTGAAAATTTCCCAATCAGTGAATTAAAATCAAAAGTTCCCGAATTTATTGATAAGCATATGCTCCAGGTAATGCGGGAATTAAATATGGATTTGCCGGAAAATCCTCCTCATACCAATACAACATTACATTTTCAGAAACTAACGGACATACACTTATATTCACATTTAACTTCAGAAGTAGAACCAAATGGTGATATCAGTATTGTTTATCTTCTTATTGCTATCGCATTGTTTATGCTGCTAATCGCCTGTATTAATTTTATGAATCTTGCATCTGCAAGGTCTACAAAAAGAGCTAAGGAAATTGGTGTAAGAAAAGTAATGGGTGCTGAAAAAACTCAGCTAATAAAACAATTCCTCGGTGAATCAATGATTACTGTTCTTATATCATTGTTCTTCGCATTGATAATTGTTGAGGTTGCATTGAGACCATTCAGTGATTTTATGCAAAGAGAACTGAGTTTTAGTTTAACTGGAAATCCCGTTCTATTCGGAATAATTCTTGGCATTACTTTATTTGTTGGTCTAGCAGCCGGAGCATACCCTGCATTTGTTTTATCGTCCTTCAATCCTGTTAAATCTCTGCATGATAAATTATCAATGAGCAGAAAATCCAAGTTCAGATCTATCCTTGTAGTTTTACAATTCACAATTTCAATTGCACTTATTATTTCTATGGGAATTGTTTATTCACAGCTTCAGTTTGTTCAGAGCAAAGATCTCGGTTATAACAAAGATCATCTCATCGTTTTACCTTCAAGTCAAAAAATAAAAGACAACCTTGATTCATTTAAAAGCCAGCTTTTACAAAATCCGGAAATAAAAATGGTTACGAGTTCAAGACTTGTTCCTTCCGATATGCTATTAAATAGTTGGGGAGCGGATATTTATGACAACGGTAAAAAAGAAGCCGTAAGTTTTCGACTTGCTGTACAGGAAGTTGATTACGATTTTATCGATACTTATCAGTTAAAGATCCTTAAAGGTAGAAATTTCTCAAAAGATTATTCAACTGATGACAGCGCAGCATTTATACTTAATGAAACTGCTGTTAAAAAATTAGGCTGGACAAATGAAAAAGCTGTTGGCAAAAGACTTGATTATGGAAGTCATGAGGGAAGGATAATCGGTGTAGTAAAAGATTTTAATTTCGAAACTCTTCATAATGAAATCATTCCAATAATTATGCTAATCACGCATAGGGGAAACAACCAGGTTACAGTAAGAATTAGCGGATCTGATATTGCCGGTACACTTGGTTTTCTAAAGTCAAAATGGGCACAGTACAGACCTGGTTATCCTTTTGATTATGAATTTATCAATCAAAGTCTTGATAATCTTTACAGGAAAGATCAAAAACTCGGTACTGCATTTGGTATTTTTGCAGTGATTGCTATAATAATTGCCTGTCTTGGATTGTTCGGCTTAGCTTCATATACAGCTGAGGTTAGGACAAAAGAAATTGGAGTAAGAAAAGTATTAGGAGCCACGGTTTCTAATATTACATTATTAATATCAAAAGAATTTCTCTGGCTTATAATAGCCGCAAATATTGTAGCATGGCCAATTGCATATTATGGAATGAACAAATGGTTATCAGAATTTGCTTATTCAACAAGCATAAATATCTGGTTATTTATAGCCGCAGGATTTTTAGCATTGTTTATTGCTTTATTGACTGTTAGCTATCAATCAATCAAAGCTGCATTGCAGAACCCGGTAAAATCATTAAAATATGAATAAGGGGAAAAGGAATGATTAAAAGTTATTTAAAAATCGCAATGAGGAGCCTGTTTAAGAACAAACTTTATTCCTTTGTAAATATTGCCGGGCTGGCAATTGGTATGTCTGCCTGCATTTTAATTTTACTATGGGTAACCGATGAACTTAGTTATAATAAGTTCAATAAAAATATTGACAGCATTTTTGTAATACCTCAAACGCAGCATTATCAAACTGTGGGTGATTTTACTGTAATGCCTACGCCAATACCATTGGCGCCTGCGCTCAAAGAAGAAATTCCTGAAATAAAATATGCAACAAGGTATGCTTCCTACCTGGGGAAAAGGAAAATTACTTTTGAGGAAAAAACCTTTAACCAGCAGGTGAATTTTGCTGATCCTGATTTCTTTAAAATATTCAGTTTTGATTTTATTGAAGGAGACAAGGAAAATGCATTAAGAGATAAATCATCTATAATAATTACTCAGGAAATGGCAGAAAAATTTTTTGATGGAAAGGACCCCGTGGGTAAAATAATTAAAATGGATGATAAATTTGACATGGTTGTCAGTGGTGTTGTTTATAATACTCCGGATAATTCTGATATAAAATTTGATATGCTAGTTCCTATAGCATTACTTAAGGACATTGGCTATAACATGAACAACTGGGGCCAGAATATGCTCCACACATATGTCATGCTTAATAATCCTGAACGATCAGGTGAGGTTACAAAAAAAATTGAGGGAAGATTAAAAAAAGAAATTAAGGCCTCTACCGCAGGTAAGATGTTTCTTTATCCTTTAACTAAGCTTCATCTCTATTCAATTTCTGGAAAAGGAGGCAGGATTGAGACAGTTATTATTTTTTCTATTATTGCATTCTTCATACTGATAATCGCCTGTATAAATTTTATGAACCTTGCTACAGCACGGTCTGCAAAACGAGCAACGGAAGTAGGGATTAAAAAAGCAGTCGGCGCTACACGTCCCCAAATAGCAAAACAGTTTTTCGGTGAATCTCTGCTGTATACTTTTATATCGCTTGCTTTTGCAATTTTATTAGTCGAAGTGCTTCTGCCACTATTTAATGACTTGTCAGGTAAAGAATTAGCGTTAAAACAGGTAAATGGGGACACTATGCTTCTCATTCTAATTGTAACATTGGTTACAGGAATACTTTCCGGTATTTATCCCGCCTTATTTCTTTCAGGATTTAACCCTGTTGAGGTTTTGAAGAGCAAATTGCCCGGTAAAACATCTAAATTTTCACTCAGGCAAATTTTAGTAGTAATCCAGTTTTCTATTTCAATAATTCTAATTATTGGGACTATAATAGTTTACCTGCAAATGAATTTTATCTTAAATAAAAACCTCGGGCTTGATAAAGATAATATTATTTATATAAATCTTTCCGATCAGCTCCAAAGGGATACCGAGTCATTAAAAACAGAACTTTTAAGAAATACAAATATTAAAAGCGCAACTGTTAGTACGCATCTGCCAATCTCAGTTTATAGCAATGGCGGCGGATGGAAATGGGAAGGGAAAGATCCTGAACAGGATGAACTTGTCAGTTCTATGGGAGCAGATCTTGATTTTCTGAAAACTTATGATATAAAATTAAAAGAGGGTAGGTATTATTCCAAAGAATTTCCCGCCGATGATACATTGTCGCTTGTAATCAATGAAACATTTGCAAAGTTAATGGGATTTGATAATCCTGTTGGAAAAATTTTGTCCGCCGGGGAAAGCTTCCACAGAACAATAATTGGAGTTGTAAAGGATTTTAATTTCCTTCAGCTGCAAAGAGATATTGGACCTTTGATAATTTGGCCGGATCCTACACCAAGAATTTTATCAATAAAATTAAATAATGCCGACATTGGCAATACACTTAATTTCATAAAATCAACTTGCAAAGAATTTGATTCCAGATTTGTATTTGATTACGAATTTCTTGATAAAACCTATGAAAATATTTATACATCTCAGAAAAGACTAGGACAAATATTCAACTCGTTTGCAATTTTGGCAATTATTATTTCATGTCTCGGCCTTTTAGGCCTGGCTGCTTACGTTGCCGAATTGAAAACTAAAGAAATAGGAATTAGAAAAGTACTTGGTGCAACTACTGCCGGTATTACATATACTTTATCAAAGCAATTTATCTTTTGGGTTTTACTGGCAAACGCAGTTGCCTGGCCGGTAGCATATTATTTTATGAACAACTGGCTCCAGGATTTTGCTTACAGAATTGATATGCCCTACTGGGTATTCATTTCTGCTGCATTAGTAGCAATATTAATTGCAGTAATTACCGTAAGCTCACAGGCAATAAAAGCTGCAAATTCTGACCCCGTGAAATCATTGAGATATGAATAAAATTAAGACAAAATAATTACCTGGAGAAAACATGATCAGAAATTATTTAAAAATAGCATTAAGGAATATTGTACGGTTTAAGTTATTCTCATTTATAAATATCTTCGGACTTGCAATCGGAATTGCTTCCAGTATTTTAATATTCCTGTTTGTTCAAAATGAACTTGGCTACGATTCATTTCATAAAAATGCAGATGACATTTACCTCGTTCAAAAATACAGGCACACTGCGGTCGGATTAAAAGTATTGAACGACACCTGGATACCTTTACTGCCAAAATTAAAATCAGATTATCCCGAAGTTGAAAACGGGACAAGATTGTTTGAACAAAATGTTTGGGTTCAAACTTCAAATAATCAAAAGTTCAGGGAAAATGTAACTTTTGCTGATCCGAGTATCTTTTCCGTATTCACCTTCCCCTTAAAATCAGGAAACAAAGAGACTGTATTTAAGGATAAATATTCGCTCGTGATTTCCCAGGAAATTGCCGATAAATATTTTGGGAAAGAAAATCCTATTGGGAAAAGACTAAAGTTGGATTTCGGTGAAAATGAATATATAATAACCGGTATCTTAAAAAAGATACCATCTAACTCAACAATTTCAACATCAATAATAGCTCCATTTGGTAGCGCGGTAGATGAAAACGATCCGCAAGTTCAAAATAACTGGAACGGGGCATTTCTTTATACATATTTAAAATTAAAAAATGGTTCTTCATCTGAAGATCTTGAAAACCAATTACCGACTTTCGTTAAAAATATATGGGGAGAGGATGGACCAAACGGATCTAAGCAGCTTGATCTGAAATTACTTCCACTTACGGATTTGCATAATGATATTGCCAACACAAGAACATTCGCGTACATTCTTATATGTATAGCCATTGTAATTCTATTAATTGCATCTGTTAATTACATAAATCTTGCAATTTCCCGTTCACTTGAAAGAGCAAAAGAAATAGGAATGAGAAAAGTACTTGGAGCCGGGAAATCACATTTAATCTGGCAATATCTCGGTGAATCTATTTTTCTAAGCTTCTTATCATTATTAATAGGAATTGGAATTTCAGAGATTCTATTGCCTGTAATGAACAGGATTTATGATTTAAATATTAGTCACAGTTATTTTTCCGATCCGTCTACACTGTTAATACTTTCAGGGATTTGTCTTGCAGTTGGAATTTTCTCCGGTATTTATCCGGCTTTAGTATTATCAAAATTCAGAACGCTCGATTCACTCTCTGGTGAATTGAAAACATCAAAAGGTGGCGTATTTTTTAGAAATGTATTGGTAACTGTACAGTTTTCTCTCTCTATAATCCTTGTTGCAGGAACAGTTATAATATGGCAGCAGACTAATTTTATGAAGGAGCACAATACGAATTTTCAAAAAGAAAATATTGTTGTGCTTCCCGTGTCATTGGGTGATTTTGCTGACAGTAAGACTGCCGTTGATAAAATTGAATTATTTAAAAATGAATTAAAATCAAACAGTAATATTGTGGGCGTTACTTCATCTATGTCAGTACCCGGAAATGTAACAGATGCAAATGTATTTGCAACTCCTGAAGACTGGAAATCACCAGAACCTTTGAGGATGAGAATTACTGCTAACGATGAAGACTTTTTTAGTATTTATAACATTGATTTTCTCGAAGGAAGGAATTTTTCAAAAGATATGAGTACAGATAAAGACGATGCCATTATCCTAAATGAATCAGCAATGAAAGACATGGGGTGGAGAACTGCAGTAGGGAAAAAAGTTAAAATAGGAAGAACTCTTTTTAATGTTATCGGAGTAGTTAAAGATTATAACACTGAATCGCTTGAAGTAAATGTCAGACCGCTAATACATTTTTATAGAACAACTGAAAGTTCAGCTCCAAGATTTATTTCTGTAAAATATAGTAGTGTTTCTCCGGAATCTATTTTGACTTTTCTAAAAGACAAATGGAGAATTCTTGATCCTGAAAGGAGTTTTGATTATTTCTTTGTAGATAAACAATACGACCAGCTATATGCAAACCAGAGCAGGATGGTAACTGTTGTTGGTTACTTCTCAATACTTGCAATAATTATCGCAAGCCTGGGGCTGTTTGGTTTACTTGCTTTTAATATTGTACAAAGGAGAAAAGAAATTGGAATAAGGAAGGTGCTCGGTTCTTCTGTTTCAGGGATATTATTTTTATTAACAAAAAAATACCTGGCTTTGATTCTTATTGCTAATTTAATTGCATGGCCATTGACATTTTATCTAATGAATCAATGGTTGCAGGATTTTGCATACAAGATTAGCCCGGGAATCCTGACGTTATTATTTGCATCAATAGTTGTTTTAATAATTGCTTCTATTACACTTAGCATTCAGGCAATAAAAGCAGCTTCGGCAGAC
>DATFMR010000012.1:0-34956 GCA_035266865.1 Ignavibacteriaceae bacterium | reverse complement strand
TGCTCTATCCAATTGAGCTACAGGTGCATTAAATTATGCTGGTTAAGCGAACAAATATAACATTTACTGCCAATTTTTACAATCAATTATAATCGCTATTTTAGGACATTGCAAATTATTTTATTTAGATATGATTTTTTCTGAAGACAATTACAAATTTATGTTTTCTGCCCTCCAGGAAGCGGAAAAAGCACTTGAAATAGACGAAGTACCTATCGGAGCAGTTGTGGTACATGAAAACAAAATTATAGGGCGTGGCTATAATCAGGTGGAAAGACTAAAAGATCCTACCGCACATGCTGAAATGATTGCAATTACAGCAGCAGCAAATCATCTTTCAAACTGGAGACTTAATAACTGCGATATTTATGTTACACTGGAACCGTGTATAATGTGTACCGGAGCATTACTGGCTGGCAGAATAAATTCAATTTACTTTTCAGCTTTTGATTCTAAATTTGGCGCTTGCGGATCTTTGTATAACCCTGCCGAAGAAGGAAAGTATAATCATAAAATAAAAATCTTCTCCGGCCTTTATTCATCTGAGAGCGAAAAATTATTAAAGGATTTCTTTATTAAGAAACGGAATATCACTTCGAATTAGTCTTTCGATTATATGTCAAATCATACTGGACAGTCCATGTCTTTCCATTATCTGTTGTTTTTTGATCGTACTGTCTGACTTTATTTTTTCCCAGATTAAAAAAAGTAAGTCTTTCCAGGTATGGATTCTTCTTATCTTTTACATGATCATAACTATAAAAGACCATATTCCCGTTCTCTAATTTCCCTTCAAAAGTAGTTTTTTGGGCATTTTGATTTATCCAGAATTGATGCCATTTATTATCTGTGGTATCAAAGTAATTAAAACTTTTGCCAACAGACCCTGTTTTACTATACCAATTTTCAACAATGGTACAACCATTATTCATTAAATCGATCTCGCTGTCACCTGCAGGTTGGTCTGCAGCAGTTACAACATCCCATTTCCCTACCCAGAAATTAAACTGACTGAATTCATCACGTGAAAGGCATGGATTGTTAATTATTTTTACTTTCTCCAGTAAATCGTTAAATCTCTTCTCATCTTTTATACTTTCAAAATCTGAATCCTTTTCCATAGTTGTGTACTGGCTAAAGCCTTTTTCAACAGATTTTTCAAGCCATTTGTATGCATTTTCTTTATCACCTGATAAAGCATAAACTCCGGCCAGGTTGTAACAAACAATGGGCCCTGTTAGAGTTTTGGATGCATTCAGGTACGCAGTTATTGCTTCATTGTATTTCTTTTGTGAGTATTCAGCAGTGGCGATATAATACCATAATTTACCGTTATCCGGCTCATTTTTTAGTATCATTTTATACGCATCAATTGCCTCATTATATCTTTTTTCTTTTAATAGATTATTTGCTGTCATCATTTCAGGTGATATCTGTTGAGCAAATAAAGTAAACCCTGAAGAAATAAATACAAAAAGACATATGAATCTAAATAAACGCATCGATGCTCTCCATATAATTTATGATAAATGATTAAATCAAGATAAAGAGGAGTGGGAATTAGTGCTACATAATTTTTACGTAATTATGCACTGATATGTCTTTATTGTATAGATTCTACCCAGCCATCAAGTAAGTTAACTATACGTTTGCCGTATTCGGCATTTTTTTCTGAATGAGTTACCTGAACTATTGTTGTACCATTTTCATTCAGCTTTTTAAAAAGCTCCATAATTTCTTCACCTTGTTTGGAATTTAGATTTCCTGTTGGCTCATCAGCAAGAATCAATTTTGGTTCAGAAATAACGGCACGGGCTATAGCAACGAGCTGCTGCTGTCCACCTGAAAGCTGATTAGGGAAAAGGTCTTTCTTTGCTACAATCTGGAACCTGTCAAGAATGTCACTGACCATTCCTTTTCGTTCTGAGGATTTTATTTTTTTATAGAGGAGAGGTGTTTCAATATTTTCATAGACTGTCAATTCGTCAATAAGGTGATAGCTCTGGAAAACAAATCCAAGATGCATTTTATGAAATTCTGATCTTTGTTTTTCTCCAAGCTTTGTCACATTTTCATCATAAAAGAGATATTCACCATTTGAGGCATTATCCAGCATTCCAATAATATTTAACAGAGTTGACTTCCCGGCACCGGAGGGTCCCATTATTGTTAAGAACTCCCCTTCTTTAATATCAAGACTAATATTCCTGAGTACAAATGTTTTAATAAAACCGGAAGAATAATACTTTTCAATCTCTTTGAGCTTAATCATAAAGTTTTTCCGAAAGATGAATTATTGAGTGAATACAATATAATATTATTTTTTTTCTTTCAATCTGAACAGAGCCTGAACAAAATTAGAATTTTTCCCGGGATCAAAAATCTGTATAACTTCCCAGTCCTTATCATAACCTTCAATCGCTTCTCTTAGTTTCTGAATTCTCAGTGTGTACAAATCAAAAGCATGCTCTGAGGCTTCTTTATCCGAAATACTCCAGTCAAATGTTTCAACTCTGAAATTATATTTTTGTTGCTCACCCGCAACATTAACAATTACCTCAACAGGTTTATCATTTTCTACATCTTTTAAAGGTATGCAAATGTCTCTCATAAAACCTCCTAACTATTTGTAATTTATACAATTAGCGTGGCTACCGTGCAACAATAATACAGTAAATATAGCCTAACTTAAACCGAATTATGATGAACGGTTCATTCCTGTCTTAAAGAGATAACGGGGTTGATTGAAGATGCTTTTAGCACCTGGAATATTAAGACAATTAAAGAAACAGCTATAACACCGGAACCAGCAAACGCAAAGTACCATAAACTTATATTTGTCCTGTAAGCGAAGTCAGAAAGCCACCTCTGCATAACTAAATAAGCAACTGGAACTGCAGCAATGCACGAGACAATGACCAGCTTTAGAATTCCTGACAGGAATAACCTAACAATTTCATGCGGGGAAGCACCAAGAACTTTCCTTATGCCTATTTCTTTTCTCCTGGTTTCTGCCATATATGAGATTAAACCTGTTAAACCCAGACAGGCTATAAAAATAGTGAACAATGAAAACAGAGAAAAAATAGTTTGTAACTTATGTGCAGGTCCGTAATCTGAATTAACTATATCGCTAAAATATTTATAATTAAAAGAATCCCCCGGTTCAAATGACTTCATTTTTTGTCTCAGATAGTTCAGGGTTTCCCGTGCCTTATCTTCTTTTATTTTAACTGAAAGTTGATAGGCATTTTGATTTTCATCAATAGTGAAAAAAAACGGCGAAATAGAATTATATAATGATCCTGTATTAAAATCCTTTACAACGCCTATAATTTTCCTATAATTGCTGCCAGACGGTGAATAGTATGCAATTTGTTTGCCTAAAGGATTTTTCCATCCTAATGTCCTTGCTGCCGTTTCATTAATTATAACAGCGTCATTTTCATCTGAAGAAAATTTATTCAAAAACTTTCTACCTGCAATAATCTTAAGCCCGTAAAGATCTATAAAGTTATAATCAACAACGGAATGACTTATATCAATACGTACATTTTCTGGTCTGCCCGGCCAATTAAATAACCCGTCTCCCGATTCCTTGTTCGGGAGCCCGGCAGAAGCGGATACATTGGTAATATTCGGATTTTGCATCAATTCGTTTGTAAATGCTTCTATAGCACTGGGGGAATGTGAGTAAGGGGCGCCCAAGGAAATGACAATTATATTATCCTTTGTATAACCCAGGTCCTTTTTATTGATATAATTTAATTGTTTGCCAATTGTAATTGCGCAAAAGATGAAGGCAAGTGAAAGCACAAACTGAACAACTACCAGTATATTCCGGGTATTAATTTTACGGTTAATGGTTCCATTACCACCAAATAATGATACCGGCTGCAATGAGGATAAAATTATAGCCGGATATATACCCGCACAAAGACTAATAACCCCAATTACTAAGACAATAACAGATATGATTTCTATATTTTGTAAAAGAGCAAATTGTATGTTTCTTCCTACATATGAATTGAAATAAGGCAGTATTAGCTCAACAAGTACGATTGATACTATGAAAGCGAAAAATGTCAATATTATTGTCTCGGTAAGCAATTGCTTTATCAGTTGTTTCCTCTGAGCACCTACAATTTTTCTCACGCCAATTTCCTTTGTCCTTTCGGCGGAACGCGCGCTGGCCAGATTCACATAATTTATACAAGCAATTAGTAAAATAATAAAAGCAAGAGCGGAATAGAGATATATAGTCACAATACTACCGTTCTTTTCAAGTTCCTGATGTTCAAAATATCGGGCTCCTGAATTAAAATTTGACCTTAAATGAATAGCAGAAAGTGGCTGTAAAGCATATTTAGCAGAACTGCCATAATCAGAACCTGCATATTTTTGAATTATAGATTTTATTTTGCCAGAAAGGTTATCAATGTCAGTATGAGGTTTTACAAGCACATAGGTAAAAAACATTGAAAAGCCCCAGGAACCTGCTGAATTAACACCGGATGTTAACGCTAGTCCTCCTGGTGAAATTAGTGAAGCTGATGTAATCACATCCGCGTGAAAATGGGAATTCTCCGGTAAATCCTTAAAAACGCCTTTTACTGTCAGATCATATACATTACGGACTTCAATAATTTTACCAATGGGATTAGCCTTGCCAAAATATTTTTGGGCAATACTCTCAGAAATAAAGGCAGAATATTTATCTGATAATGCCTCTTCCTGACTTCCTTCAATCATATCTATAGTAAATATTTTGAAAAAATCAGAATCTGTAAATAAAATATTTTTTTCAAGAAACTTTTTAATTCCGAATGCGACAGAGTCCGGAAATATTCTTAATCTAGCTGCGTATTCAATTTCTGGCAATTCATCTTTAAGTGCCCGGGAAAGCGGGGACGGCATTATTGCACTCTGCCTCATAAAACTATCGTAAGGATCTTTAGATTCCTCAGTAACCCTATAAATACTTTCAAAATTTTCATTATATCTATCGTAACTAAATTCATAAGAAACATATAAAAAGGTTAAAATCACTGGAACCAGTGCAATTGAAAATCCGAATATATTAATAAAGGAATAGAGCCTGTGTTTTAAGAGATATCTTAAGGCTATTTTAATATAGTTTTTCAGCATTTTAAGAGCCTTCTTAGTTATTCATATCGAAGAGTTTTAATCCGTCTCGTCCTTCGACTCGCCGGGATCTCCACACTTCGATATTATTCATATCGAAGTGTTTCGACAGGATTTGTATTAGCTGCTTTTATACTCTGGAAGCTAATAGTAATTATCGAAATTATGAGCGCTATAATTGCTGCTAAAATATAAATCCAAATTCCCATATCTGTTTTATATGCAAAATCCTCAAGCCATTTTGAGATTACAAAATACGCTGCCGGCCAGGCAATTAAATTTGCAACCAGTACCCATTTTGTAAAATCTTTTGAAAGTAGAAATGAAATCTTCAAAGTATCTGCGCCTAATACTTTTCTTATTCCTATTTCTTTCATACGAACTTCAGTAGCGAAAGATGAAAGCCCAAACAATCCCATTGATGCTACAATTACAGATAGAATAGCAAATATCATGATAAGTGAGCCTGTTTTTACATCAGATTGGTAAAGACTATTATACTGATCAGTTAATGTTTCATAACTAAATGATTTTTGCGGTATTACAGATTTATATTTTTCTTTTAATGAAGCCAGTGCTTGTTTTGTATATTGTGGATCAATTTTAATTGCAATGTTATAAAATCTTTTAGGATTTATATAAAGGAATAATGGTTCAATCTTCTGGTGAAAAGAACTTGTGTGAAAATCCTTGATAACACCAATAATATTCACAGCATGTTCCCCTCCCTCTCCGGGAACATATACTTCAGTACCTATGGGATTCTTAAGTCCCAGTTTCTTCACAGCAGTTTCATTAATAATAATTGAATTTTCCTTATCAGTTCCATATTTTTCTGAAAAGTTTCTTCCTTCAAGAAGCTTTATTCCCAAAGTGTGGATAAAATTATAATCCACTCCCGAAGCCTGCATAGTCAAACTATTTTCTTTTGGTTGACCTTTTAACCTGAAAGTCTGTTTTTCCATATTATGAGATCCGGGCAAGGTATAAACACCTGAGACGCTTTTTACTCCCCCGACTGATAAGAATTCATTTCTCAGGACAGAATATTTATCGGAGGCACCTTCCTGTGAGGCAGGATAACTAACTACAAAAACATTATTTTTATTAAATCCTGTGTCAGAGTTCATCATAAAATGTAATTGTTTATAAATTGCTGCTGTTCCAACTAACAGAAAAATAGATATTGCAAATTGTAATACGACAAGAACTTTCCTGAGGTTTACACCGGAAGAACCCGGAGTTCTTATTCCTTTAAGTGAATCAACGGGTTTATATTTAGATAAAAACAAAGCAGGATATATTCCTGCAATAAGGCTAACAAATAATGTTATTCCACCAAGAATCAGTGGGAAACTTGTATCGAAATAATTTATTCCCGAAATACTTACATCGAAATAATTAAAAAGTACAGGGTTCAGGAATTCAAAAAATATTATACTTACCATAACCGCAAGCAACGTTATAATAACCGACTCACCCCAAAATTGCTTGAACAAACCAAACCTGTTTGCGCCCAGTACTTTTCTCAATCCCACTTCTTTTGAACGCCGAAGTGATTTTGCAGTTGAAAGATTAATAAAATTAAGGCAGGCAATTAAAAGCAAAAGTAACGCAATTGATGAAAAGATATAAATTGATTTAATATTTCCTGTTGGTCCTAATTCCCCTCTCATATCTGAATGCAAATAAATATTCCTGAGGGGTAGTGTATAAAGGTTTAAAAACTCGGCAAATTTTTTATTAGTGTGATTCTCAAGAACCTGTTTCAATTTTTCAGTCAATTTATCAGGAGATATTTTATTATTTAACAACAGAAATGTATAATCCTCACCCCAGCTTCCCCAGATATTTGTGATATTATCAATTTCGATTGCTTTTGAATACGGTGCAATGAAGTCACATCTCAGGTAAGTATTTGCAGGCACATCCTTAATTATTCCCGTTACCGTAAAATTATATTTGTTATCTAATAATAAATTCTGCCCGATTGCATTTTCATTACCAAAATATTTCTTTGCTATTTTTTCTGAAATAACTATTGAAGTTGGTGTAATTAGGGCTTTATTGTGATCGCCTGCAAGGAAAGGAAAAGTAAAAACTTTGAATACATTAGAATCTGCAAAGAAGAAATTGTCGACGGTGAAAGTTTTCTCTCCGACTTTAATCTTCGCATTAAAGGCTTTCCTGAATCTTACTGATGCTTTAACATCAGGAATTTCTTCCGCTGCGGCCGGACCAATTCCAGGCATCGCACCGGCAAGCTTCATAGCGCTTGCACCTTTCCCAAATCCTGCAGACACTCTTACTATATTATCAGCGTTTTTATGCATGGACTCGTAGCTTAACTGGTTTGAGACATAAACCAGCATAAGCAGGCTACCTGCAATTCCAATTGACAGCCCGGTAATGTTTATGAAAGAATAAAGCTTATTCTTAACTATATTTCTGAAGGTTACTTTTATATAATTTTTAAACATTTGCTTTATTCACTCCTTAAAGATCTAACGGGATTTTCCAGAGAAGCTTTAATTACCTGGAAAGTAATTGTAATAAATGCTATAAATACAGTTAGTATTACCGCAAGTACAAACATTGATACGCCCATGTTTATCCTGTATGCAAAGCCACTAAGCCATTTATTTAACAAATACCAGGAAATTGGTAAACCGATTAATTGTGCGGCAATAATAAGCCAGAAAAATTCTTTCGATAATATTTTATAAATAGAGCCAACAGAAGCACCCAGCAGCCGTCTAATTCCAATCTCCTTTCTTTTTTGAACAGTTATCAATATTGTTAATCCAAATAATCCCAGGCAGGTTATTAAAATAGACAGAACGGATGCTGACGTAATAATAGTAGTAAGCTGTTCTTCGGCTTTATATTGTTTATCAATGTTATCTTTTAGAAATACACTTTCAAATGGAATATTGGGCACCAGTTTAGTCCAGGTTGATTTAAGATTTTCAATAGTCCTTTTAACATTGGCCGGTTTTATCCTGACAATCAGCCTTGGTTGAAAGCTTGGGTCAATATCATTAGCCGCCCTGAAAATTGTTTTGTAATCTAACGTGATAAGAGCCGGCTTTACTTCAGAATGAAGTGATTCAAAATTAAAATCTTTAACTACTCCAATAATCTTATTTTGTGTGAATCTTCCCGGCATCTTTCCATTAGTATCATTATTCAATCCAAACTGTTTTATGAATGCCTCGTTTACAATAACTGCACCATCCATATCAGTAGAATGTTGCCTGGAAAAATCTCTTCCACTTACAAGGTGCATACCCATAGTTTTTACATAATCGTAATCAACTGTGTTCATATAAAACCGACGATAAGATCCGCCCGGCATTTCAAAACCGATCATACTCCATTTGCCTCCAAGAGGTGTGACGGCCGCAGTGACACTGATAACGTCTTTATCTTTACTTAATTCATTCCTGAATAATTCTGCTGTTTTAAAGGTCTCCGATATATTTAATTTTGTCGGTATTATTACAACGTTTTCTTTATTGTAACCGAGGTTTTTATTCCTTACAAATTCAAGCTGATTAAATATTACAATCGTTCCAATAATCATTATTACAGAAACTGTAAACTGACCACCTACTAGTATTCTCCTTAAATTAGATTTCCTGGTAAAATTAAATTTGCCCATTAAAACCTGGGAAGGACTGAAAGATGATAATATTACGGCCGGATAAATGCCCGCCGAAAGTCCCGTAACAATAACAATTAGAAGCAACAATAACAGAGTTAACGGGTCATAGTTGATCTGCAGATTTTTACCTGCAAGGTTGTTAAAAAACGGAAGAAACATTTCAGATATTACTATCCCGATTGCCGCGGAAAGAAGTACAAGGAGCAGCGATTCTCCCCAGTATTGCCCGATTAACTGTTTCCTGTTTGCGCCGACAACCTTCCTGATACCAACCTCGCCTGCACGGGTTACCGATTTACCGATGGAAAGAGTGACAAAATTAATGGTGGCAATTAGCAGGATGAAAAAGCCGATTATCGAAAGCGCATAAGAATAAATTGGATTACTAATCGGCTCAAACCCAACAGGAAATGTTGTATCCAGATGGATATCTTCCATAGATTGAAATAACAGGTTATATGTCCCTGCTTTATAATTGCTGCCCATCATATTTTTTACCAGCGACGGCATCTTAGCTTCCATCATCTTTCCGGTAACACCGGGAGTTAATAGCACATAGGTTTCGCAGAATATATTTGTCAGGCTGTTTAAAGCTCTGTCACTGAAAAGATCTTTCATTTTTTCAAATGGGATTACAATATTAAATTGGATGCTTGAATTATCAGGCACATCCTTTGCAATTCCGCTTACAATAAAATCTTCGGCTTTATCATCAAGATTTATTGATATAGTTTTCCCCATTGCGTCATTATCACCAAAATATTTTCTTGCCATTGATTCTGTTAAAACGACGGAGTTCGGCGAACTCAGTGCATCATTTGGTTTCCCTTTTATTAAAGGGAAACTAAACATTCTGAAAAAATCCGGATCCGCGAGATTATATTTTTCCGGGAATGACTTTGAGCCATATTTTACCTGCCCCTGCATATCAGAATATCTGATAGCATTTTTTACTTCGGGAAAGTTTTCCTTCAAAGCGGGCCCAATCCGGGCAGGAGTTATAGAATTAAAGTGCTGCTCATCTTTAGCATAATTTTCAAACAATGATATCCTGTAAATGTTGTCTGCATTTTTATGAAATGAATCATAGCTTAATTCATTTTTAACAAACAGCATTATCAGGATGCTGCAAGCAATTCCTATCGAAAGGCCGAATATGTTTATGAAAGAATAAACCTTATTTCTTAATAGATTTCTAATAGCAATTTTAAAATAGTTTTTCAGCATAAAGTATCCTTGTGTTTAATTATTCATATCTCAAAGCTTCAACCGGGTTTGAAGTAGCTGCTTTATACAATTGTGCACCAATTGTTAGAATGGCGATTGAAAAAACAATTATAATAGAAAATAAAAATGGCAGCACGCCAAAATCTACATAGTAAGCAAAAATGCTTGAGATGAAAATCTCTGCAAGATAGTAACCTGATATTACAGCAATAATACTGGCGACAATAAAGACAAGCAGATATTCCTTTGAAACCAGCCTCCCTATTCCCCAGATTGATGCACCAAGTACCTTCCTGATACCGATTTCTTTTGTCCTTTTTGCTACGCTCAGAGATATAAGAGCAAACATTCCCATTGCGGATATAATTAATGCAAGCAATGCCACATAAAACATTACTGTGCTTATACTCCCTGAAATTGCAGCAGCTTCATCGAGCATTAAACTCTGATAAACAGCTTCAAAAGGTAAATTCGGAAATAATGATTTCCATTCCTTGTTTATAAATTCATATACCTGCTTTGAGTTACCACTTGCATATTTTACTACCATGTTTTGATTGTTATCAGCTCTTGAAAAATTTAATATGACCGGTTTAATCTTTCTCCACACACCATTTGCATTAAAATCCTTAACTACACCAATCACACTATAATTTTTTTCAATATCCCCTTCTTTCATTTTGATAGTTTTACCTTCTATTGATTTCCACCCATATTTTTCCAGGAAGCTCTGATTCACTATTACAGAATTATCATAATCAGTTTCCATTTCCCTGCTGAAATTTCTACCATTAATTATTTTCAAACCCATCGATTCAAGGTATTTTTCTCCCACGGACAAATAATCTACCTGTGCTTTTACGCCTCCAATCTTTGCTTCCTGTATATGGTACCCAAATCCGACAATATTTTGTGTACTGGCTACCTCACTTATAATAGGATTATTTTCAATTTTGGATTTCAATAATTCATAATCATTTTTATCCTGAACCGTTACTATTAAAATATTGTGAGTATTAAATCCCATATCGTAATTCTTGATAAATCCGGAATTTTCATAAAATATAAATCCTATAATTATTGTAGTTATTGATAATGAAAATTGGAAAATTAGCAGTATCCGTATTAAAGGATTGCTTCCTTTCAATTTTTGTTTATTTCTAAAAATAGTAATAGACTCAAACCTGCTCACATAAATTGCCGGGTAAATTCCAGAGACAATTGTTATGAAAAAAAGCAATGCTATCAGAAATAGAATTACATTCCAATCGCTTATAAAATTAACAGGGAATGACAATTGAGGCCATAAGCTTGCGTAGGCAGGGACGAATATTTCTGCGAGCATAAGCCCGGCTGCAATTGCCAAAATGCATAATATTAAATTTTCACCCAGAAATTGGAATATCAATTGTCTTTTTTTCACACCCAGTACTTTTCTCACAGCAATTTCATTTAATCTTTTCCCTGAAAACGCTATAGAAGTATTTAGGAAATTAAAACAAGCCAGCAGCAAAATTAGCAGTGCAGTAACAGAGGGACCAACAATTGCCGCCGGATGTAAATTCGGCATCAGGATATTTGACCTAAGATCGCGCGAATCAAACGCTACTCTGGATAGCGGATCAAGATAGAACCCGGCCAGTTCCCAATCTTTGTTTGACTTATTAGTTATATCTTTGAATTTCTGAAGCTGTACTTCAATGTTTGAAACGGAATAACCATTTTTAACCATGAGGAAAGTAGTTTGCGACCATGTCTTCCAGTCGGCAGGGTCATTCCCCGTCATATCTTTATATCTGCTTATCGGGAGTAAAATACTTACGTACAAACTTGAATTAAGAGGTGGATTTTCTATAACGCCGCTAATTAAGTAGTCAATTCTATTGTTTTCTACAGTTACCGCAATTTGCTTCCCAACCGGGTTAATATCACCGAAATATTTTTCTGCAATTCTTGCAGTAATTACGATTCCATTCTTTTCTAATAAGTTATTTTTATTTCCATACTTTAGAGGGAAAGTAAACATCTTAAAGAAGTCTTTATCTACATAATGGAATACTTCATTAAATACTTTATCATCATATCTGAAAATTCCTGCACTTCTTTTAATCCTGGTAAAATCTACAACCCCGGTAATATTTTCTTTAATGGCCGGAGCCATAGGCATTGGTGTAGATGCCCAATCTTCGCGCTGATTTTCTATAATTTTGTAACTGTTTAATCGATAGATATTTTCTTTATTGACGTGATATGAGTCAAAACTTTGACTGAACTGATAATTAAGGTATGCTACAATTCCGCATGCAATAGCAACGCTTAGTCCGATAATATTAATGATTGCGTAGAGTTTATTTTTTAGTAAAACTCTGAACGCTGTTTTTAGATAATTTTTTAACATAAAAACACCCCTAATATTAATTATTCATACTTCAAAGATTCTACAGGGTTTGCTTTGGCAGCTCTAATGGCTAAAGTACTTACTGTAATGAACGCAAGTAAAAAAGTAAATACACCTGAAATCAAATAGATCCACAGGTTTATTTCAGTACGATAAGCAAAATTATCAAGCCATTTATTCATTACAATCCAGGTAACCGGTACAGATAGCAAGAATCCAATCATTACAAGTCTTATAAAATCCCGTGCAAGTAGTTTCACCAGGCTTATAAATGAAGCTCCAAGCACTTTCCTGATCCCGATTTCTTTTGTCCTGCTTGATGTAATAAAAGCCATTAAGCCAAGCAATCCCAAACAGGCAATTGAAATTGCAACAACTGAAAATACGACAAACAGGTTACCAAGCCTCATTTCTGATCGGTAGAGGCTTTCAAATGTATCATCAAGGAAAGAATAGCTAAATGGGTAATCACCTACACTTCTTTTCCATTCTTCTTTAATAGTTTCCATTGTAGCTGAAATACCATTTGAAGGTAATCTTACCGAAATAAATTCTGGCAAATTATTTCCAATGGGTACCATAATGGCAGGGCTGATTTTGTTTTCAAAAGATTTGAAATGGAAATTATTTACAACACCGATAATTTTAAATCTATCAAACTTCTTACCTATTGCTTCTTTAACTGTCCAGCCCATTTTTTTTATTCCTGCCTCATTTATTAAGGCTATATTATCTTCCCTGTTTGCATCTTCGATCCTTATTTCTCTACCGGACAATAATTTAATCCCGAGCGTTTTTAAATAATTATTATCTACCTGGTTATAGTTAACAGGAAAAACAGGTGCATCTTTTCCATTAGGACTTAGATATAATGCTACACCTCCTTTTTCAGGAATTGAGGTTGATTGACAAATATTAACAATATTTGAATTAGCTTTTAATCTATTTACAAAGGATACGGCTGCATGCTGTTCACCCTTTGTTTCAAGAGAAATATTTAATACTTGCGCGGGATTTAACCCTAAGTTAAGATTTTGGAAAAAGTTCAATTGCCTGTATATAATAAATGTACATATGATAAGTATCATACTTATTGCAAACTGTAAGATCACTAAACCTTTCCTCATTTTGCCTTTTGACAAAACCACTGCTTTGCCCTTAAATACATCCGAAGGTTTAAACGAGGATAAAATAAGTGAAGGATAAATTCCTGAAAGGGTCCCAATAAATAAAATTGCAATAATAAATAGAGCTATAAACCACGGTGTCCGGATTAAATTGCTTGAAAGATCCAAATCCATTAAACTGTTAATTAAGGGAAGTAATATTTCCGCCAAACAAACTGATATAATTGCAGCAAACACAGTAAGCAGAATCGATTCACCAGTAAACTGCCAGAACAGGTTTTTACTTTTTGCACCTGATACTTTACGGACCCCCACTTCTTTTAATCTTGTTGTAGCCCTGGCTGTAGCCAGGTTTATATAATTAATACAAGCTATCAACAAAATAAATGCTCCTATCAATGCAAATATATAAACATAACGAATATCAAAAATTCGCCCGGGAAATAGCTCCCAGTTGAGATCAGATTTAAGATGTATGTCTTTTAGGGGTTGTAAATAAAACTCCGACTTTTGTAACTGTTTATCAGCTAATTTCCCTTTTAGGACAACAGGTATTTGTGACAATATACTTTCAGGTTTAACTTTTTTGTTTAACAGGATATATGTATAAAATCCACTGATTTTATTCCATTCGTTAACATTTAGTCCATAAAGTTTTTTCGGTGTATTAATGAGCATAGAAAAACTGATGTGTGATTGTTGAGGAGGGTAATTTATTATTCCGCTGACAGTATATACTTCATTTTCATTCAAAGTTATTTGCTTCCCGATTGGATTCTCATTAGGGAAATACTTATCTGCTGTTTCTTTAGTCAATACTATATCATTATTGTGATTCAAAATATTGTCGGTGTTTCCACGAATTATAGGATAACTAAATATTCTGAAAAAGGAGGGATCGGTATACAGTATTTCATCATTATAAAAAGATTTATTTCCAATTTGTACAAGCGTTTTACCTCTATTTCTTAATCTAACAGCAGATTTAACTCCCGGTATTTCATTAACCAATGCACTAGCAAGCGGACCCTGCATATTTCCGTTTCTAATTGTTTCGTCAGCAAGGTTTTGTTTAATTGCTACTCTATAAATCTGGTCAAAATTTTTATTATGCTTATCGAAGTCCAAATGGTATTCTAAAAATATTATGATCAAAAAAAACACTGCAAAGCCCAGGCTCAAACCTGCAATATTTATAATTGAGTAGCCTTTATTTTTAAATAAATTTCTAAATGCAATCTTCAAATAGTTTCTAATCATTTATACCTCTTTTATTATTCATACCTCAAAGCTTTAATCCGTCTCGTCTTTCGACTCGCCGGGATCTCCGCACTAAAATACTATTCGTATCGTAGTGCTTCGACAGGATTAGAATTTGTAACTTTTAAGGCCTGATATAGCATTGTAAAAAATGCTATTACTAAAGAAATAATTCCGGCCAGCAGAAACATCCAGGCATTTAGACCAATCCTGTAAGCAAAATCCTTAAGCCAATTGTTCATTAAATAATAGGTAGCCGGCCAGGATAATAAAGTAGATATGCTAATAATTAATAAATATTCCTTAGACAAGAGCAGGATTATTCCTCTTGAATTTGCACCAAGTACTTTTCGGATCCCTATTTCCTTCTTTCTTCTTTCTGATGAATATGCAATCAATCCTAACAGCCCAAGACATGCAACAAAAATTGCAAACCCTGAAAATATTCCTAAAATGTTCATCATTTTTAAATCTGATTGATATAAATGTTCAAAACTCTTATCCAGGAACTTATATTCAAATGAATATTCCGGATCGAATTTTGCCCAGGTCTTTTTTATATAATTGATTGTTGATGAGATATTGGCTGATTTTACTTTAATTGATGTTGTCCGTGCTTTAGGACTAAAATAAAAAACTATGGGACCAATTTTATGATGGAGTGAGTTCATATGAAAATCTTTTACAACACCGATAACTTTACCGCTATTTACCTCACCTTTAATATCAAGTCTTTTTCCTACAGGGTTTTTCCACTCAAGTTGATCAGCAAGTGTCCGGTTAATTACAATTCCATTTGTTTTATCAGTAGGAAACTTATCAGAAAAATATCGTCCAGATGATAATTCCAGTTCGTATGTTTTTGCAAAATTTGCATCCGCTACTCTAATAGTTGATGAAATATATTCAACATTATCAGCTTTGCCTTCGGGAAGAATCTGGTAACTCATCATATTCTGTCCGGGTACAGAATTTGAAACTGTGGCGGATTTTATCGATTGATTTTTTAAAAGTTCATTTTTAAAAGCCTCAAGTTTATTCGAAAAACTTGTCCCTCCTGTTTCAAGAGTTATTACCTGGTCAGGATTAAATCCTAAATTCTTATTCTGTACATAATTCATCTGGCTGAATATTATTATTGTAGATGTTATTAAAAAAGCGGAGATTACAAACTGAACACCTACAAATATTTTCCTTGAAATATTTTTGTTTCTTCCTTTTATTCCGACACCTTTAAGTACTCGTATTGAATTAAATCGTGATAACAATATTGCAGGATATATTCCAGAAAATATACCAACAACTAATGTGAGCAAAATGATGAATAAGAATAATTGCTGATAGTTAATACTTAATTTAATTCCAGCAAGATTATTGAACACAGGAAGCAATACTTCGACAAATAAAACTGATAGTAAAGTTGCCAGTGTTGTAATTAAAAGTGATTCAAAGAGAAATTGCTTTATTATTTGAAGTTTTTGTGCGCCGAATGTTTTTCTCACACCAACCTCTTTTGCCTTTTTTAAAGCTCGTGCGGAAGTCAGGTTCATAAAATTAAAAGAAGCTATAAGAAGTATGAGGATTGCTGCAAATAATAATATTTTAACATAAGAACCATTCCCCTGCCTTGTACCTCTGGTAAACAAAAGAGCAGATGAACCAAGATAAATATCATCCAGCGGTTGGAGGTAAAGTTTATATTGATCAGCTTTTGTAGGCAGATGCTGTTTAATTAAAGAAGAAAACTTTTTTTCAAGTTCTTTATAATTTGCATTAGGCTTTAATAACAAATAAGTATAATCAACCTGGGTAATCCAGTTATTTGCCCATAACATTCGCCACCCCTCATCTCCCCTGACAGTTGTACTCCAGGAGATAAGAATATTATATCTCAAATGCGAATTATCCGGAGTATTTTCTATAACACCTGTAACTTTAAATGGAACTTTATCTGAATCATAAATTATTTTCCCTACAGGATCATCTTTACCGAAAAATAATTTAGCAACCTTTTTTGATAGAATAACGGACATGGGATTAACGAGAGCATTTCTTGAATCACCTTCAAGTAATTTATAATCAAATACATTGAAGAAATTAGAATCAGCAAAAACCACATCGGATATTTTGAATTCTTTATTATCTCTTTTAAACAAAAGATCAGAAAACCATGGTAAAACCCGTATAGATTGTTCAACTTCAGGGTAATCTTTAACCATTGCCGGCCCCATCATTCCGGAACTGATTGCGTGCCTTTCTTCAGTTCCTAAACTTGGTGTATTAATTTTATTTACCCTGTATATTCTATCTGCTTTTTTATTAAATGAATCATATGAATACTGGTTTTGTACATAAAGTGCAATCAGAATAAATGCGGTCAGACCAGTAACAAGTCCGGTAATATTAATCAGTGAATAGAATTTACCTTTGGTTATGTTTCTTAGTGTAATCTTTAGATAATTCTTAAACAATTTGATTTCCTCATATCATTCGTAATGTAATGCATCCACCGGGTTTGAATTTGCAACCTTCAAAGCCTGGTAAACTATTGTTAAAAATGAGATAATTATCGACAGAATTGTGGTGGCAATAAAAACTGTTATTCCTATTTCGATCCGGTAAGCGAAATCCTCCAGCCATTTATTCATAAAGTAATAGGCCATGGGCCAGGAAATTATATTTGCAAAAAGAACAAGTAGCAGAAAATCCTTAGAAAGTAATTTTAATAGCGACGGTACGCTTGCTCCCAGAACTTTTCTTATCCCAACTTCTTTTGTCCTGTTCACAGTAAGAAATGAAACCAACCCAAATAATCCCAGACAGGCAAGTAAAATAGCAAGTCCGCTAAAGAGATACAGGAAATTCAATATTTTAGCATCATCATCATAAAAGGATTCAATGTATTGATCCAGGTATTGATAATCGAAAATGTTATCAGGAAATATTGATGCCCAGGTCGATTTAATTAATTCTATCTCCTTTTTACCAGAACCGGGTGCAAGTTTTACTGCTGCCTGGTTGTATCTCTTTCTTGCTGATGTCATAACAAGAGGTTCTATTTTATCGTGAAGGCTTGTCGAATTAAAATCGTTAACTACACCAACAATAATTCCTTCACTTCCCCAGATTTTAATTGAAATCCCTAATACTTTATCATAATTTTTACCCATTCCTAATTGTTTAACAAATTGCTGATTTACCAGAAATTGGTTATCAGAAGAATAATTCCTGAGATTCCTGCCGGCTAATAATTTAATACCATATGTACTGATAAAATCTGAATCTATAAATTTTATCATTAGGTCAATTTTTTTTATTTCATCAGGTAAAGTAATCTGGCAGGTTCCCGTCCACCTATTGTTAGAAGCAGTACCAGTACTTGAATAACTAACATTTTGAACCATTGAGCTGCTTAATAATTCGTTCTTCAAAGTTTCAACTTTTAATGAATCCCTTGTGGGAACTGATATTTCCACAATTGAATTTTTATCAAATCCCATATCTGCTGTTTTAAGAAAGTTCATTTGGGACAAAACTATCAGCGTAGCAATAATTAAAGCCTGCGATATACCAAACTGGAGCACGACAAGTACTTTGCGAAGTGAAAAAGCTGATTTTTTAGAGCTAAAATTAATATTACTTTTTATTGCATTTATTGGATTAGATTTTGACATGAAAAATGCCGGATATCCTCCTCCAAAAATTACAATAAATACTAAAGTAATTAATGAAAATCCAATGAGTTGAAGGGGATCAATTAAACTAATATTAAAGTTAAATCCGGTTAATGTTTCAATTTTTGGAATTAATAACTCCAGGTAAATTGCCGCAAAAATGAATCCCAAAACGGCAATAACAATAGTCTCCATTAAAAATCTTATAAATATCTGTCCGCGAGTGCCGCCAAGCACTTTCCTTATTCCGATTTCAATTGAATTTTTTGATAGTAATGCAGTATTCAGGTTTATATAATTGATACAACTTATTAAAAGTACCAGAAAACCAATTATACCAAGTGCGTATAATTTCTTAGTTACAATTGTCGAATGAGAAATACTATAATACCTGTCATCAAAATGAACTTCCGAAAGTGGCTGTAATAAGATTGAGTATTCTTCCCCATCTTCATTCATTCTTTTTTGAGTCTGAATATTTATTTTCTTTAATAATTCTCTAATATTTGTACCCGGAGCAATGGTAACCATACATTGTATGCTTGCGGGAAGACTGGTCCAGTTGTCGTTCCATCTTCTAGGAGTAAAATGATTATAAGGAATTATAAATTGTAATGGGAATTCAGTATTTGGAGGCGGATCTTTTACCAAACCGGTAACTTCAACTGTATATTTATTATTAATCAGTAATGTTTTTCCTATAGGATTATCATTCCCGAAATATTTACGAGCTAAACTCTGAGAAAGTATAATGGAATTATTTTTTGAAAAAGAATTCTGCTCACTACCTTTAATCCAGTCATATTTAAACATTTTAAAAAAATCATCTCCAACGTACGCAACACCCTCTTCTTCCTGGTACCTGTCAATAGAACCGGATTTATTTTTCACAGTTACTTCCATAGCACCAAAGTTTGCATCAATAATTGAGCTGTATTTAAATTCCGGAAAATTCTTTTTAAGAAAATCAGGAAGAGGATATGACATTGCCGGTGTATATTCTATTTTGCCATATTCATTGGTTTTTAGAATAACTCTGTATGTGTTGCTATATTCAGGCTGGTATTTATCAAAACTGAATTCATAGGAAAGAATCATAAAAATTAGTACTGCGGAACAAATACCGATTGATAAGCCGGCAACATTTATAGAAGTGTAAAACTTTCTTCTTTTAAGGTTCCTGAAAACCGATAGGAAGTAATTTTTAAACATCGACCCGCCCTTTTTCTAATAATTACAGTTTGGTAAGGTCAAATATTATGCCTGACTGTATATTAAAAACATACTGAAAAGGTGTTAAAATTGACTTATTTTAATGGAAATAGCGAGTAAACTGTCCGTCTGCAAACACCTATGTCCGCCAACGGACAATACCTTAAGTTGTTGCATAAACAAGAAACCCCGACCAGATGGCCAGGGCTTTTTAACAAAATTTAATTATTTACTAATATTCTCTTACTTTACAAAACTCACTGTTATTCCGTAATCTTCCTGGTTCGTTGGGGGATCATCATTCCAATCCCTGTAGGAATGTGAGCCGTCAGTTTCATAGTAAAGTGCATAACTCCCTTTTGGTAAAGTTATAACTTCATTTATTTTTCTGTTCTTTCTTGCACCGCCGGCGTGTTCTGTTCTTCTGTATGACATATCCCAGACAATTCTGCCTGTTTCATTATTTTTAATAAATCCAAAATCAGCTAAACTGTGGCCTGAACTTTCTCCCAAAGCATAAACTCTAAGCTTTGTTTCTTTATTCAATTCAAACCTTTTCTTAAGATGCTCGTTGTCTCTGACTCTTACAATTTGTGCAATTACATTTTTACTTTTATAATTGTCTCCGGAAAACAATTCAGTTGAAGATTTACTTTTATTATCATCTGTCCAGATTGTAATTCCCCATCGTTCCGGATCATAAGGACTGGCAGCATTCCAGTCGTTATATGAATGTGAACCATCAGTAGCATAATAGACAATATAATTTCCGGGTTTAAGATTAATTGTTTCATCTATCATTTTATTTTTTTCTGCACCGCCTGCATTCACCCCTTCCCTTCCATTCATAGTCCAGACAGTTTCACGCGTATCAGCATTTATTATCCATCCATAATCAGCGTACTCATTTCTGCCTGTTGACTCACCAAGACATAAAACACGAACTTTAAGCGGTTTTTTGATACGCAAACCCTGCGAGACAAGCTTATCATCTCCGATCCTTGTTAATTCAACTACAGGCCTTACTGCATCCTGTTCTCTGAAAGGTATAACATTAGCGCGATCATTTTCTGTTGCCGGGAAAACTGCAACTCCCCAAAATTGAGGATCATCAGGCGGGAATGAATTCCATCGGTTATAGGAATGTGAATCATCAGTAACGTAATGCACTGTATAAGTACCGGCCGGCAGATAAATCTCATTATTAAAAAGGATATTCTTTTTAGCTCCGCCCGCATATTCAGTATTTTGCCAGTCCATTTTCCAGGCTATTTTATTTTTCACTTCATCATAAACCCAGGCATAATCGAAAGTAGATTTTTCTCTTGCTTCTCCGATTGCATAAATTTTTAACTTTGTGTCGCCTTTAAGCGAAAATCCTTTTGAAAAAGATTTATTGTTTCCCGCTTCTTCCGTTGACACAATAGAAGGTCTCAGGAAATCATTTCTTAATTTTTCAATACTAGCAGAACTAAAAACGCCATCGGGTCCGGAAACCTTTACTTCCAGTTTATCCTTGTATTTACTTTTAAATTGTGTGGTATTAAAGCCAAAGAAATCACTTACCCAGTCTATGAAATCATCATTGTTATTATTATAACTATAATTCATTTTAGCGGAAGCATAATAAACTTCGTAATTACCTTTGGGCAGATCAATATTATTATTTATCCGAATAAAATCGGTGCTTTTTGAAGTTCTTATTTTAGGATATTTTTCCAATGAATGCCATACAACACTTCTGGTTTTTGAATCCAGTATCCAGCAATAAAACATTAAATTGTTCGACCACCCGTTGTCATAAGAATCAGAAAACCAGCTTCCGTGCCTGTCGCTAAATGTAGCTGCTTCACCCGTAATTTGAACATTAGCGTCTTTGTTGAGCGAAAAAGCTTCGGATTGTATTTCACCCGGGCCAATATTCCCAACAACTATTGAAGCATTCTGCTGGCCAAATGCAGAGACACTAAAAATAAAAGCCATTATTATATAGCTGTAAGCTGATTTAAGTCTCATAAAAACCTCTTGTGGTATTAGTTAAAGTGCGGAGATATGGATTAATTTTCTTAGTAATAATCATAATCTAAGGTAGGTTTTAATTTGATGGCACAAAAAGGATAGTTGATATACAGCAGATAGACTAAATAAGCGGTAAATTGAACTTATGACCAGGCGGTATTTTTCCCGCCCGGGCCCAATTCATCTGAATTCAGCCTTATTCAGACATAATAACAAGGTTTCTGTATCGGGCAAGCGTCGTGAAATGCTGCCACAAAGCAATCCTGCCCCCGGTTATTCCGTGCTTTAAATCATTTACAACAAGGCAGGGCTGGTCAGATCCGTGCAAAAATAATTTTGCGGTCTTTCCTTTTACAACAATTTTAAACTTAGTCCATTCACCGGGCATCATATCTGCATAGGATTCATACATCCCGGGGCTTTCTTTTCTCAGCCTGAACCACGGATATTCCGGGTGGGAGATATATTGCGTTGAATGGTTTCTAATCAACTGGTTATCCGCTCTTCCGTTTGTGGGACGGATATAAAAGCATTCATAATTGGAAGAATCTGTAGTACCAACGTGAAAAGCGATGCCGACAAATCCGCGCATTTCAGGAGGTACACCCGGCGCGGGCTCACCGGTCAACTCAAGTTCAATAACTCCGTCTTTAAAATAAACGCCCGGTATAATTACCAGGGTTTCACCCTTTTTGTACCCGTCCATGGCTGTTACCTGCAGACCATTTTTACCGCTGTAATTTACCGGTTCTGCTTTTACATTAACCAGTTCAAGGCCTTTAGAGGAATCTAATGGAAATTTTTGCTTATCGGAATTAGCCGTCGTCTGTGCGCGCATCATACCAATCATCAAGAGAGATAAAATAATCGTCTTCGTCAAATTTCCACCCCGTTTGTATTTATAAAACAAATATTACAACGACTGCTAATCCATAAAAGCAGAACCCGGCTATTGTGAATCTCCAGAGAGATTTAACCAGGGGGTCCTTCGGGTTATCATTTAAATGCGGATAAAAAACAAAATATACCGGGAGCAAAAATGCTGACACCTGTAAAAATTTGTTAAAATATTTTTTATTCATTTTAATCCCCTGCCTATCATTTTAATTTTACAAATAAAACGATCAATCTTTCAAAACAAAATTAGGCGATTGCTGATATTGATAACTTGAATCGGTAAGGATTTTCAATTCTTTGGTTTTCCAGTTAATCAAACCTATATTAAAATGCTTTTCCTCAAGATCAGCTAAATCTGTCACCAACCAATTACCGTCAGGCGACCAATCGTGATAGATTTCCATTAAAGCATTGTTTGTCAATTTCCAATGTTTCTTTCCGTCTATCGTAACACCGAACAGGCTATATTTACCGTTTTGAAAACTGGCATAACTAATAAATTTTTCTGTAGGATGCTGGCGCGGGGGACCTGCTTTATAAGCATACCATGGCGCGGTTGAGTCAGATTCAGGGTAACTTGTCAATTGTTTCAATCCGGTACCATCATCATTAATAATATAAATCTCGTCCCTGAATCCCTTTTCCCTTTTTGATTTTTTATGAGCGCCCCTGAAAGCTATTTGTTCACCATCATTTATAAATGTAGGGTCGTGCGAGTAAGGCAAACCCGTAAATATTTTTTGGACTATTTTTCCCTGCAAGTCTATTATGTAGAAAACGGAATCAACTGATGGATGAGGATCTACTATAATCTCAGTCCCATTTTTTCGAAAACTCATCCAGCTGTCAGCAAGTCTTATGTTACTTACTTTCCTGATATTATTTCCCCGGTAATCTGATTCATACAAAAAGTATATACGATGTGTCGTATCTTTATCCGAGTAAAAATATATTTTGTTTCCACTGGATGTATAGGACCATTCCACTCCCTTCAAATTGGTGAAATTCTTTTTATTTGTTCCGTCTGTATTCATCGTAAATACTTCATAATTATCGTTTTCACTATCAGGCAATACATTATATACTATAGCATAATCACCTATATCATTTGGGGCTTCTTTTAATTTTTCATCATTGCAGGAATAAAGAAGAATAATCGATAACAAAGCCGATGATAATATTGTGCGTCTGACATTTATCATTTTTTCCTCTAATGTTTTGCATTCAATTTCCAAAATAGTACAATCCTGCCGGGAAGCAATATCATAACATAAATGTTAGCGTTTTCGTCATTCAAGGGACATTATTCTAAATTATTCGAATTAGCGGTTCCTCTTTTTTACAATATTCCTTATTGTGAAATAAGTGTCAACAACCGCCATCAGCAAGAAGAAATATCCCGCATAGTTTTTCCACGAGCCAACATCTTCCGGACGAATTAATACGGTGCTCATGAGTCCAACAAAGATGAATGTTGCAATTCTTATGATTGACCAGCCTAACCTGTTCATTTTTACCCGATAATTTTTAAATTTTCCTGTTTGAGTTTTAGCTCTGTCTTTCTGGTTTTTTATTACCTGTAAGCAAAAACACAGGGTACTCACCATATGGCTTATACGCTGTACTTGCAGAAATAATCTGCAGGTTTTTGAATACCGCTTTCTCAGCCGCTTTTAAAAATTCATCCCTGTTAAAACCGAAGTGGAATACACCCGTATCCTCTTTATGGAATGTGCCGTCTTCTTTATCCAGGTCGGCAATAGCTATAAAGCCAACATCATTTAACATATTATAAAAATCATTAAACATAGATTGAATGTCATCAACATGATGCATCGTCATAGATGAAATGATCCCGTCAAATTTTCTGTCCAGCCTGGATTTTGACAAATCCATTTCAATTATTTCTAGCTCGCAGTCCAGTTTTTCTTTTTTTTCGGCAAGTTCAGCGTTCATTGATTTTGAAATATCTACCGCGGTAATTTTCCCGACAAGTGGAGCTATTTTCTCCAGCAGAAGTCCTGTGCCGGAACCGAAATCCATAATCTTCATTGATTTTTCAAGTTCTATGTTTTCCCGGATAGCACCGGCGATATTGTCTACATTGTTTACCCTGTTTTTGTCTTTTTCGTAATCTTTTGATCTGTTTTCGAAATAATCTTTATTCATATTCGATCTCTGAGTATTAAGGCTTTGAGTCTGTTGCTTCGCCTTGTTTAACATTAATATTTATAATTAGCATTTAATTTAAATTGTACAATCGGTGCTGTCAACTAATATTGTGGGTACAAAAAAACAATTTTAAAAATATTTATGGTTTATAGATTAATTAGCCGGTAATTTCCACAAAATAGAGGATTTATTATATTTTTTTATTTCCCAGGCAATACTTCAACAACTGCTCGCCGTAGTAAATTAACAAGCGCTATACTCAAATCGCATAAACATTTTTCATCTGATGAAAGCTTTCCTCCACGCAGTATTTTATGGCCATATAATGCTACCGGGAGATTTTCCGGTAGAGTTTTGAAAATAGTATCGAACAATGTCAAAGCACAAAGATAAGTTCCGGCTATAGATGGATGTGACCCATCTCTCCTGTACAGATTTATTTTAGAAATTTCTCTGAACTTTTCCCAGACCAAGCCAACCGGTGCAATCATACTCCCCGATTCTTTAGCAATTTTTCGATATGCCGTAGTTAAATATTTTTGCTGATCCTGCAGATGTTTACGTGGCCATGTCATAAAAAAGACAGTTTTAGCGTCATTCTTTTTTATTTCTGCATCAAGCTTTCGGGCATATTTATAAAATTGTTCAGGACTATCTGGATCAGCTAGATCATCGGACCCAAACATACTCTGGCCCTGAAGAATAACATAATCCCAGTGCCCCGATTTTATTGCACGCGAAGCTTCCCCCATCTGCCAATGTTTTTTTAATGTCGCGCCTCCCCCACCGATAAATTTTACTTCTACATCATAATCGGGGGACTGACTTTCTACCATGGCTTTAAACATTTGCGGCAAGCTATTGACATAAGTGTAGCTATTACCCACAAAAAGTACCCGGTATGTTTTGTCAACTTGTTGAGCCGGGGTATTTATATTGCAAAATATCAGTAGAGATATAAACAGAACACCCCAAAACTGTTTTTGGAGTGTTCCCAACCTAGAATATATCCTCATTTTGATGCCTTCATAAGTTCGCAGTTCAACTTACTACGCAAGAGAAACCAAAGAATCGCTGAAATAACAAAAATTCCCATCCCAAGCATTAAAGCGACAAGCGAGGCAGCATATCCACCTGCAACCTGGTCAGCGCTCAGATATGAATATACTTGTAGTCCCTGGTAGAGTCCCAGAACATGAGAAAAAATACCCAGCGAAAGCGCCAGCACTCCAAGAATAATAATCTTGTTCAGGTCCACCTTTGTCTGCTTTTCACTGCCAAACAATTTGATAGAGTATTTTACCGTTAGGAATATATTCCCCAAAGCAATTAGTGCCATTGGCCATCCCAGGATTCCTGACTGAATAATTAAATCAAACATAACGTACACTCCTCATTATTACTTAATATTAAATTTTGACTGGTTAAGAATAATGATTAAAGAGAGTTGGAATGAAAGTTCTGTCTGAAGTGCTCAAATAATTAACGATGTGTCAATATATCTTTCAAAGTTTGATAGCGATTACGGCTAACTGGAAGTTCTGCACCGTTTTTTAGAAGCAGATTGTATTTGCTTCCACCATGGGAGACTATTTTATCTACAAAAAACATATTTACAATATATGACTTATGAATACGAACAAAGCTTGAAGGGAGAAGGACATCAATTTTTTCAAGGTTCTGGTGATGTAACTCCCGCGTTTCATCCTGAATAAAAAGTTCGGAATACACACCCGCACCTTTGATATAAATGATTTTGTCTATTTCAATGAGTCTGATTTCCCCGCCCCGTTTAACTGACAGGAACTTCGAGGTGAAATTATGTTTGGCATCAAAGTCATTTAATTTTTCAAAAGTTTTTAACAGCCGTTCTTTATTGAATGGTTTTTCAATAAAATCGATTACAGGATAATTGAATGCCCTGATTGCTCTTTCGCTGTAGGCGGAAATAATCACAGTATAAAAACTACCCGCCTGCGCGTCTTCCAGTAAATCAAAACCATCCTCTCCCTTTAGATTAAGATCCAGAAACAGCAGGTCTATTTGATGAACATCAAGGTAGGATCTGCTTTCTTTAACAGTTGCACACTTTTTAATGTATGTAATCCGATCACCAAGTATTTCTTTAACAAGTCGTTCGATCCTCTGCGCAATAACGGGTTCATCTTCTGCAATTAATATTTTCATTTAGTTATCTCAATTAAAGTAACCCAGGCATCTGCTTCCGGTTTTGAAGTAAACACCCATCTCCCGGGAAAAGCCCCTTCAAGCCGGGATTTAATATAACTTATTCCCAAACCTTCCCCGTCATAATTTTGCTTAATTAAAGGTTCCGAAGTGATTCTGAATATGGTCGATTTTTCAGTTTCCTCCTGTTCTATAACAAACCTCCCTTTTTCTTTATCAGAATATGTTAATCCATTTTCTATCAACGTATGAAAAATCATCGGAGGAATTTTAGTATTCGGAAGTATAGCTTCTGTTTCTAGTTTAAATTCAGCGTGTTGCCTTGCATTGAAAATATCCAGATGTACCCGACACATTTTGATCTCATCTTTTATTCCAACCAATGTCTCGCCTGAAACACGCGTGATATAACGAAATTTCTCCGAAAGTAATTCTATTTGTTTTACGGCAAGTTCAGGCTGCGATTCAATCCATTCACTCAACGCTGTTAATGTGTTCATTAAAAAATGCGGTTGAATGGATTTTTTTAACATTTCATTTTCGAGCTGCACAGCTTTCATTCTAAGCGATTTTAATAATGATTGTCTTTCTTTAAAATCGTGAAAAACAGTGTATGTAACCGAAAGGATTAACACAACTGAAGAAATAGTAAGGCTGGAAACAAAAAATGAATTAGATATCAAAAGGACTATTAGTACAAAAATAACAGTGGTAGTAATAAATAAAAGTTTACCGGCAAACTGATTACGTTTTATTGCCTGTAAAGAAATCCACGTACAGGCCATAAGTACAAGAATGTAAATAAACCATTCTATTACATAGAAAATGGGTTTTGGAGTATCTGTAATGAATTGATAATTATAGCCTGCAATAAGAACTAGAATTATTCCAAATACACCAACACCAACTAACTTTTCTATTTCAAAAAAACTGGCAAAAAAGTAGAGTAATGAAAGGCTTGCGAAGGTGGAAGAAATAAGGAAGCCTGCCGACATTCCTTTTTCAATAAACAAAAGGCTCATACCTCCAAAGAGTGCGTATGAAAAAAAGAACAGGTACGACTTCTTTTTTTCCAATCCGAAATAGATTGTAATAAAAAAGAGCGCGGTTCCCAGGAAAATGCCAAGGAGAAATAATGCTCCACCATTGCTAAAAAATAATTCCATTCCTAAAGTTTGCTCCCAAAGTGTCTCAGAATGCGTATTAGCTCAGTTTCTAAAAAACATATATATATATAAATAGCTCATATATAACAAAAGTAATTTGTAAAGCGCTCATATAGTTAGTGAAATGCGTATTACAATCTCTCAACTTAATATTTCCCGATCATGTTTCCTCAGCTTTTTGTTCATTTAATTTCCTGTGAAACTGTATTTCTTCATTTTCAATACCGAGGAAATCAATATTTTTCAGCTTGTTTAATTCAATCCCGGCTTTTTTATATTCACCCAGTTGTTCATAATATTTAAACAACTTAAATCTTGTATCCTTGCTGATTTTAGAATCATTTATCCTGTGCACTATCTCATTCACATCATTATAATATTTGCTCAGATCAATATCATCTGCTTTATAATTCAGGATACCTTCAAGAAACAAGCTTAATGATTTTTGATAATCAATGTCAGGAATTGATTTATCTTTTTTACTTAAGCTATTTAACTCTGCTTTCTCTTTTAATAATTTCGCAATAATGATGCATTGAATATTTGCCTTTTTACTATCTTTTGTAATATTCAGGAGTGAGATAATATCCTTCCCTGATAAAGTGTTAATTAAAAAATGGTCAACACCGACTAAATTATTGAGAGTGCCTTCTATATCATTGATTGCTTCTTTATAATTTCCGGCCTCTTTATTAAATAATATTTTGGCGAGAGCATTAACAAATTGCTCTATCATTTTCATAATATAGTCTTGCTTGATCATAAATCCATTCTTCTTTTTATAGGATTTGCGGGTTGACCGCCTTTTAGAATGAAAAGCAAATAATGTTAAATTCAGCAGAGTGAAAAATTATGTGGCCTTTCCAGATTCAACTATAGGTAATAATCGCGAATCTTCCAACGCTGCGGCACGATGCCCTAAACCTGCCAGGTATTCTTTATTTGATGAAAAAGCCATAAAGTCTTTTAGAGATTTTTGACGAACAAGCATTACAAAATCCCATTTCTCATTCTGCGGACCGATTAAAAATTTTCCGCCATCACCATAGAATAATAGTTCTCCACCCGATTCCTTTAAGAACGGTAAAGTATGCTCAATGTATTTCTGAAAAGCATCTTTTCCTGAAATTGGCGTTTCAGGGGAAAGTTCTGGTGTTGCAGAATAATCTGCAATATCCTTAAAACGAAGTAGATTTAACATTAACACTTCCCCATTGATCTTACGGGAAAACAGTTCTGCTCCTGCTTCCCGTGTTGGTTCTAAATATGATTTTTCCATAGTATATACCTAACTCTCAATATTTTCATTAATTCAAAAATTTATTTATACAAAGATAATATTTAGCTAATTGTTCTTTTGTAATTGGTTATCTAAATAAAGAGAAAGTTACTTTAGAAAGACTTTATTATAAATAATAATTGCAAATTTATGCTTTTATTTATAAGTTAAAAGAAAATGGTCGTCTCCTCGTAGTATATTCCCCTTAATATTGAAATTAATTTTTCAGAAAAGCATGTAAAATATCCGAATTTTCTTATAAATCGAACATTTTTAACAATTTGGAGGAAAAATTGAAGAGAATAATTGTCCTTCTTAGTACAGTTGTATTTTTTTCATTACTAATAATTTCTTGCGGTAATGATTCACCCAAAAACCTCGTAAATGTAACTGCCAAAGATTATTATTTCAATACCAGGGATTCAATTCCTACAGGCTGGACAACTTTTCGATTTATAAATAAAGGACACGCAACTCATTTTTTCTTTTTAACTGAACTTCCTGAAAATGTTAATTTCCAGGATTACATAAGTGGAGTAGGCCCGGCTTTTGTTGCAGCCTGGGATACTATAAAAGCAGGTGCGACCAAGGCTGATGCAGGGGCTGTGCTTGGTAGTCGCCTTCCCGGATGGTACGCAAAGGCAAAATATATGGGAGGAGCAGGTCTCATAGCAGTTGGCAAAACAGAAGAGACTACTGTAAAACTTGAACCCGGAAATTATGTAATGGAATGTTATGTAAAAACAGAAGAAGGAAAATTTCACAGCGAACTTGGCATGATTCGACCTATTACAGTTACAGATGAGGTTTCTGAAATGAAGGAACCGGATGACGCAGATATTCAAATTAACCTTTCAAATTTTAATTTAGCAGTTAAAGGCGATGTATCTTCAGGAGAACATACAGTAGCTGTGCACTTTGATGAACAGCCACAGATAGGCCTGGGAAATGATGTTCACCTTGTAAAACTAAAAAATGATACAGATTTGAAAAAAGTAATGGAGTGGATGGACTGGATGAATATTAATGGAATGCGTACACCCGCACCGGCAGAATTTTTGGGAGGTGTACAGGAAATGCCTGTGGGTTACACTTCCTATTTTGATGTTAACCTTAAGCCCGGCAGATATGCCTGGATTACTGAGACATCGGCTGATAAAGGAATGGTTAAAGAATTCACGATTGAATAAAGCTCTCTGACCGGGGAATTCCCCGGAATAATTGGGAATAAGATTGAGATATTTTGTTGAGCCGTGGCTAGGTTCCTTTTATTTTTTTTACAAATTCTAAATTCCAGGAACCTTGCCCGAAATATTTGCCTTCTTTTTTTACAAAAACCCTATAGCTATTATTTATTGCAAGATTTATTTCATTTTTATATTTAAATAAAAATCCTAATGCTCTTAATTCAAGTGGCCTGATTCCAAAAAGTTCTATCCCTTTTGTTACTCTGCCAGTAAAATAAAGCTGAATCTTAGAGATTACATTTGGTTCAATTCGATAAGAAAATGTTTTCTCACCATCCCTAATTAATTTTTCCAATTCATATTTATCAATTTGACTCATTTCCTGTCCTCATAATGTTTTTGATTTACAACATAACCTCTTACTCGCTGAAAATTGTAAGCCTGCGAATAATTTTCCGGGTACACACCCCGTTTCATACATAAACCCAGGATTGACTTGAGATTTGGGTCACTTTTAGCAACAGCTTCTTTTACTAACGGTATAATTTTTATCAATATATCGAGAAGCATTTTTCTATCATTTAATAAGCTCTATATTTTAGCAAGCGCTGCCTCAAAATCATTTTTTATATCTTCAAAATTCTCTATCCCAACAGAACACCTGATAAGTCCTTCCGGTATCCCAAGTTCTTTTCTTTCTTCTTCGGATGTTTCAACATGGCTGGTAACTTTAGGGGGGCCAATCAATGTTCCCACTGAACCGAGACTTGCAGCCAGGTGTGCAAGTTCTAAATTGTTTAACATCACTTTTACATTCTCAAATCCGCCTTTCAGGGAGAAAGCAAACACCCCGCCAAAACCACTCATTTGTTTTTTAGCAATATCATGGTTTTTGTGAGATTCCAACCCAGGATAAAATACATCTTCAACTTTGGGATGAGTCTTGAGGAATCGGGATAGTTGTAAAGCACTATCATTTTGCTGTCTTACCCGAAGTTCTAAAGTCTTTATTCCACGAAGCAGCATATATGCAGAATTAGGGTCAAGTGTTGCACCGTTGATTTCGCGGAAGTGAAATACTTGTTGAACTAATTCCTTATTCCCGCAGATAACTCCACCCATAGCATCGGAATGACCGCCTAAAAATTTTGTAGCACTATGTAAAACAATATCCGCATTTAGTGATAATGGTTTTTGATTTATAGGGGTAGCAAAAGTATTATCGACAACTACAATAGCTCCGACTTTGTGAGCTGCATCAATTAATCTTTTCAGGTCCATCACTTTTAAGGTAGGATTTGTAGGGCTTTCCAGGTAAACTAAATCACACCCTTTTTTGATTTCGTTTTCTAATTCTTCATGGTTAGTCGTTTCGCAGAGCTTTACTTCAATACCAAAACGGGGTAGAAACTCTAAAAATATCTTACTTGTGCCGCCGTATGTATCTTTAATGGAAACGACTCTTTTGCCGGGGGAAAGAAAAGTAAATAAGGTATTACTTATCGCAGCCATACCGGTCGCAAAACTTGTTGCTGCTTCAGCATCTTCTAATACTCTGACTTTTTCTTCAAAAATATCAACAGTGGGATTAGTATTTCTGCTATAGATGTGTCCTTCTTTTTTCCCGATAGCCACATCGAACCAATCTTCAACATTGTCATACCCAAAAGTAACGCTATGAACAACAGGTACCTGCGTTGCACCCTGATAAAATAGTTTTGTCTGTCCGCTCCAGACTGCTTTTGTTCCCGCTCCTTTGCGGGACAAACTATTGTTAATTTCTGACATAATTACTCCTTTCTTTTTATTCAATTTTTAAAATGATTAGTAAAATCTAAGATTGACGCTCTGAAAAAACTATTATTTATTATTTACAGTAATTAATTGCTGTATTAAGTAAAGTTAATGAAAGATCTTTAAGAGATTGAATATCGACCCATTCATTTTCTGTATGAAGACCTTTTCCCTTTGGTCCGAATACTACCGTATCAATTCCCGCGTTACTAATTAAACCCGAATCTTCCCACCATGAGTGTCCAATGTAGGAAGGCTCATAGCCTATTGATTCTTTAACCGAATTATGAAGTACAGAAATGATTTTACTTTTTTTATCATTCTCAAACGAATCACGACAGATTAGATTTTTGATGGTAGCACTAAAATTTACATTACTTTCTGAAAGGGTTGATATTATTCTTTTCAGTTCTTTAAATATCTCATCAAATGATTCTCCCGGTATTGTTCTTCGTTCGAGTAATATCTTGCATTTATCAGCGTAAGTAAATGGCTCATTCCCGCCCTTAATCAACGGAATATGCATTGAAGGCAATCCGAGCAGTTTATGAGGCGAAACTGCTTTTAATTCTTGTGAAATCCGGTTAATCTCTGCGAGTATTAATCCCATATGCATGTTCGCATCAATTCCTTCGTCTGGTTTGCCCCCGTGTGCAGCTTTACCTGAAGTTTCAATTTCGAATAAACCGAAGCCATTATGAGCGGTACAAATAGATAATTCTGTTGGTTCTGTTACAATAGCTGCATCGGTTTTATATTTTTCAAGAAGCTTTTCGGTGCCGATACTGCCGTATTCCTCATCCGCAACAAAAGCAATAACCAGGTTTCCTTTTAGTTCAATATTATTTTCGATAATTGATTTTGCCACGGTAATCATTGCTGCAATACTTCCTTTCATATCGAATGCACCGCGTCCAAAGAGTTTACCGTCTTTAATTTCAGCAGAGAAAGGATCAGCCATATTTTGAACGCCTACTGTATCGGTATGGGCGTTTAACATTAGTGAAGGACCTTTGCCATTACCTTTTATCATACCAATAATATTTTTTCGATCGTTTCCCAAATGCTGAACATTAACTTCCAGGTTTAATTTGGTTAGTAAATTTTCTAAAAAAAGAGCTATCTCTTTTTCCCCGGGTGAATCCTTAACAAGTGAGGGATTTATCGAATTGATTCGTACTAATTGTTGTGTTGTTTCAACTAAGAATCTTTCATCGATATTTAATTTCATAAATTATCCGGTTGAGATCTTTTTAGTGGTTAGAAAATAATTTTTACTGGTTGAAACTCTAATTTACAACTTATTGTAACTAAAATGTTTTGAAAACCCTACTTAATTAGTCGTCCCTTAAAAAGTAGTTATTAGTTGTTTTGTAGAAAAAGAAAGGTGGGTAAATATCATTGGGTGTTCCGCAGGGACTCCTTCGGAGATTTAACGCTAGAGTTATCCACATTTTCTTTAGTTGTGTGCACCGCGCAACATAACAATACCAACCCAGGCGAACCACACGATCATACTCAGCGAAAAAATGGTTGTTGCTGCCCCGGTGAGAGCAGGAACAACAGAGACGATACCCGCCACACCGATCATCAGGCCAAAATAATTAAGTGCCCTATTAAGCCATCCTGACCGCAGGGCGCCCCAACTTATTAGCAGAGCCCATAAGCCGCCTATAAGTTCATTTCCACTGACAATTCCATTCTCCATAGCTTTAAGCGTTACCCAGACGGTTTCAGTTTGAGCCGGGTTTTTATCATAAAGATTTGTAACAACACCGAAGTCGTGGAGCATAAGGTTACCGCTCGCAATAATCAGTCCCGCCCAGATCAGCCCTAATACGGTAGCCACCTGGAGAATTGCGGGCGATCCGGTTTTCAACCGATCATAGAAGGCAAGCGCTACAACAATCAAACAGATGCCGGAAACCCAGTAAGCTATTAGGATCCATGCGTACATGATTGTCCGATAATCTGCGAGCAAAACTAAATACCTGCCGGGATCGGCGTCAAGTATGGGAGTCAATATGGAAAAATATAACCCTATTGCTACCAAATATGCCGCTGAATGAATTAGTGCGGCAATGCCTCCCGCTTTTTGAAAACTATTCATTCTTATTCACCATCGATATGAGATTCCGTAACTATTTATGATATTTCTTATACATTCATTTTTAGGTTAACGAACGGCGTTGTGGCTAAGACGCAGCCCAAAACAAGAATGCCGAATAGAACCACAACTGCCGAAGATTTAGTCCCGCCTTAGCGGGATGCTTAACTTTCATCGCAAGTGCAGTTTGCAACAATGTTAATTAATAGAACTACTTGGAAAAAAACTTAACACGGAACAACCAAGCCAATAATTTAAAAACTGCCAAGCGCGTAAAGGCAGTCGGGTTGATTGGCGGGATATTTCCAAAAAGTAAAAAGTTAATATTATCTTTATACAAAACTTTAACTTTTGGAGGTATCCAATGTATTACACTGGAATTGATCAACATAAACTCTTTTCGTATCTAACAACTGTAGATAGTGACGGTAAAGTTGT
>DATFMR010000011.1:0-83749 GCA_035266865.1 Ignavibacteriaceae bacterium | reverse complement strand
AAACTTATATAATCGCCCATCGTCAATTCATACAAATAAATTATTAAGCTGATGGGCAAAACAATTTGTAAACACTTTGCTATTTTTAACTTTGTATTTTCCTACATTACTAAGCTTTATAACTATTACTTATACTGCACTTGTTAATTATGATAAATGTAAATATACACGCAATATTTGCGTATATAACACGCATTGTAAAATTCTTCTATACTCATAACTTCTTATTATATAATAACTTAAATTATAATTCTATCTATGTTTTATGTTATATATGCGCTTATTCTGCGCATATATAAACTATTAATCCAATGGACTTTTAACTGATATACCACGCTTTATAAACATCGCAATTCTCTTTAATCATTATATATTTCTTGAAGGCCCCCCTCCTCGAATTTGATCAGCAAAAGAATGTACGGCATAAAAAAATAAGACGCAATACCTATTTATCCAGTGGTAGGTTTGGGTTAGTTATCGGTAAAATCACTCTACAACCGTTCAATTTTTGGGTATTTTGCATTAAAGCCAAATATAGTGTACATTTGCACACTATGGACAAGAAAACCTTTCATTCCAGGCTGTTTAAGAGGAAAATTACCCCGGATAACCCGGATTTCTGGATTTTTCTGCACGCAGAGATCCTCCACAGGCTAAAACAGCTTGAAGACCTCAATTGCAAGTGTAACTACTGCGCCAGGGATAAAAGCAACCTAAAAAGAATCCTGGATTATGCAATTAAGGACGGCCATATAGAAGAAAATCCCAAGCCACATAACTTTGCTGGTATTGGATATTGTGAAAGGATACAGGAAGAGCAAAGGAAGAATGAGCGGGGGTATTAATATTAATCACATTTGAACTTCTTCCTTTACCTCTTCATTTTTATTTTTATGGTTGAATAATTCCAATATTCTTTGACCCATTTAAATATAAAGTATCTATTTTAAAACCCTCATTTATTAAAATCTTCCTTTGTTCCTCAGGTTTTAATCCTTTTAGTTGATCCTGGAGATTACTATATCCGCAAATACCGCTACTCGTATACTCTGAATCCTTTTCATAATCGCCGCATTTATCTGATCTAATGTATGTAACAGATATAGTTGGTGTGGGCAGTGTAGTGGGATATATTTGAAGAAGAGTTGGTCACTATTTGGTCATCAACCTAGAGAATACTGTGAAAACAGGACATAATTAACGGTGGCAAGGACTCCCTGTCTCTCCGCTAAATATAAAAACACATTTGTTACTAAGAGTTTCTGTGATAATGATTGAGTAAAGGTCTAATTAATGTTTCGATATTTTGCAATATAATATCACTTGCAATTTTAGTGATAGTTGCTTAATCAAACTCTTGGTTATGCAGCACCTATACGGTTATTTCTTTACCGTATGTAAAAATTTAAGATTATTGTTCCAGATAGGAAAAATAGATTTAGAAGTAGAAAATAACAAGACTAAACTTGCCTGTTTTTATACTTGTAAGCAATATATGTTCCTACTAATAGCAATATAAATAAGAAGACAGAGATGATAATAAACCAGATGAGCTGTCCGGCGATATAATCAAGACTCATTTTAGTTCCCTCAGAATTCAATTATTTGTTTAGAAAATAGCAAGCTTTTCATCGACTCTGATAACCGCTAGTCGATTTATACGATAATAATAATCATTTATCTCTATCCGTGTCAATATAAAAAAATGTGGGGCGGTGGTTGGTTATTTTAGTTTTTTAGATATATTTCTAATCCTTGTTGGCTCTGCGTGATTCTGCAATCGGCGGAATTGTACCGAAACCACACATTGACCGCGCTAGCTATCTCAATCATAAAAGGATAATTTTAAGTAGTATACACAGAATTAAACAAAACGTAATCTGTTGAGATATCCGTACCCCAGCCGATCGCTTCGGCTTTGCCGGTGTTCACTTCCATCCTTATACTAATGTGTGAATTTCTTAATAGTTTTTTTAGCCTGTTCTTGTTCATTTCGAGTGGGCTTCCGTGTCTTAAGACCTGTTCCTGTGTTTTTGCATCGCCGATAAAAAGATCGACTTTATTTATATCGAAATTTACTCCTCCATTTCCGGCAGCTGCAACAATTCTTCCCCAGTTCGGGTCACGGCCGAACATTGCTGTTTTTACAAGAAGAGATCCGGAAATAGCTCTTACAAGTTTTCTCGCAATGGTTTCATTTTTGACTCTTATAACCCTGTATTCAATAAATTTTGTGGCGCCTTCCCCGTCTGATACTATCAATTGTGCCAGGTGAACCATTACTTCTTCAAGGTGTTCTCTAAATTTTTTGAAATCGGGATCAGTTTGAGAAGTTATGGTTTTGTTACCAGCCATTCCATTTGCAAGTACTGCAACCATATCGTTTGTTGAAGTGTCACCGTCAACTGTAATCATATTAAAGGTTTTTTTTACGAGAAATTTAACAGTGCGGTCGAGTAATTTTTTATCGATAGAAACGTCCGTAAAAATAAAAGCAAGCATAGTTGCCATATTCGGGTGAATCATCCCTGAACCTTTTGCTATTCCAGCAATATTGATTTCCCTATTTTTTATCGTAAAACAGGTGTGGCCTTCTTTTGCAAATGTATCTGTGGTCAGAATTGCATTTGCAGCTAGCGTACCGGCTTTTCTTGATGTTGAAATCTTCTTTGCATTTACTTTTATGCCTTCCACTATTTCATCGGTTGGAAATGGTTCGCCTATAACCCCGGTTGAAGCTACGAGCACAAGCTTTTTATCAATTTTTAATTCATTTGCCAGTGTTTGCGCCATAGCTTCAGCACCTTTATATCCCTCTTTTCCAGTTCCCGCATTTGCATTTCCTGCATTTATTACAATTGCCTGTGCCATATTTCCTTTAATATGTTTCCTTGATAGAACAATAGGTGCAGCTGCAAGGTCATTTTGTGTAAACGTTGCTGATGCAGCGCACGGTTTCTCGGAATAAATTATCGCAAGATCTCTCCTCAATGATTTTATTCCAGTGTGTGCACCCCAACATTTAAATCCTTTTACGTTTGTAATATTTCTAACTAATTTGTGACCGGTTTGTGTGTAATTCATTTTGTTCTTTTTTTTCTGAGTAATAATAAATTATTTATTTACGGCCGGACCGGAATTTGATTTAATCCCGTACTGCTTTTTATCCCGAGCATAATATTCATATTCTGAATGGCCTGCCCTGCCGCACCTTTCACCATGTTATCAAGAGCGGAGAATACAATTATGTTGTTTGTCCGTTCGTCGTATGCGGGATATATATCTACGTAATTCGTCCCGCGAATATTTTTAATTTCCGGCGGATCGTTTACTATCCTGATAAATTCAGAATTAATATAAAATTTTTTATAAAGTTCGTTCAAACTTTTTCCCTTTATACTGTTCAAAGGAACAGAGTAGACAGATGTCAAAATACCCCTGTCAACCGGCAGAAGATGAGGCGTAAACTGTAATTTGATCGCGCTTTGAGAAATTTTTGATAACTGCTCTTCTATTTCGATAGTATGCCTGTGAGATTTTAAGCCGTAGGGTTTAAAATTTTCATTTACATTCGGAAAATGTGTTACCAGCTTTGGGGTTACTCCTGCTCCCGTCACTCCTGTCTTTGAATCGATTATTATTTTATTTTTTTCAATAATATTTTTATTTAACAATGGTGCGAGAGCTAAAATTGCCCCTGTCGGAAAACAGCCCGGGTTTGCGACCAGTTTAGCATTTTTAATATCTTCTTCATATAATTCCGGAATTCCAAATACTGCACTTTCAAATCCATCTTCAAATGTATGATCTTTTTTATACCATTCTTCATAAACTGATTTACTGCTTAACCTGAAATCACCTGATAGATCAATTATTTTAATATCTTTGCATATAAATTTTTTAACATATTCCATCGACACACCGTGAGGAAGAGCAAGAAACAAAAAATCAAGATTATTAGTTTTTAAATCTTTTGCAGAGGTAAGTTCTATGTCAAAAATATTCTTGAACTGCGGATGTATTTCTGAAAATTTCTTCCCGGTATGGGACTCTGAAGTAATTATTTTAATTTCCACATCAGGATGATTAAATAAAATCCTTACCAGCTCTGAACCTGTATATCCTGTAGCCCCAATAATTCCAACGTTAAACATTCTGCTTCACTGATTTTATAGCATTTATCATTACTTCAATTACATTTCCAAGATCATCTTCAGGAATTGTTAAAGGGGGAACTATCCTGATTATTTTCCCGGCAGTCGCATTAGCTAGTACACCAAGTTCCAACATTTTATCAACAACAGGTTTTGAATCATATTCAAGTTCGATTCCTATCATCAGTCCGAGTCCCCTGACTTTTTTAATCCCTAGATCAGCCGGGCTTGACTCTTTTATTTTTTCCCTGAACCATTCGCCTTTCTTCTTAGCTTCTTCCAATAGATTTTTATTTTCAATTTCATTTAGCACTGCAAGCGCTGCTGCAGTTGCGAGAGGATTTCCACCAAAGGTTGTCCCGTGGTCGCCCGGTTTTATCGAATCTGAAATTTTATTTTTACAAATTACAGCACCAATCGGAACTCCCCCGCCAAGACCCTTTGCTGATGTCAAAATATCAGGATTTACACCGAAATAATCTTTGACAAACCAGTAACCTGTTCTTCCAACTCCGCATTGAACTTCATCAAATATTAATGCTATGTTTTCTTCATCACATAAATTTCGTAGTTCGTTTACAAAGTTTTTATCAGCAACGTTTATTCCGCCTTCACCCTGAATCGGTTCCAAAATAATCGCTGCTGTATTTTTATCGACTAATCCTTTTACACTTTCAATATTATTGAATTCAGCTTTTTTATAACCGGAAGGAATTGGCTCGAACCCTTTTTTGTGAGCCTCCTTCCCCATTGCAACTGTACCCAGAGTTCTTCCGTGAAAGCATTCGCTAAATGAAATTATTTCCCCGCCTCTTCCTTTACTGTGAGCGTACTTCCTTGCAAATTTTATAGCACCTTCTACAGCTTCCGCTCCACTGTTGCCGAAAAATACTCTATCAAGCCCTGTAATTTCGACGAGTTTTTTAGAAAGTAACGCCTGTGGCTCACTAAGAAAATAATTTGAAATATGAATTAATTTTTGAGCCTGGCTGTTTATTGCTTCAACTAATTTTTCATTATTGTGTCCCAATACATTCACCGCAATTCCGGCTAATGCATCAATATATTCCTTTCCTTTATCATCCCACACCCTGGCATTTTTTCCTTTAACCAAAGTTACAGGATATCTTTTATAAGTAGGTGCATAATATTTTTCATCTAATTCCTGGTAATTCATGTTCTCTTTCTCTTTTATTTTATAAATCTCGTCCCTATACTTCCGTTTTTGTGCTGCATTACTTCAAAAAGATGTTCCGGTTTTGTTCCATTTAAAATAATTGCTGATCCTGCACCGGATTGTAATGCAATTTTGCAAGCCTCTGTTTTTGGTATCATTCCCCCTTTAATAATTTTATACAACAGTCCATTTATTTTTTCAATATTTAATTCTTTAATTAAACTTTCCGGGTTATCAGGATTTTCCATCAATCCATCTACATCGGTTAACATTAAAAAATCATCTGCTTTTAATGCTCCGGCTAAATGTCCTGCAAACATATCAGCATTTATGTTGTAATCTTTCCCATCATTTCCGGAAGCTATTGATGTAATAACAGGGATAAAATTATTTTCCAGTAAAAGATTTATTATCTCAGGGGAAATTATTTCAACATCTCCAACCTGCCCGATATCAATTTCTTCATCATTTTCATTCCTGTGAAATCTTTTAACGGCAGTTGCAAGTCTTCCGTCTTTACCAGATAATCCTACTGCTTTTAATCCCAGTTTATTAATTTCTCTAACCAGTTTTCCATTTACCTCACCCTTTAAAGCCATTTCAATGTACTTTATTGAATTGCTGTCTGTTTTCCTGTGTCCACCAATAAATTCTGATTCAATTCCTGCCAATTCCAGGTTTTTCTTGATAAACGGACCACCTCCATGGACCATGACTATTTTTATCCCGCTATTATGCATTTCAACTACTTTTTCAAGCAATTTAGCGGTTAATTCGTCATTTAACATAGCATTGCCGCCGTATTTGATAACGACAAGTTTTTTAGAATTATTCATTTAAGTTCTTATTTTTGAAGGAATTACGGGTTGTTTATTGTTTTCTTGACCGGAAAATTTAGTTTTCCTTTTATGAATAAATATTTTAAAAGATAGTTATAAGCACTTTTTTAATCAAATTTTGGAGTGAATTAATTCCATTTTAAGGTATAAATATGGAATTATTACTCAATTTTAATCATATCTTTATTTAAAAGAATTTTTTTTCTTTATTTTATGAATGCTTTATTTTGCTCGTAATTATTATTATAAATAACTCATATGCTCTCCGGAAATTATCTTACTTTATATAACAGGCTCAAATTAAATTTTCCTGAAGAAAGATTGATTCATGACGAACTGGGCAGACTCGCCTACGGAACCGATGCAAGTTTTTACAGGCTTATACCGGAACTTGTAGTAGTCGTAGATTCTGAAGAAGAAGTGGCATTTCTTTTAAAGAATTGTGAAAAATTAAAAATACCTGTCACTTTCAGAGCTGCAGGAACTAGTCTTTCCGGACAGGCAATTTCAGATTCTGTGCTTGCCGTGCTCAGCAACAGATGGAATAAATATAAAATTAATGAAGATGCATCGGAAATAAGTCTTCAACCGGGAATAATCGGTGCAAGAGCAAATTTATATTTGAAGCAATTCGGAAAAAAAATTGGACCTGACCCTGCTTCAATAAATGCCGCAAAGATCGGCGGTATAGCAGCGAACAATGCGAGCGGAATGTGCTGCGGAACTGCAACGAATAGCTACAAAACAGTTTCGGGGATGCGCATTATTTTTAAAGATGGAACTCTCCTGGATACTTCGGACATCAAAAGTAGTGAAGAATTTTTATTTGCTAAAAACGATTTGATTGAAAAGATAAATTCAATCCATAGTAGAATTAGAGAAGACGGAAAACTGTCATCAAAAATCAGGCAAAAGTATAAAATGAAAAATACTACCGGGTACAGCCTGAATGCTTTTGTCGATTTTGATGACCCTGTGGAAATAATTAAACACTTAATGATTGGTTCAGAAGGAACGCTTGGATTTATTGCGGAAATAACCTACAAAACCATTCACGATCTTCCGCATAAAGCAACTTCGCTGATGCTTTTCCCCGATATTAACATTGCCTGTAAAGCTGTTGATATTTTAAGGGACTTCCCGGTTGACGCTGTAGAATTGATGGATCGTGCTTCCTTAAAATCAGTTGAGAATAAAAAAGAAATTCCGGACTTCCTATCCGAACTTGATTCAAAGGTTTCAGCACTTTTGGTTGAGACAAAAGCTTCTGAACTTTCAGAATTGGATATTAATATTGAAAAAATATCCTCAGCTTTATTAAATATTAATAAACTTAAACCGATAAATTTCACTAAGGATTTTAATGAATACACAAAATTGTGGGATATTAGAAAGGGACTCTTCCCTTCAGTTGGTGCTATGAGAAAAGCCGGTACGACCTGCATAATTGAAGACATCACTTTTCCTGTAAATCGGCTTGCTGAAGGGACTCTTGAATTGCAAAAACTTTTAAAGAAATATTATTATAACGATGCAATAATTTTCGGACACGCACTTGAAGGGAATCTACATTTTGTTTTTAGCCAGGATTTTAATTTTGATTCGGAGATAAATCGCTACAAAGGATTTATTAATGATCTTACTGAAATGGTCGTTAATAAATTTGAAGGCGCTTTAAAATCCGAACATGGCACAGGAAGAAATATGGCCCCCTTTGTTGAACTTGAATGGGGCAAAGAAGCATATGATTTGATGAAAGAGATAAAAGATACTTTTGACCCTGAAAATATTTTAAATCCCGGTGTAATAATAAATTTGGATAAACAGGCGCATTTAAAAAACTTCAAACCTCTGCCTCAGGCAAATGAAATAATTGATAAATGCATTGAATGCGGATTTTGTGAAAGTCACTGCCCATCCAAAAATATTACAACAACTCCAAGACAAAGAATTGTTGTATTCCGTGAAATCAGCAGACTAAAAAAAGAATTAGGGGAAAACAATAAATTAAAAGAGCTTCAAAATTCCTTTAAATATTTTGGAGAACAAACCTGCGCGACGGACGGACTTTGTTCGCTCGCCTGCCCTGTTGATATAGACACCGGCAAATTGATTAAAGAATTAAGATTTAAAAATAAAAGCAATTTGCAAAAACAGATTGCCGGTGTGTTGGCAGCTAATATAAAATTTACAACAGGCATTATACAATTCGGATTAAATTTTGCTCATTTTTTCAAATCAATTTTGGGTTCTGCATTTTTGGTAAACTTCGGTTTGCTATTAAAAAGAATGTTTGACAGAAAAATTCCACAATGGAATAACACAATGCCCCGTGGAGCGCCGGGTATTACAAATCCCCGGGTTGATCCGTCAAATCCTTTAAAAGTAATTTACTTTCCTTCCTGTATAAACAGGACGATGGGAATTTCAAATGATTATGATGAAAAAATTCCACTAACTGAAAAAACAATCGGATTATTAGAAAAAACTGGTTACGAAGTAATTTTGTCAAAAGATTTTGATGATCTTTGCTGCGGATTAGCGTTTTCAAGTAAAGGGTTTATTGAGCAGGGTGATTCACTGGCTTCTAAATTAACAAATTCATTACTCAAAATATCAAACAATGGTGCTATTCCAATTTATATTGATACAAGCCCCTGTGCTTTAAGATTAAAAAAAAACGAAAATGAAAATCTAAAAATTTATGAACCTGTTGAATTTATTTATGAGTATTTGCTGGATAAACTTGATTTTCAAAAAATTGATGAACCCATTGCTATTCATACAACGTGCAGTTCATTAAAAATGGAACTGGAGAGGAAATTTAGAACAATCGCAGAATTATGCTCTGAAAATGTGATTGTACCGCAGGATATAGAATGCTGTGGCTGGGCCGGCGACAGAGGGTTTACATTTCCTGAATTAAACAAATCAGCTTTGGAAAATTTAAAAACTGAAATAAACGGATGTTCATCAGGATATTCAACAAGCAGAACTTGTGAAATTGGATTAACTAATAACAGCGGAATTAGTTATAAATCTATTGTTTACCTGGTTGATAAATGCACAACTAAAAAAAATAATTTCAGTATTTAATCTAGGATTTTATTTTTGAATTAATTTTAACAAAACAACTCCGTGTGATGGAATTTTTGTTTTAAATGAATCTTTAAATTCGCCAAGACTTTTCTGTCTCCACAAATCTCTTATATTGATTTTTCCCTTTTCTCCAATTTCTAATAATTTTAGATTAAATTCTATGGTATTATCTCCTAGATTAAAAATTCCAACAGCTTTATTCCCGTCATTTAATTCTTTTACCCAAACCTGTATATTATCTTTTTTAATTAATGGAACCGCCTGTTTTCCCAGCGGATCCTGATCAATTGCAATCACTTCATCATTTGTTAAGAGATTTAAAGTAAAAGCATCTAGTCTTTCCAGATCGCATCCAAGCAAAAGCGGCGATGATAATAAACTCCATAAACTAATATGAGTATATTGTTCATCGGGAGTTAATTTTGTCGGATGAAGACTTGGTCCCCAGCCAACCCATCCCACAATTAACATATCAGGGTCATTCCAGTTTCCCGGTTTTGCATATTTTGCATTTTCAACCTGGTTAAATCCAATCTCACTTAAACTTTGCCAGGTATCAGTTATATCGCCGGTAGTTCTCCAAAGATTTCCACCCACCTCACCACCCCATTCCCAGACATTACCCATTCCATATTGACACAAACTATAAACAATATCCCTGTTAATTTTATCAAGTGGATCCCTCATAACAAAATAAGGCTTCTTTAATTCCGGGAGTGAATGATCTTTGGCAATATTATCATAGGAACACCAGTCATATTTTAGATAGTCAATTCCCCACGAAGCATAGGATCGAGCATCCTGTAATTCGTGTTGATAACTGGCAGTGTATCCGCCGCATGTTAGCGGACCGGGAGAACTATAAATCCCGAATTTCAGTCCCATTGAATGAATGGTATCACCCAGAGCTTTCATATCCGGGAATTTTTCATTTACTAAAATATTTCCTTCTTCATCTCTTTTCAGGTCAGGAGAATCACCTTTAATTTCCCAGCCATCGTCGATATTAATGTATGTCCAGCCATGCTGCGCAAGTTTTTTATTAATAAATTCTTTTGCAGAAGAAATTACTTTTGATTGATCAACACTTAATCCCCAGCAATTCCAGCTATTCCATCCCATGGGCGGAGTGAGAGCAATTTTTTCTCCAATTATTATTTTCAATTCATTTTCCACTTTTCCAAATTTATTTTTTGCTGAAATTATAACATTATATTCGCCTTCTTTTTCTGCTTTGCCATATATAATTCCTGAGTTTTCATTAATATTTAACCCATCGGGCAAACCTTCCGCAGTAAAATGCATTGGCCTTTCACCCGAAGTAGCAACAAGAAAAAGGAATGGCTTTCCCGGGCGTTGTCCGTAAATTTTTGCACCGTTTATTTTGGGTTCAGGTGAAACTTCCGGTGTTAAAATATACGGCGTCTCTTCTTTGAATGATATATCATCATTACTTTCGGGAAAATGAAATTCATAAGAAACATAATTGGAATTCTCCTGATCATTAATTGCAAGATCAAAAGTCCGGAATTGTTGAGGCACTAATTTCACCTCATATGATTTTAAAAAAGATTTTACACCAGTTAATTTATCAACAGCTTTAATTGTAAATTTCCCTTCCAGGTTTAGCATTGTCGAATTATTTTGGAGAATTATTTTTTTCTGAACAGAATTGCCTGTAAAAGTAAAAGGAGAATCCTGGTAATTAAGTGACAAATATTCCGTGATATTTACCATACTAATTGTTTGATCACCTGTATAAACTCCTCCCTGTCCTCCTTGATCAAAAACTCTTATAGCAAAAACATTCTCTTTATCCCATTTAATTCTGGGATCGTCAACTGAGAGAGTATATCTTCTTTTAAGATCCCAGTAGTTTGTCGGTGCATCAAGGAACAAGGTATCAAGTTTTGCATCGGATGAAACATTTTTACCATTAATTCCAAAAATCTTACCGTTAATAAATGACTGGTCAAAATTATTAATTTTTCCGAGAAAAATTTTCAGGCTGTCTTTCAGAAATGCTTCCTTTTTCAGACTTGATGGGAAAAATATTTTTACCCTGTACCACGCGAACCTGTCAAGTTGGTCGTACCCCTGCTCTTCCCAGATTTTATCGACCTTGATGTCCTTCCAGTTTGAATCGTTAAAATCAGCATCGGCATAGCTTAAATTATCACCCGGCATAAATTTCCAGGTTTTGCTAAAATTTATTATTTTTTCTGGTTGGGGGTAAATCACACCTGAGAAACAAAATCCAATTAAAAACAATGAAATAAAAAGGAAGGGAATCTTTTTCATTTTGTACTCCGCAACTTAAAAGATATATCGAAATATAATTGTTTACAAAATAAAAAACCCCGGAATACCGGGGAAATATTAATTGCTATTTTAGAATAATCTATCCAGCTCTTAAAGAATCCACAATTTTTTTACGCGAAGCCCTGACTGAAGGCAAAAAGCCTCCAATGATCCCCATTACAACAGCGAAAACGAGTGAGCTGAAAATTATAGAGGGAGAAACTGCAAATGAAAATTGCAATTCTGAAAAAGAAGCAAAATTTAAAGTAGAAATTGAAAAGAATTGCAGAAATGAGGCGAGGATTAATCCAATAACTCCGCCGACAAACGAAATCATTATTGATTCAGTTAAAAATACTATCATAATATTCCTTCTTCTGAACCCAAGGGCACGCATAGTGCCAATTTCGCGAGTCCTGTTGGCAACAGCAGCGTACATTGTAATCATTGCCCCGATTGTTGCACCAAGACTAAATATAATAGTTATAAAAATTCCGAGTATCCTAATAAAATTAGACATCAGTTCCGACTGTTCTTCAAAATATTGTTGTTCGATTTTAGGCTCAAATTGTTGAAGACGCCTGTCGGATTCAAAAGCTCTTTTGAATTTATCAAAATCATCTGCGCTGGTTAATTTTAATGTAACGGTTGAAACTGTATTTGCCCTGTTAAATGCATCCAGCAATTGGAGAGCATCTCCCCATAGTTCTGAATCAAAGCCACTGCCATCAGAAGAAAATATACCAACTATTGTCCATTGATCACCAGCAAATTTTACTTTATCGCCAATTTTGGCTCCTTCAAATCTGTCAGTAATTCCGGAACCAACAATTAATTCACGCGTTCCCCAATTAAACATCCTTCCTTCAATTAATTTTACCTGAGGACGAAGCTTTTGAATTTCCTGTGAAACTCCCCTGACCGTGATGTTACTCATACCGCCACCAACTTTTTCAAGATTTATAACAACAACCGGCTCATATGAGATTATCGGCTTCCCATCAGATGTTTTTGCAACATACGGTAAAGACCTTATAATGTTTTGAGTATCTCCGTCAATAATACTGGAAATTTCTCCGTTTGCTGATTTTCTTGAAATTAGTACGTTATCTTTTTCACCTGTTGCCTTAAGAGTTTTCTGAATTCCATAAGCCATCATTAATACAGCAGCAAAAACAAAAACAACAAGAGCTACACCTGAAACAGTAATTATATTGGTTAATCTTCTTGTAGCAAAATTTCTGAAACTATATTTAAAAGGTATCTGCATAAATTTCTCCTCAGGTTATCCTACAAACCTGAAACCATCAACTATTTTAGTATTTAAAGCGCGTTGTATCGGAAATATTGCTGAAGCTACGCCAATTAGCAAAGCTGCACTACATGCCAAGACCAATGTAATAGGCTCCAACTGAAATATGGGGAAAAATCCTTTTGGAATTATCTGCGACAATCCTTTTATTAAGGGAAATGTCAAAAATAATCCAACTGCCCCGCCAAGAACTGAAATAAAGAGGGACTCGCCTAATATTAATCCTGTCAGGTGCCTGGCCGAAAACCCGAGTGTTTTCATAACTGCATATTCTCTGGTTCTTTCCCTTGCTGACATAATCATTGTATTTCCCAGAACAAGCATTATAATTCCAATAATTACAAAAGAGATAACATTCATTGCTGTTATTATTGCACTTGTTGATGCAAGGAATCCCTGTTGAAAAGCTCTTTCAGATTCGGTTTTTGTTTCTGAAGTTGAATTTTTAAAAAGATCGTCAATTTTTTTCGAAATCTCAGCAGATTTATTCGGGTCCGATATTTTTTCAATATACCAGCCGACATGGTTTGCTCTTCCTGGGGTTTCTTGTTTCATTCTTTCATTGACATAATCCCAATGAAATAACATTTGAGTTGCATCGGTAGTTTTATCTCTCGGTTTATAAATTCCTCTGATCACAAAATCCCATCTTCCGGGAAATATATCACCTTCAATTGTCATCTGGTCACCAATTTTCAGATTATATTGCTGAGCAATATCAATTCCGATTACGCAGGCATTTCTCTCTTTCTGGAAAGATTCCAGCTCATCTTTACTTAACAGGAATTCAGGATAAACATCAAAATATTTATCAGCATCAACAGCCAGTCTTGCAAAAAATTGGTTTTTATCTATATAGACACCCTGAAACCAATTAGCAAAAGTAACTTCATCAACTCCATCTATTTTTTCAATTTTATCTTTATAAGCCAGAGGTAAAGGAAAAATAAAAGAAACAGCCTGCCTGGTAATTAACCTGTTTGCAGAGGATGCTTCAACACCCGCGTGCCACGCGGTAACCACAGTTCTGAGAACTCCAAAAGCAATAACAGCTATAGCAATTCCAAGAATTGTTAAAAAAGTTCTGAGTTTATGCCTGAGAGTATTTTTAAATATTAGTTTTAATACTTTCATAAACCACCTAAACCAAATAGCCTTTGTCGAGATTACGGGTGACCCTTGCTTTCTCCGCAGCGTGCGGATCGTGTGTCACCATTATTATGGTTTTTTTGAATTCTTTATTCAGCCTATCTAAAAGAGTTAATATTTCATCTGCCGATGTTTTATCTAAATCACCTGTTGGTTCATCAGCAACTAGTAATAATGGATCTGTTACAATTGCCCGTGCGATGGCAACACGCTGTTCCTGCCCGCCAGATAATTGTTTGGGATAGTGATCCATTCTGTCACTTAGACCAACAACAGATAACGCTGTTTCCACGTGTTGTTTCCTTTCAGCTTTTGAAAGTGACGTAAGTAATAAAGGCAATTCTACATTTTCAAATGCTGTTAAAACCGGGATAAGATTATAAAACTGGAAAATAAATCCAATGCTGTGCGCTCTCCACTTGGCAAGGGCAGATTCACTTAGTTTTGAAATATCAGTACCACCAACTTCAATATTTCCGGCGGTCGGTTTATCAATTCCGGCTATTAAATTTAGTAATGTAGTCTTGCCAGAGCCGGACGGGCCCATCAATGCAAGAAAATCACCTTCTTCTACTTCAAGTGAAAGATTATTTAATACAGATATTTCAAAATTATCACGATTATAAGTTTTTGAAACATCCTTTACGCTAATTACCGATGACATAAACTCTCCAATAAAATTTTATTTTATAGATACTCGTTCACCATCTTTAATATTTGAAGTTAATTTTTGGATAACCCTGTCTCCTTCTTCAACTCCGGATAAAATTTCTGTATAATCACCAACTATTCTACCTGTTTTAATTTCTCTTTCTTCTACCATTCCATCTTTAACTTTAAATACAAATTCTTTCCCATTGGTTTTTCTAATAGAGCTAAATGGAACTACTAAAATCGGTTTTTCTGCCAATTCCTTTTCTTCAACTTTTTTATTAAGGAACAAAACCTTTGCACTCATTTCTGGCAAAACTTTGCTATCATAGTTTTTAAATGCAACTTTCACCAGAACTGTTGCTTTTGAACGATCTGCGGTTGGAACAATTTTATCAACGTGACCGGGATATCTAACATCAGGATATGCATCAAGGGTAATTTCGCAATCCTGTCCATTTTTAATTCTCTGTATATTAGATTCAGAAACATCCACTTCTACCTGCAAAGAAGACATATCTGCCATGGTAACTACAGCAGCGCGCGAAGTTGAACTTGCTCCGAGCGGCGAAACGATCTCTCCTACGTCGGCATTCTTTGTTAAAACTGTTCCATCAAAAGGTGCACGGATCAGGGTATATTCCAAAGCAACTTTAGCAGATGTAATCTGTGCTTTTGCAACTTCAATTGATGCCAGTACTCTTTTATAATTAGCTTCTGCAGCGTCAAACTGCATTTGAGTTGTGGCTCCTGATTTTAATAATTGCTTTTGTCTTTCATAATTATTTTTAGCATCAACAAGACTAGCTTCATTTAATTGTAAATTGGCTTCTGCCTGCTTTAGTTGTGCTCTAATATCATTATCTTCCAGCCTTGCAATAATTTCTCCTTTTTTAACGGCATCACCTTCAACAACACCAAGGTATACTAATCTTCCTGTAGCTTTTGATGCAACAGATGCTTTTCGCTGGGCGACTACATAACCGCTTGCTGTTAAAATCGCATTCGATTCAGACGGAGAAATTTTTGTAACTGTAACTAGACTAACCTCTATAGCAGGTGAAAAAACTTTATTCCATATTGAATAAATTCCAAATCCCGCAGCAATAATAATTGCAATAATTATTATAATTTTTAATGTTCTATTAATACTGCCAGAATTACCGTTTCCTTTGTTTCTATTAATTTTTAATGAAGATAAATCTGCATTTTTATTTTCCATAAAAACTAAATTTTCCCTGTGTTTTTCATTTACTTCCGATTTCTAATAATTAAAGATAATACATAATTTTAAAAGCCCAATAACTTTTATCCCAAAATTTTACTATAATTTATGATTTTGAAGTGTCCCAAAATAATTAATTGTTGCAGATTTCGTAACTTCTATTTGAATGACGGGAATAAGAAGTTTTAGCTTAGCTTTTTTGTCCAGATTGTGCAATGCCCTTTTGGATTTATTGGACCCTTTACAACCTGGCAGGTTCCGCAGGTTTCTCCCGGGTTAGCAATTTGGTAATAATTACAGTTTGCACAATTCTGGCCTGGTTTAGAACTTTTGCTTGTATATTGGTAGGCTTCTCTTACCTGTCTTTCCTGCTGGGTTAAATCGTTTATGTCATTACAAGGATCATTGTTCTTTGATTCGTCCCTTTGATCAGAAGGTTTTGTTTCAGCCGGTTTGGTTTTATTTTCACTGCAACTATTTATAAAAAATCCGAATCCTGTTGCAGCTAATCCGCTAAAAAATATTTTAATTAAAAAATCTTTCCTGTTAATTTTCTCCATTAAAATTTCCGAAGGAAATTCAACAATAATTTATAAAACATTAACTCAATTGAGGTGTGTCTTTTATATAATGCACAAGTTGTTCAATAGTAAATTCTTTTTCATCTATAACTGCTTTTACAATATCTCCTATTGAAATAAAGCCAGCAAGTTCATCACTTTCAATCACAGGCAAATGGCGAATTCTTTTACCGATCATCAATGCCATACATTCCTCAGGAGTCATTTCAGGTGTTGCATATATCACTTTTGAGGACATTATTTCTTTTACTTTAGTTTCACGGGAAGTTTTTCCAACCAAAATTACTTTTCGGGCATAATCTCTTTCTGACATCACTCCAACCGGTTTCCCCGCTTCATCCCGAACAAGTAGCGCACCAATACCTTTATCTGCCATTAATAAAAGAGCGTCGAAAACATTTGAGTCTGGCAGAACACTCCAAATTTTATTACCTTTGTTTATTAATATTTCACGGACAGTTCGCATAGCTGCCTCCTATTATTATAAAAACTTGTCTGTCAAAATCCTTATTAACTGTATATTACTGCTTTTAGGAAATAAGATAATAAATTTATTTAAAATTGCTAATAGAAATTTTCATATCCTACCATCCCGGAGAGATTAAAAACCCGAACTGGTTGCTATTATCTGGCCTCTGGAATGCTTTGGCAAAATAAACCTGCCCTATCAAGTAACCAAAGACATTAAATCTGGCAGCAACACCGGCTGAAAAAACGGGTATCCTTTCTGTAGAACGTGTTTCAAGCGTAAATTTAGGTTTATCACCTTTGGACCAGGCAACCCCACCATCTAAAAAGAGCGAAATTTCCGTAGGGAGATAAGGGAAATTAATCAGGCCCAATTGCTCATTACCGAATAAGGGAATCCTGAATTCCATATTGAAAATTCCAACTCTTGACCCGATCAACCTGTCAAAAACAGGACATCCGTTTTGCCCCTGAGCTGAATTCTGACATTCTGCATTGTCAAATGAATTTACATCGTAGCCTCTTATCCAATCAGGGTAACCAAGAATTAAAGGAGCCAGCCTTTCACTGTTTGAATCTTCTCCGTACCTTCCATAATGAAGAAAACGAAATGCAAGTGTGAATGGATTAAAGAAAAAATATTTTCTTATATCTGCAGTAATGTTATAAAATTTTATAGAGCCAATATTGGATTGAACCTCAAACCTGTACCTGCTTCCTTCAACAGGGGAAGTAAATCCGTAAAAAGAATAATCACCAACATAAGCCAGGTTGGCCTGGAATAGATTAATAGATTCCGGTGCTGAAAGACTATTTGTATAATCATTTACAATAGTTCCTCCGAGCACAACAGTATGCTCAGCTTCTACATCATAACTAATTCTCCTGAATCCTATCCCTCCTTCAATCCTTCTGTTTGTTGAAATTGGATAACCGGCTAAAACTCCTAACGAATTATCAAATACTCTTTGTCTGTATAAGATATAATCATTTGCCAGATATTTTGTACCCCCATAATCAACAGTGTCAATTGCCTGCCCGACGGATGCTGTTAAATAAGGAATATGAGCAATAGATGCTCCCCAGTTAAACCTATTTCTCCTGTTATAGTAAACAGCTCCTCCTCCGATATCTTTAAACTGGCCATTTGCAATTAAAGACGCACTTATTAAATGGTTGCCAAGCATATCGCTGAACAAAAGATTTACAGATCCGCCCAGGTAAGTTCCAAACCTGTCAAAGCCCACACCAACCGAAGCCTGATTAACATTTATCAACTGCATCGAAGGAGAATAGTCGGTGTTTGTAAAAGACGAAGCAGGTTCCAATCCATCCGAATAATCGGCCAAATAATTTTCTACTATTCCACTATCAGTTTTACTTACTTCAGGAAGAGAAATATTTTGTATGAAATCATTTGCCCTGTCTGTAAATTCAACACCAGCAGCTTTATCAGGATCAAGACCGACCACGTCGAAATCAGTCTTGTTAAATACATTAAAAACAAGCTGCCCCGTATTTTTCGCCACCGACAATGCGGGAGATAAATAGGTTAATCCGCTTATGCCGGTTGCTACGTTTGTAATTCTGTAATATTTTTTACTTATAAATGAATACCTGTAAATATTACTTATTCCATCAGGATCGGAAACGAAATACAGATCATTCCCGTCTGGTGAAAACTGAGGGTTGATCATTTTTGCATCTTCCTTGATAGATAAGTAATCAGTATTTCTTGTATCAAAATTAAAAAGCGCGATTTTCATCGAACCAAAAACCAGCTTGTCCAGATATGTTTTGCCACCTTTATCCGTAGCATAAGCGAGTATTTTTCCATCCGGGGACCAAGCAGGCTGGATTTCGGAATATTTATCATCAGTAACTTTTGAAACAGAATTATCTGAAAAATTATAAAGGTAGATGTTTCCCCTTCCCCCGTATGTTCCCGCTATAGCCAGCTTTTTTCCATCAGGTGACCATGCTAGATGATCGATACCGTCAACTTTGTTAAGCCTGAAAGTTTTTTCTATTTCTCCGGAATTTATATCGACTATTGAAATTGCATTGTCTCCGTTTTCGTATACAACAAAAGCAAATTTTTTCCCATCCGGCGCCCAGCTTCCGGAAGAATTAATAAATTGAAGTGCATCAAAATGTGCGTCACTATTTGAGCTAACAAGTTTCTTGTAGACTTTGCCGGTTTTGCTATCAATCAGATAAAGATCAAGAGTAAACAGATCGTGGCGTGAAATTACTGCGATATATTTACCGTCGGGACTTATTATAGGCGATAAATTTATTTCGCCTTCTTCAGTACTTATGTTGTGCCCAACACTATCCGGATCAGTTCTTCCCTGGATTTCTTTTTTATAAGTTTTAGTAACATCATTTTTCCACCTGTTTGAAAGAGAATCTATAGATATTCCGCTAACTCTTACAAATGCAGAATCAAAACCTGCAATCAATGATTGCGACATAAGTCTTCCAATTGATTTATCACCCCACTGACTTCCAATATAAGCCCATAAAGCCTCACCATAACGGTAAGGGAAATATTTTGGATCACGACCTATCTGATCAATGTCTGGCAGATCATTATGATAAACAGCATCTCTGAGCCACATTGATGTTAAAGGATCCTTTCTGCCAAGAGATAAATATTCTGCCATTCCCTCTATAAACCATTGAGGAAGTGCAGAAGCTTTATTAAATCCATTTTTAATGCTTTTAATAATATTATATTGATAGGCATGGACAAGTTCGTGACCGAGGACATGATCGTTATCGAAATTTACAGACGTAAAAGGAATAACAATCCTGTTTTTTAAAGCTTCAGTAACCCCGCCTGTTCCCTGAGATAAAAAACCTTCAATAACATTAGTCTGTTCAAAATCAGCGTGATTTGCATACAGGATAACAGGTTGATCTTTAATTAATGAATCGGGGAATATTTTATTAAACCTGTTCCGCCAGCGTTCAAGCATAATCGAGGCATTAATTGTGGGTTCTTTCTCTTCTTTATAATAGTATATATTAAAATTTTCCGTTTTAAGTATATTAAAATCAAAATCCTGATATTGAATTTTATTCCTGCCAAAATAATTCTGCGGGAAAGCAGCCGAGGCAGTAAATAAATAAAATAATACTGACAGCAAACTTACTTTCTTTAATGCGTTCATATCTCTACCTCTGAAATCATATAATCTCAAAAAAATCGATCTGTTCTTTAATCATTTATTATATTTCAAAAAGCCAAAACTTTCAAGTCATTATTTTAAAATTATTTATAGAGATGCTTCGATGCTTTATTTTTCAGCGCAGGATATTTGATTAAATAAATCTGGTATAAAGGGATGGTTTAAAAAAAACTGCCTTACTGTTTGCAGTGGGGTCAATACCGCATTCAATAAGGCAGTAGGAAGAAATAGAATATGACGGTTAGTTATTTACTACTTTCTATTTCTAGTACTATTCTAATCCTTTCAGAGGTTAGAACATTAAGTATGGGAATCATAGATGCCCACACTTAAACTATTATCAAAGAATTATTTTAACATTATCATTTTCTTTACAGAAACGAAATCGTTAGCCTGAATTCTGTAAAGGTAAATACCAGATACAACATTCTGTCCTGACAGATTTCTTCCGTCCCATGTCACATTGTATGTACCACTATTCATTGATTGATTTACCAATGTGGTAACAAGTTTACCCGTAATATCAAATACTTCTATTTTAACATTTCCTTCTCTTGGAATAGTATATTTAATATTAGTTGTCGGGTTGAACGGATTCGGATAATTTTGTTCAAGTGAATAAGATTGTGGTCTAGTATCATCAATCAGTTCAACTGCAGTAGTTGGATCCAGCTTCTGTAAAGTAACTGCTAACAATGAATAAGCATAAGCTGGATTATGTACACCAAAACTCAAATCATCTTCAACAAATAAATAATTATAAGCAGCCTGTGCCTGAAGCAATGTAACTGAAGAATCTGCTACAGAAACTGTTGGCTGACCAATAGGAGGTAATTTCATTGCTATCTGATGTAATAAGCCTTCAATTTCGATCTGAAGACCTTCAGCAGTCCCATTTTTATCAAGATCAGCATTACCATTTACGTAATATTTCTTGTCTGAAAAATTAGTTCCGATTGTCCCGTGACAAGGTGTACAAGCCGCAACATTGTCATCACCTGTTATCGGGTCTACCATATTAAGTGAATGTCCACCAACTTTCTGATCATAGGTTGCTGATGACATATGGCATGCAACGCAGCCGCCTGCTGGTAGGTGCGGAGAAGTCGGGAATTTCCATCCGAATTCAATTGCATTTATTCCCATCAGCATATCACCCTGAGGACTGTGATGTGGTCCAAAATGTGAACTTAAATTATTCAGATAATCATTTGTATATTCTACAGCATTTTGTCTTGCATGATGACAATTCATACAAAGAACACTTAATCCAGCCGTTGTTTCAGTTGCTATAACGCCATTTTCAAAAGTTGCAGTAACTGTTCTAATCTGGAAAGTATTTGTTGCATCGTGTGGATCGTGACAAACTGCACAGGAAATTCCTTCTAATGCCGGAGAAGATGTTAAGGCATTTTTCCCGCCTTTAACCCAAGCTACGAAACCTGAACCGCTATGGCAAGGAGCACAACTTGTGCTGCTTCCGCGAGCTAGTGTTGTAGGATTAGCGTGACGTGATGCATCATATTGTTCCGGGAAAAAGTGATGAGTGCCATCATCATGGCACCAAGCACAGTTATCAGCTGACAAGGTTTTTGTCATTTTTTTATCATTAATTGCACCATAGTGAGCACTACCCGGACCGTGGCAACTTTCGCACTGGATATTAGCTAAAGCCATAGCCTGTGGGAAAACAACCTTCATTGAATCATACATACCTGCCATTAAAGTATCGGGGAAAACAAATGGATAGTCATCAAACCCATTATTATTTGCGTCCGCATCATAACCTGTTGTATGGCAACTTATGCAGGCTCCACTATAATGGTCACTTAATGTGCCATTCAAACCACGGACAAGCATAGTAGCGTGTCCTGTATTTTGCCATTTGCTAAAGAGATCTACGCCAACAGGACGGAAAGCACCGTTATGACACAAATAGCAAGCACCCGTTTCAGTTCCGACATACAGAGCTGAATTAATTGTTATGCTGCTGGTTAAAGTACCATCTGTTACTTTTATAACATAAGTTCCAACCAAATCAGGTATAAAACTGATAACCTGATTGGAAGTATCCAAATCCCTGGTAGTTCCGAAAGCGGCAACAGAACCAAAAGGTTTTGTAGTAAATGACCAAACAGGTGAACTCAAAGATGTAGATTTTTTGGCTAACAAAAATACTTTGGTTTCCTTACCAACATTTTGTAAACCATTATAGGCTCTATCAAAAAATTTTGGTGTAACCAACGTATCTCTTGCTTCATCTCTTGGTGAAATGCCATATGTACTTACAGTCAATGTTTGGGCATATCCTGTAGCCATACACATTAAGAGAGGCAGAATTAAATAAAGAAACAATTTTTTCATGTTACTATTTCCTCCTAAATGAACTGGATTATTTATATTTTTTGGAACGGTGTCCAAATATTTATTATTTAATAATTTCAACTAACTTCCTGATTAGATTTTGTTTTAAACAACGAACTAATGAGAGCTTTAAGATCTTCCACACGTATTGGCTTCAAAGTGTAATACGAAACTCCAATAGGTGTAATTTCCCGACCCAATTGATGGCTGTCATCTGATGTAATAAATATTATGGCAATATTGGGCAAAACATTTTTAATTGACGTTAGAATTTTCCCGGAAAGAGGCTTCAGGTAATCATCATCTAATATCAAAAGTGAAGGATGTGTATTAAGTACAAAAGACATAACATCCAGAGAATCATTGCTCTTATTAAAAATCACTAAATTATTGTCATGAATAACTTCCGGATTTCCTACTTTGTTGATTAGAGCTTTGTCAGATGAAATCAATAATATCTTCATAGTGAATTCTCATGTTCAATCAACGTGCCATAAATGTTTTTTTGATCAAAAAAAGCACATTATTAAAAGAATTTGATTTTTGAATTTAATCGAAGTTTTTAATGAAGAAAGCTGGAATTGAAAAAGAAATTAAAGAGAATTGCTAAAATGAACTGTGACTTAATTGTCTCTATGCGACATGTATTTCACAATTTCATCATAGTTTTTTCAGGGCATTTTAATTAAATTTGAATTAACAATATATGTTCTATTGAAATTCAATGGCGGGGGAGCTCAAAAATTAAACAATCACATCTGAATAATATATCTATGTTTACCACAATTAGAAGTAAATTTATTATCCTTACCATAATTATAATTGTACTCGGTACAACAATAAGCAATATTCTTATTACCGGTCAGCTTCGTCAAAATTTTAATCAACAAACAATCCTACTCCTTGGAACAACACTTGATGTATTGAAAGATGGTCTTTATCACGAAATGATGGCAGGTAAGAAAAAAAATATTCAACATATAATCGATGATTTATCAAATGATAAAAGTATAGACTTCATCAGGATAATAAACCATAATGGAATTGTTAAATATGCTTCAAATAAAGAAGAGATTAATATGCAGGTTGCAAATGTTGAAAACGGCAGTCCTGAAATATTAGAAATAAATACCCGAACAATAAAACCTTCATTTGACAATTTTATTTTTTCAGCTTCAGAACCAATTATTAATGAAGCAAGATGCCAGTCTTGCCACAAAAATAATATCATCGCCTTTATGGATGTAAAGACAAACTTTAAAGATGCTGAAAGCAAATTTTACGTAGGAACAACAGATCTGCTTTTACTCTCAGCATTAATTGTTGTTCTATTAATTGTTGCATTCTATTTCCTTTATAATTTCCTTATAAACAGTCCTTTGAAAAAATTTATTCTGGCGCTTGATGGAGTTAAGGATGGTGATATGAATATTGTCCTTCCAAAAAGGAAAGAAGATGAAATAGGTTTACTATACACCAGGTTTAATAATATGATCAGTAAATTAAAGGAATCAAAAGAAAAGATAGAAGAACTCCACACAGATCAACTGCAAAGAGCTGACAGGCTGGTAACCCTGGGTGAACTTACTGCTGAAATGGCACACGAAATTAATAATCACAGCGGAATTATAATGTCACGCGCTGATTATCTTCAACTGGAATCAATGAATAACAAAGACCTGAAAAAATATTCAAAAGATCTGGATACTATTTTGCAACAGACGGACAATGTTTCAAAAATCACCGGGAAAATTTTGAAGCACAGTAAAAAACCTGCAAAGACAAAGCAGAATATAAATCTTATTGAAATTATTGACGAATCTTTAAATATGCTAAAGCCTGCAATTCGAAAAAAGAATGTTGAAATAATTAAAAATTATGACATAGATAAAGCGATTATTTTTGCAGATCAGCTTGAGATAGAGCAGGCATTTACAAATTTAATTACTAATGCAATGGACGCAATTGATGATAAAGGCGAGATAGAAATATTTATATCAAAAGATAAAAGTTATAATATTAAGCTGATGGTTAAAGATAATGGAGAAGGAATAAAAGCTTCTATAGTTGACCAGATATTTCTCCCCTTCTTTACAACAAAGGATACTGATAAAGGAACGGGACTGGGGCTATACATTATTAAAAAGATTTGCGATAATAATTTTGCAAAAATTGATTGTGAAAGTCAGACAGGAAAGGGGACAACTTTCACAATTACTTTTAACGGAGCTGAAAAATGAAAAAGATATTGATCATCGATGATGAACCTGAGATGCTGGAAAGTCTGAGCAAAATTCTTTCCTATAAAAAAGATTTTGAAATAGCAACAATCTCAGACTCAACTGAAGCTAATAAACTTATTCAAAAAGAGCAGTTCGATATTATCATTACAGATTTAAAGATGAAGCCAATTTCCGGAATTGAAATTTTAAGAACAACAATGGAATATCATCCCGAATCAATTGTAATTATGATCTCAGGATATGGTACAATAGAGGCAAGCGTTGAAGCGATGAAAGAAGGTGCTTTTGATTTTATTGAAAAACCTTTTACTTCAAAAACTTTATTTGAATGTATAGACAGGGCACTTGAAAGAGTTTCAAAAGAAACGACTATTAAGAATGAAGATGAGAATTTTTCAAAAATTTCAAACTTCATTTATAAAAGCAAAAAGATGGATGAAATTATTGATATAGTCAAAAAAGTTGCCACCGGAAGTTTAAACATTTTAATTACAGGTGAAAGTGGAACCGGGAAAGAATTAATTGCTCGTGCTGTTCATAATTTAAGCAAAAGGAATCACAATCCCTTTGTGCCTGTAAATTGCGGTGCACTTCCAGAGAACCTGTTTGAAAGCGAATTATTCGGACACGAAAGAGGTGCTTTTACCGGTGCAGTTAAAACAAAACCCGGTCTGTTGGAATTTGCAAATCACGGCACATTCTTTTTTGATGAAATCGGAGATATGAGCCAGGGATTACAGGTTAAATTATTGCGAATGCTGGAAGAAAGAAAAATACGCAGAGTCGGCGGTCAAAATGAAATTGCAATTGATGTTAGAATAATCGCTGCAACCAATAAAGATCTCGAACAACTTGTATCAGAAAAAATTTTCCGGGAAGATCTTTACTATAGATTGAACACAATCCAGGTAGAAATTCCACCTTTGAGAGAAAGAAAAGACGACATCCTCCCTCTTGCAAAACATTTTTTGACAAACTTATGTGCAGTTGACGATAAACAACAAAAAAGATTTTCACCGGAAGCAGAAGAAATATTAAAAAATTATCCCTGGCCCGGCAACGTAAGGGAATTACAAAACATAATTAACAGGACTTACATTTTAAGTTCTTCTGTAATTATTCAAAAAAATGATCTGCCCATTACTGTTGAACCGGGAAACAGAAATAGAATAAATGAATTTTTATCTGATAGCTATAAAAATGCAAAGGATAAAATTATTGAAAAATTTGAGATGGAATATTTAACCCATCATCTGAAACTTAACCAGGGAAACATTACTCAAACTGCTGAAAAATGCGGGCTTGACAGAAGATCTATTCACCGGCTAATTAATAAATATAGTATTATTTACCAGGAAGACGGTAACAAATAATTAATAATCAGCTTTCTATTTGGTATTCAATTCAGTATTAATTTTGTACTCCATTCATCAATTTTACTTCCCTTTTAATATTCAATATTCCTAAATTTGTTTATTAGCATACAATACTCTAAAAAAATGGAGAAACAATGAAGAGCAAATTATATTTTTATGGACTTTTAATTTTTTCTATTCTAACTGTCACAATAAGCGCACAGGATAAAAAAGAAGAAAAGAAAGAAAGACATACATTTAAAATGATAACTGACGTAGCAACAACTTCAGTAAAAAACCAGGCTCAGACAGGAACCTGCTGGGATTTTGCAACTCAATCATTCCTTGAAAGTGAATTATTAAGAATGGGCAAAGGTCAATATAATTTGTCAGAGATGTTTAATGTTCGTTATACATATCCTCTAAAGGCAGAAAAATATATCAGGTATCATGGTAAATGGCAATTTGGACCGGGCGGACAGGCTCATGATGTAATAAAAATATTTGATACTTTCGGTGCAGTGCCAGCAAATGTTTATCCCGGACTTGAACCCGGTGATTCGCTTCATAATAATTTTGAAATGGATGCAGTATTGGGATCAGTTCTAAATACAATTATTAAAAGAAACAAAATTTCTGATCATTATAAAGATATCATAAGTTCAATTTGTGATATTTACCTGGGTAAAGTTCCATCAGAATTTGAATACGAGGGTAAAAAATATACTCCGAAGAGTTTTGCAAAAAGCCTGGGAATTAACACTGATGATTATGTTGAAATAACTTCTTACACACACCATCCATTCTATTCAAAATTTATTTTAGAAGTTCCGGATAACTGGACAGAAGGAGAATATTATAATGTCCCATTAGATGACCTGATAAAAATTATGGATAATGCACTTCAAAACGGATACTCAATAGATTGGGATGGCGATGTTGGAAGAGATAATTTTTACAGAAAAGAAGAATATGCAGTTGTACCTTTTGAAAATGATACTTCTAAAACAGGACCGGAGAAAGAACAAACAATTACACAGGAGTTAAGACAAAAATCATTTGATGATTATACAACAACCGATGATCATCTGATGCACATTACGGGATTAGCAAAAGATCAGGCAGGTACAAAATTTTATTACACTAAAAATTCCTGGGGAACTAAAGATAAAAAATACGCCGGCTTCTGGTATATGTCTGAGCCATTTGTAAGATTACGCACAGTAGCAATTATGGTGCATAAAGATGCTATCCCTAAAGAAATTAGAGAAAAACTTGGACTGTAATTATCACTTTTATTTAAGATATTGATAATATAGAAACTGTGAACGAAATTCTTTAAGTTAATATATTCTTAAATTATAAATCGAAATTGTTAAATAAAATCTATACGAGGCTTCTAAATGTTTGATACTAAAGTTTATGCGCAAAGAAGGGCAAAATTAAAAAAATTAGTTGGTTCAGGATTTATTCTTTTTCTTGGTAATGAAGAAAGTCCGATGAATTATACTGATAATCAATTTCCTTACAGGCAGGATAGTACATTCCTCTATTATTTTGGGATTGATGCACCGGGTTTTTCCGGAGCAATTGATGTTGATGAAAACAAGGAATATATATTCGCAAATGATTTTACTATTAGTGATATAATCTGGATGGGACCACAATCCACAGTGAAACAAAGAGCTAAAGAAGTTGGAGTCAAAAATACTGCTTCTGACTCTGATCTTTCATTGATGATTAAAAAAATTCTTGCCCAGGGAAGAAGAGTACATTACCTACCTCAATACCGGGCATTTAATATTTTAAAGATTGAACAACTGCTCGGCATTCATCCCAAAAGGATGAAAGAATATTCTTCATTAAAATTAATAAAAGCAATTTCTGAACAAAGATCTATTAAAGCAAAAGAAGAATTAAAAGAAATAGAAAAAGCAATTTCAGTAGCTTATGATATGCAGACCACGGTTATGAAACTTGTGAGACCGGGCAAAAATGAAAGAGAGCTTGCAGGAATTATGGAAGGAATTGCGGTTGCTGCTGGCGGAAGACTCTCCTTCCCTACTATTCTTTCAAGAAATGGGCAAACACTTCATAATCATTACCAGGGCAATGTATTAAAATCCGGTGATCTTCTTGTGAATGATTCCGGTGCTGAGACTTCTATGCATTATGCAAGCGACATTACAAGAACTATTCCTGTAAATGGTAAATTTTCAACAATACAAAAAGAAATTTACCAGGTTGTTCTGGAAATGCAATTAAGCTCAATAAAAATGATAAAGCCGGGGAAAAAGTACAGGCAGGTGCATCTAGGTGCTGCAAAAGTACTTGTAAAAAGATTTAAAGAAATGGGATTAATGAAAGGCGATACTGAAGAAGCTGTAAGAAATGGTGCTCATGCACTCTTCTTCCCTCACGGACTCGGACATATGATGGGACTTGATGTTCATGATATGGAAAATCTTGGTGAAGCTAACACCGGTTATGATGAAATGACTAAAAGAAGTGATCAATTCGGACTTGCCTACCTGAGATACGGAAAAGAAATGGAGCCCGGTGTCGTTTTAACAGTTGAACCCGGAATTTATTTTATACCTGAACTTATAGACCTCTGGAAAAAAGAAAAGAAATTTACTCAGTTTATTAATTATAAAGATGTATTGAAGCATAAGAATTTCCATGGTATCAGAATTGAAGACGATGTGGTTGTAACAAAAACAGGCTGCACGGTACTCGGGAAATCAATACCAAAAACTATTAAAGAAGTTGAAGAACTTGCTTCAATGAGAGATTAATCAGAATTAGCAAGTAATTTTATATCCTTCTGCGTAGCAAAATATCTATAACTATCCAGAAGGATTTTTATTAATATCTGCAAATGATTTTAAACCTCAGTGTACGAACAATTTAATTGAATGTTAAATAAATTGATTAATGCTTTATTTATTAAATTGTGCGATATTAGAATTAAACTTTTACGGAGAATTACAATATGAGCATAATGAGGTCAGTCCTTTTGTGGGCTTCTGAAAATAAAACTCTAAAAGAAAGAGTGCCTCGTATGAGATTTGTTCAGAAAGCGTTGAAAAAATTTATGCCGGGTGAAAAAGAAGACGATGCTATAAATGCTTCAAAAATTTTAAATGAGAAAAATATTAAAACAGTTTTTACTCATCTTGGTGAAAACCTTTCAAATTTAGAAGAAGCAAAAGAAGTAACCAATCATTATCTTAAACTTATTGACAAAATATCCGCAGAAAAAGTTGATGTTGAGGTGTCACTAAAACTTACCCAATTGGGTTTTGATCTTTCCGAAGAAGAAACGTTTAAACATTTCCTTTTGATTGTTGATAGAGTGAAGGAGAAATTAAATAATACTCTCTGGATTGATATGGAAGGAAGTTCATACACAAAAAAAACAATTGAATTTTATGAAAAAGTAAAAAAAGAAAGAGATAATATTGGTCTATGTCTACAAGCATATTTATTCAGAACTCACGAAGATATAAATGAACTTATTAAAATAAAGCCAGCCATTAGATTAGTTAAGGGAGCTTATAGAGAACCTGCTGAGGTTGCCTTAAAAGATAAATTCAGGGTTGATGAAAATTACCTTGATCTATCACAAAAAATGTTAAATGCAGCAAAAGAGAATGGTACTAAAGCTGTTTTCGGAACTCACGATTTAACTTTAATTAAAGCCATAAATGAATATTCGGAATCGATTAAACTTTCTAAAGATAAATATGAATTCCATATGCTTTATGGAATTAAATCAAGCGAGCAGTACAGGCTAGCTAATGAGGGTTATAAAGTGAGAGTTTTAATTAGTTACGGATCTGCATGGTACCCCTGGTATATGAGGCGGCTTGCTGAAAGACCAGCAAATGTTACGTTTGTCTTAAAGAATTTATTTTCAAATTAAAGAAGTAAAAATATGCTTAAAGGAATTTTCCCCCCGATCACAACTCCATTTATTAATGATGAAATTGCATTCGATAAATTATCTGAAAACTTAGAAAAATGGAATAAGACCGAACTATCAGGTTACGTAGTTATGGGTTCCAATGGCGAAAGCGCTTTTTTAACCCGCGATGAAAAATTAAGATTAATAGAAGAAGTAAAAAAAAATAGTTCAAAAGATAAACTGGTTATTGCCGGAACCGGTTCTGATTCAATAAAAGAGACAATTGTACTAACAAATCTTGCTGCTAATAATGGGGCTGACTATGCTTTAATACTTACGCCTTCATTCTTCAAAGAAAAAATGAATAATATTTCATTTGAGAAATATTATACATCAATTGCAGATAATGTTGATATCCCTGTAATAATTTATAATGTCCCTAAATATACTGGAGTAAATATTGAGTCCCCTGCTGTTGCAAAATTAGCAGATCATAAAAATATAGCAGGATTAAAAAGTAGCTCAGAAAATGTAGCTCATCTTGCTGAGATTATTTATAATGCTGGAAATAATTTTGAAACACTTGTAGGAACCGCTTCTGTATTATACCCGGGACTATGTGTTGGAGCAGTAGGTGGAGTTTTAGCTTTGGCTAACATAGCACCTGATGAATGCGTGAAAATTCAAAAGATATATGAAAGCGGGAAGAAAGAAGAAGCTCTTGAACTTCAATGCAGAATGATACCGGTCAACAAAGCCGTAACAGGCAAATATGGTGTTGCAGGATTAAAAGCAGCTCTTGATTTGCGAGGATATTTTGGAGGCGAACCGCGTTCACCGTTAAATAAAATAAGTGAAAAAGATTTAGAAGATTTAGAAACAATACTTTCAGAAGCTGATCTTATTTAACTTTTATTTAAATAAAATACGGAGTTATTAATGCCAGTAAATTCATTTAATCCACCAAAAAGAATTTTAATGGGTCCCGGTCCATCAAATGTTAATCCACGTGTGTTGGAAGCAATGTCCAGACCAACAATTGGTCATCTCGATCCTAAATTCATAACGTTAATGGATGAACTAAAAGAACTATTAAGGTATGCTTTCCGGACAAAAAACTCTTTAACATTTCCTGTATCAGGTCCCGGTAGTGTTGGAATGGAAACCTGTATTGTAAATCTTGTTGAACCGGGAATGAAAGTAATTGTCTGTATTAATGGTGTTTTCGGCGGCAGGATGAAAGATATTGTCGAAAGATGCGGAGCAACACCTGTAATTGTTGATGCACCATGGGGAGAAGCAGTTTCACCTGAAAAAGTAGAAACTGCATTGAAGGAAAATAGCGATACCAAAATTTTAGCATTCGTTCATGCAGAAACTTCTACCGGAGCACTTTCAGATGCAAAAACTTTGGTAGAGTTAGCACATAAATATGATTGCCTTACAATCGTGGATACTGTTACATCACTTGGAGGAGTTCCTGTTCTTGTAGACGAATGGGGAATAGATGCATCATATTCCGGGTCGCAAAAATGCCTCTCCTGCCCTCCCGGATTATCTCCTGTCACTTTTAGTGATAGAGCGATTGAAGCTATAAAAACCAGGAAGAGTAAAGTACAGAGCTGGTTTATGGATATAAATCTTGTGATTAGCTATTGGGGAAGCCAGTCTAAAAGATCTTATCATCATACTGCTCCTATAAATTCTTTGTACGGTTTACACGAATCATTAGTGATTTTGCAGGAAGAAGGAATTGAAAATTCCTGGGAAAGACATAAAACAAATAATGAATTATTTGTAAAAGGTGCAGAAGAACTTGGTTTGAAATTATTTGTTAAAGAAGGACAGAGGCTTCCTGAGCTTGCTGTAATTTCAATTCCTGAAGGCGTTGATGATGCTGCTGCAAGAACCAGGTTACTTAATGAATTTAATATTGAAATTGGTGCCGGACTTGGTGCTTTAGCAGGGAAAGTATGGAGAATAGGACTAATGGGATACACTTCTAATAAAAATAACATTAATTCCTGCTTATCCGCACTTAAACAAATTTTAGGATAAATCTTTTTGATAATTAATTTTCTCTGGGAAATTATGAAAATAAATAGCAGTAAACTTCGTTTTTTACTCTGTGCTCTTTTAATTATATCAACAATATCTTTTGGGCAAAGTGAATCCTCACTAGCCGAAAAGATAAAATCACTTCCGGATGTTCTTGAAGTTATCTCAACCGATCACAACAGTAATTATTCAGATGCATTTGTAATAAAGGTACAACAGCCACTAGATCATAATAATCCTGGTGGAGAAACTTTTTCTCAGAAAGTAATTCTTTCTCATATAAATTTTTCATCGCCAATGGTAATTTCTACAGAAGGTTATGCTGCATTCAGAAATTACCAGACAGAACCAGCTTCTATTCTAAATGCTAATCAAATAATTGTTGAGAACAGATTTTTTAACGAATCAAAACCGGATAGTCTTAACTGGGAATTTCTTACTTCGGAACAATGTGCCGCTGATCTCCATCATATTACCTCAATATTTAAAGAACTATATAAAGGTAAATGGGTAAGTACAGGAATTAGCAAAGGAGGACAAACATGCCTATTCTACAGGTATTATTACCCGGATGATGTAAATGCTACTATTGCATATGTAGCCCCGATAAACCTTGCCCAGGAAAATCCTGCAATAAATAAATTTATAGCCGAAGAAGTTGGAACAATAGAATGCAGGGATGAAATAACAAGTTTCCAGGTTGATGCATTAAATAACAGGAACGAAATACTTCCGATTCTAAAAAAATATGCTGAAGAAAAAGGATATAAATTTTCAATTGGATTAAACTCGGCTTTTGAGTTTGCTGTATTGGAATATCCCTATTCATTCTGGCAGACGAGTCCAAGCAGCTGCGATAAAACACCTAAAACTAATTTAACCCCTGAAGAAATTTTTGAAGAGCTGAAAAAAGTTTCCGGATTTAGCCTTTTTACAGATAATACAGGCGAATATTTAGCTCCTTTATTTTATCAATCCTTTTCTGAATTGGGTTATTATAATTTTTATTATAACCCGCCTTCTGTAACTGATCTAATAATTTCAAAACCATTTCCGACATATAAAGTTTTTTTGCCTAAAGGAGTTAAGGTGGTTTATCATCCGGAAGTACTTGAAAAGATAAACAGCTGGTTGCAGAATAATGGCAATAATATAATTTATATTAATGGAGGAAATGACCCCTGGTCTGATGGTGCGGGAATGAAGCTAATTGGTAAGACTAATTCATTCGTAGCAATGAAAAAATATGGGACTCACGGAACGAGGATTAGAAATTTTGATGAACCAGAAAAACAGAAAATTTATAAAGCACTTGTATCCTGGCTTGAAGTTAAGATAGAAAAGTCGGATTAATTTTGGGAATTTTTACGGTCATAGTTGTGCCCACGTTTTTTTTACTTTCCACCTGAATAGTACCACCCAATAAATCAATATATCTTTTTGTAATTGCTAAACCTAACCCTGCACCTTCATACCTTCTACTGAGTCCTACGTCTTCCTGGCTGAATGTTTCAAAAAGATGCTTTTTATATTCATCTGACATTCCAATTCCCTGGTCTTGCACGGAACAAATAATCGAATCGGTAATTTCTTTCAGCTTTACTGTAATTTCACCTTTATTACTGTATTTTAAAGCATTGCTAATCAGGTTCACCAAAACGCCACCGAAACAATATTCATCTGAATCAATTACTATTTCTTTATCAGGCAAATCTAGTCTAATATTCAGGTTTTTCTTTTCTGCTTGAATAATAAGCAAATTATAAGCAGATTTTATAGCATTATTGACCGATAATGGCTTTACATTCAGCGAGAAATCATCAGCTTCAAGTCTAGATATATCCAACACTTGTGTTATTGTATCGAGCAATCTTGTACCGGCTTCTTCCATTGAATTGAAAAATTGTTTTTCATCATCAGCAGCATTTTTATAATAAATCTCTTTAAGTATACTGTTAAAACCCAATATGGCATTTAAAGGGCTCCGGATCTCATGAGAAACCGTAGAAAGAAATGCTGATTTTAGTCTATTTGCTTCCTCGGCTTTTTCCTTTGCATTTAAGAGTTCAAATTCCGCTTTTTTTCTAAAGTCAATATCACGAACAAATCCTTCAAAATATATCTCCTTGTTTGCGACATCACGAATAACGTGAGCATCAAGATTTATCCATACTTTTTCCCCGTCTTTTTTGATCCATTGAATTTCAAGATTTGCAATTGAGCCTATAGGTTCAAATTCCGAAATTAACTTTTGTCTTAAGTTTTTATCAGGATATAAATCTTTAATATTTAATTCCATCAACTCTTCGATTGAAGAATAGCCAAGAATTTTGGCTAACTGGATATTTGCTGTTATAATTCCACCATCGCGTGTTGATTGATAAATTCCAACAGGCGCCAATTCAAATAAATCTCTATACTTACCCTCCGATTTTTTCAATATCTCAACTGCCCTTTTCCTATCTGTAATATCTCTGTAAATTCCCTGTACAGCTACCTCCCCCTGCCAAATAATTTTTGAAACACTTACCTCAAGGTCCCTTCTAATACCTTGTCGTGTAATCGCTTTCATCTCGTACTTTGATCTTTCAAAATCATTTAGATCTATTGAGATAAATCTTTGTTCAATATATTTTTTACTTTCTTCAGCTACTATTGACATAACATCAAAATTATCCGAGGTTGCTTCTTTGGCTGATATACCAAAAAGTTTTTCCCACGAAGGATTAACAAGCACTAATTTCTTATCCTTTAAAACATATATTGCATCCATTGAAGAATTAATAAGGTTCCTGTAGTTTCTTTCTTTATCCCTAATTTCATTCTCAGCCATTTCCCTTTCTGTGATGTCAATCAATGTACCTATAACAGCCGGCCTTCCCTGGTAAACAGTCCGTGACCCATAAACTTCAACTTTTATAAGTTCTCCGGATTTTTTCAAACCACTGAATGAATAGCTCACTGATTCTACCTCGCCGGAAATCCTCTTTCTTAAATTTTCACCTACAATCAGCCAGTCTTCCGCAGGTATTATATTTTTTGGTCCAAGCTTATCAACTATCTCTTTAATTGCGTAACCGAATATTTCAGCTAATTTGGGATTTATATATCTAAAAATATTATCCTGTATCAGGTAAACTCCAACCAAGGAATGTTCAACCAGTGATCTGAATTTCTCTTCAGATTCTTCAATCGATTCTTTGGCTTTTTTAATTTCTGTTATATCGAATGAAAATATTCTGATTAAATTATTGTCCGGCAAATAGAAAAACTTTTGCCTGAAATACTTTTCGTATACCTTAACTTCTCTTGAAAAAGATCGTATTGGACTGATTTTCAAATTATTAATAATTTTTTGAAATTTAAAAAGTGCCGGATGACTAATAGATTTTTCTTTAAGATCGGGGAAGGTAATTTTAGCGCTTTGATTCATGAATTTAATATTTCCCGTAAGATCCAGTTCAATTACTATATTTGGATTTTGCTCAGGAAATGAAGCTAGTCTTCTTAATTGTTCTTCATTTTTTCTCCTTTCAGTTACATCTGAATGAACCCCCAAAGAACCAATAACTTTTCCATTAATATCATAAATTGGTGTGCCACTAACTTCCATATAAATTGGCGTACCATCTTTCTTTTTCATTTTTATTTCATATTTATCAGTAACACCTTTAATTCTATCCTGATTTTTCTTTTTAATTAATTCCTGCCCATCTTGATCGAGAAGCACTTCATAACCTACTTTGCCAATTAATTCATCTTTGCTATATCCAAGCAATTCACAATATCTTTTATTCACAAACTGAATAACATCATCATTATCTGCCTGAACAATTCCTTCATTTATATTTTCAACCAGGGATTTATAATTTAATTCTTCTTTCTTCAGAGCTTTTTCTGATTCTAGCCGTCTGCTAATATCAGTAACAGAAACCAATCTTGATGGAATATTTTCAAATTCAATTTCACTTGATGAAATTTCAACAGGGACTACACTTCCATCCTTTTTGCAATGATACCATATGGTATATTTTTTTCGAAAAAGATTTCTGGATTTTAAATATTCAAGCAGATCGGGGATTTCTTCCGGCGGGCGGATATCTTTAATAGTTAGATTAACAAATTCTTCTTCATTGTAGCCATAAAATTTTTCTGCCGCGTCATTTACAGCTAATATTTTAAGTGTCTTCTGATTATAAACAATAAGTGGATGTGGATGTTTTTCAAAAAGAATTTTGTAAAGATTTTTTTTATCAACCTGTTTCACCTGTTACAACATTTGGTTAAATTTTCAAATAAAAACTTAGATTGGAATTTTTAAATTTAAAGTTTTGAACAAAGCAAAACTTAATTCTATTATATCCTTAAGTAGACCTATGAATTTTAATTAAATAGAAAGTACATCTTTCATCAAAGATAAAATAATGGCTTTCTCAAATGGCTTTGATAGATAATGTGTACAGCCAGCCTCTAAAAATTCTTCTTTATCACCTTTCATTGCGTAAGCTGTCACAGCAATTACAGGTACTTCGATATAACCTTCTATTTTTCGAATTCTTCTTGTAGCTTCAAGCCCATTCATTTCCCTCCCAAGACCAATATCCATTAAAATAGCATCAAATTTTTTTCCAGATGCTTTTGTTATCGCCGTTTGACCATCTTCGGCTGTTTCTACCTCACAAATTTCTCTTAAAAACAACCTGGTAATATCACGGCTGGCCTTATCATCATCTACCACCAATACTATTTTGTCCATAATTTATAATAAAATTTTTATTCAGGTTAAATGCTTATACAATATAATACAATTTTAATAAATCATCATCAAATTTGCCTTCAGTAGCTGACACGGCAATAAATGTACAAATCTTAATAATTAGTTTTTGATATGTAAATAAAATACCAACTATCATAAATTATATCTATTTTAGAAGCCCAATAATATTTAATAATTTCAAACTCATATTATTTCAAAAAAAATGATGTTGTTTTGAAATGATATATAAAATTCTGTATAGTATTGCAAGGAGTATCTAAAAATTGAATGTCCAATTTAAGGATTTTGAGGAATTTATTTATGTAAAATCTTCTGGTATACACGGTGCTGGAATTTTTACTTCAGTAGATATCCCGGCAAATAGTAAAATTATGGATATTTCAGGCGAAATAATTTCCGGTGATGAGTGTGAGAGAAGAGAAGAAGAGGAGGATAATGTTTACATTTTCTGGTATGATGAAGAAACTTATATAGACACAGCTAATACAAAAAAGATAAAATACATAAATCATAATTGTGAGTATAATTGTGATATTGAAGAAGCTGATGAATTTGGACTGGAACTAATAACTGTAAGAGGCATAAAAGCAGGCGAAGAGATTACAATTGATTATGGGTATGAAGAAATATATGACGATTGTAATTGCAGAAGATGTAATGTTTATGAAGTTTAAGAAAAAATAATTTTGTAAAAAAAGGGCTGCTAAATTTAGCAGCCCTTTTTTAATTAATTCTGCATTGCAACTCTTTTAAGAATTCCTTTTAACAAATCATAGAATTTTTCTACAGTTTTAATATTTATTCTTTCATCGGGCGAATGTGCTCCTTCGATAGTTGGACCAAATGAAACCATATCGAGTCCCGGACTTTTCCCTTCTAAAATTCCACATTCCAAACCAGCATGGATTGCTTTTATTTCAGGTTCCTTGTTAAATAATCCGTGAAATACCTCTTTTGATATTTTCAGAATTTTAGAATCAAGATTTGGTTTCCAGCCAGGATAACCATCTGTAGTATTGTATTTTGCACCTGCAAGACTGAAGATCGAGCCTACTGATTTTGCGATATATTGATTAGCACTATTTATTGAACTTCTCTGGCTTGTTCCAACAACAACTGATTTATTTTTAGTTATTATTGTTGCAAGATTAGTTGACGTTTCAACTAAACCTTCAATATCCTGGCTCATTGCAATTACACCGTGCGGTAATGCTAATAGCGTATCAGTTACAGTTTGTGCGAATTTCTTTTTAAATACTTTTTTTACAGGATCTTTTGCTTTTGTAAATTCAATTTTTAATCCGCCGTCTGCTGTCTTAAACTCATTTAATATTTTTCCGTAAAAATCATTGATTATTTTCTTTACTTTTCCTGCATCGGATTTTTTAATAAAGATTGTAGCTTCAGCTTCTCTTGGAATAGCATTTCTTAAACTGCCACCATTTATTGTTGAAACTGCAAAATTTGTTTTTTCTAATTCTTTTAAGGCACGTGCAAGAATTTTTATAGCATTACCTCTTCCGGCTTGAATATCCAGTCCGCTATGCCCACCTTTTAACCCTGTAACAAGGACATTATATGCCTCAGTACCTGATGGAGCATTTGTTAAATCAAGCTTAAATTCTGCAACTGTATCAACACCGCCTGAACAACCTACATAAAAAGCCCCGTCTTCCTCTGAGTCAAGATTTAATAATATTTTACCCTCAATCATTCCTTTTTTAAGATTCGTTGCTCCAGTAAGCCCGGTTTCTTCATCAACTGTCATCAGTAATTCAAGTGGTCCGTGAACGACATCTTTATCAGTTACAACTGCTAATCCTGCAGCAACACCAATTCCATTGTCGCTACCAAGAGTTGTTCCGTCCGCAGTAATCCATCCATCTTCTTTTAGCAAAGTTATCGGTTCATTTTCAAAATCATGTTTTTTTGATTTATTTTTTTCACAAACCATATCAACGTGTCCCTGGATTATAACAGTTGGTGATTTCTCATAACCTTTTGTGGCAGGTACCTTAAATACAATATTGCCGACTTTATCCTGTTTATATTCAAGTCCAAGTTCTGCTGCAAGTTTTTTTAAATGATCTAATATTTTTTCTTCTTTTTTTGAAGGCCTGGGAACCTGGCTGATTTCATAAAATCTCTTCCATAAAATTTCCGGTTTCAAACCTTTAATAGCTGAATCAGACATAATTTCACCTCTTGTTTTTATTTATTTTCCCCTCAATAAATTATTGAGCAATAGCTTCTTCTGATTTTTGTTTTGCCGCTAACCTAGCATTTTTCTTATCCATTTCTGTTAAGAATTTTTTCCTGATACGAATACTTTCCGGTGTTACTTCAACGTATTCATCATCAGTAATCCATTCAATAGCCTGTTCCAAAGTCATTATGATCGGTGGCTCAAGCCTTATTGCTTCATCCGCTCCAGAAGAGCGCATATTAGAAAGCTGCTTTGTTTTAGTAACATTAACCCGCATATCATTTTCGCGCGAGTTCTCACCAACCACCATTCCTTCATAAACTTTTGTACCGCCTGCAATAAAAAACACTGCTCTTTCCTGCAATTTAAACATTGCATAATCCGAAGCAATTCCGTTTTCCATTGCTACAAGTGCACCACGCTGCCTTTGCTGAATTTCTCCTTTATATGGTTCATAAGCATGAAAATTATGATGAAGAATTCCGGTTCCTTTCGTATCAGTCATAAATTCAGCGCGGTAACCAATAAGTCCTCGTGAAGGAATTATAAATTCAATTCTTGTATTTTCATTAAAAGTGAGCATGTTTTTCATCTCGCCTTTTCTCTTACCAAGTTTTTCAATTACAATACCAACAAATTCTTCAGGAACATCAATAATAACGTGTTCAACCGGCTCGCATAAAACATCAGCAATTCTTTTTTGAATAACTTGTGGCTTACTTAACTGAAACTCGTATCCTTCTCGTCGCATATTTTCGACTAATATCGCAAGATGTAATTCCCCTCTTCCGCTTACTTTAAAGCTATCAGGAGAATCCGTCATTTCAACATTTAAGCTAACATTTGATTTTAATTCTTTGGAAAGTCTTTCGCTAATATTTCTTGTTGTTACATATTTTCCTTCCTGTCCGGCAAATGGAGAATTATTTACAATAAAATTCATTGTAATTGTCGGCTCATCAATTGCAACAAATGGGAGCCCTTCAGGTTTTTGTGGACTGGCAATTGTTTCCCCAATATTCACATCTTCCAATCCGGCAATTGCACCAATGTCACCTGCGGAGAGTTCATCTATTTCAACACGATGAAAATCACGGTAAGAATAAAGCTTTGTAATTTTTGCATTTGTTTTCTCCCCTTCCCGGTTAATGAGAACTACATTATCACCCATTATTAATTTGCCACTATTTATTCTTCCAATACCAATTCTTCCAAGATAATCGTTATAATCGATTGCTGAAATTAGCATCTGGAAAGGCTTATCGAGTTCATTTTCCGGAGAAGGAACTGATTTTAAAATTACATCAAACAATGGGAATAGATTTTTTCCTTCATCTTCTAAGTTAATCTTTGCTATTCCCTGTTTTGCAATTGCCCAGACATACGGAAAGTCCAATTGCTCTTCTGATGCGCCAAGTGAAACAAATAAATCGAATACTTCATTTAAGACTTCATCGGGTCGTGCATCTTTTCTATCAATTTTATTTATTACAACAATCGGTTTTAATCCAAGATCAAGTGATTTTTTCAGAACAAATTTTGTTTGAGGCAAAGGACCTTCTGCTGCATCAACCAATAAAAGCACTCCGTCAACCATTCTTAAGGTTCTTTCAACTTCCCCACCAAAATCCGCGTGACCGGGTGTATCAACAATATTAACTTTCACTCCTTCGTAGGTAACACTTAAATTTTTGGCAAGAATCGTAATTCCTCTCTCTTTTTCAAGTGCATTTGAATCCATAATCCTGGTTTCAACCTGCTGGTTTTCCCTGAATACACCAGTTTGCTTAAGCATATGATCAACAAGAGTGGTTTTTCCATGATCAACGTGAGCTATAATCGCAATATTCCTAATATCTGTCCTGAAATTTTTCACACAAAGTCCTTTTAATATTAAATTTGAATCCCAAATATACTTAGAAAGCGGGGTACAAACAATGAATTTAAGGCAGGATAATTATGGAGAAAGAGAGAATATACAATTACTTATGTAATTATTTCTGTTTTGAGTAATATTTCTTCGAGTATCGAGGAAACTCTCAGGCATTCCTTCATTTCTCCTTTATAAACTATGGATTTTCCTTTAATATGCACTTCAAAAGCATGAGCCCTGGCTTTTTCAAAACTGCAGTGTATAGCTTTAATTAGCTGTACGATTACCTCATCAAATGTATGCCAGTCGTCATTAAACAGCACAACCCTGCTTAGAAGACCGGTTGTTGTTGTAGTTTCTTCAAGAATTTCTAATCCCGGTTCGCCGGGCTTTGTCTTTTCTTCTTCAATCATATTATTAAATTAAAAAATTTGAATAAACATAAAAAGAAAAAATCTTTTCACCAAAAATTACTCTTATTACAGTATGGTTCAAAATAGCTTAATTGAATTTATAGCTATTTATGGTTATTTTTTTGAACAAAATTAAAGATTTTTCGGAGGTTAAATGAAAATAGCAGTATGTGTCAGCCATGTTCCTGACACTGCCACAAAGATTAAAATAGATTCAAGTGAAAAAGCAATTGATCAAAATGGGGTAACTTATATAATCAATCCATACGATGAATTTGCTGTAGAAGAAGCCTTAAAAACTAAGGAAAAAATTGGTGAAGATAGTGAAGTAGTTGCAATTAGTGTTGGCGGTGACAGCAGTAAAGAAACTATTAAAAAAGCCCTCGCAATGGGTGTTGATAGGGGAATTTTGCTGAAAGATGAGAATCCACGAGATTCCTTTGGAATAGCAAAAGCCCTTTCTGAAGAAATAAAAGCACAGGGATGTGAATTAGTATTTTTTGGAAAACAATCTGTCGATTTTGATAACTCAATTACCGGTCAACTTACTGCAACTATGCTTGATTACGGCTGTGTTTCAGTTGTTGTAGATTTCAAACTTGAAGGTGATAAGATTACCGCTGAAAGAGAAATTGAAGGTGGTAAAGAAATAGTTGAATCAAAATTGCCGGCTGTAATTACAGCACAAAAAGGACTAAATGAACCGAGATATGCTTCTCTTAAAGGTATAATGGCTGCCAAAAAGAAAACTATTGAAGAAAAACCGGCAGCATCTTTTGAAAACCTGACTGAATTGGTAAGTCTTAAAAAACCTGCACCAAAACAGCCAGGCAGAATACTTGGAACTGATAAAAGTGTAGTTCCTGAATTAGTAAAATTATTAAGAGAAGAAGCAAAAGTTATCTAAAAAGGAATTTAAAAATGGCAAACACAATATTAGCAATATTAGAGCAGAGAGAAGGTAAGTTAAAAAAATCATCATTCGAAGTAACATCAACAGCAGCCAAGCTTGGTAAAGACCTTGGGTTGGACGTGCAAACTGTTGTAGTAGGAAATGAAATTGACGGATTAAATGAGATTTCAAAATATGGTGTTTCGAAAATTTCTCACCTAAAGAATGCGGATCTTGAAAATTATTCACCAAATGCATACACTAATGGAATTGCAGATCTGGCAAAAGAAGTTTCTGCCGAATATTTAATTTTTTCAAATACAGCTCTTGGAAAAGACCTCTCCCCAAGAGTAGCAGTAAAACTAAATGCAGGCTGCCTAGTTGATTGTATAAATCTTGAAGCAAAAGATGGTAGTGTTGTTGCAACTCGCCCAATTTATGCGGGAAAAGCTTTAATGGACGTAAAGCCTAAAAGTGAAGTAAAGGTTATTACATTACGTACAAATGTATTTCCTGCTGAAGAATCACAATCACCGGGAGAAGCAAATATTCAAGTTAAAAATATTGATTCACCTGACCTTTCAACAAAAGTGGTTGAATTTAAAAAATCTGAGGGCAAACTTGATGTAGCAGAAGCTGACATTATTGTGTCAGGAGGACGAGGATTAAAAGCACCTGAAAATTTCAAACTGGTTGAAGACCTTGCAGATGCACTTGGTGCAGCAGTTGGTGCTTCTAGAGCAGCAGTTGATGCAGGTTGGAGACCTCACAGGGAGCAAGTAGGTCAAACAGGAAAAACCGTTACACCTTCACTTTATATAGCTTGTGGAATATCAGGAGCAATTCAGCACCTGGCAGGGATGTCTTCATCAAAATACATAGTTGCAATCAATAAAGATAAGGATGCTCCAATTTTTGGAGTAGCTGATTACGGGATTGCCGGCGATGTTTTTGAAGTATTACCTGCATTAACTGAAGAGATTAAAAAGCTTAAATCATAAAGGATTAGGTAATATTTTTTGAATAAGATTCAATGTGAAATACTCGGATTATCTTCAAGTCCATCTACTGGAGGGGCTTATGCTATACTTTTGAAAGAAGTTAATGGGAGCAGGAGGTTGCCGATTATTATTGGAGCATTTGAAGCACAGGCTATAGCATTAGAAATTGAGGGTATTAAACCTCCTCGCCCTTTAACTCATGATCTTCTTAAAAGTATTGTTGATAACATCGGAGCCTTGGTCTTAGAAGTTGTGATCGATGAATTAAGGGAAAATACTTTTTACGCAAAAATAATATTGGAAGTATCCACTTTAACAAACGAAATAGATGCCAGACCTAGTGATGCAATAGCCTTAGCAGTTAGATCTCAAGCTCCTATTTATGTTGCAGAAAATGTAATGGATGCTGCGGCATTTATTCCATCCGAAGAGCCCGGAAAAGAAGATTATACACCAAGTCAAAGAGAAGACGAGCAACCAATTGCTAACAGCAAAGAAGCAAAAATAGCAGCATTACAATCAAAACTAAGGGAGGCAATTGAATCTGAAGAATATGAGCGTGCTGCAAGATTAAGGGATGATATTCAAAGACTAACAAACAATAATTAATTAAAAACTTCTTTTCCTATCTCACACGTCAGGCACTGGTCTTTAGAACAATAGTTTCTGTATAAATTTATTAACCCCTGATGCATTAGACTGTAGCTTTCACTGCTTTGCAGACTCAATGAATTAATCATGTTTGTAACAATATGGTTTTCACCTTTTTGTGTGTAAGTTGAATAAAAACTAAATACTTTTTCAGAAAGATTTTTTCGACCAAAAATTTCAAAATAAATTGAAACTATTGGAAATACAATATTAATTATTATGTCATCAGCCCTGGAAAGTCCTACAAAATATTTTATTTTACCTTTTCCTTGTTTCTCAAATACAAAATGATGGCTCCAGAATCCATCGCTTTTTATAATGAAACTATCTCTTAAAAAGGATGCCAGATGCTCTTTATCCGTATCTTTCTCAAATTTATCAAATATATTTTTAACCAGCTTTTCATTAATAATTTTTAATAATATTCTAATTCCTCCGGAAATTCTTATTACTGGGAAGTTTGGAGGACGAAGTTTTGCAAAATGCCAGTGGGTTTTATATAGCAATTTCCCGTCATAATTAGGTTTTAAATTATCCCACTCTTCAATTAATTTGCGTACATAAACGGAAGTTTCTTCATCCTCAAACTTATTACTTGACGGTATCAATCCAGAAATGTTAAAAAATATTGATTCCAATTGTAATAAACTATTTTCATTCTTACTAAATTCTTTTAGCCAATTAAGATCCACTGAACGAGCAAGTTTTCTCATTATATCTTTATTTCTTGTATACCCAAGAGCTTCAAAAATTGATTCATAAAATAGCTGTTCCCAAAGTTGTGGGTTTGAAAAGTCCTCATAAGAGAATTTTCTATTAACAAATTTTTTATCAAGGTCATATCTGACTACTGGTTCTTTAAGATTTAATTCATTTAGATATACAAGTTCTTTCAACCTGTTTAGCATTCTTTGGCATCTATTTATAAACCTTTCCTTACCAAGTTTTTTAACAAAAGCCGTTTTGTATTCCTCTTCCACCTTGTTTGAAACTTCGAAACATGGTATGCGACGTAATCTCGCTTCTCTTTCCTGCAAAATAGATTTTTGTATAGATTCTTTTAAATCAGCTTTAATAAAATCACCAATTGTTATATTGGGAATTTTCCTCCCATCTCTCGAGAATACGAATTTTTGATTTGAATCCCGGCTAAAGATTACGTGAAGAATAACTTTGTTGTAGTTTTTATTGAAGTTGTGTCCGTGAAGTTTCCAGTCTGAATGGTAATTGTCAATCTCAATGTCGCCCTGGTATTTTATATTTCCTATCTGAACCCTGGCATTTACAAAATCCGGTCCTTCCTTATCGTGGTTTTCTGCACCCGGATCAATAACTTCAACAATTTTTTCATCTTGCGACTTTATTGGAATATTCTGAAGTTGTTCTTTCCAGATTTTGTATAAGAATCTTTCCTGTATTTTTTTTGTTGTCCCCACTGCTATACAATTTTTTTAATAATCACTGAATTAGAAATAATGATGGCATTAATTTCAGCCGATTTTTTTTAATTTAATGAATTAAGCAGAATTTTTCATAGATTTGACCAGATTTTTAGTAATATGCTGATCTTTAAAGCGAGATCTATTATTTATGTAAATTATTGTTAATGAAGATTTTAACTCATATTTAACATTTATTTATTCAGAATTTCTTTAACCCGTTCATTTAACGCAATAATTTCAGTCCTGGCAACAAATGCAAAATCTTTACCACTGCCTTTATATATAATTCCCCTGCTGCTGTTAATTATATAATTTTTCCTGGATTTTGATTTGAATACACTCACTACATCCTCAAGGCTTCCTCCCTGCGCGCCTACACCAGGCAAAAGAACCGGCAGATTTGAAATCAACCCCATGTTGTTATTTAAATCACTACTTTTTGTAGCACCGAATACAATTCCACAATTTTCATTTACATTCCATTCTTTAACTTTTGAAATAACTTTTTGAAAAAGAAATGTTCCATCCTCTAATTCTAATTTTTCAAAATCAGCTGATCCGGGATTTGATGTTAAAGCAAGAATAAAATTAAGTTTGTCATTTCTTGCTAAAAACGGAATAACAGAATCGCGCCCCATATATGGGTGAAGAGTCAGGCTATCACATTTGAAGTAATCATAAATTGCATCTGCATACATCTGGGATGTATTTCCAATATCTCCCCTTTTTGCATCCGCGATGATTAAAACATCATTAGGAATAAGTTCAATAGTTTTCAGGATATTATCAAAACCTTTTTCGCCATCTTTTTCATAGAAAGCAAAATTTATTTTATAAGCTGCCGCATAATCAGTGGTGGCTTCAATTATAGATTTGTTGAATTCTAAAATTGGATTAGAAAAATTTTTTAAATGTTCCGGGATTTTATTTATATCGGTATCAAGACCAACACAGATAAATTTATTCCGCTCATTTTTTAGTTTCAGCTTTTCTAATGCAGTCATTAAGGATTAAAATTTTTGAACATCATGGATTCGACAGGATATTCTGTCCTTTGATTATATTTAGTGCTTTTCTTTTTATCGTATGTTGTTAATATTCCGTTCTTCATTTCAAAATAAATTATCTGATCTATTGGCATTCCTTTATAATTTTTCACAGGAACCTTAACAGAAATTTCAAGAGTCCAATAATTGCAAAAACCTGCATCACCCTTTCCCGCAGTTGCATAAATATCAATTCCTAATATCCCGGGTACTAGATTTTCTGTCAACAAAAGGAACAAAGTTTCTTGTTTCCGTATATTCTTCCGTTACACCCAGATATAATTTTGAAGGCAAAAGGATTATTCCTTCATCTGATATTTCAAATTTTTTAACTTTGTTATGAATTTTGCATCAAGAATTTCATTTTCATAAACTGTAAGCTATTTGCCTAAATGGACATCGTAACTATTTGTCCCAAGATTTTTCCTTCTAAAAGGTTCAATTATTATCGTTTCCCGTTTCATTTCTTCAAGAACTTTGTATCTGATAGGATCAATATTTCTTCTTATGTATAGTTTCTTCTAGTTCTGTATACATTTGCAACAATACCAAGCATAAACATATTTACGAGCAAGGAACTTCCTCCATAACTAACAAATGGTAATGGTATGCCAATTACAGGCATAATCCCCACTGTCATTCCAATATTTACAATTAGGTGAATAAAAAATATTGAAAAAATACCTATGATAATAAGGCTTAAAAATTCATCCTTAGTTGTCGCTGCAATTTTAAAGATCCTCATCAATAATATTAAGAACAAAACAAGAACAAATATGCTTCCAATGAAACCGAACTCTTCACCAATTACACAATAAATAAAATCAGTCCATTGTTCAGGTATAAATTGTAACTGTGTTTGATGCCCATTTAAAAAACCCTTTCCCCAAAACCCCCCGGATCCAATTGCAACTTTTGCTTGTATTGAATTGTATCCAGCTCCTAGAGGATCAGCAGAGGGATTTAGGAATGATTGAATACGTAATTGTTGATGAGGACTTAAAGCTTTAAATACGTAATCAGCAAAAAATCCTGCACCAAGGTTTACTGCAAAAATAGATCCGCTGAAGAACAGGTCTTTTTTAAAGAGAAATAATCCAATTGCAACTACTACCAGAGCAACCACAAAATAAACTTTCCCAAATATCGAAGCAAATGCAACAACACCTGGGGAAAGCACAACAAACATTCCAAACAAACTTATCCCCTTCCAAAAAAGTAGGATTAAGATTGTCCCTATAAAAACTATAACAGTTCCCATATCCGGTTCTAATAATATTAATGCAACCGGTATAAACCCAATGGCTAGTGACAGAAGAATATCTTTAAAAGTATCAATATCAGTATTTCTTTTGCTCAAAAAATAGGATACGCCCATTATCATACCAATTTTAGCAAGTTCAGAAGGTTGGAACCCAATAAGTCCGAAATGCAACCAACTTTTCTGACCGGCAATTCTACGGCCTATAAGAATAACAATAAGCAGAAATAACAATGAAAGTAAATAAGTGGGTACTGCTATAAATCTGAATGTATTTGTCGGTAGTGAGTAAGTAATAAAAAATACTATTAAGGCACCTATTCCAAATATTAACTGTTTTTCAAAATTTCCATTTGCCAGAGGATTATTAATAGTTGAGCTAAAAATTGCAGCAAGTCCAAGGCAATAAAGTAATATCAACGGAATGAACAATCCAAGGTCAAATTTATCTTGCAGTTTGTAATCAATTCTCAAATTTTGCCCCCGAATTCTGACTGCTATTTCCTAAAGCAATTTTATCATCTGAGAGAAGATCATTTTTATACTCATCTCTCTTCAGATAAGCCTCAACAATTTTTTTTGCAATAGGAGCTGCCCAGGTTGCCCCAAATCCAACATTTTCCACGACTACAGCAACTGCTATTTGGGGATCATTAAAAGGAGCAAATCCGATAAAAAGAGCATGATCTTTGCCATGTGGGTTTTGTGCTGTGCCTGTTTTACCCGCCATCTGAATATCTTTTATTCGACTTGCTGCCGCAGTACCGGAACCATTTACAACGAGGAACATACCTTCCTTAACAATATCGAAAGCTTTTTTATCAATGTGAACATTAATTTTTTTTGCGTTTTTAATAGGAACTAGTTTTTTGCTTTGGTTATCAATATATCCTTTTACAAGATGAGGTGTAAAGGATATTCCATTATTTGCAAGAAGGGCTGTATATTGTGCTAGTTGAATCGGAGTTACATTTACTTCACCTTGTCCTATTCCAAGACTTGCCATTATACTTTTAGGCCACTCTTTTCCATATAATTTTTCGTAATAATTTGCATCAGGTAACAATCCTGCAACTTCATTTCCAATATCAAGATGTGTTTCACTTCCAAAACCAAATTTATTGGCATACTCATGCCACTTTACCATACCTATTTTATAAATAAGATTATAGAAATATACATTACAGGATTTTTCTATTGCATGCACTACATTCAATTTGCCATGCACATCATCACATTTAAAGTACCTGCCGAAAAATGTTTGTCCACCAGTGCAATTATAAGTTGTTGTGGTACTTATGATATCCATATCAAGGGCAGCTAATGCTTCCAGCGGTTTAAATGTAGAACCTGGAGGTTTTGCAGACATTGTTGCACGATTAAAAAATGGTTTGGCTGGATCATTATATAGTTCATTTAAATAGTCCTTAGATGTTACATATGAAAATTCTTTTAGATTAAAATCAGGTGCACTGGCAAGAGCAAGTATTTCACCCGTCTTAGGTTCAATAGCAACCACCGCCCCTCGTTTTCCCTTTAAACTTTCCTCTGCAACCTGCTGAACAAACTCATCGATTGTTAAAACAAGATCATTTCCCTTTACTGAAGGCTTATCAATTTCACCGTCTTTAAATTTGCCAAGTTCGCGCCTCTTTGAATCAACAAGGATATAATTGTATCCTTTTTCACCCCGAAGGAAATCTTCGTAAGATTTTTCAATTCCGTTATTGCCGACATAATCTCCCGGCTTATAATATCCTGATGTATCCTTCTGTAGTGTTTGAGGTGATATTTCCTTTGTATATCCGAACATTTGAGAACCCCGAATATCACTAGGATATCCCCTTTGCATCTCAACTATGTAATCAACACCCGGCAAATTTTCAGAATTTTCTTCCAGCCATGAAATAACCTTAAAATCAACTCCTCTCTTAATTCTTATAGGGTTATATCTCGAATAGATTCGGTTATCCTTCAATATTTTATCTATATAGCCAGAATCAACATCCAAAACGGTTTCAAGAAGGTGATTTAATTTTCTATCATATTCAGATGGTGTTATTCTTACTGTATAAGCTGGAATATTACTAACAATAACATTCATATTTCTATCATAGAATATTCCACGGAGTGGTATTTGTTCAATACTCTTGATGCTGTTATTAGCAGATTTTTCATCATAACTTGTATATTGAAGAATCTGCATTTGGAATAGCCTGAAGATCAGTAAAGAGAAAACTCCAATTATAATAAAATAAAGAGTAGATCGTCTTTTGAGAGAAGCAAAATTTTCAGACCTCAAGAAAAACTCCTGCGAGGATAAAAAATTATTATAATTAAACTAATTATTGAAGTATAAAAACCAGGTAACAGGCCTAACTGAAATATCATAGCCACCAAGTTCGTATTTACGTCAACACTGCTGAAAAAGGAAATTATTACAGAATTCAATACTGAACACAATAAAACTATTAGAGCAAAATTATAGGACTTAAAATAATTTTCTCTTTTATTTTCATTGGAAAAATAACCTGCAATAAATCCAGAGGTTGTCTTTGCCAGCATAGAACTCCCCAACAAAGTACCAGTGAGAAGATCAAAAAGAAAACCAAAAATAAATCCCAATACAGTTCCGTATATCTGATTGTTCCGCATCGTGTAGAATACAAGTAAAATTATAATCAAATCCGGGATTATACCATTAATTGCAATTAAAGGTATAACAGTAATTTGGATGACAAGAACAGGGAAAAATAAGAGTATCGGGATGTAATATTTTGCTCTCATTTATTTCCGATTATAAAAATTTAATTCTAAATTATTTTTTTCAACACTTTCAACCAGCTTTAATATAAAGACATGTTCTACCCTATTGAAATCAACAAAAGGCCTAACCCTTACTTCGTTAAAAATTCCTGTTGATACCTTTGTAATTCCTGTTGCAATTCCAACCGGCAATGGTACAGGAATTATGGAACTTATTTCAGAAGTTATTATTCTGTCTCCGGGCTGCACATCATAAGTTTTGGGCACATTAATAATAACAAGTTCATCACCATTCCATTTCATAATCCCGTCAATCCGGGTTCTTTCATCTTTAACAGCAATCTTTACATCTATATTTTTCAATGTTCTTACTATTGAAAAATCATCTGACGTATTGAATACAATACCTATTAATCCAAGATCATTAATTACGGGCATTCCTGGCCTAACACCCTCATTTTTTCCTGCATTCAAGGTAATTGTGCTTTGAGACGCACTTATGGATTTTGAGACTACACTTGCAGGAATTAATGGGTAACCACTGGAATCCTTTAAAACAAGCAAATTTTTCAATTCCGCATTTTGGATTCCAAATTCACGCAGCCTGTTAACCTGCATCATTAATTCAGCGTTAATTTCTCTTAATCTTCTATTTTCACTTTTAATCTTTGCAATACTGGTGAGATCAGAAACTAAAGATGTAACAACGGCAAAACTTCCAAAAGCAGTAGCTCTGACATTTCTTACAGCAGGTGATTTGTTAAACGAGATTGTAAAAAGACTTGTAATTAGGAGTATAACGAGAATAATATACTCTTTAAAATTTTCCCAAATTCGTAAGAAAAATCTTACCATTAATATCTTCTATTTCGAATTAAAACTTTCGAATAATGATTTAGATTATCGATTACTTTTCCAGCCCCCCTTACAACAGCTGTAAGCGGATCTTCAGCAACGTGCACCGGTAAATTAGTTTCCATTCTAATTCTCTCGTCAAATCCCTTTAATAAAGCTCCGCCTCCAGTTAACATTACACCACGGTCAAGTATATCAGCAGATAATTCGGGTGGTGTTCGTTCAAGTGATTGCTTTACGGCATCAACTATTTGTGAAATTGATTCATTCAAGGCTTCCCTGATCTCCACTGAACTTACTTCAGTAGTTTTTGGCACTCCACCAACGAGATCTCTTCCTTTTACCTGAATTGTAATTTCTTCTTTAAGCGGGACTGCTGACCCAACTTCACATTTAATTGCTTCGCTGGTTCTTTCACCGATTAAAATATTATGATTCTTTTTAAAGTATTGCATTATCGCATAATTCATTTCATCTCCCGCAATACGAATTGACTCCTCATTTACAATTCCTGATAGCGCAATTACTGCAATCTCAGTTGTGCCGCCACCAATATCTATGATTATATTTCCAACAGGGGCTTCAACGTCAATTCCAATTCCTATAGCAGCAGACATTGGTTCTGCAATTAAATGTACTTCTTTTGCACCGGCATGCTCTGCACTATCACGCACCGCTCTTTTTTCAACTTCAGTTACTCCGCTTGGAACCGCAACAATTACCCTCCTGCTTGACAATGCACCTGCTCTAACCTGTTTGATAAATGCTCTTATCATTCCTTCAGCTATTTCGAAATCAGCAATAACTCCGTCACGCATCGGGCGAGTTACTCTAATTTCTTTGTGTTCTCTTCCCTGCATCTCTTTAGCCTTATTACCAAGAGCAATAATTTTTTTCGTATTTCTATCGAAGGCTACAATTGAAGGTTCATTCAAAACAATACCTTTCCCTTTTACATAAATCAAGGTATTGGCTGTCCCCAGATCTATAGCTATATCAGCGGAAAAAAAATCAAAAATTCCCATATTGCCTCTTAATGTTTAAAATGTCTGATACCGGTGAAAACCATGGAAATATTATGTTTATTTGCTGCATCAATTACTTCAGCGTCCCTAACTGAACCGCCTGGTTGAATTACAGCTGTTGCCCCGCATTTAATTATTTCTTCTAACCCATCTGCAAATGGGAAGAATGCATCCGAAGCTGCAACTGAATTTGTCAAATCAAGTCCATGCTCTTCAGCTTTCATTTTTGCAAGTTTGGATGAATCCAATCTCGACATTTGACCTGCCCCTACACCGAGTGCTGCTTTATCTTTAGCAAATACAATTGCATTCGACCTGGTGTGCTTAGCAATTTTCCAAGCAAATAAAAGATCTTCCATTTCATCATTTGCTGGTTTCTTCTGCGATACAATTTTCAGTTTATTGTTTATTACTGTAATATCATCAACATCCTGTGCAATAATTCCACCCGGAATATTTTTCAAAATAGAACGATTTCCTTTTAAAGGTCTCAATTGTTTTAATAATCTTCGATCTCTTTTCTTCATTAAGATTTTTATAGCTTCATCTGTAAATGAGGGTGCACATACAATTTCCAGAAAAATTTCATTTAACTTTTCTGCAACTTCTACATCAATAGTTGAAGTAAAAGTTACGATTCCCCCGAATGCTGAAACTGGGTCTCCCTTTAATGCATTTAAATAAGCTTCTAATAAAGTATTTCTAGTAGAGGCACCAGCAGGATTATTATGCTTAATAATTGCACAGGAAGTTTCCCCCAGATCCTCAACAAGTTCAACTGCTGCAACTAAATCCAGTATATTATTATAAGAAAGTTCTTTACCGTGAAAGGGTTCAAAATATTTCTGAAAATTCCCGTAAATAGCAGCTTTCTGATGAGGATTTTCCCCATAGCGTAGTTCTTTTTCCTTTGGGTAATTTATTCTAATATGTGTTTGGGACAATTTAAATTCCTTTTCCAGGTAATTTGCAATATAAGTATCATAAAAAGCTGTGTGAGAAAAAGCATCAGCTGCTAATTTTTGCCTGGTCTCATCACTTATATTTCCTGTATCCAATTCGTCAAGAAAATCATCATATTGATCCGGACTGGTTAACACAGACACATAATTATAATTTTTTGCAGAAGCTCTTATAAGACTCGGTCCTCCAATATCGATATTTTCAATGATTTGTTCTCTAGTTGAATCAGGGTTCTCAACTGTTTTTACAAATGGATAAAGATTAACGCAGACCACATTAATTGGAGTAATTTCATTCTCATCTGCCTGTTTCTGGTCTGATTTATTTTCACGTCGAAAGAGAATGCCCCCGAATATTTTAGGATGTAGCGTTTTTACCCGTCCATCAAAAATTTCCGGGAAGGCAGTAATATCGCTAATTTCTGTAACCTCTATGCCCCCTTCTTTTAATTTTTTTGCGGTATTTCCAGTAGCAATAATTCCAAAATTATTTTTTACCAGGCCTTTTACAAATTCCATTATTTTTGTCTTATCGGAAACGCTCACTAGTGCTAAATTTTTCAAATTACAAACCTAAAATTTCTTTTTTCAAAAATTACTATAGGATTTTAACCCTATTACTTTCTATTATCACTTTTCCTTCTGCAAATTTATTTATTACAAAAGGGAGTAATTCATGTTCTTTTTTCAGAACCATATCAGATATATCATCAGGAGATTTGGCTCCGGAGATATCAATTTTTTCCTGTGCTATTATTGTACCTGAATCGTATCGTTCGTTAACAAAATGAATTGTTGGACCAGAGAATTTATCACCGGAATTAAAAACAGCCTTATGAACATTCAACCCGTACATCCCTTTCCCGCCATACAATGGCAACAATGCTGGATGGATATTTATTATTTTTTCCTTGAAATTTTTTATAAAATCTAAAGGGATTAATTTCAAATAGCCTGCAAGTACTATTAACTCAACTTTTAGTTCAGTCAATATTGAAACTAGTTGCGAATAACTTTTACTTTCAGGTTCATTGCCGACAGTAAAGGTTGGAATTGAATTCAGTTCAGCAATTTCAAATGCCGCGCATTGTTTTTTGTTACTAATTACTGCAATAACTTCAATTGATTCTTTTGTTAATCGAGATTCTAAAATAGCCTGCAGATTGGATCCTCTGCCAGAAACAAAAACAGCTATTTTCAATATAAAATGCCTTAAAAAGTTGTTAAAATTACCTAAATAATAAAAAATTGTCAATTAAAGTAGTTTTTTATAATAGATTTTCTACTTTTTTTCTTGGCTCTTCATAGCAAACAACAAGTTTTTTAATTTATTCTGATAATCATAGTTGGAATAATCATCTGCTTTTTCCAAATATTTCATTGTTTCCTCCTTGTTTCCCAGGATTTGCTCACTCCTAGCAGAAAAATAACAAGCATAGGGTTTAACCCAGTCCTCATTTGCCACATCAATATCTATTATACTTTTAGCAGTATCTATCGATGCTTTATACTGTCCTATTGAATATAAAGCATCACTTAAATACAGCAAAGCCTCAGCTTTTACATCATTAGACTTGGTTCTTGCGACTAACTCCGAAAGACTATCAATTGCACTATTATATTTTCCTGCTTCAACATAATGTTTAAAAAGAACCATTTTTAAATCATCGTCAGTAAATTTTGCACTACTAAAATGGCTTCCTCTTCTTTTTGCATATATATCGTCATCAATACCCAAATTACCCCGATCAGCCATTTTAAAATAAGTCTGTGCAACATCGTCCTGATTTAAGAATTTGTAACATACACCAAGTCTAAAATTAGCAATTCCTGTGTAATCATTATCATTCGTAGAAAGTATAAACCTATTATAGTATACGATGGCCGAGTCAAAGTCATTTTTTTTGAAAAAATTATCACCAATCAAAAAATTAGAGTATGCTATAAGTTGATTAAATTTTTTGCTGCTAGTGGAAACAATTTTTTTTAATATCCTATCGGCATGGTCAAGTTTTCTTTCCTTAGTATAAAAAATTGCAAGCGAGTATTTAAATAATAAATTATTTGGATATTTTGCAATTAAACTATTCATATAGCTTATAGCTGTATTATTATCCGCAAAAAAATCGGAAAGAATTTGAGAGTAATAAAATTTCGCTTCTACTTTCGAAAATGTACCATGATCAACAGCAGTTTTTATATAGGTTAGACCTTTTTCCTTGTCACCTTTCATACCTGCCAGACTTAATGCCCATTGAAAAGCTTTAGGGATCTGCCCCATAGCAAAATTGTAAAGGCCAAGTCCAAGGTAGGCATCATAATAGTTTGGATCTATTGATATAACTTTATTTAAAAAAGTCTCGGATTTTTTTGTAGCCCAAACTGCATCGAGAAATTTCCCCACTTGAGCGAACGTCATAGCCCTGTAGCTGTAATTGGCACCCAAAATATAAAGCAATGCAGGATCATCATTCAGGCTGTCTATAAGGGCAACAGTTTTATCAATTGCCATCTCTGAATATTCAAAAAACTTTTTAAGGTCATCTTTGTCTTTATTGCTGAAATAATACCAAAAATAAATACTTGATCCATAATAATAACCCCTGGGATCATCGGGATATTTGTCAATTATTTTCTGAAAAATGGATTCGGCTTGTGTCCAATTAAAATTGTAATAATAATTGAGACCTTTTAAAACATTGTTTTTTATTTCAGATTGGGGATAAATTACCTGAAATGATAAAAGAATTGCAACCGTTGTAAAAAAAGTAATTTTTCTAGGTTTCATTTTCTCTAAGAACTTTTACTTGCCAGAAGATACAGAAATATACTGCTCTCTTATTTTTCTTCATCCATTTTATCAGAATATTTTATTGCTGCTTTTATAAAATCCCTGAACAAAGGGTGAGCTTTTGTAGCACGTGATTTTAACTCAGGATGAAACTGACATCCCAAAAACCAGGGATGTGAAGGTATTTCAATAATTTCAACTAATTCTTTATCAGGAGATAATCCGCTAAGCAACATTCCCTTATCTGCAAGTTTATTTCTGAATTTGTTATTAAATTCAAATCTATGCCTATGGCGTTCCGAAATAAAATCACTTTTATATGCTTTCGCTGCATAAGAACCCTCACTAAGAATACACGGATAGGCTCCTAGTCTCATAGTAGCACCCATATTTTTAATGCTTTTTTGGTTTTCCATTAAATCAATCACATTGAATTTATTTTTTTTGAATTCAGAACTATTTGCTTTTTTAATATTACAAACATTTCTTGCAAATTCGATAACAGCACATTGCATGCCAAGACAAATTCCAAAGAAAGGAATATTATTTATCCTGGCATAATTTACAGTTTTAATTTTCCCTTCGATGCCTCTTTCACCAAATCCACCTGGGACCAAAATACCGCTTACACCCTTAAAGAAATTGGCTGGATCATCTTCCTCTAATTGTTCAGCGCTAATTGCTCTTACTACTACTTTGGCTTTATTTTCAGCACCTGCATGAACAAAGGATTCCATAATACTTTTATAGGCATCCAGATGCTCAACATATTTACCGCATAAAGCAATTTCAATAGTTTTCTCAGGATTTTTCACACTATCCACAAAATTTTCCCAGTTATCCAGCTTAATTTTTCTTTCGGGCAGATGTAATCTTTTAGTAGCTATCTGATCTACCTTTTCTTTAAACAAAACAATCGGAACTTCATAAATTGAACTGCAATCATATGCTGAAATAACTGATTTAGTATCAACATTACAAAATAGAGCAATTTTATCCCTAAGATCTTTTGACAATTTTTTTTCAGATCTACATACCAAAACATCAGGTTGAATTCCAAGTTCCAACAGGTTTTTAACACTATGTTGTGTTGGCTTTGTTTTTACTTCTCCGGCAGATGGAATATAGGGAACAAGTGTAACGTGAATACTAATGGCATTCTTTCTACCATACTCAAGCATTATCTGGCGCATTGCTTCAATAAAAGGAAGACTCTCAATATCACCAACTGTCCCGCCTATTTCAGTTATAATAATATCATATTCACCTAATTCACTCAATTTTGTCATTTTTTGTTTAATTTCATCAGTAATATGCGGAATGACCTGAACTGTGGCACCCAAATAATCTCCCCTTCTTTCTTTAGTAATTACATCATAATAAATCTGTCCTGTGGTTGTGTTGTTTGATCTCGTCATATTTACGTCAAGAAACCTTTCATAATGTCCAAGATCAAGGTCGGTTTCAGCACCATCATCAGTTACATATACTTCACCATGCTGAAAAGGGCTCATTGTTCCGGGATCAACATTTATATATGGATCAAATTTTTGAATTGTAACTTTAAAACCACGTTGTTTAAGAAGTAGTCCAAGTGAGGAGGCAGTAATTCCTTTTCCCAGAGAGGAAACGACACCACCCGTAACGAATATGAATTTTACTTTTTTCCTGGCGGCCATGTTTTTTGTTTTTGTGTTTAAATATAGATCAAATAAATTCTAAATACAATTTTGGAAGCCTTAAAAAATGAGAAATGTATAAATAAATTTAATTTTCAGTTATAAAATCTGAGATTTTACTATTATTAATAGGAAAAAATAAATAAGCTATTAGATCTTTTGCACACTACTCAGATACTCAAACTGAATGCCAATAAATTGTTAGCCATTGATTCCTTCAGAACCCATTAAGTACTACAAATTAAAAAGCAAATACTCCACATCCTTCAAATGTTTGTGACACAATAACCTCCAACAATTTTTAGCTTCTTCTAAATAAAATATCCCGGGCTTCTTTTCTCCAAACTTCAATCTTATGTACTGTAGAAAATCATTAATTTATAACATATCAAATTCTGATTTATCTTATTTTGATCATAATTTATGGTGCCTTTTCTGGTAAATTTATTTAACTGGTTATTGACTTAATAATATTATGCATTTTTAATAAAATTGTGACAATCTGACAAAAAGGATACTAGTTAAATACCTTTTTAGCCAATTTAATTGTATTTATTATTAAATTTATAGGTCAGAGTATAAAACAAAATTAAAATTTATAACCTTATTAAATAAAAATAGATTGAAAATCCGCAGCCTTTTTGTATTCACAACTATTATATTTATTGTAATTCCTATTACTGAATTTTTTGGGCAGGATACTACATCCAGTCTGGCTTTTAAAAACAACAAGCCTGAAAGAAGAAGGACTTTTTTTTACCAGCCTGATCTTTCATATCAGATATGGCAACAGTTTAAACTACTTCAAGAGGCTCATACCGGAGATCCACTGGCAATGCACGAATTAGGATTGAGATATTTGCTTGGAGACGGTTTTCCTGCGGATACTATAAAAGGTGCTAAATGGATAGGTAAAGCAGCAGATAAAAAATTAACTGCTGCGGAGTATAATTACGGAATTCTTTTAAACAACGGTTGGGGCGTTGATTGGGATCCATTTAAAGCCTACAAATATTTTAAAGAAGCAGCAAAGGCAGGAATGACTCAGGCAGAGTATATTTTTGGAATATTAAATACAAATGATCTTATTGCAAATAAAAATTGGGACCTTGCTTATCTATGGATTAATAAAGCTGCTAAATCCGGTTATGATCCTGCAAAAGACGTATTAAAACAACTAAAGAAAAAAGTATCTCCTGCACTTTTGGATTCAACCAATACAATAAATAAAGATAGTTTGGATAAAAGCATAAACTCAAAGTCTGAGGGTAATGAATCGTTAGCAACAAACCTGGGCTTGGTTTTTATAGATTTTAATACTGAATCTGATTCTATCCCGATAATAACTGATAAGCAGGTACTAGAAACCTTATGGCGCAACAGTAATCAAAATCTGGCAGATACTCTGGGTTTAGTTGAAGACAGCCTTGAACTAACAAAAATTAAGAAAAGCGGCCTAACTTATCTTGAACAATGCTCTGAAGCAGGTAATCCAGAAGCTCTGGTTTTACTAGGGAGACTTTATGAAAAAGGAATTTACTTTAAAAAGGACATATTTACTGCTTCACTTTTTTATATAAGAGCAACACGATTCGATTCACCAATAGCTCCCCCACTTTTATGGAATATAATTCAAAACAAAGATTACTTCAAAAAGCTAAAACAAATGGTAGATATAAACAATCCGGAAGCAATGTACATATGGTACGGTTTGTACGTTTTAAATTTTGATCATCAATTCACTGATAGAGATGCAATAGATCTAATTCAAAAAGCTGCTAATCTTAATTACCTCCCTGCTATGGTTGAACTAGGTACAGATTTTTATACAGGTAAAATTGTAAATAAGGACAAACAAAGGGGCATAGAAATATGGAGGGTAGCTAAAAATTATGGCAGTTTGGAAGCTGAAATAAGGCTAGCCGCCGCACAAGTTTTTGGAGGAAATAAAAATGATGAATTGAGTGATGAAGTTAAAATGCTATTTGAATATGAGAAATATGGATCTGTTTTATCACAGGTTGCATTAGCTTATTGCTACGAAAATGGAATCAGTATTTTAGAAAACAAACCCGACGCTGTAAAATATTACAGAATGGCAGCACAACGCGGTAACAGGTACGCGTACAGTGAATTGAAGCGAATGTATGACGAAATTAGACCACCAAATTTTGACGAAAATTAAGTATCAATTTTTAAAAAAATTTAGTATTTTTTGGTTGGTTTAAGGGAACTAAAACCCTTGTTATGTTTTTATTTCATTTCTTGTTAAAAGGGAAAATCAAAAGACTTTATGGATATTATTGATAATTCAAATACTGAGCTTTTGGATGAAATAAAAAGATTAAAATTAAAAATTGAAAAATTAAATCAATCAGCTGACCTTCATAAACTAACCGAAAAAAAATTCCGGGAAAAAGAGAAAAGTTACAGGGACATCGTTAACTCTGTAAGTGATGCAATTTTTATTCAGGATTCATCCGGGAAGTTTCTGGATATAAACGAAGGCGCTTTAAATATGTATGGCTATGAAAGAAAGGATTTCATAAATCAAACACCGGAATTTATATCTGCTCCTGGTAAAAATAAAATTGAATTGATAAATTATTATATAGCAAAAGCATTAAATGGAGAAGTGCAAAGATTCCAATGGTGGGGGATAAGAAAAAATGGAGAAGTATTCCCAAAAGATGTAGTTCTAAATAGAGGTCAGTTTTTAGGACAAAATGTGGCAATAGCAATAGCCCGAGATATTACTGAAAGGATTGAATCTGAAACAATTCAGAACTCACTCTACTCAATTGCTGAAATAACAAATACCACAGATGATATAAATGATTTTTATAAATCTATGCATAACATTATTAAAGAAATGATGTATGCAGATAATTTTTATATCGCACTTATTGATGAAACGACTGGAAATTTAACATTTCCATATTTTATTGATGAGGTAGATAGCCCCCCGGAGCCCAAAAGACCGGGAAAAGGGTTAAGTGAATATGTTCTTAAAAATGGAGAATCATTATTGGCGCCACCCAAAGTTGTGAAAAAATTAATCTCCAGTAAAGAAATTGATGATATCGGTGCACCAAGTATAGATTGGCTTGGTGTGCCTCTAAAAACTCTGGATAAGACTATTGGTGTATTGGTAATTCAAAGTTATACGGAAAAAATAAGATATACTGAAAAGGACAAAGAACTATTAGCTTTTGTTTCCCAGCATGTTGCTACGGCAATTGAAAGGAAAAAATCAAATGATTCTATTAAAAAATATTCTAAAGAACTGGAAATTCTAAACAAAAACAAGGACAGATTCCTTTCTATTATTTCGCATGACTTAAGAAGTCCATTTCATCCTTTGCTTGGATTAGCAAAAATTCTAGCTACAGAATCAGACACTTTAACAAAAGAAGAAATTAAAAATTATACTAATGAAATTTTTGAGCTGTTGAAAGGACAATACACTTTATTAGAAGATTTGTTGGAGTGGGCAAGATTACAAAGTAACTCAATAAGATTTCAGCAAAAAAAGATAAATTTATATGAAACAATTTTTGAAGTGACTAATATACTATCAGAAAATGCAATTAAGAAGAAAATATCATTTAATAATTTAGTCAATAAAGATATATTTGTATTTGCAGATAGAAATTTTCTTAGATCAATTATTCAAAACCTTGTTTCAAATGCTATTAAATTTTCTTTCGAAAATATGGAAATTATGCTCGAAGCTAAAGTAAATAAGAATATTGATTTTGTTACCATCACCGTAGCTGACAATGGAATAGGAATGACAGACCAGGCCAGAGATAATATATTTTCTAAAAAAGCTGAACACTCAAAACCAGGGACTCAGGATGAAAAAGGTAGTGGCTTGGGATTAATACTCTGCAAAGAAATGGTCGCTAAACATGGTGGTAATATTTGGGTAGAAAGTAAACTTAACAAGGGAAGCAAGTTTATTTTTACTCTCCCGAATGTTAAATGAATTCTCGCAAGCTCATCTCAGATTTAGATATCATACAAATTATGAGTAAAAAAGCACCAAATTATATCAATTCAAAATTACCGGGATTTGGACTAAGTATTTTTGCCAAAATGACAAAATTAGCACAAGAAAATAAAGCGATAAATTTATCACAGGGATTCCCGGATTTTAATTGCTCAGATGAATTAATAGAGCTTGTTAATAAATATCAAAAGAAAGGATTTAACCAGTATGCCCCAATGCCGGGAGTATTTGAATTAAGACAAAAAATCTCAAAGAAAATTAAAAAATTATATAGTAAAAAATATAATTTTGAAAGTGAAATTACTATAACATCCGGTGCAACTCAGGCTCTCTATACAGCTATTTCTTGTTCAATTAAAAAAGATGATGAAGTAATTATCCCTGAACCTGCTTACGATTCCTATTCCCCTGTTGTAATACTAAATGGTGGAAATCCGGTTTATGTGCCTCTAAATAAAAATGACTTTACATTAGATTGGAATAAAATTAAAGATGCGATAACTGATAAAACGAGAATGATAATTATCAATTCACCTCACAATCCAACAGGTAGTATAATTACTCATTCTGATATAAAGATTTTAGAAGAAATTACCAGGGACACTAAAATTCTTATTCTAAGTGATGAAGTTTATGAGCATATAATATTTGATGGACAAAAACATATTAGTATTAGTGAATCAGAAGAATTATCGGCTAAAGCATTTGTAATTTCTTCATTCGGAAAAACATACCACACAACCGGCTGGAAAATCGGCTACTGTGCAGCTCCAGAACACTTAACTGAAGAATTCAGAAAGATTCATCAGTTTATCGTCTTTGCAGTAAACACACCCATTCAATTGGCTTATGCAGAATACATGAATGAAGAAAAACATTATCAAAATCTGAGTCCATTTTACCAGAGGAAAAGGGATATTCTGATTGATTCCCTTACAAAATCCCGATTTAAGTTTTCTCCAACCAAAGGGACTTATTTTCAGTTATTGGATTATTCAAATATATCTGACAAAAACGACATGGAATTTGCTATTTATCTTGCAAAAGAAAAGGGTGTTGCAGTTATTCCAATTTCACCATTTTGTACTATTGACAAGGAGAAGAAAATAATTAGGGTATGCTTTGCTAAAAATGATGAAGTTCTAATGAAGGCTTCGGAAATTCTAAATAATATTTAATTCATTTCATTTATTAATTTCGGCTCATTAACTTTTTGAAGTATTACCAGTCCCAAAATAAAAAACAAACCAATCGCTAAAGCAGCTACCCTTTCATTTGATATATCTGATATTATACCATAAAAAAGCGGACCTACAACAGCGGAGGATTTGCCAAATAAACCATCATAAAATCCAAAAAATTCTGCTTCTCTTTCTTTGGGAATTAATAAAGCCATTAAACTTCTGCTGCACGATTGTGAAGAACCAATTGAAAAGCCTGCCAGCAAACCTACAATATAAAACTCAATAACTGAACCAACAAAATAAGCACCGATTATAACCCCTATCCAAATGATAAGCGTAATTGTGATGGTCTTTTTCGGTCCAATGTGGTCTGAAATTATTCCGAAAATAAATGAACCTGCTACAGCTGTGCTCTGCACTATAACAAAGAAATAAATGATTTCTTCATCTGTCATATGCAAAATATTTGTTGCAAAAATTGAGGCAAAAGCAATAATTGTGATAATGGCATCATTATAAAGGAAAAATGCAATGAGAAATCTTTTAATAGATGGGTATTCACTTTTAACAAATATTGATTTCAGAGTTTCAAAACTTTTATCTATCCCTTTTTTCAGCAAATCTTTCTTAACAGGATTTTTTAATCCGGGTTCACTAACGAACACAAATAGCGGGATAGAAAATGTTAAAAAGAACATAGCGGCAATTACAAATGACAACCTGATATAAAAATAATATGTTGGTGAGTTTGAAGAAGGGAGAAGAAACATCACAATTAACAAAACTACCAGCGCACCGACATAACCCATAGCAAAACCATATCCTGATACCCTGCCATAATTTTTCTTTGAAGTTATATTGGGAAGAAAGGCATCATAAAAAACAAGTCCAGCTTCAAATCCAATATTTGCAAAGACGAATAAAATAAGTCCTAAAATAATGTCGCCTTTTTCTACGAAAAACATTAGAGAAGTGCAAATAACTGAAACAAGCGTAAAAAGCAAAAGGAACCTTTTCCTGTTTCTTGAAACATCAGCAATTGCTCCCATCGGAGGGCTTAAAAGCGCTGCCAGAACCATTGAAATACTGACGGCTAAACCCCATATCCATTTATGACCGCCCGCTACATAATTAGTAAAATACTTTGAATAAATTACTGTAACGATAATTACCGAAAAGGCTGTATTTGCAAAATCAAAAAAAGCCCAGCTTAAGATTCTTCCTTTATCTTTCATCAATTTTTCTTAGGAGAATTTTTTGAAATAGATTCCTCTACTAATCCCCTGCCGGTTTTATTTAAATCACCTGAATCTTTAAGTTGAGACAAAATCGCATCAAGAATTCCATTAATAAATTTGCCACTGCCTGAAGTGCTAAATAATTTTGCGATTTCAATTGCTTCATTAATTGAAACCTTTGGTGGAATATCCGGGAAATAAATCAATTCACAAATACCCATTCTCAGCAGCAGTTTATCAATAAGAGCTATCCTGTTCATTTCCCAGTTTGCAACCCGCATTTTTATCTTGTCGTCAAGAACATCATTATTAATGATAACTCTATTTACAAGATCTTTTGCAAACTGTTTATCAGCTTGATCCGAAACATCAGACAACATTCCATCAACATTTGCCTGAAGAGAATCAGGATTCATTTCATTTGCATAAAGAATCTGAAGAACTTTTTCTCTTACTATTCGTCTTTTAGACATTTGAGCCATAGTTTCAACTAACTATTTTGAAAGAACTTTATAAAATGATTACCTTTTAAATAATTCATTTAACCTCCCCGAGAATGATGAATTACCGGTATAAATATTACTTATTTTACCAACACTTGCCAATCTCTCTTCAGCAATTTTATTTGAAGCTTCATATGTTGGAATATTTTTTTCTTCTGAAGTTTTCAGAATTTTTAATATAACTTCATAAATCTCATCGGCCTGCTTAAGCGCTCTATCCTGCCTGTAGCCTTCCAATTCATTTGCTACATTTATCAAACCTCCGGCATTTATAACATAATCCGGAGCAAATACAATCCCTTTTTTAATTAATTTTGGGCCGTGCACTTTTTCATCTGCAAGTTGATTATTTGCTCCACCTGCTATTATTTCTGCTTTAAGTCTATTTAATGTATTATCATTAATTATTGCTCCAAGTGCATTTGGGGAAAAAATATCAGCATCTACATCATATATCTCATTTTCTTTAACTTTTGTAGCTTTAACTGATTCCAATAGAGCCTTAACTTTATTTTCATTAATATCAGCTACATAAATCTCTGCGCCTTCTTTATATAAATGTTCACACAAATAACTGGCTACATTTCCTGCACCTTGAACAGCAATTTTTTTACCTTTTAATGAATCATTACCCCATTTAAATTTTGCACAAGCTTTCATTCCAACATAAACACCATAAGCTGTAACTGGAGATGGGTCACCGGATCCGCCAAGTGCTTTTGAAATTCCTGTGACATATTTTGTTTGCATCCTCACGAATTCCATATCTTTAACGGAAGTACCAACATCTTCAGCAGTAATATATCTACCAGCCAATCCTTCAATAAATTTCCCAAATGTTCTGAATAATAATTCATTTTTCTGAGTTGCAGAATCGCCAATTATTACTGCTTTTCCTCCGCCCAAATTTAAACCGGAAACCGCTGCCTTATAAGTCATGCCTCTCGATAACCTTAATACATCCTTTAACGCATCTTCATCACTTTTGTAATTCCACATTCTTGTTCCGCCTAAAGCAGGCCCCAGTGTTGTATTATGTATTGCAATAATTGCTTTTAATCCTGCTTCCTTATTATAACAGTAGACAACCTGTTCGTGCCCGTAATTTTCGAGTGTTTCAAAATTGATCATACTTTTCACCTATATAATTGATTTATAATGCAAAAAACCAAAAAACTGCTAAAGCAATGCTTTCTTTAGTCTTATGGTATATTCTATTTTCACTGCCAACACTAAGATCAGATGCAACTACCTTTATTTGAATATTGAAAAAATTACAAATCTCCTGAATTCGTTTTAAATGATAAGAATCTGAAATGACAATAATATTCCTGATGTTTTTATTTTCTACTAAATTACTTTTAATAAATCTTATTTGTTCATTAGTTGAAGCTGTTCTCTTTTCAATCCAGATATCATCCGGCTTAATCCCCTTATTTATTAAATATTTATAAGCGACCTCGGATTCACTCATTTCTCCAGGCGCGTGCCCTCCTGTTAGTTGAATCTTTTTTATAATACCTTTCTTTAATAATTCATAAGCTTTATCCGTTCGTGAGGCCAGACTTGGGCTAGGCATATTTTTCGGCCAGACTGCGGCACCAAGAACAACTCCAACGTAATTATTTTTCTTATTTTTGATTTCATTTAAATCAGCTACTTTTGAACCGTAAAGATTTATGAAAGCATAAATTAATAATAAAATTGATATCGCTATAGAATTTACTATGGATCTGGTAAATAACAATTCCTTTGTCCTTAATAAAGAAAGCCCTAAATAGGAAATGAAAAGAAATTGTACAAATTGAAAACTTGAGAATAAAATAACCTTAATAAAATCCCTCAATGAATGGTCCAAAATATAGTAATTAGGCAAAGGAATTTTTATAACAACGAACAATTGTGCTAATATTAATATAAGCGTCATAGAAAGGGTGAAACCAAGCAATATCCCAGTTTGATATTTAGTCTTTTTGTAATGTAAGTATAGAAAAATTTCTACAATGAGAATGAGACTGAAAATCAAGTTAAATAGGTTACCTTTATTTGATAAGTCAAAATTTGAAATAGATAAGTGCTGATTTTTATATTTAAAAAAATATAGGGATATAAGATCCAGAATAATTACCATAATTATTGCTGAAGTAATTAATCTTTTAGACTTAATATCTCTATTTGCACGTAGCATTTAAGAGTAAATTCCGGTATTAATGAGACACTTAAATTTGGTAAGAACTTTCATTTAGGTACAATTAAGTAATAAAAATAATATTAAAATTACTCAAATTGTAAAAACTCTGCAACATAATGATTTCAAAAGGTAGAGGGAATTTAAAATAAAATAGGCACTCGAAGAGTGCCTATAAAAACAACAAATAATCAATTTTTTAATTATTTAATCTAAATACAACAGGAACAGAGACTTGTACTTTTACAGGTTGACCTCTTTGCCTACCTGGCTTAAACTTTGTAGCTTTTACAGCTTCAAGTGCAGCTTCATCACATCCAGCACCTATACCTTTAAGTACAACCGCTTTTGTAACTACTCCCTGTTCATTAACAAATGCGGTAATAAAAACTCTACCTTCAACGCCTGCTCTTTTTGCAATTTCCGGATAAACTATTTTACTTTGAATTGCAGCAATTCCCCCAATAGGCTCAGGCATATCTTCAACTGCAACAAAATAAGTTGGTTCTTCTTCAACCTTCTTTTCAGGAGGTGGTGGTGGAGCTTTTACCTCTTCGTTCACATTTAATTCTGTTGAACTAATTTCAATATCCTCCAATACATCATCTGAAGGTGCCTCTATCGGAATTGGTGGTTTTGGAGGAGGTGGAGGTCTGTTCTCCTGTTTGGTCTGTTGCACATCTTCAACATTGAATAATTCCTGTGTGTCCGTTGCAATTTTTTCAGCTTCCTTTAAATGTGGGAAAAATTTAAATGCTACGATCAACACAGCGAGAGAAACAATCAGACTTACTTCAAAATATTTCTGATATTTTCCCCTTAGCTCGGCCTTAGGATTTTTTTTAAGAGCCATTATTACCGCACCTCCTGTTAGACTTAAAACTGTCCATTAAGTTAACAAATACCCGATTTTTTGTCAATTACTTCTTTATTTATTTTACTACAAAACTGGCCGTCTGTTCCAATTTTAATTTATTTAATTGAATGAAATAGCAACCTATTAAGAATTTAAGGAAAATTTTTTAAGAATAAAACCGATTAAAAAAGCAGCAATAAACGCCCCTGTCATATCCGCCAGCCAGTCTAAGATATCACAACTTCTTCCGGGAATAAAAAGTTGGTGCAATTCATCCAAACCGGCATATATCCCAATTATAATGAGTGTAAATAAAGATGAATTCCTTTTAAAATTTTCAAATTTGTTTTGCACCATCAACGTCATTTTTAAGAGAATTGCTAATCCGCAAAAGGCAATAATATGTTCGATTTTATCACTGACTTTAATATTTGGCAGATCTCTTCCCGGCAAAGAAGTTAGTGTAATTAATACCGCCCAATAAAGTGCCAGAGGCAGATAAACAAGGGATATTTTATTCTTTTCAAAAAAATTAAGCAAAGGATTTCCTCAGAAATGTAATAGCTTTGGGTAAATTTTTAATAATATCTTCGGCTGTAAATGAATATTCCGTAAAATATTTTAATAACAAGTCAGCCGAAAGACTATGTAAATATACTCCAGAAACTATTGCATTTTCAAGTTCTTCAGATTGAGCAATTAACCCGGCAAGGACACCTGTCAAAACATCACCAGTTCCAAACTTTGCCATACCTGGATTTCCAGCACAGTTTATAAATTTTTCACCATCAGGAGAAAATATAATTGTTGGCGCCCCTTTCAATACTAAGTAAGAACCGGTAGTTGTTGAAAAGTTTGTACCAAATTGTAAAATATTTTTTTTAAGCTCGCTAAGCTCGACATCAATAAGATTAGCAAATTCTCCGTAGTGTGGCGTAAGCATAAAATCGTGAAGGTCAATATCTTTAAATTTTCCGTTACTCAAAGCAAATATCGCATCAGCATCAATTACAAAACGGGGACATAATCTTTCTTTTAATATTTTTAGAACAGCCTCAATAGTTTCTTCTTCCCTTCCCAATCCGGGCCCTATTGCAACTGCATCAGCCCACTTTATTTTTTCCCTGAGTTCCTTAATATTACTCGTAGATAAAAATTCACTACCTTCATCTTCATAAGGATGAAGGACAACTTCATTAACTTTTTTATAAATAAACTTTCTAATGGATTTTGGTACTACCAGGATTGACGAACCTGCTCCTATCTTTAATGCAGACCTGGCAGTAAGTGCAGCTGCCCCGGGGAATGAGCCCGAACCGGCAATTGTTAGCACTTTACCCGCCGAATATTTATGAACTGACTTCTTTTTCTTTGGTAAAAACTCTAAAGCATCTTCTGGTTCAACTAAAAAATCCTTTATGTCAAGGTTATCATAAAAATTTTCATCCAGCCCAATACTGCCTTTAATAACTTTACCGCAATTTGTATAACCATCATTAAAGAAAAGTCCTTTCTTAAATTCACTAAGCGTAATAGTTAAATCTGAGTTGAAAATTATTTTGCCATAACCTGTATCTGAATCAAGACCAGTGGGAATGTCGATTGCAATCTTTGTAGTTTTTAATTTATTCAGTGTATTAACAATTTCATCATAAGGTTTTCTTAAATCACTTGTTGTTCCGCTTCCAAGCATAGCATCGATTATTATATCACAACGGGCAAGCAAATTAATATCTTTTAATGAATAATATTTTTGTAATAAAATATTTTTATTGTGATTTCCTAGTTCCCTCAATATTTTAAAATTAGTAAGGCAATCAGGGGACATTTCTTTTGGATCACCAACATAAACAACGTTAACTTTATACCCTGCATTTGCAATATGCCTTAGAACTGCAAATCCATCTCCACCGTTATTCCCTTTTCCGCAAACTGCCCCTACCATCTTTATTTTTTTTGCTAAGAGAATTTTATTATTTAAAATCTCAAATATGCTCCGGGCAGCATTCTCCATTAGAACGATGCTAGGGTACTTAAGTTTATTAATTGCAAATTCATCCATTTCGCGAATTTGCTGGTTTGAAAAAAGCGGTATCATAATTCCACCTTTATTTCGGAGGTTTAATTCTTATTTAAAATAGCTATAAATCAATTATTTATGAATACAAATAATTGTAAACTATTTCAAGAATGAGGAAATTAAATCGATGAGAGAACCAGGAGCAATTCCTATTACAATTACCAGTAAAACAGATATCATAACTGCAAGTAGTCCTGAATTTGTATTTTCAACGGATACTTCTGTTTCTTGTTCTTTAAAGTACATCAGAACAACAACTCTTAAATAGAAGTAAACACTAATTACACTTGAAATTACTCCCACTATTGCGAGCCAGGTTAAGTGTGCTTTAATTGCTGCAATAAAGACATAATATTTACCGAAGAATCCTGCGAATGGAGGAATTCCGGCAAGAGAAAACATAAATAGTGATAAAAGAGCTGCAAGCATTGGTTGACGAGAAGCGAGTCCTGAATATGAACTCAAATTCAAATTCGCTTCTTCCTTTCCTTCAATAATTGCAACAATTCCAAATGCTCCAAGATTCATAAATGTATATGCTGCAAGATAAAAAATAATACCAGCCTGTCCATCGTAATTTCCGGCTGCAAGCCCAATTAGCATATAGCCTGCGTGAGCTATAGAAGAGTATGCAAGCATTCTTTTAATATTATCCTGTGATATTGCCACAATGCTGCCGAAAAGCATAGAGAGGACGGCTATAACAGCCAGGTAAGGCTCAAAAATGTTGTGATCAATTCCGTTAAACACTGAACCAAGAGTTACTATAATTGCAGCAAATGCAGCGGCTTTACCACCGGTAGAGAATAATCCCGCAACAGTTGTTGCTGATCCTTCATAAACATCCGGTACCCACATATGAAAAGGAAAAGCAGCTACTTTAAATGAAAATCCAATAAGGAAAAGAAGAACGCCGGTAATAAAAAGTATATTTGTTGATAACTCAGGAAATTTCTGAGCAATTATGTCAATTGAAGTTGTTTGTGCAGATCCGTAAATAAGTGCAATTCCATAAACTATAAACCCTGTAGCAAATGCGCCAAGTAAGAAATATTTTAGAGAAGCTTCATTAGCATTTAATTTTTTCCTGTTGATGCCGGCTAAAACATAAAATGAAATTGACATCAGCTCAAGACCTAAGAAGATCATAAAAATGTCTTCAGCTCCTGCCATAAACATCATTCCAAGCACAGAAGATTGCACAAGGATATAAAACTCACCATAGTAAGCTCCATATTTTTTAAGGTAATCTATTGATAATAAACATACTAGAGCAGCACCAAAAGTAAATATGAAGTAAAAAATATTTACGTTTCCACCGGTTCTTAACATATCTTTGAAAACCACCGATATATCATTAACCGATATTAAAGAATAAAATCCGGCAGCAAGCAAAAGCACTACGGAAAACCATGGCAGTACTTTTTCACTTTTGTCGGAATACATTTCAATTAAAAGCGAGAGGACTATTCCTCCGCCTAAAATTACTAATGGTAAAATGTTATTAAATTCTTGTATGTTATTCAGCATATTTAAAGCCTGTGGCTAGCCTGCCTGTAAGCAGGCTTAATTATTCAATAAATAAAATGTCGTCTTCAGTTTTTTCAATTTTTACATTATGTTTTTCTTCAATGTAAAGAGCAATTTTTTTATGATTCTTCAAATCAAAAAGGTTATCACCCTTTTCTACGGCAACAAGTTTTATGTTTTCATATTTAGAGACAGTCTCTTTTACATTATTTATTTCTAAAAAATAAAGTTCTGTAAAATCATCTTTCTCCCTGACATAAATTCCTTTGGAAGCCGGAGAAAAATCAGTAATTATATCATCTTCAATTATTACTTTCAAAAATGTACAATTAAACGGAAGTATAATTCTATTTCCATAACAAAGTCCATTTAAATTTTTGTTTAAAGCATTTTCAATTGTATTCATAATCATCCTTTACCATAAAAAAACAAAAGCCAGATAACTGCATAAATCGGCACTAATATTACAATTGAGTATTTTACCATATAAGCAAAGAAACTCGGCATCTGAATACCTGCTCTTTCACTAATTGATTTTACCATAAAGTTAGGACCGTTACCAATGTACGTTATTGCACCAAAAAAGACTGACGCTACGGAAATTGCTTGAAGATAAATTTGGTCAGCAGCAACAAATTGCATAACATGCATTTTATTAGTTACAGTCAATGTTGTCCCAATATCTGCTGAATATTTACCTATTGCTGCACTTAAAAAATTCATATATGTAGGTGTATTATCAAGTACCGCTGAGAGACCACCTGTTGCCCAATAAAATACACCTGCATTCAATTTGTGACCAAGTGCATGCGCTTCGTTAGCAATTAATTGCAAAGCAGGAATCATTGTAGCAAAAATTCCAATGAACAAATAGGCAACTTCTTTTATCGGCTCAAAATCAAATTCGTTTGCCTTTAAAATTTCGGTATCTGCACCTTTATATGAAAAATAAACAACTGCAAACATTATTATCTCCCTTATTCCAAAAGGAAGCGGTGCAAGACTCGGAACTCCCGGTATTACTGCAGGATCTATAAAAACCGAGATAATAATAATCAACAGGTAACCAAGATTCTTAAATCCTTTAAACTGAATTTTTCCTGAATATTCAATTTTTTCATATTCAGTTTTGTTCATCTTATCAAAGACATAAAAGACTAAAAGAATCATAAGCAAAGCGGGAATCCAGATAAACCAAACATTATCGATTACCCAGAAAAAAGGAACGCCGCTTAAAAATCCAAGGAACAATGGCGGATCTCCAATCGGAGTAAGAGCACCACCAACATTACTAATGACAAAAATAAAAAAGATAATATGATAAGGTTTTAATCTTTCACGATTCATCTTTATAAACGGTCTTATCAAAAGCATTGATGCGCCGGTTGTTCCTATCACATTTGCAATCACTGCTCCAAACAAAAGGAATAATACATTAAGCATTGGAGTAGATTCTTTATCAACCTTTATTAATATTCCACCCGAAGCAACAAATAAAGAACTCAGCAAAGCTATAAATGAAATATATTCAGCAAATGTATGCATCAGGCTGTGTTCATCATTTAAAACCGCCAGGTAATAAACAACTACAACTACACCAAGAACAATAGAAACTTTCGGATAATGTTTTTCCCAGAAATGTTTATAAAATAAAGGTCCGGTTGCTATCATTAATAAGAGAATAACAAACGGTAATACCATATAAACTTCCGGAAGCGTTCCTGCATGTTCAGGTTTTGCTGTAGTTCCCAGCGTATCTGAAACAGCCGCAGCAGCCGCAAATAATTTCATACTTCCAAAGAACATTAGCGTAGTAATCGCAATAAAAGAATATTTTAACTTCTTCAGCATACACAAAGCCTACTTTAAAGTTACATTTTGAGGAGTATAGACCTGCTCAATAACCTTATTAGCTGACTTTGCAGACACATTTAAAAAAGTGCTCGGATAAATTCCAATCCAAATAATAAAAATGAATATCGGGATCATAACAAAAATTTCCCGCATGTTCATATCTTTAAGTGTATTAAGTTTCGGATTTTTTACTTCACCAAAAACAACTCTTTGATACATCCAGAGTAAATAGACAGCAGCAAAAATTACTCCCGATGCGGCAAATACCGTAAACCACCAGCTATTTAAAACAGGTGATTTAAATGAGCCTAAAAGAATTAAAAATTCCCCAACAAATCCGTTCAGTCCGGGCAATCCTATTGAAGATAAAGATGCAATCATTAAAGCAACGGCATACAAAGGAACAAGCTTTGCAATACCGCCATACTCCGCAATTACCCTTGTATGTGTTCTCTCATAAAGAACTCCAACCAAAAGGAATAATGCGCCTGTTGATAATCCGTGGTTTACCATTTGAATAACAGCTCCCTGCATTGATTCAAATGTCATTGCAAAAATACCGAGTACTACAAATCCAAGGTGAGCAACCGAAGAATAAGCAACAAGCTTTTTCATATCGGTTTGTACCATTGCCACAAGTGCTCCGTAAATAATTCCAATTACTGCAAGCACAGAAATTGCCGGGGCAAAATAAATTGCTGCCTGCGGGAAAAGCGGTAAACAAAATCTGATTAAACCGTATGTCCCCATTTTCAAAAGAACTGCAGCAAGAATAACACTACCAGCCGTTGGTGCCTGAACGTGAGCATCCGGCAACCAGGTATGAAGCGGAAACAACGGAACTTTGATTGCAAAACTTAAAGTGAATGCCAGGAACATATAAAGTTGAATTGTTTTCGGAACTGTCGGACCAACTTTATATAATTCAATAAGGTCAGTTGAAAAATGTCCCAGCGGGCCGGAAGCATAAACAGCAAGCCAGATAATTGCAACAAGCATTAAGAGACTGCCAAACATTGTATAAATAAAAAACTTTACTGAAGCATAAATTCTTCTGTCCCCGCCCCAGATTCCTATAATAAAATACATCGGTATCAGCATTACTTCCCAGAAAACATAGAATAAGAAAAGGTCAAGAGATACAAAAACACCAAGCATTCCAACTTCAAGCATCAACATAAAGAATGTAAATTCTTTTACATTTTTCTTTATGCTTGACCAGCTGGAAATTAAAGTTAATGGAGTTATAAATGTTGTAAGCAAAATCAGAAGTAAAGAAATTCCATCAATTCCAACGTGGTAACTTACATTGATATTGGAAATCCATAAAAATCTAAAACCGAATTGGAAATCCCCGCTGCCTGCATCAAATCCAGAATAAAGAATCAGAGAAATAATGAATGCAACTACTGAAATTCCCAATCCAAAATAACGGATTAAATCTTCCTTTGATTTATTAATAAAGAGAAGGAGTAATCCGCCGATCATCGGGGTAAGCAATAAATATGTTAACAGGTAATTATTTTCCATAAAATTATAAACTCAGTATTATCCATAATAGAGCAATTGCTATTCCAAGTGTCATAACCAAAGCATAAACCTGGGCAACGCCTGTTTGAATTTTTCTAATATTCTTTGAAATACTTCCAACTAAAGATGCAACTCCATTCACAACACCATCAATAATTTTCGCATCTGTAATTTTCCATAAAAATGATTCTGAAGTTTTAACAATTGGAGTAACTACAGTTGCATCATAAATTTCATCAACAAAATATTTATTCCACAAAAGTTTATGTATTCCTTTGAATTTCTTTGCAGCAGAAGTTGCAATGTTCGGTTTCTTCATATAAATCTGTCTTGCAATCATAATTCCGCCGACAGCAAGTATGATCGAAACTACCATTAATATTATTTCATCTGTATGAGTATGTGCAGAATAAAGAGCAAGCCTTGCATCAGCATTTTTGAAAATTGGTTCCAGCCAGTGTTCAAAAACGTTACCACCTTCCCCGCTGAACAAGGCAGGAATTCCAATAAATCCTCCAATTGCAGAAAGAACCGCGAGAATCATTAATGGAACAGTCATAACCTTGGGTGATTCGTGAGGACGTTTGTCTTTTCCCCATCTTGAATTGCCTTCAAAAGTAAGGAAGTACAACCTGAACATATAAAATGCTGTAAGTAAAGCAGTGAATGCTCCTATTGCCCAGTAAACAACATTTCCGTTTGCAAATGATTTCCAGAGAATTTCATCCTTGCTGAAAAATCCAGACAAAGGTGGAATTCCTGAAATCGCAAGAGAAGCAACCAGAAAAGTTAAGGCAGTAGCCGGCATTTTTTTTCTAAGTCCGCCGTAATTTTGAATATCCTGATCTTCGTGCATTGAATGAATAACTGAACCTGCACCAAGGAATAAAAGTGCTTTGAAAAATGCATGGGTCATAACGTGAAAAATTCCGGCAGAGAATGCTCCAACTCCGAGAGCCAAAAACATATATCCAAGCTGACTTACAGTTGAATAAGCTAAAACTTTTTTAATATCATTTTGAACAAGACCAATAGTAGCTGCAAACAAAGCAGTAACAGCTCCAACTATTGCAATTACTGTAAGAATAGCGGGAGCGGAAGCAAAAATAAGCGAACATCTTGCAACCATATAAACACCGGCTGTCACCATTGTAGCAGCGTGAATAAGAGCTGATACAGGTGTCGGACCTGCCATAGCATCAGGTAACCATACAAACAAAGGAATTTGCGCAGATTTACCTGTTGCACCGATAAACAAGAATATTGCTATAAAATTAAATACACTCTGGTCAACATTAAATGCCCCAACTCTTCCGAAAACTTCACCAAAATTAAGACTACCAAATGTCATATATATAAGAAACATTCCAAGTAGAAATCCAAAGTCCCCTATCCTGTTAACAACAAATGCTTTCTTGCCAGCATCACTCGTTGTCATTTTTTCAAATTTACGATCGTACCAGAATCCAATTAATAAATAGGAACATAATCCAACTCCCTCCCAGCCAAGGAAAAGGAGCAGAAAATTATCTGCTAAAATCAGGTTCATCATTGTGAAAATGAAAAGATTCAGGTAGGTAAAAAATCTCCAGAAAGATTTATCTCCGTGCATGTAGCCGATTGAATAAACATGGATAACAAATCCAACTCCGGTTACAATCAGAGCCATAATTAAGGAGAGCTGATCTACCTGGTAAGCAAAATGAATGTTAAGTCCACCAACACTTAACCAGGTAAAAAGATCAACAATATTTTTCCTCTGTTCTACAGGAAGACCAATGGTTTCAATAAAGGCACCGACCGAAACTAAAAATGAAAGTCCGATTACCCCGCTGCCAATAATTCCAATAACTTTTTCATTTTTAATTTTACTCCCGAATAATCCGTTTATTAAAAAACCAATCAAAGGAAACAGAACAGTTAAGTAAATTAGTTGAATCATAAAAATGAAACTCGATTTTGACTAATCAAAAAAGATCACCATTTCAGAATGCTGATCTCATCAATATTTACAGTTAATTTATTTCTGAACATTGCAATAATAATTGCAAGTCCAACAGCTGCTTCCGCAGCCGCAACGGTCATTACAAAAAATACAAATAATTGCCCGACAGCACTTCCCATAAAGGACGCAAAGGCAACCATTGTCAGGTTAGCCGAGTTTAACATTAATTCTACAGACATAAAAACAACTATTGCATTTCTTCTTGTTAAAACTCCTGCAACACCGACTATAAACATAAAGGCACTGAGTATTAAATAATATTCTATTGGTACTTGCATAATTTTATTCGAATTTCCTTTTAGCTAATATTAAAGCTCCAATTGTTGCAGCAAGTAAAAGAAAACCTGCAGCTTCAAAAGGCAAAATGTAATTTGTAAATAGTTGTCTTCCAATTTCTTCTATTGTACCAGCTTTTATACTGGCAGCAACAGTGCCTGAAGGATTTCCCGACGGATGCGAAAAGAAGATTAAATAACCGAGCTGAATAAAAATTATACCGGCGATTGCCAAAGCAAATATTTTCACTTTAGGATTTGCCCGCAGAAACTTCCGCTCGTTTTCCGGACGCAGAAGCATAATTACAAAAAGGAATAAAACCATAATTGCTCCGGCATAAACTATTACCTGTACAACTGCAATAAACTGAGCATTTAATAAGAGATATAGCCCCGCGAGTGCTGCAAAATTCAGGATGAGAAATAGCGCACTAATTACAGCGCTTCTTCTTGTAATCATTAAAACTGCTGAAATACTTCCAACAGCAGCGAAGAGAATGAAAAGTATAGTTTCTAGAGACATTTTGTAGCCAATTTATTTTTTATAAATAAACTGTTATTACAGTTTATAACCAATATTTAAGGAGTATTTCTGTAGATCATTCTCGGGAAAGGAATTGTTTCCCTGACATGATCCAATCCGCAAATCCATCCAACGGTTCTTTCAAGTCCAAGCCCAAAGCCGGAATGTGGAACTGATCCAAACCTTCTCAGATCAAGGTACCATTCAAACGCTTCCATCGGCAGATTATGTTCTTTAATCCTACTCAATAAATTATCCAGATTATCTTCTCTCTGGCTTCCACCAATAATTTCCCCGTATCCTTCGGGCGCTAAAACATCCAAAGCAAGTGCAAATTTAGAATTTTCGGGATCTCTTTTCATATAAAAAGCTTTTACTTCTGCCGGATACCTGTGTACCATAACCGGTCTGTCGAACTGGTTTGAAATTATAGTTTCATCAGTTGCACCAAGATCATTTCCGTATTCAAATTCAATTCTGTTTTTCTTTAATATTTCAACTGCTTGATCATAACTAATTCTTGGAAGAGGTCGTTTTACATTTTTTAACATTGCAGTATCTCTTTCAAGAACTTTTAATTCTTCATCCATATCTTTCAAAATAGTCTGGACTATATATTCAAGAAACTCTTCTGCAAGGTCCATATTATCATTCAGATCATTAAAAGCAACTTCCGGCTCAACCATCCAAAATTCAGTAAGATGTCTCCTGGTTTTTGATTTCTCTGCTCTGAATGTAGGTCCAAATGTATATACTTTTCCAAGCGCCATTGCGCCTGCTTCAGCATACAATTGTCCTGACTGTGTAAGATATGCTTTACCAAGATCAAAATAATCAGTTTCAAAAAGAGTGGAAGTTCCTTCACACGCAGCCGGAGTGATAATCGGCGGATCCATTAAAGTGAATCCCCTTTCATCAAAAAAATCTCTAATTGCTTTTACAATTCTATGCCTGATTTTTAAAATAGCAACTTGTTTTGAAGATCTTAGCCAGAGGTGGCGGTTATCCATTAAGAATTCTACACCATGTTCTTTCGGAGTTATAGGGAAGTCTTTGGCTTCAGAAATTATTTCCAGGTTTGTACCATCAAGTTCGTAACCTCCGGGAGCTCTTTTTTCTTCTTTAACTTTTCCTGTAACTATGATAGAAGATTCCTGCCCTAATTTATCAGCAAGATCAAATACTTCCTCAGAGACATTACCTTTAAAATATACACACTGCAAATAACCGGTACCATCTCTTAAAACAATAAATTTTACTTTCCCGCTTGATCTTTTATTATAAAGCCATCCGCTTAGCGAGACTTCCTTTCCAACGTATTCTGAAAGGTCTTTTATAGATATTTTCTGCATTTACGACAATATTTCTTAAAAATTTATCTTTAAATATAAAGAGAGGTGTATATAAAAGCAAAGAAACAGGGAAATCCAAAACTGCAGAAATAATTATTTTGTTTGTAAAACTTTCACCTTATCCAATAAAGCATGGTATTAACTTGTATTGCAGGGCTTTATGTCAAAAATTTATTTTAGCAAGATTATTTCTTTTAATATTATAATGCTAAGCTAAACTTAATAACTAGTATATTTTTATTGAAGGGCACGATCAAATAGTTCATTTTTTGTGATATCTTTAGAATATAGAAATTTATAATATTTTTCTTGCCGGGATAAAAAAGTTTAGTTATTTTCAGATATTCATTTTACAGATCCGCTGTAAAACGGATAAGTATATTTTGAGTTGACCCCAGACTCAGATACTTAATGGGCTTAATAATTCAATTTTCTTTAAATATTATTTTATTCAAATCTAGCTTATAGGTTAAACCGGAATTAAACGGATATTATTATTATCCAGAAGTTTTGAAACTTCACTCTGAATAAAATAATACCTACAACAAAATTTATCCAGAAACAAACTTAATTTTTTAGGGCAAGTAGAACTGCGCTTAACAGGCTGTTCTAATAAATTAACTATATAATAACCTAACATGAGGGATGGTGTATGAAAAAAACACTTACCAAAATCTCGTTTCTACTGATCGCAGCATTGTTTTTGTCCTTGCAAAGTCTAGGCTTTGCGCAGGTAGCAACAACTGCAAGCATTAGCGGAACAATCACTGATCAGAATGGGAATGCATTACCAGCAGCTTCTATTATAGCTGTGCATGTTCCCACTGGAACTCAATATGGAACTACTTCCAGAACTGATGGTAAATACAATCTTATTGGACTAAAAGTAGGCGGTCCATATGAAATAACAATTTCATATGTCGGCTATCAGAAGCAAACCCAAACAATTTCAAAACTTGAATTAGGACAGAGTTTTGCTTTGGATGCTACTATGACTGAAACTGCTGTTGAAATTTCCGGTGTTACAGTAACTGCAGACAGAAATGCAATTATTAGTGATGCCAGAACTGGTTCCTCTCAAAACGTTTCTACAAAACAGCTTGAAGAATTACCGACTATTGGCCGATCATTCCAAACTTTTGCTAAACTTTCTCCATTATTTTCTGGGCAAAATCTTCAGGCTGCAGGCAGAAGCAACAGGTATAATAATATTCAAATAGACGGTACACAGTATAATGATTTATTTGGATTAGGATCTACAGGAACTCCAGGAGGACAAACAGGAACAAATCCAATCAGCTTGGATGCTATCCAGGAATTTCAGGTTGTAATCGCACCTTATGATGTAAGATTGGGTGGATTTACCGGAGGTGGTATTAATGCCATTACAAGAAGTGGTACCAACGAATTGCACGGTTCTGCTTTTGCATATGGCAGAAACCAGAAACTGGTTGGAAAATATTACAACAATATAGATAATCCGGTCAGTGACTTTAAGGAATGGCAATATGGTGTCCGTTTAGGCGGCCCAATTATGAAGGATAAATTATTCTTCTTTATAAATGGTGAAATAACAGGAAGAAATGAACCAACTGCCAACCTTTCACTTAGTACAGGGCCCACAAATACTGAAACTGATGCAAAAACAATCCAGACTATTTTAGCTGGCCGTGGATTTAATACAGGTGGTTACGCACCATTTACGACCAAACAGCCTTCAGGCAAATTATTCGCAAGATTAGATTTCAACCTGGCTGACAATCATAAATTAAGTCTTCATTATAATTATGTAAATGCTACCCAGGATATTCTAAATAGCAGATCATCATCTTCATCATTCAGTTTTGATACATATTTATACCAGATTAAGGACATTACAAACAATATTGTTGCTCAATTGAACAGTACATTCGGCAATAATATGGCAAACGAATTAATTATTGGCTATACGACAATTCGTGATAAACGCGGACCTGAAGGAACGCTGACTCCTGAAGTACAGGTAAGACAACCAGGTATAACTTACGAAATGGGTACTGACAGGTTTTCATCAGCCAATAAATTAGACCAAAATGTATTTGAAATAACTGATAACTTTTCATATTTCTTTGGGGACCACACTTTTACCGTTGGTACACATAATGAATTTTTCTCATTTACAAACTTGTTCCTAAGATCATTTGCAGGTTATTATCAATATAATACCCTGGCAGATCTACAGAATGGAAATGTAAGTTTTTACCAGAGAGTAGCAGCAAGAGCCGGTAAAGATCCAGCTGCTAATTTTCCTGTAAGGCAATATGGTTTTTATGCCCAGGATGACTGGCAGGTTAAACCAAACTTCAAGGTGTCATTTGGTTTAAGAGTTGATATCCCAACATTCCCGGATAAACCATATCAAAATGATTCTGTTTCTACTTACTTCTCAGGCTACTCAACAAATACTGCCCCTAGCGGTAATTTACTATGGGCTCCAAGAGTTGGATTTAACTGGGATGTATTTAGTGATAAAACAACACAGGTTAGAGGCGGCATAGGAATATTCACCGGTCGACCTGCTTACGTTTGGATTTCAAATCAGTACGGCAACACAGGTGTTTCTGCTTATGAAGTAAACGGAAGTGGTACAAACTTGTTCTTCTCACCGGATGGCAAAAATTTACCTGATGTTGGTGATCCTGGAACAGGTGCTGCAAGCTTTAGATCTGAAATCGATCTTGCAGATCCAAAACTAAAAATGCCTCAGGTTTTAAGATATGATATTGGTATAGACCATCAGTTACCGATGGGTTTTATCGGAACTGTTGAATTCCAGTATTCAAAAAGTACTAATGACTTTGTATATAACAAATTAAATATCATAAACCACGATAGCCCAACTGCATTATTGCAGGACGGCAGACCTTATTACGGAGGTACTGACAGTAAGAACAACAATTTTACAGATGTTATGTACCTAAAGAATACAAACGAAGGTTACTCTTATAACATTTCATTCCAGTTGCAGAGAAATGTACAAAGAGGTATTTCAATCAATACAGGTTATACTTACGGTAGAGCTAAGGATCTAAATAGTGTAAACTCTTCTCAGGCAAACTCACAGATGAGATATAACCCAATTGCAGGAGATCCAAACAGTCCTGTATTGGCTACATCTCAGTATGAAATAAGAGGAAGAGTTTTTGTTTCCTTATCTTATACAGAGGAATTCATTGAAAATGCACCTACTACAATTTCATTATTCTATAACGGAGAATCAGGTGCTCCTTTTTCATATATCTATGGCAGCGATATAAATAACGACGGATTTGATCAAAACGATTTATTCTATATCCCAAAAGATAATAGTGACATATTACTTGGTAGTCTTACGGGAGGAGCATTCGTGTCAAATTCAAGTATGTACACTGCATTTAACAACTTTGTAAGTAATAATCCTTATTTGGCTTCACATAAAGGACAAATTGCAGAAAGAAATGCAGATTCAAATCCCTGGGTGAATTATGTTGATATTCACATCGCGCAGGATATACCGATTATTAAAGGACACACACTTACCATCAATTATGATATATTGAATTTAATGAATCTTCTTAATAGCGACTGGGGATGGAACAGCAGTGTATTCAGTACATATAGAGTAGCTAATAAAGTTGGTACAGTAACTGCAGCAGGCCCTGACCTGGGAAAAAATGTCTATAGTTTTTCTGCACCTTCTAATAATACTCCTTTTACTCCAAGCAACTTCTCATCACGCTGGCAAATGCAGTTGGGTGTAAGATACTCTTTTTAATCTGAAATAATCTCAGGTTAAATAAAACCCGGTCCCTTTTCAGGGCCGGGTTTTTCTTTTTTAAAGAAACCCTATTTACCATTTTTTAAGAAATATGTTCATTATCAGGAATCACAAATGGCTAAAATAACAAAAGACTTAATTACCAAAATTTAGAATTATTAGCCAAAATGAAAGAAATAAACTAGGAGCCAATTTCAGATATTAAATTTGATAAAAGGCTTGCTTTTTAAATAATAGTTAAGATTAAAATAATTGTTGCATGATATCCATGTATTTGTTTAAAATTAGATATCTAATTATTTACTATTTAGCAATCCCAAGCGGAGGATAAAGGCTCAGTGACAAAAAAAAATTGCTTATCAAAGTCAGTTTTTGAATTTCCCGGTTTGTTCAATGAGTCTGGTTTCTTGATTGTTCAATCCTTTCACGGTGATGCCTTTCATCTCTCACTTTTATCCACCTACAAATCTTTCATAAATGTTAATTCTAGTTCAAGGAATATTTTTGTCCTATAAAGATTTGTACAGGTTAGTGTAATAGTAAAATTGGATACAAAGTAACTTTTCAGAAAATCGCAAATAATGAAAAAATTATTTTCTGATATCTAATAATATTTTCAAATAAATAATTACCATTATTTTTTATTGTGAATAATGGTTCAATAACATTTGGGAATTATTATTTATAATTAAATCACTAATTAACAACTTATAAAAGGGAACTTCTATGAAAAGAATCATTACCAAGTTACCGTATCTACTTGTTGCAGCCCTGTTGTTGTTAGTCCAGATTTCAATATCTGCACAAACAGCTACAACGGCCAGTATTAACGGTACTATCACAGACAATAATGGTTCACCACTACCAGGTGCAACAGTTATTGCAGTACACGTACCTTCCGGTACTCAATATGGAACATCTTCCCGTCAGGATGGAAAATATAATATCCAGGGAATGAGAGTCGGCGGCCCTTACCAGGTGACTTTCTCTTATGTTGGTTATCAAAAGCAAACGCAAGATATCGACAAACTCAATCTTGGACAGAATTATTCTCTTGATATACAACTTACCGAAACTACAATTGAACTTTCTAACGT
>DATFMR010000010.1:0-52528 GCA_035266865.1 Ignavibacteriaceae bacterium | reverse complement strand
AAAATCCATAAGCTTTTTTCCAAACTATATTTGTGTCAATTCCAATTGCAATACTTAATCCCGGAATATGTTGATCGATCATTTCAGTATTAATAATTTTTTCAATACTATCAATTTGGAATTTTGTAAGTTTTTCCTGTGCGTTGGAAAAATTAGTACTTATTAATAATATTGCAAATATCCATTTTAGTAACATCATTTTTAAAAACCCTTATTTAAAATTAAGTGAATAAGTTATTTTACTAACAAATTTATTCAAATGAGGGAATTGGTTCCCACAATTCCAAAAATACCTTGTGAACTGACAACCATTGTTTTCTTTCTGCAGCAAGTTCTTTTTTTCCTGCTTCAGTTATTTTATAATACTTTCTCATTCTGCCGTCAGATAGTTTCCATTGCGTAGTTACTAATCCGTCCTTTTCCATACGATGAAGGACAGGGTAGAGCATACCGTCTGCCCACTCAAGTTTACCGCTGGAAATTTCTTTAACGCGTTGAATTATTTGGTAACCATAATTTTCTCCACCGCGCAGTATGGCTAAAATCATAGGTTTTGTTGAAGCTGCTACTAATGCTTTTGAAATCATATTTACGTACCCTCTCTATATATCTTGTAATGCTATGTATTATCTGCAAACATAATTTTTGTAGATATATAAGTCAACATTATTTTAATATTGAAGGATATTTTCTGAAGGATGGTAATTATGAATGACGAACGGGAATTAAATTTATTTGAATATCGATTCCAACAAATATTTTATACAATGATTATCTGTATTTTTTCTTTGTAGCTGAAACAGATTTTTTAATAATTTCTTTTAATACTTTCTGATCAACATCCGAAAGACTTTTCAAGTATAAGCACGAAACACTTTTCTTAAATTTGCCTAGTTTTTTGAGTAAATTTGCTAACTCTTTAAATCCACTCATTACATAGACTGCAAGGTATTGCTTCCGTGGTGAAAACCCTGCCAGAAAGAAATCGCCTTCACGGCCGCTTTCATATACATAGTGATATTCCCCAAAACCAACTATGCTGTCTCCCCACATTTTAGGTTCTTCTTTTGTTGTCTGCTGCATTAATTTTAACAGTGCAAATGAATCTGCTTTTTTATTTTCATCAATTACACTGTTAAGGAATTTAGTAACACTTTTAGTATTCCTCTTCGTTTTTAATTCGGCCATATATTATTTCCTGAATGAATTTATTGATTTAGAACTTCCGGATTCAGAATATTTGTTGGATTGCCGTTAAAATAATTAACGACGTTTTGAAATGCCATCCCGAAGTAATATTCATATCCGCGTTTTTCAACATAACCGAGATGAGGTGTGCAAAGTACATTTTTCATTTTCAGCGCCCAATAATTTTTATCGTAAATTGGTTCATTCTCAAATACATCGAGAGCTACTTTTCCGGGTCTTCCTGATTTTAAAGCTTTTTCCAAATCACCGGGTTTAATTAATTCAGCTCTGCTTGTATTTACGAAAAGGGAGTCCGGTTTCATTCTGGCTAAATCTTCGAAACTAATTATATGTTTTGTAGCAGGTTTTAAACGTAGATGAATAGTTAAAACATCTGAATTTGTGAAGAAACATTCACGAGATTCAGCAGCAGAAAATCCTGAAGTAATTGCTTCACTTCTTGAATTCTCGCTTCCCCAGATTAAGGTCTTCGTTCCGAAAGCTTTTCCATAATTTGCAATTCTTTTTCCAATTTTTCCAAATCCCCATATTCCCAGAGTTTTTCCTTCCAGGCAATCTCCGATATTTGTTTGCCAGTTTCCGTTTTTCATTTTATTAACGGCGGGAACTAACTTTCTCATTGCTGTCATAATTAATGCCCAGGTTAATTCGGCTGGAGCGACAGGCGAACCTTTTCCTTCGGCAATAGCAATGTTTTTTTCTGTGCAAACTGCTACATCAATATTGCCCGCAACCTTACCTGTCTGGCTTATTAGTTTTAGTTTGGGAAGTTTTTCAATTAACTCTTTAGTTATTCTGGTTCTTTCTCTAATAAGTACGACACAATCAGAATCTGAAAATCTTTTTGAAAGTTCTTCAACATCGTTTGTTGTATCGTTAAATATATTTACTTCAAAATTACTGAGTAATTTAAAGCATTCAAGTTCTTTTATAATATTTTGATAATCGTCCGGGATAGATATTTTCATAGTTACAATTATTTTATCGGTTTTAAAATTTACCAGGAAATACCAACAGTCTTTTTTATATATTTTGTTTCATTGATCTGTTTTAGCATAAAATCGGCAACATCTGCTCTTGATATTCCAACTGTCCATAAATAATTTCCAATTTTATTTCCTTCTTTCCATTTACCTTTTGCTTTCCCGTTATAAAGCGCACCAGGGCGTACGATTGTCCAGTCAATACTGCTAGATTTGATAAATTTTTCCTGCTTATATTTGTCCCAATAGTAAAATTGAAGTATAACAGGGATTGTAAATAAAGTATAATATAATCCCATCTTTCCAAAGCTGTCTCCCACACCTAATGAAGTTTCACAAATGAACCTCTGAACATTATTTTTCTCCATGGCTTCAATAATGTTTTTTGTACCTTCTGATAGAATTTCTGTCGGACGAAACCATTTTTTATGTCCAAGAGCACAAAGAACAACATCCTGCCCGGAAATTGCATTATTTAAAGAATCCGGATCAAGTACATCTCCTTTAAATATTTTTATCTCTGCATCTGAAGTTTTTACTTTTTCAGGTTTTCGAGCTAATACGCTTACTTCACGACCTGCCTGTAGACCTTGCTTTACTAATTCTTTACCGGTACCACCGGTGGCTCCGATTATCAGTATTTTTTTATTTTGCATTTAAATTGTCTCAGATATTTAATAAATGTAATAAATTATCCACTTTGGAAACAATACTATAACTTTCAAAGTTAAAATACGACAAATTTCTTATATTGATTGAACTATCTTCTTTGCTTAATTTTAAAAATGTAAAATCAGGAGATTCCAAATTGAATACGCTTAAGACTGTATTTTTAATGACTGTTATGATGGTTCTTTTTCTGCTGGTTGGAGGATTGCTCGGCGGAAAAACAGGACTGATCATTGCATTTATTTTTGCGCTTGCAATGAACTTCAGTTCCTACTGGTTTTCCGATAAAATTGTTTTGAAAATGTACCGTGCAAAGGAAGTAACTCCAGAATCCGCACCTAAATTTTACAATTTAGTTTCTGAGCTTTCACAGAATGCAGGGCTGCCAATGCCGAAAGTTTATATTATTAATGACCCTACACCAAATGCGTTCGCGACCGGCAGAAATCCTGAGCACGCTGCAGTAGCAGCGACAACAGGAATTTTACAGGGGTTGAACAATGAAGAACTTGCCGGTGTTATTTCTCACGAACTTGCACACGTTAAACACCGGGATATTTTAACCGGCACAATTGCAGCGACTTTGGTTGGGACAATTACTTTTATTGCGCAGATGGCAGGCTGGGCTATGATGTTTTCAGGTCGTGGCAGCACCAGGGACAATGATGGTATTGCAGGCCTTGTTCTGATTATATTATCTCCGATTGCGGCTACTTTGCTTCAACTTGCAATTTCAAGATCCAGAGAATTTGCAGCGGATGAAGGGGGAGCCAAAATTTCAGGAAACCCATTGGCGCTGGCTTCTGCTTTAAGAAAAATATCAGGTGCAAACCAGATGAAAGCTGTTGATAACGCAGGTCCGGCAACAGCTCATATGTTTATAGTTAACCCATTAAGAGGCGGGGGAGTAATGAAGTTATTCTCAACACATCCCTCGATGGAAGAAAGAATAAAAAGATTGCAGAAAATTGCTGAAAGCATGTAATTTAAAGTCAATTACCAGAATAGATTTGAAAATCAATAAAAATATTACAACGCTGACTAAATATTTTATTTTAATATTTATCATTTCTTTTTACACTATAATAAATGCACAACAAAAAACAAACCTGGATTTATTTAATAGTCTTATAGATTCTTCCGTTGTTAAGATTTTAAAGCAAAAGGAATTATTTGGCAATATAATAGTATTTAAATTTAGCCAGGATGTTGCCTATCCGACTTTTCGTAACCGCATCCTTGCACACATGGGAAATGAATTTTCAGTGGTTAGTGATCAGGTTAGTAATGAAAGCATTCCGGTGATTAATTATTCAATTGAAAATGCTTCGGTTAGTTATGGGAAAATGTTCAGGGATGGATTTTGGGGTGACTATCTTGTACCCAGAGAAATAAAATTAAAAGGGTTGTATTCAATTGTTAATGAAAAAGTAAATGTTTTCGATTTCAATTATTTAAGTATTGATACGGTCTCTGCAGATAACCTTGATACAATTGAAAATAAATCTCTTCCTTTTACCGAGGGAGAACATCCTTCAGAACCTTTATTTTCAAGTCTTTTTGAGCCTTTAATAGCAGTTGGAAGTGCAGCCTTAGTGGTGATATTATTTTTTACTATTAGGAGCAAATAAAAGGCATTAATAATTGAAGCATAAACACTTGCGGGCAGATAATTTATACCTTTGAAGCCTGCCGGAAATTACTTATAATTGTAACTTATATTTTATGAACTTAACCAGAAAATTATGCGAAATCTGTTAATTTTAGTAATACTTTCAATATTTGTGTGGGGTTGCTCGTCATCACAAAATACTATTAACCTTAACGCAAAAGAGCACCTTGATTATGCGCTTAAATTATACCATGATGAAGATTATCTGGATGCAATTCAGGAATTTCAATCTATAATTTTACAATATCCGGGTAATACAGTTGTTGATGATGCTCAATATTACCTGGCGCAAACAAGATTTGAAAGGCATGAGTATATTATGGGAGCTTATGAGTTCAGCAAGTTGATAAAAACCATGCCTGCAAGTGAATTTGTTCCGTCTGCACAATATATGCTTGCTGATTGTTATTATGAATTGTCTCCTGATTTCAGACTTGCACAACAATATACTAAAAAAGCGATTGAGGAATTCCAGGCGTTTATAGACTTTTTCCCGACTAATGAAAGGGTAAAGGACGCAGAACAGAAAATTTCTGAATTAAATGAAAAACTTGCACACAAGGAATTTTATACAGCGCAATTATATCAAACTATGGATTATTATAATGCAGCTTTAATGTATTATAAAGAAGTCACAGAGAATTATCACGATACAAAATATGCACCGGAAGCATCATATTCTAGAATAAAATTATTGGTTGAGAGAAATCAAAATGAAGAAGCTTTGCATGATATCGCGTTATTTCTTGAAAGATATCCTAATGATCCGAATGTTAGTGAGATAAAAGACATAAAATCAAGAATCGAATCGAATCTTACAAATAAAGATTAGCCTGATGGCCTTACCGAAGAAAGTTAGTTTATCACAAATAACCATGACAGAACTGGTATTGCCTAATAATACAAACCAGCTGGGTAAACTTCTTGGCGGCCAGTTAATGCACTGGATTGATATCTGTGCTGCACTATGTGCATCAAAACATAATAACCGTGTTTGCGTTACCGCTTCAGTTGACAGGATAGATTTTATTCATTCTATTAATCTTGGTGATGTTGTTACTCTCATTGCTTCACTTAATAGAGTCTTCAATACATCAATGGAGGTTGGTGTTAAAGTTTATTCTGAATCTTTTAAAGACGGTATCAGGATTCATTGCAATACTGCCTATCTGACATTTGTTAGCGTTGATAAGGAAGGGAAGCCAGTAAAAGCAGTAGATGCAATTCCGGAAACTACAGAAGAAAAGAGAAGATATGAAGAAGCACTGCAGAGGAGAGAAAACAGGCTTAAAAACAGAGCTAAAAATAAGTAGCTTTTTTCTGCTTAGTTTTTTCCTTATTACAGAATCATATTCTCAGATACCTATTAATGGCTTTTGCAAATTTGATTATTTTGCGATTGACAAAGATTTAACCTCTTTATATTCTCTGAATTTTAACAAAGACTCACAATCAGACCTGCTCCTTTATAATTCACAAAAGAAAGTGCTTTTTTCGTTTACTGGCGATAAAGGCGGTAGCTTCAAAGCAGAAAAAAAATTTTCTTTACCTTATGAAATCACCAACTTATATAATGTAACTGATAAAAAGGAAAAAACTATTTCCTGTGCGTTTACATCTAGAAAGAACAGGACTATTGGATTTTATGATTTTTACTCCAACGGAAAACCAAAATTAAAGAAGGTATTTAAGTTTGACTCATATCCTGAGAATCTATCAATCGGCGATATTAATGAAAGTGGTAATAAAAGTTATCTGGTTTCTGGAAGTGCATTTAACGGGCTGGTTCTTTTAGGTCAGGATGAGGATGACAATCTACAGGAGACTAAAATTGTAAGCAACAAAAGTTTCAGGGATGCACTTTTTGTTGATATAACAAATGATAATTACCCCGATATTGTTGCTTCAAATATTTTGGAGCGATCAATAGACTTTTATTATAATAATGGATCCGGTGAATTTACCAAAATCAGATCCATTAAGGTTAATGGCAACATAAATAAGCTGCAAAGTTTTGATATAAACCTCGATCAATATACAGATTTAATTTTTTCTTCAGACAATTCGATTACAATTTATTATGGTGATTCAGTCGGTTCTTTTGATAAACGAATTTCTGTTAAAACTACTAGCCGGCCTGATAAATTTATACTTGGTGATTTTAACCATGACGGGCATATCGATATAGCCTATATTGATATTAGAGAAGGTACCCTCTCACTAATATTTGCCAATGGTGAGGATTCATTTTATCCAGAATTAATTTATTTAAAAAAAGATGGTCTAACAGATTTAATACCTTTTTATAGCAAGTTTATTAATGGTATAACTCTAATTAGCAACAAAGGTTTTCTTTATAGTATTACAAATCTTTCATCTATTTCAGAAGATGTTAGTCTGGTCTTTGGAGGAGAGCCCGGTGCAATCACTTATTTTGATATGGATAATAATGGAATAATTGATATTGCTTGTATTGATAAGATTACAAATTCACTTGAGCTGATAATAAGAAATAATGCCGGCATTCCCTGGATGTTATACAATATTAAACTATTTGAACAACACTCAGAAATTGTTGTTAATAGCAATGGCCCTTTTAATAAAACATTTTATTGTTATACACCCGGTAAAAAAATAATTGAAATAATCGAAGAAGATTTTAAGGCCAATAAGATCAATAGGAGTTCTTTTTATTCGCCTGGAAATATAGAACAGGTAATGGACTATTCAGTAGACAACAATAAGGCTAATATTTTTGTATCCTATTTAATAAATAATAAACTGGGTGTTAGTGTGTTCCAAAGAAAGGGTAACCGATTTGCAAATCTAAATTTCCCCGATATTGCTTCAAATGTTTTTAATTCTAGTCTTTCTTTTTCTCAAAAACCCAAATTATTTTATTGGGAAAGACAAGACTCTCTTGATGTTTTGTATAGTTCAAATTTCAGTGATAATTTCAGATTGCCTAGCAAACATTTTCAAATATCTTCTGATGATACATTTTTAGTTAACACATTCTCAGGTGATCTTTTAAATAAAGATGAAATCGTATCTATAAATTTTATTCAAACTCCTGAAAACGATATTGCATTTGTTTCATCATTAAAGAATCCTTCTATAATAGTTAGTAAAGATTCATTGGATCATTTTAGGATTAAAAATAAAAATCTCTTATTTTTTGGGGAATTGAAACCAGGTGGATTAAAAAAACTCTTTATTTATGTACCGGATGAAAATGCATTGCATAAAGTGGACCTTGTAAAAAAGGGGAAGGAAATCCTGGTCTGGAAATTACTTGTAGCCGAAAATGTGGAGAGTTATTTTATCAAAAATCTGAATTCGAGAGATTATCATTTTGTATATTCGGATTCTGCTGATGGTTGCATAAAAATTAAACAAATTACTCAATGAAAAAATTTATAATACTCTTTTTCTGTTTATTTTCAGTATTGTCTTATTCGCAACAGTTGTTTCAAACCCAGCTTGATTCGATTTATACTAGGTTTATAAGTGAGCGGGGAATAAAAAATATTGTAAGTGCTGCTCCTGGCGCTGATTTCGATACAGACACTACTAAAATTAAATGTGGATTTGGAATTACAAGCCAGGTTCGATTTCTGTTCAACGAGTTTTCCCAACAGCAGCAGATTGAGTTATCAAAATTATTACAGAGACCATCTTCAGATTCAAGTATTGTTTCTCCCAAAGGATACTTCAGGTTACATTTTTTTAAATCAGGAGCCAGTTCCCCCACTTATGATGTAGATTTGGCCGCAGTCGCTGCAGATTCTGCCTGGGATTTTGAAATCAATTATCTTGGATATCCCGCACCTCCTTCTGACAATGGAGAAGGCGGTGATGATAAATACGATATTTATATAGATAACCTGGGCACTGTTTATGCGCAAACTACTCCTGAAAATGAAATATCGCCCAACTCATCTAAATACGATTCTTATCTTGAAGTTAATAATGATTTTACCGGGTTCTACACTACTGGTCTGGATGCCTTCAGAGTGAGTGTTGCACATGAATTCCATCATGCAATACAGGTTGGTAACTATATTTTTAAGCAGGATTCTTTTGGAAATATTTTAGATCAATATTTTTACGAATTAACCTCCACTTCAATGGAGATTTTTGTTTTTAATACTATTCCTGATTATGTCGGATATCTGGCATCTTATTTTAATAATCCCGGAAAAGGATTTGGATTGCATAGCGGTTATGATCTCGCCATCTGGAATCTTTATCTGAAAATGAATTTCGGATATAATATTATTAAAAGACAATGGCAATTATTTATTACTTCTTCTGCTCTGAACTCTATTAATTCTAGTTTGGTTGAATCGGGATCAAATTTCGGTAAAGAATATAGAGGATTTGGAGTCTGGTGTTACTATACAAATTACAGATCTTCATCAGGGAAGTATTTCCCTTTGTCTCCCAATTACCCGGTTATTCATTCTGTTTCGAGTATAATCTTTTCACCTCCGCTCGATTCGGTTAAAGTTAACGCAAATCCGGCATCTAATAATTATATAACTTTTGCTAACGCCTCAGATACTTTGGTTACTGTAATTACAAATACAAATTACCAGTCCGGCATTGATAATCCCGGATCAACTTTACGTTTTACTTATATTTTATATAATGATCCAAATATTGGAATTAGGAAATTATCTTCAAATTATTCTGCTGATTTAAATGTAACAAAATCAGAGGATTGGCGCGGATCCGAGATTCTTAACGGGCAGATAGTTAATACGGATACAAACCAAGTAATCACCGCTCCTGTAGAATTAGCCTATGCATACCCCCAACCGTTTTTTTATAAACAGGGAGTAAATCTTATAATACCGGCCCCATTGGACAATAATGGAACTGCCGATTTGAATATTTATTCTGCTTCCCTTGATTTGAAATATTCATCGCAATTGCAGATTTATTATCTAAGTGGTAAACCTGTTGTGTCGTGGAGCGGGAAGAGCCTAAATAATAGCAGGCTGGCATCTGGAGTCTATATTTATTTTACAAAATCCGGTGATGAAGTTTTAAAAGGCAAATTGGTAATCTTTAATGAGTAATTATTTACTAAAAGGAGAATCTGTAACAAAGAATTTTGGAAGAAGAATAATCTTTGAAAATTTAAATTTTGAATTTAGCAAATGTGGAGTTTATGGCATAAGCGGTCCGAACGGATCCGGTAAATCAACCTTGATGAAAATAATATCTGGCATAAATTCACCTTCAATAGGAAAGATAATCCACTCTATAGATGATGAAATCATAATTCCGGAAAAACTCCATAATTTTATTGGCTTTGTATCGCCCTACCTTGTTTTATATGAGGAGTTCAGTGCCTGGGAAAACCTGGAATATTTTGCAAGAATTAGAGATGTTAGTTTTAATAAAGAAAAAATTGAATTACTTCTTAATGATTTTCTCCTTATAAACAGAAAAGATGATCTGGTAAAAACTTATTCCTCAGGGATGAAACAAAGGATGAAATTTATTTTTGCGCTGATGCACTCTCCGGAGCTAATTTTGCTCGATGAACCAACTTCAAATCTGGATGACGAAGGTAAAGACACAGTTTATAAAATAATTAAAAGAGAAAGCAAAGAGGGAATAGTTGTAATTGCATCGAATGAAAAATCTGATCTCGCATTTTGTAAAGAAATTGTGTTGATTGAAAAATATAAACATCAAAATAATTAAGATTATTATTAATGAATTCAAAAGCATTTGCACTTTTCAAAAAAGATCTAAATTCCGAATTAAGAACTCGTTATGCAGTGAATTCGCTTGCAATGTTTATAGTTGTTGCAATAAGTGTAATTTTGTTCTCAATCGGGAATGAAAGAATTCCCCAGGCTTTGGCCGGGGGACTTTTCTGGGTAGTGATATTCTTTTCAGCAATGTCTGGTTTAGCAAGGGCATTTGTATCGGAAGAGGAAAGAGGTACTTCTTTAACTTTACAATTGATAGCAGCACCTTCTACAATATTTTCCGGTAAATTGTTTTTTAATCTTATACTTGTTTTTCTTATGAACATTGTGATTGCACTTTTATATTCTGCTTTGTTCGAGGAATTTGTAATAAGAAGTTTTGCATTATTTTTACTGACGTTCGTTCTTTCTAATATTGGCCTGGCTGTTGCTTCAACTATTATTGCAGCGATTATTTCTAAAGCCGGTTCAAAGGGAACATTATACCCTGTTCTGTCGTTTCCCATTTTATTGCCTTTAATTTTAACATCGGTTGAATTAACTTCCAATTGTATTGTTGGCACAACATTTGAAGAATCCCAGATAGAGTTAGCAGTAATTGTTTGTTATGATGTTATAATGCTTACTGCTTCCTATATGTTGTTTGATTTTATTTGGAAAGATTAATCGTTTTATAATATATTCAAAAATAGAGAATTAGAGATATGGTCTGGAAAACATTTCTATTTATTTTGCTTTGTTTCGTCTCTGTGGCAGGAATAGCATTTCCCATAGTTGAGAACCCGGTTCACTGGTATCAATTTCCGCTTATTCCTGGTCTGGAAGAAAATGCAAAGATCATTTTTTTTCATGTACCTACAGCCTGGTTAACTGTAATAGCATTCTTGATGTCAACTATTTATAGTTTTAAATATTTAAAGAATAAAAATCTGGATGATGATGCAAAATCTTACACTGCTGCTCAACTTGGAATTATTTTTTGTATTTTAGCCACTGTAACAGGCTCAATTTGGTCAAAATTTGCATGGGGTGCTTATTGGAGCTGGGATCCGAGACAAACCAGCATTTTTGCTTTATTACTGATTTATGGTGCATGGTTTGCACTTCGTTCTTCGATAGAATCGGAAGAAAAGAGAGCTACCTTATCGGCGGTTTATTCGATAATTGCTTTTGTAACTGTTCCGTTCTTTATTTTTATTATGCCAAGAATTATGAGCGGGCTTCATCCTGGTTCCGCAGATGATACAAATTCTGGTCCGATAGTTGATTTCAAAATGAATGCAAATATGCAATTGATATTTTTTCTGTCAATGATCGGTTTCACTATCCTCTATTTTTGGATGTGGAGAGTTGGCTATAAATCGTTAATTTACAGAGATAGAATTCTTAAACAATCTTCAAGAGGATAATTTTGGAAGGGATTTATAAGTTTTTAACAGAAAATGCAATTTATATTGTTACATTTATTGTCCTGATTGTATGGGCCGGGGTTTTTTTCTACCTTAATAATCTGGATAAAAGAATTAAAGGAATAGAAAAGGAAATTAAAGGAGATAAGAATGAAAAATAAATATGTATTCGGTGGAGCTATAATAGTAATATTTTTAGGCTTGATGGCTTATCTATTTACTCAGAGCAATATTCAGTACGAAAATAATTTTCAGATAGTTAAGACGAAGGATAAAACAGTTAAAGCTACAGGCGCCTGGGTAAAAAGCAAAAATTATGAAATTAACAAACAGAACAGAACTTTCACTTTCTATATGGAAGATGAGCATGGAATCGAGATGAAAGTAATTTTTGATGGAACTATTCCAAATAATTTTGAATCTGCAAGAAGCGTGGTAGTTACAGGTAAGTATACAAATGGTTATTTTCACGCAAAAGAAATTTTAACAAAATGTCCGAGCAAATACGAAGGCGAAAACGTTAAGGCTTCAGGGATTTGATTATTTAATTAGTTTGACCTTCACCCGGACCTAAGTTATCCGGGTGATTGTTTAAAAACAAACCTGATAAAATTTATAATGAAATTGAGGATAAAATGGTAGGAAGTATTGTATTATCATTTGCTTTATTGTGCAGTTTGCTAGCTATGGTGATGTATTTTTTAAATTACAAAGGTTACAAAAATACATTAAACTATGGTCGGATAGCTTACCACGCTATGGCTATGCTTGTTATTGTTGCTGCAGCATTATTATGGCATGCAATTTTAACTCACTCTTATGAATATAAATATGTTTATGACTACAGCAGTAGCGATCTTCCACTTGGATTTTTAATTTCAACTTTCTGGGGCGGACAAGAGGGAAGTTTTATGCTCTGGCTTCTGCTTTCTTCAATCATTGGAATTGTTCTTCAGTCTTATAGTTCGAAAAGGGGTGATCTGGAACCAAGAGTAATGGCTGTTTTTACCCTGGCAACAACTTTTCTTTTGGTTATGGTTTCTCCAATGTTTAAAAATCCATTTACCTACATCTGGTCGGATCCAATGTTTATAGACATAAAAAACGTAAATGCTTCGCTTCTTTCAATGCCGTTTCTACAAAATTTTATTTACAGCGACGGACAAACAAATCAGCAATTTGTGAAAATGACATCTGATCTTTATGCCTCGCTTACTTCTGCTGGAATTTCGGTTAATCAATTTATAATAAACGGAAAAGGATTAAATCCTCAGTTGCTCAATTTCTGGATGCAGATTCATCCACCGATTTTGTTTACCGGTTTCTCAATGTCAACAGTGCCGTTTGCTTTTGCGATGGCAGCAATGATGAAAAATGATTATAGGGACTGGGTCAAACAATCATTTCCCTGGGTACTTGCCGGTGCCGGTATTTTAGGATTAGGTATAATGCTTGGCGGTTACTGGGCTTATGAAATGCTCGGCTGGGGCGGTTACTGGGCATGGGATCCAGTAGAAAATTCTAGCCTTATTCCATGGATAATTGGAGTGGCTTCTGTTCACACACTTTTAGTACAGAGAAAGAGTCAGAATAAAGGAGGCACAGGAAAGTTTGCAAAAACAAATTTGATCCTGTGTATGTTGACTTATATTCTGGTTTTATATGCAACATTTTTAACCAGAAGTGGCGTGCTCGGAGATGCTTCGGTGCATTCATTTGTTGATCCGGGAATGCTTGTTTATTTATTTCTTGTAATTTTTATCGGTGTGTTCATTGTTTTAGGTTTTGGAATGCTGGCATACAGGTGGAAATACCTAAGTGAAAATATTCAAACTGAAGAAAGTTTGTTATCAAGAGAACTTGCCCTTTTCACTGCAGCAGTTGTTCTTTGTGCATCTGCCATAATTGTATTTGTAGGAACTTCAGCACCATTAATTAGCAGTGCCGTAGAAACTTCTTTCTACAATCAAATGGAATTACCAATTGTGATTATTATCGGTTTGCTGAATGGATTAAGCTTATTAATAAAATGGAAACATTCTGAAGGACAGGAGTTATTTAAGAAATCGATACCGGCCGGAATTGCAACTCTTGTATTTTCAGGGGTGGTTATAATTTTTGCAGGGATTACCAATTTAATGGTAATATTAATGATTTTTGCAACTGCATTTTCATTATTTGTAAATCTTGAAATTGCAATAAAAATAATTCGCGGAAATCTAAAAATGCTCGGTGCTTATGTTGCGCATATTGGTATTGCAATATTTATTCTCGGGATTATTGGGTCAGCAGTTTACAGCCAGGAAAAAGATATTGATCTTGTTAAAGGTAAAACAGAACAGGCCCTTGGATATGATATGACATTTACCGGTTGGAAACCAATTGACGGCGGCAAAAAATATGCATTCAATATTAATGTGAATAAGAATGGTAAAAAATATGCAATCAGCCCTGTGATGTATATAAGTGATTATAACAACAGTTTAATGAGAGAACCTGCAATTAGGGTCGGAATGACTCACGATCTTTACATATCGCCTGTTGGTTACGATGAAGGAAACCAAGAAGCAGGTACAACAGTTACTCTCGGAGTTGGAGAATCTATTGATTACAAAGGAACAAAAATCACATATACAAACTTCGATCAGCCGGATCTTACAAAAATGACAAGTGGACAGGCAATCTCAATGGGTACAAAATTAACTATTGAGAAAGATGGTAAAAAATATAACATTGAGCCTAAAATCGAAGGCAGTATGGGGAACTTCAGCTACGTTGCCGATCAAATTAAAGATGCAAATATTAAAATTCAGATCAAAAAAGTTGATCCTCAAAGTCAGAAAACGGATTTTATTGTCGAACAGCTTGTTAAAGACACACCCGAAAAAGTTCCGCAGGAGGTTCTTTCGATTCAGGCAAGCATTAAGCCATTTATCAGCCTAGTATGGATTGGGATTGTGATAATGGTTGTTGGATTCTTCGTTTCGGTTGGGAGGAGATTAAAAGAATCATTTATTTAATCTTATTTGAATTTTTTCTTTATACCCGGTTTTTCCGGGTATTTTTTTAATTACTTACTCTCATCACAATTTGCTAAAACCTGAAAAAATAAAATTGTAAATTGCTACTGAAAATGTATCCCTGTGGGGACTTTTATTTATAAATAACAGACAGGTTACAGTTATGAGAAAACTATTTCATAATAGGAAAAATCTTTTCACTTTTTTAATTATCTCATTTTCAATATTTGTAATGGCAATGATACCATTCCACCCGGATGAAGGAATGTATCCACTGAGTGAGATTAGAAAACTGGATCTTAAAGATGCAGGATTAAAAATTGATATTGATGAGGTTTATAATCCAAATGGCGTAAGTCTTGTTGATGCGCTTGTAAAAGTTGGTGGCTGTACTGGTTCATTTGTTTCGCAGGAGGGATTAATAATTACGAATCATCACTGTGCTTTCGGTTCGGTTCAAAGAGTAAGCACAGTTGAAAATAATTATCTCGAAAATGGGTTCCTTGCAAAAACCAAAGCGGATGAAATTTCTGCTGAAGGATTGACCTGTAGAATAACAGAATCATATGAAGATGTTTCCGAAATAGTTTTAAAAGCTGCGGATGAAGCAAAAGATATAAATGAAAGAGCGGAGGCAATTTCACAAAAAATAAAAGAAATTGTTGCAGAAGAGGAAGAAAAAGATCCAACTATTGAAGCTAGTGTGTCTGAAATGTTTACCGGCCAATCGTATGTTTTATTCAGATACAAAGTAATCAGGGACGTAAGATTGGTTTACGTTCCACCTAGAGCAATTGGAGAGTTTGGTGGTGAATCAGATAACTGGGTATGGCCGCGCCACACAGGCGATTTTTCTTTTATGCGTGCCTATGTTGCTCCTGATGGAAGTTCAAATCCTTATTCAGAAGAAAATGTACCTTATCATCCAAAGAGATTTTTGAAAGTTAATCCTAACGGGGTAAATGATGGAGACTTTGTATTTATTCTCGGTTATCCGGGCAGAACATATAAACATCAGCCATCCCAGTTTTTAACTTACCAGCAGGACTATCAGCTACCTTACATTCAGAATTTGTATTCATGGATTATTGATCGATTGATAGAAAAAGGTGAAAACGATCCTGAAATTGCACTTGATGTTGCATCAAGAATTAAGGGACTTGCAAATGTTGAAAAGAACTACCGTGGAAAAATGGTTGGACTTGACAGGCTGGATCTCGTGGAAAAGAAAAAAGCCGAAGAAAAACAATTGCAGGAATTTATTAATTTAAACCCGGAGTTAAAAGAAAAATACGGTAATGTCCTTGCACAAATAAACGATGTTTACAACGAAATTTTTGAATCCGGCAGTGTGCCTTTGATTCTTTCTCAAATGGGCAGGAATCTGGCAGTATTTCGTGGAGCAGAATTGCTTCTGAATTATCAGGACGAAATGAAAAAACCAGACTCGGGTGAAAAGACAAAAGCTTTACAAAATATTAAAAGAGCAATAAATTATTATTATTCAAATTACTACCCGGATGTTGAAAGGGAAGTAGCAGTAAAAATTTTATCAGACGCTCAAACTTTTCCGGAATTTGAAAATACCGGGTTATTAATAAATGTTGGTTCTATAGAAAAATTTGTAAACGATTTATATGACAATACAGGTATTGAGGATAAAGATAAACTTTTAGAGCTTTTTGATAAATCAAGTGAAGACATTCAAAAATTAAATGATCCAATGATTGAATTTGCCGGGAAGGTAAAGGTTGTAGCTGAAAAAGAGGACAAAAAGAGGGAAGAAGTGAACAGCAAACTAAATATCCTTCTTGCAAAATTTATGGAAGTTAAAAGAATCTGGATGAACAAAACTTTTATTCCCGATGCAAACGGGACGTTGAGATTAACCTACGGCTATATTAAAGGATACTCGCCTGCAGATGCAGTTTACTATTCTCCTATTACAACATTAAAGGGGGTAGTTGAAAAAGGGGAGGATGAAGGAGATTATAAAATTCCACAGGTAATTCGTGACCTTTATGCAAAAAAAGATTTTGGCAGATTCAAGAGTAAAGAACTTGATGACGTTCCTGTCGCAATTCTTTATAATACAGATACAAGCGGTGGAAATTCAGGCAGCCCGATAATGAATGCCTATGGCGAAATTATAGGTGTAAATTTCGATCGTCCATTTGAAGCTACAATTAATGATTTTGTTTACAGCAAAGATTACAGCCGTTCTCTCGGTGTGGATATAAGATATGTATTATGGATAGCCCAAAAAGTCAGCGGGGCGGATAATATTATCAGGGAAATGGGTGTAGATATTTAATCTGGCGTAAATTAAAAAAGGGCCATTGTGTAAAATGACACAATGGCCTTTAATTTCTTAATACTGGAAACCGAGTGTAATTGCAAAACCTGATGGATTGACTGTATAAGGATTTCCATTAATACTGTCGCTGACTTTTCCGGCAAAATAATATCTTGGTTCTACAAAAATTTTCCCTATAACTGCTCTAAAAAACACAGTTCCGAAAACAGCTCCACCGCTTTTATTAGCTGATGAATTGGTAATTCCTCCTCCACCAAGCAATCCACCGGATCCGCTGGACGTTGTAGCGCCGAAGAAATATAAATAATAACCTCCTCCAACACCGGCATAAAATCTAGTATTAGCATCGGGAATGTTAAGCAGTTTATATCCGAAATTTATGTGAAGAGGAATTAGTATCATTTGCTGATCAGAAATTGATGATGGATGGGGATTAGTAAAAATATCAAAAGTCTTTTTAAAATAAAGATCTGCAGCACCGCTTAGGAAAAAATTGTAATGGTTGAACTCGGTTATACCATCTATCCCGAATAAGAGACCATTGTTAAGTCCCTCACTTGGATTGTAAAAGCCGAATTTTCCACCGTAGTATTGTGTAATATTATTGCTTTCGGAATCTTTCGTATTATCATTGCCACTATTATTTTGGGCAAAAGTTGTCCCTAATCCAAATAATAGTATAATTATACATAACTTGGTATAATTCATTTTATAACCTCCAAAATATTGTATATGATTTGTTTTAGGCTTTGATTTTCCTACTAAACTATTAAAAATAATAGTCACTATTAGTAGTTGAAAAAAGGATTTTTATGACGTAAAATTTACTACAAAAAAATAATGCTTATAGAAAAAACTGTCAAATTACCTTTTTATTAGCTTGACAAATAAAGAGGTTGTACGTAATTTTGAATTCCTTTTTAATAGATTCCGCGATAGCTCAATGGTAGAGCATTCGGCTGTTAACCGAAGGGTTGTAGGTTCGAGTCCTACTCGCGGAGCACCTCTTTTTGCCCTGTTATTCAGGGCTTTTTTATTAGCCCTTTATGATATTTAGAACCTTTTAGTGTTTAAAACCAACGTCCTTTTATTACATTCTTAGATAAGGATAAAAATATTAATCTAATTTTTGATATTGATGCCATAAAATTCTTGTTGCCAAATCCTGTTTATTTCCCTATGTTAAATTTATCCTTTCGTAACAGGGCACTTAAATGGACGGCTCAATAATACTACATTATAAAATCCTCAGAAAACTTGGTGAAGGCGGAATGGGTGTAGTCTATCTTGCCGAAGATACGAAGCTTGAAAGAAAAGTTGCTATCAAGTTTTTACCTAAACACATTGCAGGTAATTCTGAAGATAGAGAAAGATTTAAGATAGAAGCAAAAGCCACTGCTGCTCTAAATCATCCAAACATTGCTACGATATACGCAATTGAAGAATCCGTTGACGATACATTTATTGTAATGGAATATATAGATGGAATTGAGTTAAAAGAAAAAATCAAATCAGGCCCGGTTGCCATTAAAGAAGCAGTCAACATAGCTATACAAATTGCAGAAGGATTGGGTGCTGCACATAAAAAGGGAGTTGTACACAGAGACATAAAGTCTCAGAATGTGATGTTAACCGATGAAGGCAAGGTTAAAATAATGGACTTTGGCCTAGCGAAGATGAAGGGAGGGATTCAACTAACAAAAGTAGAAAGTACCGTCGGGACCGTTGCTTATATGTCACCAGAACAGGCGAGAGGAGAGAAAGTTGATCATCGTACAGATATTTGGTCTTTCGGTATTGTACTTTATGAAATGCTAACAGGCAATTTACCTTTTCCCGGAGAATATGACCAGGCAATAGTATATTCAATTTTAAATGAAAAACCTGAATTAGAAAATAATATTCCGGACGGATTAAAATTAATAATTGATAAAGTTCTCGAAAAAAATCCAAACGATAGATATCAGAACGGTAAAGATTTAGTTTCTGATCTTTCAATGTTGGTTCATAGCAATAAGTCACAAAATTCTACCTTATCTTCAGGGATAAACAAAAAAAATAGGACATCGCATCGAACAAAAGTTATTTCTGGTATTGTGACCACATTTGGAATTGCAGTAATCATTTTTCTTCTTTTAATTAATAATGAGAGCAAAATAAAATCGCTGGCAGTTCTTCCATTTGAAAATCTGCAAAAAGATTCTTCAGTATCCTTTCTGGCAGATGGTATCCCGGAAAATCTCATTAATCGAATTGGTTCATTCCAGGATGTAAAAGTTTTTGCACGTTCGGCTACATTTAATTTAGATGACACTTCCAAAAGTATTAACAGCATAAAGAGATTACTAAATCCAGATGCAGTCCTTACTGGCCAGTTGATGCAAAACAACGGAGTGTATTACTTAAGTTGCCAATTGGTAAATACGGAAAACCAGAATCAGATTTGGGGGAATAAGTACGAGCTGACCAATAACAATATATCTAAAATTGAAGATTCCATTATTGCTTCATTAATGAATCCGCTGCAGATTACTCTGGTAGACAAGCCCAAAGGTTTACAGCAAAAGAAGCAGGTAAAGCCCTCAGCCTATGCCGAGTACATGAAGGGAAGATATTTGAGTTATGGATCCACGCCGGAAGAATCGGAAAAAGCTTTAGCACATTTCAGGCAAGCCATCAGGATAGATCCAACCTATGCAGAGGCATATGCCGCCATTGCCAATGAAAAAATTGTCCAAACTCTTTTCTTAAACGCACCTCAGCAAGAGATAATTAACGAAGCAAGAATAGCAATTGAAGCAGCTAAAGCGCTGGATCCAAACCTTCCCGAGATTTATACATCCGAAGGAGCTTTAAAATTTTATTACGATTGGGATTGGCAAGGTGCAGTAGAATCTTATAAAAAAGCTTTAGAACTGGACCCGAATAATGCTAACATATATATCAGGTACTCCGCCACATTAGCTGATGTAGGCAGGTACGAAGAAGCTTTACCTCTTGCCAATAAAGCAGTAGAACTTGATCCCGTTTCCATTTCAAGTTTACATAACCTGGGATGGACAAACCTAGTGGCCAGTAATTTTCAAAAAAGCGCTAGTGCATTCGGTAAAGCCCTTGAGCTACACCCCAATTGGATTTGGGGATATATTAAACAGGCCTATGCCTATCTTTTTCTGCATGAATATGACAAAGCACTACCTAATGCAAGTAAAGCGGAAAAATTATTTAAGGATGGATGGGGATCTGAATTATTACAGGTAACACTCGCATTTATTTATTCAAAATGTAATCAAAAAGAAAAATTCAGTGCAGTAATGAATCGTTTTATGAAATATACATCTGAAAACACGCTAAAAGATCCATGGGATTTATCTTATATATATTATTTAAAAGGTGACTATCAAAAAGCGTATGAGTGGGAAGAAAAATCAATTGCGACAAGATCATTTGGGGCTTACCTTTTAAATATTAAGATTTTTTATGACAAAAAATATTTTAATAGCCCGGAGCATCAAAAGATTTTGAAAAAAATGGGTTTTGTAAAATAAGATTCAGAGGTAAAAATTAAATTGAAAATTAATTTCTTAAAAACACGTTTTAATCTCGCTAGTGTGAGCGAAGAGGGAAGAATCAACATTGAAGCGGACTTTTATGATAGACACTAAGATATTGCATTATGAAATCCTCGAAAAGTTGGGTGAAGGCGGGATGGGTGGACTCTAACCTAGGTATTTTTATAAACCGTGTTAGGCGGGTTTTCCCTATTCGTCTGACTAAAGCGATTGAGCCTGTCAGCATCCCTGTTGGCGCTCAAAACTATATTAGAAATCCGGCAAATTGTCAAATTTATATTACGGGTTTTTAATAAAATAGGTTCTAACATCGTCCATTAGGCGGAGCTTAAAATAAAAAATCTCGGTAGCAGTCGGGATTTTTTTATTTTAAAGAAAAATTAGATATCAATAGTCCAAAAATATTTTTTCAACACCGAATCTATAATTTTACATATCTTTCATTATCCGGTTTAAGAATTCTTTATTATTATTTTGATTAAGGTAAAAATCTGAATAAGCCTAATGTAACAACTAAATTATCTGAGTTGCCGGCAACTGCAATTTGCGGTAATGATATTACTTCTTCCTGTTTGTATGTTTCCGCACTTTCGATTATTTATGCCGGGCAATACGCATGGATAGCATTACTAATTGTTGCATTTGTTTTATTTCTATTCAGAAAAATTTATGGTGAGGTTGTTGGAGCACTTCCTTTAAACGGAGGCGCCTACAATGCTTTGTTAAACACAACCAGCAAATCGATGGCATCATTGGCTGCTTCATTAACACTACTATCATATATGACTACTGCGGTAATATCTGCATCTGAAGCCATGCATTATGCCAATCATCTGTTTAATGGCCTTCCAATAATCGTTGCAACTGTAATTTTGCTGGGTATATTTATGTTACTGACCATTATAGGAATTGGCGAATCTTCAAAAGTTGCGGTTGGAATTTTTATTTTTCATTTAACTACACTTGTTGTACTGGTTACTCTTTGCGGGTGGTATTTAATAAATAACGGGCTAGAAGTATTTACAGCAAATCAAAGTTTCCCTTTAAAAGAGGGAAGCATAACAATGGCATTGTTCTTTGGGTTCTCAGCAGCAATGCTAGGTATTTCCGGATTTGAGAGTTCGGCAAATTTTGTTGAAGAGCAGAAAAAGGGAATATTTCCCAAAACGCTTAGAAATATGTGGCTTGCTGTAAGTGTTTTAATCCGGCTTTAGCTTTTTTTGCTTTAGCAATAATTCCAATTCCGGAAGTGGCAAATAACAAAGAAGCATTGCTTGCTCATATGGGCGGAGTGGCTGGTGGTAATTGGTTAGCGTGGGTTATTTCAGTTGATGCAACTCTTGTTTTAAGTGGTGCAGTTTTGACTTCTTTTGTCGGTGTTACCGGACTTGTAACCAGAATGACTTTAGATAGATGTCTTCCACAATTTCTTTTAAGAACAAGTAAAAGGGGAACGACACATAGAATAATTATTGGTTTCTTTCTTTTAAGTGTATCGGTTTTACTTATAACAGGTGGTGAGTTAGGTGCACTTGCGGGTGTATATACAATTTCATTTTTGGCCGTGATGATTCTTTTTGGTTTTGGTAATGTTTTGTTAAAAATGAAAAGGAATAAATTACCACGGCCTGAACGTGCTTCAATCCCGGCGTTAATAGTTGCAATTAGTGCTGTACTGGCAGGACTAATTGGTAATGCAATTATGAATCCAAAATACCTGGTTGTATTTCTTGAATATTTTATCCCCAGTATGATTTTAATAGGAATTATGCTTTATAGAATACCGTTGCTAAAAGGAGTTCTATTTGTAATTAGATATATAAGTGAAGCTATACAAGGTGCAACGACGAGAGTTTCAGTTCTTATAAGAGGAAAAATTCAACAGATAAATTCCCAACAATTTGTATTCTTTACAAAAGGTGATAACATAGCTTCATTAAATGAAGTAATGTTGTATGTAAGAAAAAATGAAAATACAAGAAGAATAAAAATTGTTACAATTTTAAATAAGAATATTACTGTCGACAAAAAATTAAGAGATGAAATAAGTGTTCTCGATCGAGCTTACCCTGAAATTGATATTGAATTTATTGAATTACCCGGAACTTTTTCGCCTGAATTAATTAAAGAACTTTCTGATAAATGGAGCATACCAACTAACTTTATGTTTGTTGGGCAACCGGGAAATGCATTTCCGTACAGACTTGAAGATTTAGGGGGAGTCAGACTAATTATTTAAGAATATATATTAATTATCCGGATTTCTATCTCAGTAAAGTGTTTAATCCCGGCAGAGCTGGTTGAGTTTCATCGAAAGTAAGAGCAAAGCACACACAAAATAATCCAAATCCGATTAATCCTTCAACTGCAATTAAGTTTTATATACCGAATAGATCAGATGTGTTAATAAAAATTAATGATATGTTGGGTAAAGAAGTTACAACTTTGATCAATGAACTGGAAGATGTTTGTTACCACATAGTCTACTGGAACGGAGAGTATAGATTGCGAAATTCAGCAGCAAGTGGGGTTTATTTGTATAAATCACGAATCTCTAATTTTGTACAAACAAAAATGATGGGATTGTAATTGCATAGGACTATATCTACTAATTGTATATGTTGCAAAAAAAGGAGTGCGTATAATAGAAACGTTTCATCTATTATACTATATAAGAATCAATATGGAATATGAAATCAATTTTATTGCCGGCAAAAAGCTGGTAAATATTAAAAATCTGGGCGGGCTAAATTTCGCAAAAGCCAATCAATATTCAATTGAAGCCAGAAAACTTGCCCACCTAAATAATTGTAATAAATATTTATTCGACCATACAGATACCTCATTTGAGTTTGGCACATATAGATTACATACGGATGGAGCTGCGTTGGAAAATTTTGGATTCAAAAACTCAGATCGTGTAGCTATTATACTTTCGAGTGAAAGTGACAGTCATTTATTAAATAATAAAGTCTTTAATTCAGCTAAATGGTGCAAATCAAAATATTTTGATATTATTAAAGAAGCAGAAAAATGGCTGGCTAAAGATAATGATGACGATTCCGACGAAAAGGTTGTGAAATAATAAAGTCGCAATAGTGAAAGTATAACCGGGTTAACCGGAGAATGGTAATTTTGTTTTGATATTTTTTCTAACCAATTTTATCAAAAATTAATCATCGTTGTGAGTATCATAAATAATAAACTGGTTATCAGTAAAAAAAATAACGATTTCATAATTGGTTTATTTAAGATTTAATTCCCACTCATAAATTTTATCCTGTCCTTTGCGGGCATCTTCTGCTTCAGGAACAAGCATCAGGTATTTTCTCATATTAAATATTGCATACTTATATTTTTTAAGTTGAGCTGAAATTAATGCCATATTATAATAGGCAGAAGGATAAGTAAAAGGATTAATTTTTAATGCTTTTTCATATAATGCCAGGGCTTCAGTATATTTTTTTTCATCATTTCTAACATTAGCCTGAACTAAAAATTTTCGTTGTTCCTCCGTTATTGACGGTTTCTCAGTCAACTCACGGAAATTTTGGGAAAGGATTCGAAATTCTTCAAGTTCTTTTAATCTTTTTTCTATCAATTGTTTGTCATTTTCTTCAATATATTCTTTTTGATATTTTTTAAATAAATCGAACAATTCATAATTTTGCTCATTTGCCGACACTATTTCTTCGTCATCTTTATCTCCATTTTTTGTATAGTAATATGGGTTAGAAATCTTCAGAACTTTACCAACCCAAATATGATTTTCATGAGCATCGTCGCCGTTAGTATCAAAAATAATTTCAAAACTATTGTTTATTAAATTTACTGACCGAACACCCAATTCTTTAAAATTAAAAACCAAACAATTATTTTCAATTTTTACATTGTTTTCCAGATTTCTAAAATGAGCCATAGTTCCATCATTACTATAAAAATACCCCCATTGCAATGCATTGAGTTTTATCAGAATTTTTGTCTCCAAAGAATCTACTAAGCCATATTCAGTATTTTGAGCATTAGTGTTTAAGCAAAAAGCAGTAAGCAATGTTAACAAGATTAGATATGAAGATTTCATAAAATTTATTCCCCATTTGTAAATTTTATTCTATGCTTTGCGAGCATCTTCGATGTTAAGCAAAAGAAGCAGATATTTTTTCATAAATTTAGTTATTAGTTGAAACATTTTACCTTTTTCTTTTCGTAAAATTGCAATCAACATAAAACTTCGCCCAAATGTGCGTATAATATTCATCAAATACAACTTGTTAGAAATGGATCCCCGCTTTTGCGGGAATGACAACTTGAATTTATCAGGGACCTCTATTACAAAGTTAGTTCTGGAATTTTAAACAGCATGCAATTTGATATTCAGGCTCGGCCAGAGGCAGGCGAGCCTGAATATCAATCTGGTCGCTGAGGAGCTTCCCATAAGGAGGACAGGCCGGCCGTTTTTGTCTGCCTGTTTTCTAATAAACTCGATTTTAGAAATTGAGTTAATCCGGTTCACGACTGAAATCTTGTAGATTATTAAACTTACAGGAAGGATTTTCAATAAAATGGGTTCTAAGCTTGTCCAACTGATAGATGCCGTATTTTTTGTTTTAATATTCTTAATTTCTACCTTTGTCTCACCTGTTACAATTAGCGTTTTAAATTAACTAGTATTTTAATTTTTTGAAGAAATTACTTAGATTATGTTAATTCTCGGTAGGTTTTCTGCAACTTTTGCTTAATGTATAATATCAATTCTTAATTGCTATTTGGCAACAGCATAAAATTATATGAAATTTTTCAAAAAACTTAATGAAGAAATAAAAGAGCGAAATATACGTAAATGGGTTACCATTTATGTAAGTACAAGTTTAACCATACTTGGAACTACGCAGTTATTCAGCTTTCGTTACGATTTGCCTTCATTTATTTTTAACTCTGTTCTAATAACCATTGTATCGGGATTTTTTGTTACACTAATAATAAGCTGGTTTCATGGAAAAGAAGGCCCTCAACGTATCACCTTTATCGAAGTTGTATTTCATTCAATAATTGTGGTTCTATTTTTTTCAACTTTATATATTGTTGTCTCGTCTCCTACAGAAGAAATTAATGTTGAAATTCAGGCAAATTCAATAGCTGTTCTGCCATTTGAAAATATGAGTGACTCAAAAGAAGATGAATATTTCAGCGACGGAGTTACCGAAGATATTCTTACAAACTTATCGAAGGCAAGTGGACTAAAAGTTATTTCGCGGACATCTGTTATGAAGTACAAAAATACTAAAAAGAGCATTAGGGAAATCGGCAAAGAACTTGGAGCTGAAACAATACTTGAAGGAAGTGTAAGGCGTGCAGGTAACAGGGTGAGAATTACCGGGCAATTAATTGATGCCAAAAATGATACTCACATTTGGTCGCAATATTATGACCGGGAAATGAAAGATATTTTTGCTATTCAAACAGAGATTGCGGAAAAAATTGCAACCGCTCTGCAGGCAAACCTGTTACCGCTTGAAAAGAAATTAATTGAAACTAACAACACTAAAGACGTTGATGCTTATACATACTACTTAAAGGGAAGACATTTCTATTATAACTATACCGAAGAGGATAATAATAAAGCCATTGATCTGTTTAAAAAAGCATTGGAAATAGATTCAAATTATGCTTTGGCTTATGCCGGGCTAGCCGATGCATATAACCAGAGAGTTGGAAAATTTGGATATTCTGAAGAACTGTATGATTCATCCCTGGCCTTAAGTAAAAAAGCATTAAGGCTTAATCCTGATTTGCCGGAAGGCTACAAAGCTATCGGTTTAACTTATGATAATTTAGGAAAGCAGGAATTAGCTTTGGTTAATTATGAAAAAGCAATAAAACTAAACCCAAATTTTGCATCGGCAATGCTTAACTATGCACTGATAAAATTAGACCTTGGAAACTATGACGATTCATTTTATTGGTTAAGAAGAGCAAATACCCTGGAACCTGATAATGTGTGGGTAATTATGAGCATAGGTAATGTCTATAAATATTTATTATGCGACAGTCTTGCAATTAGATGGGGTAAAAAAGCAGTTTTGCTCGATCCGGAAAATGCTTTTTTACAAATGTTAGTAGGTGGGTTTTATCTTTATGCAGGTAAATTTGATGAGGCAAAAACAATTACTGCGCAAGCCTTTGCTATCAATGATAAATTGGTGTTGGGCTGGTTTTTTAAAAGCCAGATAGAAGCGGTATTGGGTAATTACAAATTATCTAAAGAATACCTAGATAATTACATGAAGCAGGCACATACTGATAATCCCGAATATTTCTACGCATTCAATCTTTTAAAACTGAATAAAAAGAAAGAAGCAATGAAAATCTTAGATGATGAAAAAAAGGAATACGTTGAATATCTGAGAGATAACCCTGGTAATGCTTCTACAATGGATTATAACGCTTTGGCTGAAATCTATGCAATTCTTAATGAAAAGGATAAAGCCTTTGCAGCCTGGGGAAAAGCAATACAGGAGGGCTGGCTTGATATAAGAAGAAATACTTTATATCCTTATTTTGAAAATCTTAGAAACGACCCGGAATATCAGAAGCTACTAAGTCTTATGCAAACCAAAATTGCTTATTTAAAAGCTACTATAAAAAAGAAATACCCGGAATATGAAATTTGTGAATGAGAATACTAAGATTAAAAAATGTTTATAGAAATAATAAACAAAAAGCAGGAATTAATTAAATATAATACCTCACTATCGGCCTATTGGGACTTCTTCTTTTAACAACTTTAAAACCTGCTTTCTCAAATGCTGACGGAATTCCTGTCCAGGCAAAAGCTGCGGGAATATTTTCGGCATAAGGTTCCTGTGGATACGCTTCGAGTATTTTTATTTTTTTTGATTTGCAATATTTTATAACCGCTTTTAATAATTCAGTAGAAATCCCTTTCCTTCTGAATTCTTTGTTAATGAAAAAACAGGAAATTGACCAGACTTTTTGGTCATCGACAGGTGCCAGCACTCTTGAATTTTCAAGCCGAACATATTTTTCTCTGGGTGCAAATGCACACCATCCAATTGGTTCATTTTCATAGTAGGCTATTATTCCGGGGACCTCAGTCTTAACGATTTTTTTCATTGAGTTTTTATTTGTTAATCCTTTCTCTTTTTCAAAATCTGCTGATTTCAATCGCCACGCCATACACCAGCAGCCTCCGCAGGCACCCCGCTCTCCGAAAAGTTTTTCAAAATCCTTCCAGCGGGATTTTTCTAGCGGGTGAAATTCTAATTTTTTCTTGTTCATCATTTACAAATGGATATTTAGTTTATTAGCTAAAATCGTTCATTAATTGATCAAAATAAACATTTATTTGAAAGGCGAACCTTAAAAATGTTATATTTGTTTTTTACAAATCAACGAAAATTTAATTAAATCCCGGATAAATTTAATGCAGGAACCGATTGTTACAAAAGAACTGGCTTTAGAGCACGGATTGACGGAAGAGGAGTATGGAAAAGTCAAGAAGATACTAGGACGAATACCGACATTTACAGAGCTCGGAATATTCAGTGTAATGTGGAGTGAACATTGCAGTTATAAAAATTCAATTGCCTTATTAAAAACTTTACCACGTGAAGGTGGGAAATTACTGGTTGGCGCAGGTGAAGAGAATGCCGGGCTTGTAGATATCGGGGACGACCTTGCCGTTGCATTTAAGATCGAGAGCCACAATCATCCTTCTGCTGTTGAACCGTACCAGGGAGCAGCTACCGGAGTCGGTGGAATAATGAGAGATATTTTTACAATGGGCGCCCGCCCGATTGCTTCACTAAATTCACTTCGGTTTGGTTCACTGGAAAACGCAAGAACAAGATTTCTTTTTGCGGGTGTTGTAAAAGGAATTGGTGATTACGGAAACAGTTTCGGTGTTCCGACAGTCGCAGGAGAAATTTATTTTGATGAATCCTACCAGGGAAATCCACTCGTAAATGCAATGGCAATTGGAATTGTAAAAAAGAATCTTGTAGCCAGTGCAACTTCAAAAGGTGAAGGAAATCCTGTTATGATTGTGGGTTCTTCAACGGGTAGGGATGGAATTCACGGAGCAACTTTTGCATCCGAAGAAATTTCTGAAAAATCTGAGGCTAAAAGACCTTCTGTACAGGTTGGTGATCCTTTTACAGAAAAACTTTTACTTGAAGCTACTTTGGAAATTGTTAAAAACGGCTGGCTGATTGGAATACAGGATATGGGTGCAGCGGGTATTTCCTGTTCAACAAGTGAAATGAGTGCAAAAGGAAAATCAGGTATGAAAATAAATCTTGATAAGGTCCCTTTGCGTGAAAACGGAATGACTGCCTATGAAATTATGCTATCTGAAAGCCAGGAAAGAATGCTCTGTTGCGTAAAAAAAGGATACGAAGAAAGAGTTAAAAAAGTTTTTGAAAAATGGGATTTAAATTGTGAGATAATCGGTGAAGTAACCAATGACGGACTATTGCATATAAATTACGAAGGCGAAGAAAAAGCGGTTCTCCCTTCATTTGAATTAGTACTGGGCGGAGGTGCTCCGGTTTATCAAAGAGAAATTAAAGAACCCGGATATTTAAAAGAAAAAAGGGCGTTTGATTTTTCAAAATTACCCGAGCCGGAAAATCTGAAAGATACTTTTATAAAAGTATTTTCTTCACCAAATATTGTTTCAAAAAAATGGGCGTACCAGCAGTATGATTCAACTGTGAGAACTAATACAATAGTTGGTCCCGGTTGTGATGCAGCAGTTATCTATATAAAAGAAACCAACAAAGCACTCGCAGCAAAAACAGATTGCAATTCCAGATATGTTTATTTGAATCCAAAAGAGGGTGCTAAAATTGCAGTGGCTGAATCGGCTAGAAATATTGTTTGTACCGGCGGAATTCCGCTTGCAATCACTAATTGTTTAAATTTTGGAAATCCTTATAAGCCTGAAAATTACTGGCAGTTCAAGCAGGCAATTGAAGGAATGGGAGAAGCGTGCAAATTCTTTGATACACCTGTAACCGGTGGTAATGTAAGCTTTTACAATGAATCACCAAATGTCGCTGTTTACCCAACTCCAACAATAGGGATGGTTGGTTTAATAGAGGATTTAAAATATGTAACAACGTCATATTTCAAAAATGAAAATGATCTTATCTATTTGATTGGAAAAGATTTTGAGGAACTTGGCGGGAGTGAATTCTTAAAAGTAATTCATAAAAAAGTTACGGGAGATTCACCAAAGCTTGATTTGGAAATGGAAAAGAAAGTTCAGGACACAGTTTTGGAATTAATAAAAAAAGAACTAATTAATTCAGCTCATGATGTATCCGAAGGTGGAATTATTTCCGCAATTGCAGAAAGTTGTATTATAAATGATGAAAACCCTATCGGGGCCGTAGTTGAAATCCCTGTTAAAACTCGTGAAGATTTTTCATTCTTTTCTGAAAGCCAGTCGAGAATAGTTGTTTCTACTTCAGAAAAAAATAAAAAAGAATTCGAAAAATATTTATCAACGCAAAAACAGGAATATTTTTATCTCGGTAAAACCGGCGGGAATAAATTTTCTGTTAATAATAAAATGGAACTTATGTTAAATGAATTAAGTGATATTTACTTTAACACAATTCCACGAATTATGAATGATTAAGAAAAAAGTTCTAGAAAAGTTAAAAGGGACAAAACTCCACATCCTCTTGCGTAAACTAAGGATGATTTTACATTACAAGCCAACCTATCACTCAACAAAGGATTTTATAAAACATTATATTGGTGGTTTACTTAGAAGATCCAGAGAACATCACCTTTTCCTTTTTGCAGGCGGACTTTCTTTCTCTCTTTTCTTTTGTACAATTCCATTTGTGCTTATAATATTTTTTGTGCTGGGTAATGTACTGGACTCTGCGACAATGCAGACCCAGGTAAATACATTGATCGAAGCTATTATACCCTATTCAAAATACGCGGAATTTGTTAAGAGTATTATTTTTAACAGTATTGAAGAAGTTGTTCAGTATAAAAGAATTGCGGGAATTATAGGGATTTTTGTTTTATTTTTTGCAGCAAGTGAATTATTCAGCAGTATGCGGACAATTCTTAATAAGGTTTTTGGCGTTGAAATTAATATTAATATCCTGTTGAGTAAATTAAGAGACCTTTTCCTGATTATACTTCTGCTCATTATTTTTACTGCTATCACTTTTTCCATCCCGTTAATTGAAGTTATCCGGCAATCGGCTTCAAACTGGAATGTTTTAAACAGGCTTTTTGAATCAGGAATTTTTGAACAGGTCTTTTTTTCATTTCTTTCATTAATTGTAATATTCGTTTCATTTGGAATTTTATATCTGACTGTACCTGTTAAAAAAATCAGCAAAAAATCTGCATTATGGGGTGCGCTTTGGGCCGCAATTTTGTGGGAAATTGTTAAGCTTGGATTCGGTTTTTACCTGCATCATTTTTCAAATCTCGGCAGAATATATGGTGCTTACACCTTGTTTATAGTTGTGGCTTTCTGGATATATTGTACGTCAGCAGTATTTATTATCGGTGCAGAAATAGCACGATTGCATTCCGATAAAATATATATGACGGATATTATAGATTAATTAAGTCCGCACATCCCGCTTGAACATCTCTCTGTTGGTGCAGGCAAATCGCAGTTGCCGCTGGTACAGGAAGATCCTGAATAACTGCTTCCTCCCATTGAAGCGCTGAAAGTCGACAACAATTTTTTATTCTTCCTGGAATTACATTTCGGGCAGGAGACTTCTTCCTGGTTTAAAGATGATTTGTGAAGTACTTCGTGTTTTGTTTTGCACTCTTCGCACTGATATTCAAATATTGGCATTTAATATTTCCTTTTTTATGAAGAAAACCTTTGAGGTTGCTTGTAAACCTCGGAGGTTGCTAACTTTATAAACTGCAATCTTGAGGGTCCATTTTGCGACTCTCAAGGTTTGATTTCAACCTTTGGTGTTAATATCATTTTAGATTTCATTGAATTGGAGATCAGGCACATCTTTTCTGATTTCTCAATTATTCTTATTGCTCGTTCCTTTTTACTTTCATCACTGATTGTTACAACTGGATTTAATTCAATTTCCGAAATCATAAAAATGTCATCTACCTTTTCCAGTTTACCGGTTGCTTCACTTGTGAAAGATTTAAAATCAAATTTTGAATTTTCAGCAATTGCTAAAAAAGTTGTCATTAAACAAATGTTTGCCGATGCAACAAACAAGTGCTCCGGTGACCAGATATTCGGTACGCCTTTCGGAAATTCCGGTGGGGTTGCAACTTTAATATCGGGAAGAGTAGGGGATGATAAATTTCCAATCCTATCTTTTTCCCATGTTACTGTTGTTGTGTATGTGTGAATGTTATCCATAAAATTCCTGATTTTTATTTTATTAAAATATGATGCAAAATTAAATAAAAGGTTTCCAAAATTGGATAACAAAAGTAATTATTTCTTCAAAAATTAATTTGACAAAATCTAATTTTAGTATTAATTTTAATCAGATAAATAAATCTGATTATAAAAATGACTGTAATTTTTTCAAAAAAATGCGAATATGGAATACAGGGGGTTCTTTATCTGGCTGCTCATATGGATAAGGACGCAATGCCGTCTGACGAAATCGCAAAAGCGCTGAGTATTCCAAAAGAATTCATTTCTAAAATTTTGCAGAGCCTTACTGAAAGTGGAATTGTAGAATCAAAAAAAGGGAAGAACGGTGGATTTGCACTTGCAAAAGATCCTAAAAAAATCAGGTTGATTGATGTGGTTGCGGCAATAGACGGACTGGAAATTTTTAACAGTTGTGTACTCGGATTTCCAAATTGTTCGCCGGATCATCCATGCCCGGTTCATCATAACTGGGGCGAGTTAAGAACTAAAGCATATAATATGTTAACCGATGAGACCTTGGATAAATTTAAAGAAAAAACTTTGAATAAGGTTAAAAGTCTTTGAGTTTTTTTGGGGTTAAATCGGATATATAAATCTGGTTATAATAAAATGAAAAAAAATAATATAATTAAAAACACAGAAAAGCCTATTCAGAAATACAGGTTTTATATTCAAACTGCTTTTGCATTGTTGTGTATCTGGATAGGAGTAGAGTTTTACCAATTTAACAATTACCTGCAGTCGGGAGGAATGACAACTTTTCACAACCGTCCTCCTGGTGTTGATGGTTTTCTCCCGATCAGCTCACTTATGAGTTTTTATTTGTTTATTACAACGGGAGAAATTCATCCTGCTCACCCTGCAGGACTTTTTATTTTCCTGGCTATCGTTTTGATGTCGCTTGTATTCGGAAAATCATTTTGCAGCTGGCTTTGCCCGGTCGGTTATATTTCTGAATTGATAGGGGAGTTTGGTGAAAAAATTATTTATAAACTTTTTAAGAAGAAAATTGGGCTTCCAAAACTTATCGATTATCCATTAAGAAGTCTAAAATATCTTTTGCTGGCATTTTTTGTTTACGCAATTTTCTTTTTGATGACTGTAACTTCAATTAAATTTTTTCTAGATAGTCCGTACAATATAGTAGCAGATTTAAAGATGTATCATTTCTTTGCTGACATTTCCCGTTTCGCATTGATAGTAATCGGGTCACTAGTGCTGCTTTCAATTTTTATAAAGAATTTTTGGTGCAGGTTTCTTTGTCCTTATGGAGCTTTTCTCGGATTACTTTCTTTTTTAAGTCCGAATAAAATTAAAAGAAATCCTGTCAGTTGTATTGACTGCGGTTTGTGCAATAAAGCCTGTCCGTCGAATATAAAAGTTGACAGTGTAAAAACTGTATGGTCCGATGAATGTACTTCCTGTTTGAATTGTGTTGATGCCTGCCCGGTTGCTGATACTCTGGATGTGAAATCTTTAATTAGTAAAAAGAAAGTTTCTAAAAAAAGTATTGCAATTGCAGTTGTTGCAATTTTTATGGCGGTTACAGGATTTGCAATGTTTACCGGGCACTGGCAGAATAATGTAACAAAGAATGAATACCTGATTCACTACAAATATATGAACAGCTACGGGCACCCGACAGGTACAGAGGCAGTTAGGAAATTTAACGAGAAAGCTGCCTCTGAAAATTCAAATGAATCAATGCTGAATGAAAAAATTGAATTTGGAGCAGGGAAGAACAAAGCTCAAAAACTGAAAAATTAAAAGTTTTGTAATTCTCTTAATTGAAAATTATTGATTCTCAATTTTAATTTTGAAAGCGAAAAAAGTTGAAAAAATAGCCAAAATAATGATTATAAAGCCTGACAGGAGACTTGTTATTTTAAATTATCAGGCATAGTAATTGATAATATCTGGGTGCCTGTTGACTTGAAAAACCAAATTTCGGAGAAAATAAAATGACAAAAACAAAAAATAATTTAGATGAAGAAATGAATTTAGAAAGAGTAGACATTCCAAAAGAAGTTGATGACTGGGAATTGGATTCTATTGTGGATTTTATTATTAACAATCATCATAAATATGTTAGAACAATGATTCCGGTTATTTCAGCAAAGACAGAAAAAATTGCTATGAATCACGGAAAAGATCATCCTGAAATGGTAGAGGTGGCAAGAATTTTTTCTTCTGTTTATAAAGAATTAAAACAGCATATGATGAAGGAGGAAGAAATACTTTTCCCTTATATAAAATATCTTGTTAAAGTTAAAAACAATGAAGCCAAATTTGAAAAGCCGTATTTCGGAAGAATTGGAAACCCGATAAATATGATGGAACTTGAACATCAGTCAGCCGGTGAAGAAATGTATAAGATCAAGAAATTGTTAAGCAATTATGCGATTCCTGAAAATGAATGTGATACTTTAAAATCCTGCATAAGAGGATTAAAAGAATTTGAAGAAGATCATATGAAACACGTGCATCTTGAAAATCATCTTCTGTTTCCAAAAGCAGTTTTACTGGAAGAACAGTTGCTGGAAGTTGTTAGTAATTAAGCTTAATTAGTTCATTTTATTTCCCCGGGTGTCAAAGTTGTACCTTGATAAAACACCTCTTCCACGGTACGACCGTGGAAGACTTGAATATGACACAGCATAAAATATTTAGATTTATTTATTCCTCGTAGGGGAGGGTCTGAGACCCTCCCTTACAAACTCAACATTAGCGCAAAATTATTAACCCTTGATCCTAATTTATTCCAAACTTTTTAATTTTTCTCCATAATGTTGATGGATTAATTCCCAACTCCTTTGCCGCTTTTGTCCGGCTCCAGTTATTATTCTCAAGGATAGAGATTATATATTCCTTCTCTGCATCTTTAAAATTTCTTTTTACATTGTTATTATTGGAAGCAGAATTATGCACGACCTGTTTTCTTAATCTTTTAGGCAGACATCCAACCTCAATTATTGTACCGCTGCAAAGAACAAAACAGTGTTCTATAACATTTTCAAGTTCCCTAACGTTTCCCGGCCACTTGTATTCTGTAAGCATGTCATAAGCTGAAGAAGAAAATTGTTTAATATTTTTGCTGAAGTGCTTGTTAAATCTTTCGATAAAATGATTTACAAGCAATGGAAAATCATCCATCCTTTCCCTCAAAGGAGGAAGATGAATATTAATTACGTTAATCCTGTAATATAAATCTTCTCTAAATCTCCCCGCTGTAATTTCTTCAGAAAGATCTTTATTTGTTGCTGCAATTATTCTCGTATCCATTTTAAGAGATTTGTTTCCACCCACTCTTTCAAACTGGCGCGTTTCCAGGACTCTTAAAAGTTTTGTCTGCACTGTAGTTGATAGATCTCCGATTTCATCGAGGAACAAAGTGCCGCCTTGTGCAAGTTCGAATCTTCCGATCTTTGATTTTATTGCTCCGGTAAAAGCTCCCTTTTCATGACCAAACAATTCACTCTCTATAAGAGATTCTGCAAAAGCACTGCAATTGACAGCAATGAAAGGGCCGGTTTTTCTTACGCTGTTCAGATGAATTGCACGTGCCGCTAATTCTTTCCCTGTTCCGCTTTCGCCTGTTATCAGGGAAGTGCTGTCCGTTTGAGATACACTTTCGAGAACTGCTATGATTTGTTTTATCTCTTTATTTCTGCCAACAATATTTTCGTACTTAAAAAACTCGCTAAGGTGTGCGGATAAATTTTTAATTTCAGATATATCTATAAATGTTTCAACAGCCCCGATATTTTCATTTTTGTTGTTAAGAAGAATTCCCGAATTTACCCGGATCGGAATTCTCTGTCCGTTCTTGTTAATAATTTCAAGTTCATTTCCGACCATTGCTTTCCCATTATGAATTGTTTGTTCCATATGGCAGCCATTTCTGCAAAGTTTTGAGTTAAAGATACTCCAGCATTTTTTACCCAAAGCTTCTTCTTTTTTGTAGCCGGTTATTTTTTCCGCGGAATTGTTAAATGACGTAACATTCCATTCGTTATCTATTGTAAATGTGCCTTCGATGTTACTGTTAAATATTGCATCGAGTTTATTCCTCTGGTCTATTAATTCAGAAGTCTTTTCGTTTAGTTCTTCAGCCATCGAAAGCATTTCTTTTGTATTCCGGAAAACCAGCACCACACTTATTACAAAATCAGACTTCATAATAGGTGTAATCGATGCGAGTACATCGATTAAATTTTTATCTTTTCCTTTTATTTTAAATGGTAGATTGGAATAAACCCGCTTTTGAGAAATAGTTTCAGCTATAAACTTTGATTCTTCACTTTTCTCATCAAATAATAATGAACAGTTTATGCCTATTGTTTCATCTTCTGTAAAGCCTGTTATTCGCGAAGCTGCTTCATTAAAGACTATTATATTTCGGTCTATTCCTATTACGGCAATCCCATCCGGAATTATAGCAACTTCCTTCTGCTGGTCTATTATCTTCTGAAGATCTTTCATTTCGTTTTCCCCTTTTATTTTTCCCGCAATTAGCATTGCAGCGTTATTGCAATACTGCAATATACGCAATATTAATTGCATAAACGCAATCCATAAAATAGGGATGACTTTAATATTCCTTTAAAAAACGACCTTTTTTAGAGGCATTGTTCTTGCGTAATAATAAGAAATTAATTGCCACCATTGGTGAGTTAGAAGAAAAATTAAATTGTTTAGGAAAAATATATGTTGATTTCCCCTGGTTGTATTCCCTGCATTGTAAAACAATCCTTTACCTTTAGTCAACTTCTGGGCGTTGACGATAAGAACAAGCAGAGTCAGATAATCTACGATACGATAATTTCTTTGTCGGAAAATAAAGAAATTAAAACTGCTCCTCACTTTTCAATTAAGCTCCAGGAAATATTAAAGAATCATCTCAACGGCGGCAGCTCTTTCGGGAGAATTAAGGAAAAAAACTTAATTAATGCAGAGAAGTATATAAAATATCTTGGAACAATGATTAAAAATGCTTCAGATAAATTGGAATTGGCAATCAGAATTTCTATAACCGGTAATTCAATCGATCTTGGTGCAAATCCAAACTACAATCTTGAACAAGAAATTAACATCATTACTTCTGAACTGATCAATCTTGCTGCATTAGATAAATTCAGAGAAGATTTTAATAAAGCAAATCGAATACTCTTTATTGCTGATAACTATGAAGAAGCTCTGTTCGATAAATTCCTGATAAAACAGCTTCAGCCGAAAGAAGTGGTTTATGCCGTAAGGTCCAATGAAATTTTAAACGATATTACTCTGAAAGATGCAAGGAATCTTGGCATCGATAAACTCTGCAAGGTAATAGAAAGTGGAAGCAGAATATCCGGGACGGATTTAAATGAAAGCACTGCGGAATTTTCGGAGATTTATAAAAATGCGGATTTGATAATTTCAAAAGGCCAGGGAAATTTTGAAACTCTGTTGAACTCAGAGAGGTCAATTTATTTTTTGTTCAAAGTTAAATGTGAAGTTATTTCTGAATTGTGCGGATTCCCGGTTGGTACGGGAGTAATGTTATTAAACAATAGAAATGTAAACAGGTAAATAGAAAATAATTCATACAGTAATAAAAAAAAAGTAAAGATAGAGGAAGCATGAATCCACAAGACCATAAAAAAGAATATGAAGCCGAAGAAAAAAGGATATCCGAAACTGTTTCAAAAATTAAACACCGAATCGCGGTATTTAGCGGCAAAGGCGGCGTCGGTAAAACAACAGTTAGCATTAATCTTGCTTATGCCTTGCAGTCGAAGGGTTTATCAACCGGATTACTTGATGCGGACATTATGGGTCCGAATGTTGCAAAAATGCTGAATATAGATGGTGATTTGATTTTTTTAAAAGAAAAATTTATCCATTTGAAAAATATGGTGCTAAGGTAATATCGATGGTTGGTATGTTAAAGAACGGACAGCCGTTGATTTGGCGCGGACCTATGCGCTCAAAAGTTATAAATCAATTTTTAGCAGACGTTGAATGGGGAAAACTCGATTATTTAATAGCCGATTTACCTCCCGGTACAGGTGATGAGATACTGACTATTTCTCAGCAAATGAAACCTGATTATGCCGTTATAGTTACGACTCCGCAGCAGGTTTCAGTAATTGATGCGGAGCGTGCAATTAATATGGCAAAAAAACTCGAAATTCCATATATCGGTGTTGTTGAAAATATGTCGGGATTTGTATGTCCACATTGCAGCGAAGTACTCAATATTTTCGGTGAAGGCGGAGGTAAAAAATTAGCTGAAGATTGTGGTGTCCCTTTCCTCGGTGCTATACCAATTGATATTGATGTGCGAATACTTGGCGACAAGGGCATACCAATTGTTCTCGAAAAACCAGCCTGCGAAGTAACAAGGGTTTTTAATTTAATAGTAAACCTGATTGAAGAAAATTATCATGAAGAATTATTAACATCATCCAAAAACTGAAAGGGGAGTAATATGTTAAAAAAGATGTCATTTATCCTTTTCCTTTTTAATGTGACACTGATTGCACAATCTCATAAGGATTTAATACAGGGGCCTTTTACTACACCGCAGGTAATAACCAGGGCCTGCCTGGTTTGTCATGAAAACGCGGCAAAAGAAGTAATGCAGACTAACCACTGGACATGGCTTGATGAAAAGTTTGTAAACTCTGAAGGTAAAACGGAGAAAAGAGGTAAAATAAACTTTATAAATAATTTTTGCATAGCTGTTCCTTCAAACAATCCGCGCTGTACCAGCTGTCACGCAGGTTATGGCTGGAAAGATGGGACATTTGATTTTAGCAACGAAGAAAACGTTGATTGCCTGGTGTGCCACGATCAGACCGGCAAATACGCAAAGACTCCTACTGCAGCCGGAATGCCTGATAAAAATGTAGACCTTTTGGCATCTGCTCAAAGTGTCGGAAAGCCTACCATAACAAATTGCGGTAATTGTCATTTTAATGGAGGGGGAGGTACCGGCGTTAAACACGGTGATCTGGACGGAAGTCTTTTTGAGCCGACTGTTTCTGTTGATGTACATATGGGAAAATTAGGTTATCAATGTATTGAATGCCATAAAACTGACAAACACAAAATTATGGGTGCAAGTCACGGTTCAATGGCTGCAAATGTAAACCATGTATACTGTACCGATTGCCATAAGGGTGAAATTCACAAAAACAATACTTTGAACAAACACATAAGTTCGGTTGCCTGCGAAACTTGTCATATTCCTGAATTTGCAAAAGAAGAACCAACAAAAATTTGGTGGGATTGGTCAAAAACGGGTGAAGATAAGACTGCACCGAAGGATGAGTTTGGTGAAGAAACCTACAATAAAATGAAAGGTGAATTTAAGTGGGCAAAAAATGTTATCCCAACTTACAAGTGGTATAACGGAAGTGCTAAGTATTATTCTTTTGGGGATAAAGTAGATCCTTCAAAAATTGTAGAACTTAATTCTCTAAACGGAGATATTAAAGATCCAAAAGCAAAGATTGCACCTTTTAAGGTAATGCGCGGTAAACAAATTTATGATTCACAAAACGATTATCTAATTATTCCAAAACTTTTTGGGCAGGATGGCTACTGGAAAACCTATGATTGGAATTCCGCTTCGCAACTTGGAATGAAGGAAATCAATTTACCTTATTCAGGAAATTACTCATTCATAGAAACTGAAATGTACTGGCCTATTAATCATATGGTTGCGCCAAAAGAAGAAGCATTAAAGTGCAATTCCTGTCACAGTAAGGACGGAAGATTAGATTGGGAAGCTCTGGGTTATTCAGGCGATCCAATGAAAGTTAAAGGAAGAAAACTGGACACACTTAAATAATTATTATCAGCAAATATTAAAAGGTCTCTCAGTGGGAAAAACAATCAAAATAGGTATTATAATTTGCGACAGATACAAAAGCTGTGCAGGTGGAAAATGTTTCAGATCAATTACTGAAAGAGCCGGAGCTTTTGATATTTACAAGGATAAAGAAGTTGAACTTGTAGGTTATACAACATGCGGAGGATGTCCCGGCGGCAATATTGAATATGCGCCGGAAGAATTAAAGAAAAACGGCGCAGAGGTAATTCACTTCGCAACCGGCATGGTTGTTGGTTATCCGCCCTGCCCGTATATAAATGAATTTAGAAATTTTATTGAAACTAAATATAATCTGAAAGTTGTTGTTGGTACTCATCCAATCCCGGAGAAATATTATACAATTCATACGAAATTAAATACCTGGGGGGCAGGGAAAATGAGGGAATTAATAAAACCAACATTAAAGGAAAAAGAAATAAGATTATCCTATGATTGATCAGAGAGGAAATTACTGAATGATAAAAAATGATCCGCCAATACCAATACATCGACTGGCATTCTTACAGGCTTATTTGTACGAAATATTTAGTGCAGAAGAAAAATGTGATAGTAGTTTTAGTCATACAGAGTGGTACCTGAAAGAAAATTTTTCCGAAAATGAGATAGATCTAATAATTAAGTTCCTGAAAGAAAATGGCCTGTCCTGTGATTGTGATATTGTCAAAAAGCTCGATTTAAAGTCTGTCTTAAAAGAAAAATTGAATTTTCATGATTGAGTTAATAAATGAAAGAGAATAACTGTTCAATTACATTTGGACCAATTCCATCGCGCAGACTGGGGAGAAGCCTGGGAATAAATAATATTCCGCCGAAAATTTGCAGCTATTCTTGTGTTTACTGCCAAATTGGCGCTACTGATTTTATGTCTATCCAAAGGAAGTATTTTTTTTCACCGGAAGAAATTTATTTAGAAGTCTTTAAAAAAGTTGAGCAGCTGCAAAGCGCAGGGGAACGAATTGACTATTTGACTTTTGTGCCGGATGGAGAACCGACTCTGGATATAAATCTCGGCAAAACAATAGAACTGTTAAAACCGCTTGGAATTAAGATAGCGGTTATAACAAATTCATCCTTACTATGGGATAAAAATGTTAGAAAAGAATTAGCAAATGCAGATTGGGTTTCTGTAAAAATTGATACAGTAGATGAAAAAATATGGCATAAGATTGACAGGCCAAATGGTAAACTTAAACTTGAGGAAATTTTATGCGGAATAAAAACTTTTGCTTCATCTTTCAGGGGTATGCTGGTAACCGAAACGATGCTCGTTCAAGGAATAAATGACAATGCTGAATCTATAAAAAAAACTGCGGATACAATTTCAAATATCAACCCGGATAAGGCATATATATTAGTACCAACCCGCCCGTCTTCGGAATCTTACGTTGAGCCGCCTACGGAAGAAAATCTGAATATGACCTACCAGATATTTTGTGATCTTGTAAAAGATGTTGAGCTATTAGCATATAATGAAGGAACTGAGTTTAGTTACTCATTCGATGCTGAAAAAGAATTATTAAGTATTCTTGCGGTTCATCCTATGCGCAAAGACGCAATGGAGGCGTTTTTATCAAAAGCTGGTGTTGATTGGAACTTAGTTCAAAAATTACTGGATCAAAATGAGTTGAAGCAAATGAAATTTTCAGGTAATACTTTTTTTGTAAAAATATTGGACAGAAAAAATAAAATGGAGTTAATATGAACCAGCGTTTTGCAGTTGCGATAGAAGAAACCGGCGGTAAAGAAATTGTTGCCGAACATTTTGGAAGATGCTCTAAATTCAATGTATGTGAATTAGACGAAGGAAAAAAAATAATTAAGAATGAAACTTATTTTAATCCCCTGGCAGGTGAACACGGAGGAAGTTGCCAGCTTCCGGGATATGTAAAACAGTTTAATGTTTCTACAATAATAGCCGGCGGAATGGGGCAAAAGGCTATTACAAATTTTCTCGAAAATGGCATAAGTGTTATTACAGCCCCGGGGCTTCTTTTCGAAGATGCAATAAATCAGTTTTTGCAGGGCAAATTAAGCGGATATGAAGCTTGCGCACATGAACACAACCACCATATATCTGACAATTGAGGCATAAATGAAAATTGCAGTGATGTCAATGGGTAATACAAAAGAATCGCAAATATGCAGCCAGTTTGGGCGTGCCCCTTACATTATTGTTTATAATACTGCTAATAATTTGTATGAAGCAATAGAAAATGCAGGCGAAAAAAGTATACATGGCGCCGGGCCGGATACAGCCGATCTGATAATTAAGAACGGGATTGACTTACTTTTGACAAAAAAAATCGGAGCTAAAGCCTATTCAGTTTTGGCAAAAGCACAGGTAGCTATAAAGCTTGTGACTTCCGAATCTACTGTAAAAGCATTACTAAAAAAATATTTGAAGAATAATCCGGAGAATTAAATTGTATGTACCAGCTAAAATATTTTTTACAAAGGGTGTGGGCAGGCACAAGGATTATCTAAGTTCCTTTGAAGCCGCTCTGCGAAACGCCGGCATAGAAATTTGTAACCTGGTTACTGTAAGCAGCATATTTCCTCCCGGCTGCAAACGTATAAACAGGGAAGAAGGGTTAAAGGAATTAATGCCCGGTCAAATTACATTCGCGGTGATGGCAAGAAATTCCACAAATGAGCCTAATCGTCTAATCGCTTCTTCAATTGGCGTTGCAATTCCGGCGGATAACTCACAGTATGGATATTTATCAGAACATCATCCATACGGTGTAAAAGAAAAAATCGCTGGAGATTACGCGGAAGATTTAGCAGCTCAAATGCTGGCAACAACACTGGGTGTAGATTTTAATCCTGAAGCAGATTGGAATGATCGGGAACAGGAATTCAAAATGTCCGGGAAGATTGTAAAAACATTTAATATTACTCAGTCAGCCGAAGGTGACCGAACAGGAATGTGGACGACCGTACTGGCAGTTGCTATTCTGTTACCTTAGAGGATAAATATGAATTATATAAAAGATAAACTAAATACTGCGATCAATTTTGATATTAAAACCTATGAAATTGATATAGCCGGACATGTAAATAATATTGTGTATGTAAAATGGCTGGAAGACTTGCGGATTAAAATATTTGAAAAATTTTTTCCTGTTGATAAATTGCTTAAAGAAGACCTGTATCCAGCAGTTATTTCAACTCATATTTTTTATAAAAAACAATTAAAAATAACAGATAAACCAACAGGGCATATTGAGATTGAAAATATTACACATAATATCATTACTCTAAAGTTTGAATTTATTTCTGACAATAAAATCTGTGTTATAGCTGAACAAAAATGCATTTTAATGAATATAAAGAATGCCACAATGGATAAGGGACATCTGAAAAATTTGGTGGTTTTAAAATGACAGATCTTAAGATACAGGAAGAAACACCGATTTTTACTATAAGTACGGCAGAAAAGTTGCTGAATTTCTCTGTTCATACTATACGATTGTATGAAAGAATTGATTTGTTTGTTCCCTTTTTGAAATTAACTCATCAAAGGCTTTATTCTAAATCAGATATTTCAGGAGTTGAATGGTATTTGAAAATAATATTTCAAGACCGGGAGATGAAATTATGAAACGAATTATTAGCGTATCTATAATCCCTATTATTATGATTTCTTTCATTACCGCAGATCTATATGCACAACAATTTAGAGTTAGTAAAAATACAATCGGCTGGGGCGCAGGAAGTAAATATAATAAGATGTACAATGAAAATACTGTTGTGTTTATATCCGGAAAAGTTGTATGTCTGGAAAATATCTCTCCCATCAATGGGATGACGTGTTGTCAGCATATCTTAGTAAAAATTGGTAATGATACGGTTTCGGTTCACCTCGGGCCTGTCGGATTTATGGAAAGTCAGGCAATAAGAATTACTCTAAACGATTCATTAACAATCGAAGGCTCGCTAATAATCTTTGACTCAAATCCGGTAATTATTGCTGCATCACTAAAAAATGGAAATGAGACGTTGTTGCTTCGTGATGATAAAGGGTATCCGCTATGGTGCCGGCAAGAGAAAGATTAGTCTATAAAATAAAGCATTTAGGATTTTGTTAGAATTAATCTATTTAATAATTGATATCGTTTTGGTGGATGTTCTTATCAATGGGTCAAAATTAAGGAGTGAAGAATGTTAGTAATTATAGGCTCGGATGGAAATAGTTTAGAAAGTACAATTGCAAAAAGATTTGGGCAAGCTAATTTCTATCTTTTATATGATTCGGAAACAAATTCTTTTAAGGTTTTTGATAATAAGGGGGAAGGGCACAATCATAAAATACTTGAAGGTTTTTTAGGAAAAGGTGTTGAAGCATTTATTGTTGGCAATATTGGTCCGCACGCATTTGAAATAATTAACACGTCTAAAAGCAAAGCATATCTGGCAAGAAAAATGAATGTCTCGGATTCAATCAAGAAGTTATTAAATGAAGAATTAGAGCCGTTAACAAAGCCCACAATTAATAAAAGTCTGGGCCATAAGCACAGGCACGAAAACAGGGGACATAATCATCATATTCAATAAAACGCTAATTCTCATAAAATCTATTTCAGAGAAAAAATAGTTATTTAAAATTTATAATTAAGTAACGATCTATAATTACATAACTAATAAATGGAGAAACAAAATGGAAGAAAATAATCAAATATTAATGCCGAGAATAGGTGAAGCAGCTCCGGTATTTAAAGCTGTTACAACACAGGGGGATATTAATTTCCCTTCAGACTATAAAGGCAGCTGGGTAATCCTATTCAGTCATCCTGCAGACTTTACGCCGGTCTGCACTTCCGAATTTATGACTTTTGCTACGCTCGAGAATAAATTTGCCGAAGCGAATTGTAAATTGGTCGGCCTGTCAGTCGATGGCTTGCACAGCCACATTGCATGGTTGAGAACTATTAAAGAAAAAATAGAATACAAAGGTATGAAAGATGTTGAAGTCAAATTCCCGCTAATCGAAGATATCACTATGGAAGTTGCAAAAAAATATGGAATGATTCAGTCGGGCGAGAGCAATACGAAAGCGGTAAGGGCAGTATTTGTAATTGATCCGAAAGGGATTATCAGAACTATAATTTATTACTCTTTAAGTCTTGGAAGAAACTTTGACGAGTTGTACCGTGTGATTATTGCACTGCAAACCGCCGATGAATTCTCGGTAGCAACACCCGCTGACTGGCAGCCGGGCGATCCTGTAATTGTACCTGCAGCTGGTTCCTGCGGAACCGCAAAGGAAAGGATGGAAAGTAAAGAAGAAATGAAATGTTATGACTGGTTTTTCTGTACAAAACAGATTAGTAAGGAAAAAGTATTCGAAACTTTATTAAAGAAATGAAATGGTTAATTAGGCTCTGATTTTTTGAAAGCGTACAATCCTAAATAAAAAACCCCATAAAATTTATGGGGTTTTCTTTTTCTTAATTTGATGAAAGATCAGGCTTTCATTCTGCGTCCCTGTTCTTCGTGGATAAAGATCCAGCTGCAGATCTTACCTATATTTATTTCTTCAAAATTTCCCCAGTAAGCTCTTGTCCTTACGTGGTGAGAACTGGTATCTGTTTCAGGGATATTTTCAGCTTCGTCAATCAGGTCCTTAATTCTTTTTTGCCATTTGGACATATTGGAAACCCTGAGATCAACCCAGCCTTCAAACGCCCAGCGTTCAATGTTTTTATCATTTATATCCAGTTCATTTTCTCCCTGGAATGCCGGGATTTTAATATTATTTCCTCTCAACAGTGATTTACCGTCAGGAAGAAGAATCGGAATCCCTATAGAGAGTATTTCGCTTCTTTGTTTTTTATCGTTTGTAATTATTTCAAAACATTTATCCGAAACATCTTTCGATTTTGCTCTTAGAAAATCGCGCATTGTTTTAAAATTTCTCCTGATAAGATGAATTTCAAAAAGTAGTTTTGATAATCTCGGCGGACCAAGTAACTCAAAAGCAACACTGTAGATATTATTTTTTTCTTCAAGCTGTGCGAGTTTTGTAACAGCAGTATGCTGCATATACCCGGCGCGGTATGTCGGCTCGAGTGTTGCGTGATCGAGTGAGCTTACAATATCTTTTCCGGTATTTCCGCCCTTTATCTCGTAGATAGCGACTTCAGCAATTTCCTCCGGTGTAACAAACTCCATTTGTCTCTGAGCAGTAATAGTTTCAAATTCTCCCTTTGAAAAAATCCCGTTTTCGCCGGTATCAATAAAAACAGATTTTAAAGTTTCGCCGGTCGATTTGTATTGCCTGTTCTGGCAGATCTCAAATTTACCTTTTAATGGAATTGCTTCACTGACATCAATATCAACAAGTTCAATTGCCTGTCCGCGCCTTTTAATTTCACCGAATTCAATTCTCTTCCACGCAATAGCACCGGTAGGTTTTATTTCTTTTGTAATCGGTCCCACGGGAGTTCTTCCCATCAGAAATAGCAGCAGTGTTTGAGCTCCTGCAATTGAAGATTTGCTCAGCAATACACGCGAAGGTTTTTCCTCACTGTGCGTGTATGGAATATTTAATCCCATTCCACCGGTTCCGCTTGTACCGACTTTTAAATAAACACCTGTGTTTACTTTGCTCATGCTTGCATACATAATTTGTACGTGCCTGATAAGCTGGGGGATGTAAAGAGTACACAAAAGTTTTTCAGTTTCATTTACAATTACATCATATTCTGCTTTTGTTTTAATTGCACGGTTTATTGTTCTGTATGTGCTGTAAATATCCTGGTAGGCGATAGCAGTAGCTGTGTTGATACAATCAATTACTACATTTGGTTTAAACTCTGTTAATAGCTTATAAACAGATGAACTTTCAAGAACTTCATCAGAAAGCTCATCCATTATATCGCTCATTAAAATTTTTCTTGTCCTTTTATCCGCTAAAAGTTCACCGCGATTTTTATCTTTAAATTCATTTCTTACAAAAATATCTCCGCCCCATGGGATGAAGAATTTTTTCCCTTTCTTTTCCGGGAACTCAATTTCTAATTTTTTTACGGCATCTTTTGCTTCTGATAATCTTAAAGAAGTGATAATTATTCTTTTCGGATTTTCGGGAATTAGATTCCTGGCAACAGCGGTACCTACCAGTCCCCAACCTCCCAACACTAGAACGGTCTTATTTTGAATATCCATATTCTCCCCCCTCAATAAATGAGGATTTTAATTAATCTGTACTACAAATTTAAGATAAACCATTTTACCGGACAATTAAATTTGTCTGAATTTAACAGGTAATTTATTTGTTAAACAAAATTGCAGCGCTATCCTGTGCAAAATACCTATAAATAGTTCTATTAGCGACTAAATTACATTGCTAAACAATTCTGGTATTAGTAAATTTAAATTTATTTTTATAATCTTAAGATAATTGCAGGAAACCGGTGATTAAATGAAAATAGCAGATCTTTTAAAAAATCATTTTATTATATCCGACTTAAAAGAGAATGAAAAAGATGGAGTAATTAACGAGCTGATTGATCTATTTAAAGATGATTCCAGAGTAAAGGATATTGAAAAAGTCAGGGAAGCTGTTTTAGAGAGAGAAAAAATTATGTCAACCGGGGTGGGAAAAGGATTTGCAATCCCGCACGGAAAAACAAACTCTGTTGATGAAATCCTTGGCGCTTTTGGTAAATCAAATAATGCAATTGACTATCAATCACTAGATGGACAACCTGTTCAGCTTGTTTTTCTACTTGTTGGAAAAGATAATCTTGTCAGCACACACATAAAATTACTGAGCAGAATTTCCAGGATGATGAACAAAGATGAATTTAGGGAATCTCTTATAAAAGCAAATTCTGAAGATGAAATTTTAGAATTATTTACGAAAGAAGAAGAAAATTATTTTGAAGTTTAAACTATACCTGGTTTGTTGTTAGCTCAATTTTACTTTCCCCTCAAAATTTAGATAAATATGATAAAAGCCATTACCGGAACAAAAGATACTCTCCCTTCAGATATATCAAGGTGGAATCATCTTGAAAATATCGTCCGTAATATTTTTGGAAATTTTAATTATAAAGAAATCCGCACACCGGTTTTTGAAGAAACATCCCTGTTTGCCAGAAGTATTGGGGAAGAAACTGATATCGTTGGAAAAGAGATGTACACTTTTACTGACAGAAGTGAAACCAGTGTTACATTAAAACCTGAAATGACCGCCGCAGTAGTAAGAGCTTTTATTGAACATTCACTCGGTAAACAACAAAACCTCAACAAATTATTTTACATTTCCCCGATGTTTCGCCAGGAAAGACCTCAGGCCGGAAGGCTGAGACAATTTCATCAGTTCGGCGGAGAAGCTATTGGAAGTACTTCGATGATGCTTGATGCGGAATTGATAGCAATTGCATATGATATTTTAAAAATGCTGGGATTAAAAGACATTGAAGTAAAATTAAATTCACTTGGCGTTCCGGCTTCGCGTGAAAATTATAAGAATGAATTAAAAAAATACCTGGAAGACAAAAAGAACGATTTATCGGAAGACAGTAAAAGAAGGTTGGATTCTAATATACTCAGGTTGTTTGACAGTAAAGTTGAATCAGATCAGCAGATAATGAAAGACGCTCCCAAACTTCTGGATTTTATTGATGAAGAAAGTAAAAATGATTTTTATGCTGTGAAAGAATATCTCGAAATTCTAAAAGTTCCCTATTCTGTTGAACCTGCTCTTGTCCGCGGACTCGATTATTACACGAAAACAACTTTTGAAATTGTAAGTGGAAAAGTTGGTTCCCAAAGCGCGCTTGTCGGCGGCGGAAGATATGATCTTCTTGTCGAACAACTTGGAGGCGACCCAACTCCGGGAGTTGGATTTGCGGCGGGAATTGAAAGAATTCTGCTTGCGTGTGAAAATGAAAAAACACTTAACCTGCCGGACGAAAAAATTGATATTTATATTGTTAAACTGGATAAAGAATTAAACGAAAAAGTTCTTGAACTTGCTTTAGGTTTCAGGAGGAAAAATTTTTCTGTTGAATTCAATTACCTTGATAGAAGTGTTAAAGCACAAATGCGCGAAGCAAATAAATTAAATTCACGTTTTGTGTTATTCCTCGGTGGCGAGGAATTTAAAACAGGTAAAGTAAATTTCAAGAATATGGAAAGCGGAGAGCAGGTTCAGATTGCGATTGATGATACTGATCAGATGATAAAAATATTAAATAAGTAATGCCTCTTAAAAATCCTAAAAAAGTACCTGGTATTCCAAAATCCCGGGTAAAGTCTATCATCCAGATTAAAGAATCAACTCCGCGCGCAAAAGAATCCGAAATTGAATATACCTGTTTGGTCTATTTTTATAATAATAAGCAAAAACAGGAACAACAATATTGTGTCCGACTAGAAACGATGAAAAATTTTTCAATGCTTAATTATGAAATTTCTGTTAAGTTTAAAAAGGATAAAAATTCGATAGATATCAGCATACTGGGATTAAATACAAAGACTACATATCTTAATGAACCGGGACCTGCAAGTTGTGAATTGTTATTTAGTTCGCTTTATGGCGAGCACACAATTAATGTAATAAAACAGGATGGCAGCTTAAACAGCGCTTTGTTTAACTTTAATGTTTTCAAGAAAGAAATTGAATTGGTAAAAGAATTTTTGCCGGACAAAAAAAATAACAGGAAATTTTGTAATTTTGATGTAGCAAGGGACAGATTCACTTATTCTACAAAAGGTGTATAAAAATGTATCCCGAATTATTTAAAATTGGACCATTTACAGTTTACAGTTACGGACTTATGCTGGGAATTGCTTTTATTATTGCCAGCTATATTCTTACAAAAGAGTTCGAAAGGAAAAAACTTGATCCTTCATTTGCAACTGAAATTACCCTGCTTGCAATTATTTTTGGAATTATAGGGAGTAAACTTTTCCATCTTTTTGAAAACTGGGATGCGTTTTTAAAAAATCCCATGATGGCGTTTTCTCCGGGTGGATTAACATTTTATGGCGGATTAATTTTGGCAATAATTGCTATCTTCATTTATGTAAGAAAAAAGAAAATCCCATTCCTTGTAATAGCTGATGCAGCTTCGCCATCATTAATTTTGGCATATGGTATCGGCAGAATCGGCTGCCACCTTGCTGGTGATGGGGATTATGGTATTCCAACAAATTTGTCATGGGGTGTTGATTATTCACATGGTACTGTTCCTCCATCAGCAATGTTTAATGATTTCAACTTTCAGAAATATTTTCCGGATGTTGCTAAACATTTTCCTAATGGAGTTCCAGATACAACACCTCTTCATCCTGTTCCTCTTTATGAATTCATTCTTGCTGTAATTATCTTTTTAATATTGTGGAAGTTGAGAAAAAAAGACTGGGCGGACGGAAAACTATTTGTGTTTTATTTGATATTTGCAGGTATTGAAAGATTTTCAGTTGAAACAATCAGGTTGAACCCCAGGATATTGCTTGGTTTTACTGAAGCTCAAATTATTTCTATAATTATGGTTATTGCTGGAACAGCAGGCTTAGTCTATTTCAATAAACACAAAGATTTAAAAAAGTTTACCCCTCCACCAATAAAGACAAAACTTAACGGGCATAACAAAAAAGAAAAGAAGTAATTTAAGATGAACCTGATCATCGGCAGAAAACCTGTGCTTGAGGCAATAAATTCCGGAGAGGAAATTGAACAGGTTTACCTTCTTTATGGACAAAAAGGCGGAATTATAAATGCAATTAGAGTGGCTTCCAAAAAGAAAGGGATAAAGTGTAACGAAATTACGGCGGCAAAGTTTAATGAAATTGCAAAAGGGAGCAACACTCAGGGAGTTATTGCAAAAAAATCATCTCAAAAATATTTCCAGCTTGAAGAAATTATTGCCGGCGCCAAAAAATCAGAATATCCATTAATATTAATTTTAGATTCAATACAGGACACTCATAACCTCGGGGCAATTTTAAGAACCGCAGAATGCTCAGAAGTGGACGGTGTTTTAATTACAAAACACAATAGCGCACCTGTAAATGAAACGGTCACAAAAACCTCTGCCGGAGCTACTGAACACGTAAAAATCTGCCAGGTAAATAATCTTGTAAATTCCTTAAAAGTATTGCAAGAAAACGGTTTCTGGGTTGTGGGCTCTTCACTCGAAAATTCAAAAATTTATACTGAAATAGATTACAAAATTCCAATTGCATTAATAATTGGAAACGAAGAAAAGGGGATCCGCAGGCTTACTGCTGAAAATTGTGATATGCTCATCAACATTCCAATGAAAGGGAAAATCCAGTCTTTAAACGTTTCTGTTGCTACGGGGATATTACTTTTTGAAATTGTCCGTCAAAGAAATCTGAAATAGCAGAAAAATTCCCCACAATTTTAATGATTAAATCTAAAATCCCCAAAACTTTGTTTGTAACTATAAAGATATTTGATATACTTGGAAGGGAAATACAAACTTTAATTAGTGAAGAAAAATCTCCCGGTAAATATTCAGTTGTATTTGATGCAAGCCGGTTTTCCAGCGGGGTATATTTTTACAGATTGACATCTGGTGGGTTTACTGAAATTAAAAAGATGATATTATTGAAATAAATAAAAATGAGTAAGATTATAATTAAGCTTATCCGCCGAGACGGAAGCAGGAAAAGTTGTAGCTATTTACTATCTCCGTTGCCTTCTTAATCTTATTCCCCGTCTATCAAATTGCAATAATCCAGATTTGAAAATTTATTATATTAGATCATTGAATAAATTTAGCTTCGGAGAGGATGATGAAACCTTTAAAAATTAAAGCAGCAGACAGAACTGAAAATATAATTTATGCAATAAGAGATATAGTCGTTCTTGCAAATGAAGTTGCAAAATCGGGTAAGGAAATGCTTTACTTGAATATCGGTGATCCGAATATTTATGACTTTAAACCTCCGAAACATCTTGTGGAAGCTACCTACAAAGCAATGCTGGACAATAAAAACGGGTATGCTCCATCTTCAGGAATCAGTTCAGCAAGAAATTCTATTGAAAAGGAAGCTGCAAAAAAAGGTATTGAAAACGTACAGGATATTTTTGTAACAACTGGCGCAAGCGAAGCTATCGATATTTGCTTAACTGCTTTAGTTGACGAAGGCGAAAACGTGCTGACTCCAAGTCCGGGTTACCCGCTTTACACCGCGATTGCAAGCAAGCTGCGGATGGTGGAAAATCCATATTACTTAAATGAAGAAAATGGGTGGCTGCCGGATATTGAAGATGTCAAGAGTAAAATAAATGAAAAAACAAGAGCGATTATTTTAATAAATCCGAATAATCCAACTGGTTCGCTTTATACAAAAGAAAACCTGCAGCAGATTGTTGATCTTGCAATTGAACACAATCTTGTAATTTTTGCCGATGAAATTTACGACAAACTTTTATTCGATGGGAAAAAACATATCTCAATTGCATCGCTAAATAAAGATGTTCCGGTAATTACATTCGGCGGACTTTCAAAAAATTATATGGTTCCCGGTTTTAGAATAGGCTGGGGAATTGTAAGCGGTCCGAAAGAAATTTTAAGTGATTTCATTGGAGCAATAAATAAAATATTGCGTGCAAGGCTCTCCGCAAATCATCCTGAACAATATGG
>DATFMR010000009.1:0-15850 GCA_035266865.1 Ignavibacteriaceae bacterium | reverse complement strand
GCGGAGAGGGTGGGATTCGAACCCACGGTACCCTTGCGGATACACTACCTTTCCAGGGTAGCCAATTCAACCACTCTTGCACCTCTCCAGATAGAAGATTGTAAATATAATTATTTCAATAAGATTTTACAAAAAATGTGACTATTCTAAATAATGGATCATTGTATAGTTAATAATGTCATATGGCCGGATTTCTTTTATACATGCGTAAGTCTCTATATATATTTATACATGGCAGTTTTTAAATTAGTTACAATTTGTGGATTAATTTCAGAATAGTTTTCTTTAATCCGGAATTTCCAGATTATTTATTGGGAAAATTATGACTCATATTGCAGGAATATTTATTTTCCTGCCCATTCATACAATTTTTTTGAGAAATGCATAAAAATCATAAATTTTTTGTCCCTAGTTTATTTGTTTCCGGGATAATATTATTTTTAATTGTCCATTTAATATTTATTTGAATACCCTAATGGAGAGATGCCAGAGTGGTTGAATGGGGCGGTCTCGAAAACCGTTGTCCGTCATTGGCGGACCCAGGGTTCGAATCCCTGTCTCTCCGCACATTTCATATTTTGATTATTGTTCTATTCACACTATGCCATTTACTATGCTAAATTATTTAAGTCTTTTGAATTTTTTGAATCTTAAGATTTTGTGAGAATACTGGATGACCGTCCAAATATTATACGCTTTTATAAACTCACAAAAATGAGATTTAAGCGATTAATTTGGCTAATTTCAATAATCATAATAATTTGGTAAAAGATTATTATTGACTTTAAGATAAAATCTGCTAAGTTAATTCCTACTTTTGATTGCATTGATGCAGCTATTGTATTTCTAAATATGTAAAGTAATTAGAAGCAATAAATATATAAAGGTAAGCATTGGTGAAAGAATTTTATTATTGCAATCAATTTAAATTCTACTTGCAGTAAGTAGAGACATTTGAAAATCCTAAGAACAATCTCCCTTAAATACTGAAGCTAAAAATATTTTGGATTATCTGTTTTTAAATAGTTCATTGCGGAATAACGTTTGTGTTTGCTGAATAGTTAAAAATAGGTTATTGGTTAAAATTCCTTTACAATATTTTAGTTCTGTAACATTGCAAAAGCTCCTTTATTCTACTCTTTTTTTTCGAATCTAATTCTGAAATATTATTTATTTGAGGTCATATGTGGGATACAGAGGAAAGATATTCCTTTTATAATTTTCTCAATAAATTATGCAAAAATGGATATTCGCAGTCTGAACTTGAGAATTTTATTGAAAGACTCGTCAAAATTGGAGAGCCGCACATTCGTTATAATTACAATCGGATTAAAAATATTATTAGCCCCTGCCAAAATTCATTCAGGAATATTGCACTGGAAGCTATTACTCAACTATTCCTTAAAGCAAACTACAATAATCATTATATAATAGTAGATGTAATCAAAAATTGGAATCCACCTATAAAATCTGAAAATGAAGCTATTGCGTTTTTAAATAAATTAATCAGCAATCGTGTAGAGCAACATATATCATTGAAATTAAGGGAATCGGACCCTCTTTTTTCTAAAATATTGAACTCAATAAATTATTTAGTTAGGACAGGAAATTACTATAAGATTAATTATTTAGGTAAGATTTATATTACTGAAACCTCAAATTCAAAAATTGATTGGATAGTTATTAATGATTTTGAGTTTCACAAGATTCCATCATACTTATTTTTTGATAGGAAAACACTTTTAAAATCTCTGTTTAATTATATAAAAGCTGAAACCACTTATTTTCCTGCCCTTCCGCTTAATGAAATTATTTTTAGATTAAAAGAGATTAATCAATCCCAGTTTGTACATAAAAAATCCACAGAGGCTTTGGTTGAAGAAATTGAAATAAATGAAACAGTAAATTCAGCATTAAAATATACCGAGCTTAAATTAAGAACCACATATTATGAGAAAAATAAGCTGGATAAAACAGAATACAATTATTTTAAACAGGCACTAAATATGCTGGCAGCAGACGTTAAAAATGGCGGACTAAACTCGAATCTTTATACATATTTACATCCCCATTTTAGCAAACTAACAAAGGAATCCTATCAGCTAAAATATCATAATATTTTTGAATATCTTGTTCGCCTATTTAAAAATAAAATTGCGGAAAAAGTTTTAGCTAGCAAAAATGCAATTTGTTCAATATCACCATTTTTAGCCTTCAGTTTTATATCCCAAGAATATGGGTTGCAGGATTTTATCATTTATTGCGGAATATTTCTCTAAGATTTAAGTGTTTCATTGAATTATTAAATAAAATTCAGAGAGCAATTATTTAGCTCAAACTCATCATTTTTTATTATGTTCCTCCAGATTAGTGATAATCATCAAAGATTTGTCATTTCTAAAACGTATAATTTCTAATTATTTATTCTCAAATTCTTGCTTTTTCAGGCGTAATTTATAAACTGAATACATTTTAAACAATACACTTTTTAATTAGCTCCATACCTTTCCGTTATGAGATACATTAATGTTAAATTAATCAACTATCCTTTCATTTTGACCGTCTAACGCATTCAAGAAAATTAAATCCGAATAATTAAAATAATTTTCCGAGTTGCCAGTTATTAATTTTATCTAAAGGGTTAGACTATTTTCAATTTCCCCAAACCCTAAATTATAGGCCCAAAATGGTAAAATATCCAATTCTAGGGATAATTTTCCTTTTTTGCTTTTCTTTACTGAATGCTCAATCAAAATATATTATCACTGGACAAATAGTTGATGCGGATAACAATGAGCCGATGTTGTATGCTAATATAGCCCTGTCTAGGGATACCGATAGTACATTAGTAGCCGGCACAGTAACTAATGCAGATGGAAACTTCAAATTTGAAAATATTGCTGGAGGCAAATACTTTATAAAAGCTAGTTTTATTGGATATGAAAAGAAGGAAACACCGGTATTTGAACTTATAGGAAATATTTACGTAGGCAAATTAGTACTAAAAAAATTATCTATTTTAATAGACGAGGTAACTGTTAGTGGTGAGAAAAGCACTTTGGTGTCTGGCTTAGAGAAGAAAATTTACAATGTTGGAAAGGATATAATCAGTGAATCAGGATCCGTAAGTGATATTTTGCAAAACATACCATCAGTTTCAGTTGATGTAAATGGCAATGTAACCATACGCGGAACAACTAAAATTACATACTTAATAAATGGAAGATCTTCGGCCCGACTGCGCAGAAACCCTGCAACTGCCTTAAAAACAATCCCGGCTTATACTATTGAGCGTATTGAAGTAATTACTAATCCATCAGCCAAATATAATCCTGAAGGTACAGGTGGAATTGTAAATATAATTGCAAGAAAAGATACTGAAACCGGCAAAAATGGCCAGATAATCGGGAATATAGGAAATGAAAGTAAGTACAATACAGGTATAAATTTAAGCTACGGCCAGTCAAATCTAAACACATTTTTAAGTTACTCTCTTCGCCATCCCTCAGGAACTAATATTTTTTTTGATGAAAGAATTAAAAAAGATATTTCAAACGGACAGGTTCTGACAAAGTACAATGAAAATGGAAAATCCTTAACAAAACCGTTAGCCCACGTTTTGGATGCGGGATTAGTTTATCAATTCAATGATGATAATTTAATAGAATTTTCAGGTAATTACTTTTCGCAAAATTCATTTCATAAGGGCAGTTCGCTTATAAACCTGATAAATGGGCAGAATCAATTAATTGAAAGTTATCGATCTGAGAACACCAACGATGAATATGAAAAAGAAGGTGAGGGTGGAATTTCATTTGAACACTTGTTTAATGGTAATGAAGACCATAGCCTAGTGCTTGAAGCAGCAGTTGCCGGTTACGATGAAAAAGAAGATTTAATATTTAATGAAATAAGTTCTTTCCCAAACAATGAATTGGCAGTAAAAAATCTATTTGTCAATAAGAGAGGCAGTCAAATTGAATTGGTATCTGAATATGCAATGCCTATCAATGATGAAAGTGATTTTGAGGCAGGATATACTGGTGAGTTTATTCACGATAATATCTTTTATATTAATGAATCCGGACCAAACAGGTTTTTATTTGATCAAAACATACATGCTTTATATGGCCTTTATAGCCGGGATATAAATAATTTCAATTTGGAACTTGGATTGAGAGGTGAATTTGTTGGTATAAAATCACACCTGACAGTGCCAAATGATGTATTAATACCAAATGATTATTTTAAATTATATCCATCGGTGGGTATTACATATGAGATTGATAAATATCATAACCTGCGTTTCAGCTACGGTAAAAGAGTAAATCGACCTGAAGCCGATCAGCTTAATCCATTTCCCGAATTTATAGACCCCAGAAATGCAGAAGCAGGTAATCCGTATTTAAAACCGGAACAAATACATTCCTTTGAATTCTCATATCAAAACATTAGTGAATCGATTACCATTACTCCGGGTATATTCTACCGCCATAAATATGATGCATTTACATCTGTTTCAAATTCCATAGGTGATAGTGTAATAATTTTAACTACTGAAAATCTTGCAAAACAGCAATCTGCCGGGATAGAAACTTTAGTCTCTGGTAATTTATTCAAATGGTGGGATTATAACCTTAGCGCCAGTTTATTTTATAATGAAATAGATGCCAGCAATCTCGGATATTCAAACAGAAAGAGCAATATATCCGGAACTGTTGAATTATATTCTCTTTTTAAGATATCAAAAAAAACCTTATTTCAATTAAACTTCTCTTACAATTCACCGGTTCTCACACCCCAGGGTCAAAAAGAAGAAATATTTTTCCTAAATGCAGGCATAAAGCGCTTGCTTTATTATGACCAGATATCTCTGACTATATCGGTTACTGATCTTTTTGGTTCCTATAAAGAGAACCTGAAGATTAACATTCCTGAATTAAATCAGGTAACAAGTTTATATCGCAAACAACCGATTATTTATCTGGGATTTTCCTGGCGCTTTGGAGATTCCTACCAGGGAGATGAAAAGAAATTAGAGTTCGAAGGAGAAGGATTAAGGAAATATTAAAATCATGTTTTGGCTAATAAATAGCTGAAAATTATTTACGAACAAAAAGATAAAAATCTAAATCAAATAATAAATAGAAGGAAAAAGATTATGAAAGCCACTCCTAAATATATTAAGTATATAAACGGACTATTTCCGTCCTGTAAAATTTTTTTATTCATATTTATTTTGACGGGATTGGTAAGCTTTTCAGCCTATGCACAAGGAAATGAGAATGACCAAAAAGAACATGAAGAATTTAATCCATCAAATTTCGATGAAACATCAATCAATATTACCAATAAATGGATGCCGTTGAAGCCGCTGACAAGACATGTCTATGAAGGAACAACCGTGGAAGATGGAGAAACCTTTGCACACCGTGTAATTATTACAGTAACTGATTTTACAAAAGAAATTGGGGGTGTTAATTGCGTCGTAACCTGGGACCTGGATTACAGCAATGGTGAATTAGAAGAAGCGGAACTGGCATTCTTTGCTCAGGATAAATTTGGCAACGTCTGGCGAATGGGCGAATATCCCGAAGAATATGAAAATGGAAAGTTTATAAAAGCGACTTGCTGGCTTCATGGTTTCAATGGTTCGATAGCCGGAATTGAGATGAATGCTAATCCAAAAGTTGGAATGCCAAGTTATTCACAGGGATGGGCTCCTTCAGTTGATTTTACTGATCGCGCTCAGGTGGATCAGATGGGAATCAAAAATTGTGTCCCGTTAGATTGTTTTGAAGATGTACTGGTCATTGCTGAATTAAGTATATCAGAGCCTGATGCACAACAATTAAAATATTTTGCCCAAAATGTAGGCAATATTCGTGTAGGCTGGAGAGGCAAAGGCGAGCTTACTCAAGAGGTTTTGGAATTAGTTGAAATTCAACAATTGGTTTTAGGTGCACTGGATGAAGCTCGTGCAGGAGTTATTAAACTGGAAAAAAGCGCATACGGAGTTTCCAAAGAATTATATGGTAAGACAAAACCAATTATTCAAAGATCTACAAATTAAATTTTCTGAGGTATTCGAACTGATATTTTTATAAAAGAGGAGAGGAATTAACTAACTATTATATAAACAACTTTTAATGAGGCTGCAATATGATGAGGTGGATTATTTTGTCGAGTTTAAGAATTCGACTGGTAATAGTGGCTATTGGGATATTATTAATATTCTTTGGAGTCACACAATTAACCAAGGCACCCGTTGATATTTTGCCTGAGTTTTCCCGTCCATTTGTCCAAATCCATACCGAAGCACTCGGGCTTTCAGCAAATGAGGTGGAGGCACTTATCACTACACCCCTTGAAGCTGATATGCTGAATGGTGTTTCATGGGTAGAAGAAATTCGTTCCGAATCAATACCAGGATTATCATCAATTGTGCTCGTCTTTGAACGAGGAACTGATATAATGGCTGCCCGGCAAATGGTACAGGAAAGACTCGTATCTGTTTTTGCTCTGCCAAATGTTTCCAAGGCCCCTGTAATGTTAAATCCAATGTCATCATCCAGCCGAAGTATGATGATTGGATTTAAATCAAAACAACTTTCAAAAATTGAGATGTCTGTCCTTGCAAGATGGACTGTACTTCCGCGTTTAATGGGAGTACCTGGTGTAGCTAATGTTGCTATTTGGGGCTACAGAGACAGACAATTACAAGTTCAAGTTGATCCTAATCAACTTAAGGAAAAGGGAGTATCATTAAATCAAATTATCAGTACAACCGGTAACGCATTATGGGTATCACCATTAAGTTTCTTAAGCGCTTCTACCCCGGGAACCGGCGGATTTTTTGATACTCCGAATCAAAGACTTGGTATTCGCCATATTCTTCCTATTACTAATCCGGAAGAATTATCAAAAGTAGTTGTTGAAGGTACAAAAATCCCACTGGGTGAATTAAGTGATATCATAGAGGAACACCAACCACTTATTGGTGATGCACTTGTTGATGAAAATCCCAATCTTATTTTAATTGTAGAAAAATTCCCCTGGGCAAATACAATGGAAGTTACTCGTGGAGTAGAAAATGCTTTACGTGAATTACAACCCGGATTAGGTGGTCTGGAAATAAATTCTACTTTATTCAGACCAGCTACTTATCTGGGATTTGCCATTGAAAATCTTTCGCAATCATTTCTATTTGCCGGCATTCTTATTGTTTTGTCATTCATTTTCTTTTTTATCAATTGGCGAATGGCATTGATCAGCACATTTTCAATCCTGGCTTCAGTAATAGTAGCAGTAGGTGTACTTTATCTGCAAAATATAACTCTGAATATGATGATTATAGCCGGACTAGTAATTGCATTGGGCGCAATCATAGATGATTCAATAATTGACATTGAAAACATAAAGAACCGAATTGTACAGGAAAGGGAGAAAGGTAGTGAGAAAAGCATCGCTGCAATAATTTTCGAAGCATCATTTGAAATGCGCAGGCCAATTATATATGCAACATTAATTATCATTTTAATTGCAGTACCGGTATTCTTGTTAAAAGGTGTAGCGGGTTCATTCTATCAATCAATTGCATTGGGATACATATTGGCATTAGTAGCTTCATTTGCTGTTGCTTTGACGATTACTCCTTCAATTACATTATTATTACTAAAAAATTCTTCAAACCTAAAGAAAACTAATTCTCAATTAGCTGATAGTTTATATAATCTGTACAAGAAAATATTCTCTAACATTTTTAACATTCCACGTCCTATATTTATCGCAGTTTGCATACTGGTCGTAGCGAGCATTTTGGCATTTATGTTTACCGGGCAAGGATCTTTGGTTCCTAAACTAATGGAAAATGATCTAATGGTAACCTGGCAAGCACCTCCGGGTACCGCTCATCCTGAGATGAACAGAATTCTTGCACTAGCCGGAAATGAGCTTGGTGAAATTAATGGTGTAAAATCAGTAAGTGCTCATGTTGGGCGTGCTGTTATGTCAGATATGGTTACAAATGTAAATACAGGACAACTCTGGATTAGTGTAAAACCGGAAGAAGATTATGATAGAATAGTTAGAGAAATAAAATCAGTCGTACGTGGTTACCCGGGATTTTTCCAGGAAGTTCTTACCTACTCTCAATCAAAAGTCAGGAATGAATTATCGGGTACAGAGGAGTCATTTATTGTACGCGTATACGGAGAGGATCTGAATATTATTAGAGAAAAAGCTGAAGAATTACAAAATAATTTGACCAACGTAGATGGAATCATTAATTCAAGAGTTATTTACCCCGATATAGAACCTACACTGGAAATTGAGGTTAACCTTGATTTGGCAAAACGGTATGGATTAAAGCCCGGAGACGTTAGACGTCAGGCTACTTCACTTATATCTGGATTGGCTGTTGGAAATCTTTTTGAAGAGCAGAAAGTATTTGATGTAGTTGTTTGGGGAAAGCCTAAAGTAAGATATAGCCTTAGCAGCCTTCAAAACCTTTTAATTGAAACTTCGACCAATATACGCATACCGTTAAAGGAAGTAGCAGATATAAGAGTAGTTCCTAATGTTACTAATATCAGGCGTGAATCAGTTGCACGATATATTGACATAGCTGCCTCTATTGAAGGTCGTAATTTGACAGGTGCAATTAATGAAGTTAAAAACAATATTAAGCAAACAAATTTCCCTCTTGAATATCGAGCCGAATTACTTGGTGAACTTGCTGAAAAAATTGAATCAAAACAACGTATTCAAATATTTTTAGTTGCAGCACTTATATTAATTTTCCTTCTCCTTCAGGCTGCATTCAGAAGCTGGAAACTTGCTCTTGCAATTTTTCTCACACTGCCAATGGCACTGATTGGTGGAGTTATTACAAACTATTTTGTATTCGGGAATTTTCTTTCTTTGGGTGCATCAATTGGTTTTGTCGCCATCTTTGCAATTACTATCAGAACTACAATTATTCTGGTTCGACGTTATCGCCATATTGAAATGAATGAAGGTGAGTCGTTCGGAACAGTTTTAGTTGAGAAAGGCATACGTGAACGCTTCCAACCAATTATTATTTCAACAATTACATTTATTCTGGCTTTTTTACCGGCAGTTTTCTTTGGAAAGGTCGCAGGCCTGGAGATGGTATACTCAATAGCAGTCGTTGTCCTGGGAGGAATAATAACATCGACTCTTTATGTATTAGTCTCTGTACCAGTTATTTATCTCTTGTTTGGTGCAGATCACGAACCTGATTTAGAACTTGGCGCAAATGTACCAGACTTTGAGTGATCAATCAGTTTTTAAAAATTGTTAATATAATTGTTTACAGGAGTAATTTATGAGAAGTACAAATAAAATAGTTGTCATTTTTATCAGCATTTTGTGTCTTCAATTTTGGGCTTGCCAGAAGGACATAGAAGAACATGAAACTGAGCACCCTGTGATTGTTGAAGATATAGAAGGAACAAATCTCAGTACTGTTACCTTAACTGAAAAAGCTGCGCAAAGGATAGGACTTCAAACATCAAAAGTTATAGAGAGAATTAGTTCGCCTGCTAAATTAGTAGTTCCCTACTCTTCAATAATATATGATTACACTGGACAAACCTGGGTTTATACAAGCCCAAAAGAACGAACTTTTGTTCGTCATAAAGTAGATGTGGATTATATACAGGGGAATGATGTATTCCTCAAGGGAGGGCCTCCGGCAGGAACAGTAGTTGCCACAATCGGAGTAGCTGAATTATATGGATCTGAATTCAAGGTTGGACATTAATAATTTCAGCATTCTGTTCAATTGGATTTTAAATTTTTGGAGGTCCGTTATGCAAATTTATGCTATTAAAAATGATGGAGGTTTGCTATGATGCGCTGGATTGTGGGCACAAGCCTTAAATTTCGATTTCTAGTTGTCGCCATAGCTGCCGGATTAGTTTACTTTGGGATTGAACAAATCCGCAACATGCCGGTGGATGTTTTTCCGGAATTTTCTCCTCCCATTGTGGAAGTGCAAACTCCCTGTCTTGGACTTTCCCCAGAGGAAGTAGAAGCATTAATTACTATACCTATGGAACAATCATTAAATGGAATTCCCGGACTGGATATAATGCGTTCAAAATCGGTAGAACAATTATCATCTGTGAAAATGATTTTTAAATCCGGAACTGATATATTGAAGGCCAGACAAATTGTTCAGGAACGAGTTTCCTTAATCACTCCAAGTATCCCCACGTGGGCTGCTCCACCTGTTATACTACCTCCCTTATCAGCAACTAGTCGGTGTATGAAAATCGGAATTTCATCTGATTCACTTTCTGTAATTGATTTATCTATGATAGGATACTGGACAATAAGACAAAGACTGATGAGAGTCCCGGGAGTTGCCAATGTAGCAATATGGGGAGAAAGGATACAAATGCTCCAGGTTGAAATAGTTCCAGAATGGCTGCAAAAGTATGATATAACCGTTGATGATGTTATGCAAGCTACTGCCGGGGCCCTTGATGTTGGCTTGCTAAAATATTCAGATGGTCACATTATTGGAAAAGGTGGCTGGATTGAAACTCCAAACCAAAGACTTCCCGTCCGACTGGTATTACCAATGGTTTATAAATCTGACGAAGTCAGCCCTGAACCTCTTGCCAATATTGTAGTTAAAATAGGAAAGGATGGAAAACCATTATTGCTTAGAGATGTTGCCAGAGTTGTTGTTGATCATCAGCCGATGATAGGTGATGCAATAATTAATGATGGTCCGGGTTTACTATTAATCGTAGAAAAATTCCCCTGGGGTAATACTCTGCAGGTAACACATGGTGTAGAACAAGCTCTGAATTCATTAAAACCTGGATTGCCGAATGTAAACATTGATCATCAAATTTTTCGTCCAGCTACTTTTATTGAAATGTCAATAGACAATCTGAGTCGTGCATTAATAATCGCAGCATTCCTGGTTATAATAATTCTGTTTGCCTTTTTGTATGAATGGCGTGTAGCATTAATAAGCTGCGTTGCTATACCCCTTTCCTTAATTGCCGGCGGCTTAATTCTCTATTTTCAGGGAGCCACAATTAATACAATGATTTTGGCAGGCTTTGTAATTGCTCTTGGAGCGGTTGTAGATGACGCAATTGTAGATGTAGAAAATATTATTCGAAGATTGCGAGAATTCAGGAAAACCGGGAAGAAAATTTCTATTGGAAGAATAATACTCGAAGCATCAATGGAAGTCAGGCACGCGATCATTTTTGCAACATTAATTGAAGTAATGGCATTAATCCCTGTATTCGTAATGGAAGGATTATCAGGCGCGTTTTTCAGACCTCTAGCTCTTTCCTACGCCTTAGCAGTACTTGCATCAATGGGAGTTGCACTTACAATTACTCCGGCGATGAGTTATATATTATTAAAAAATGCCCCACTAGAACATCGTGAATCACCCTTAACTCGCTTTTTGCACAAAGTATACAATTCAATTCTTTCCCGGGTAGTCAATACACCACGCTCATCTTACATCACAGTTGCAGTTATAGTTTTGGCTGGACTTATTGTACTTCCGCAGCTGGGTCAATCTCTTCTTCCCTCTTTTAAAGAAAGAGATTTCTTAATGCATTGGTTAACAAAACCGGGATCATCCTGGCCGGAAATGGCTAGAATTACTACTCAGGGAAGTAAAGAATTACGGCAAATTCCCGGAGTCAGAAATTTTGGGGCCCATATAGGGCAGGCTTTAATTATGGATGAAGTAGTTGGAATTTATTTTGGTGAAAATTGGATCAGTATTGACCCCGATGTTGATTATGATGAAACTGTAAATAAAATTCAGGCTACCGTAGATGGATATCCCGGATTATACAGAGATGTATTGACATACTTAAAAGAAAGAATCCGTGAAGTTCTCACCGGAACATCTGAAACTATAACCGTACGAATATACGGTAATGAATTAAATATTCTGAGGAATAAGGCAAACGAAGTAAAAGAAGCTCTTGAAGAGATCGATGGACTTGTGGAATTACATGTTGAACTTATGGAGGAAATTCCACAGATAGAAGTAAAGGTTGACCTTGAAAAAGCCCAGAAGTTTGGAATAAAACCCGGAGATGTAAGACGAACAGCAGCAACCCTTGTAGCAGGCGAAGAGGTCGGCGATATTCATATAGCACACAGAACATATGATGTAAACGTCTGGAGTATTCCTGAAGCTCGATCAGATCTCACAAGTATTCGCAATCTTCTTATCGATAAACCTGGCGGAGGAAATATTCGACTTCAGGACGTGGCCGATGTAGAAATTAAGCCAACGCCAAATGTAATAAAGCGGGAAAACCTTAAGCGCAGGATAGATGTTGGTGGCAATGTCAGAGGAAGAGACCTTGGAGAAGTAGCTGATGATGTATCTGAAGTACTTGCAAGTATTTATTTCCCGCACGAATATTATCCAGAGGTTATTGGAGAATATGCGGAAAGGCAGGCAGTTGCAAGCAAGATGCTGATTTTTGCAATGCTTGCACTGATTGGAATTTACTTTCTGCTTTTAACATCATTTAAAAGTGCAAAACTAGCAGCACTATCATTTTTGCTATTACCTTCTGCTTTGGTTGGAGGAGTATTAGCAGCTTATTTTGGAGATGGTGTAATATCATTGGGTTCTTTAGTTGGATTTCTTACAGTTCTGGGAATTGCAGCCAGAAATGGTATCCTGATGATAAATCACTTTCAGCATCTGGAACAATTTGAAGGTGAAGTATTTGGTCCAAAATTGGTTTTGAGAGGTGCACAAGAAAGGTTGGCTCCAATTTTAATGACGGCATCAACAACCGGCTTAGCTCTTATTCCATTGGTTATTGCCGGAAATATTCCTGGTCATGAAATTGAACTTCCGATGGCAATAGTAATTCTTGGTGGATTAGTAACTTCTACATTGCTGAACTTATTTATTATACCTCCACTCTATTTAAAATTTGGTGCTCATACAATAAAAAAGGCCGAGATTTAGTAGTTGTAGATAAGGAGATTACATAAAATCAGTGGAGAGGATAATGGATAAAATCGTTATCCTCTCAACACATAAGACTATTTATCAACTATTTGGAGGATACCGGAATGAAAAATTTCTTTATTAGTTTTGCGAAAAAAAATACAGTAAACATCAACGTGATAAAATGTTTATTCTTTGCTGTATTTTGTTTCCTAATAAACTTTGCTGTTCCAGGACAATCAAAATTTATCACCCCTGATGGGAGTGGTGATATAACTTTTACTCCGGGTCTAAGAATTCAGCCTCGTTATGAATACAACGGTGTCGACAATAATAGTGATTTCTACATTGCCAGAGTAAGATTAAAAGGTAAAGGAAATATTTATAATATAACAGATTATTATTTTGAAGTTAAGCTGGATAATGTAGGTAGATTTAACAAAACTTCCACAGCACAGATAGAAAATGCCTGGTTAGATTTTCCCGTGAATAAAGATTTTCATGTTAGAACCGGATTCTATGATATTCCATTTTCAAGAAATGCTCTTACTTCAGATTCCAAATTACTGTTGGTAGACAGAAGTATGATTAAAGATGCATTAGCAGCATTGGGCTTCGCAGATAACACAGTTGGTGTATTTGTGCACGGCAGGCCTCTTGATGGACATCTTTCATATGCTGTTGGTGTATTTGACAATTTGAATTTTGAAGTAGCCGGGTCAGGTCCATCAGTTCCAACAATGAAAGCAGACGGAATTATGACATCAGGCAGGCTGGTCTACGATTTCCTGGACCCAGCACCAGCAGGAGGATACGGTGACTACCAGGGATCATATATCGGCAAAGGCCAAAGACTATCTATTGGCACCAATGTCGCATTCCTGCCAAATGCTGATGTTAATATCTCCAAAATAGACATTTTCGCCTGGGGAGCGGATGTATTTTTTAATACAGGACCAATATCAGCAGAGGCTGAATTCGATTTATATAATCAAAATATAAAAACAGGGCCCGGAAATGATATGTACGGAAATGGATGGTATATTCAAGGCGGATATCTTATAACTTCATTAATTGAATTGGCAACAAGATACCAGGAACTTGATCCTAACAAAGATATCTCCAATGATAAATTACGTGCTGTATCAATAGGCATAAATATTTATTTGCACTCTCATAATCTTAAAATCCAATCTGATTATACATTCAGACGAGAACAACCGGTAGAAATAAGCAATGATGTATTCCAGGTTCAATTGCAACTGGATTTTTGATAAAATAAATCAATGTACAAAAGTTTCAAAGGAGTATAGTAGATGTTAAAATGGTATCAAAAATTAATGGCCACATTATTTGTATCATTTTTATTATTAGCCGGATGTACAGATGGTCAAAACATTGATGACTCTAATGATCTCTCATGGCAAAAGAATTTTAATCTTTCAAAAAGAACACTAACACCAACCGGGAGAAATCAATATTTTATTCTTGAACCCGGGTTCCAACTCGTTTTGGGAAATAGGTTTACAAAATTAACAATTACAGTTTTGGATGAAACAAAAGTTATAAATGGAGTTACAACTCGCGTTGTCGAAGAGATGGAATGGATTAGAGGTGAACCATACGAAGTAGCCAGAAATTTCTTTGCTATCGATGATAAAACAAAAGATGTTTTTTATTTTGGCGAGGAAGTTGATTTTTATAAGGATGGTAAGATTGTAGATCATTCAGGAGCCTGGATCGCGGGGGAAAATGGTGCGACAGCAGGATTACAGATGTCCGGTGATCCAAAAGTTGGAATGAAATATTACCAGGAACTAGCCCCTAATGTAGCAATGGATCGGGCCGAAATAATCAGTGTCACAGATCAACTAAAGACCCCTGCCGGAAATTTTTCAAATTGTTTAACTACAAAGGAAGGAACCGCCCTTAATTTTCTGGAAGTAGAATTTAAAACCTATGCGCCAGGAATCGGACTAATTCAGGATGAAAGCCTGTTATTGACTCAGTATGGTTTTATTAAAAAGGATAACTAACATAAGTTATTTGAATAAAAATTAATCATCTTAAAAAATATTATAAGAGACCAGCCATGAAACTAAAATTGTTTTTTCTTTTGGGGACCATTATTACATTAAATGTTTTAACTATTGCACAAATTTCCGGGAATAAAGCATTACCTTTTTCAAAAGCAAGTATCCACCTTGAACAAAATGCAACTGACGGCGATGTTGAACTTGTTTTAGAAATAATAGCAGATGAAGAAGGATTGGTATATTTATCTGTGGTTTCCCCAAATGGTAAAAAAATAATGGAATTTGAATCGCCTGATAAAGAGATCATGGGGATCAGGCAATTCAGATTTGAATCCCCGGAACCCAAAAATGTAGCGAGTTTAAAATCCGCATATCCTGAAGGATATTATACTTTTACCGGAGAAACTACATCTGGTAAAAAACTTTCCAGTAAGTCTATACTCAGCCATAATTTGCCAAACACTGTTACAATTATTCAGCCCAAACCAAATTCAAAAGATTTCAACACTTCTAATTTGAAAATAGCATGGACAACAGTCAGAGATGCCGCTTCCTACATTTTATATGTAGAAAATGATGATTTTGAATTTAATATTACACTTCCGGGATCAAAAACAATGATCACTCTGCCAAGCGGTTATCTACAACCCGGAACTAAATATATGCTTGGAATAGGTACGGTTTCAAAAAATGGCAATACATCATTTGTGGAAACGTCATTGATGACAGGGAAAAACTAGAATTTTGTATATTATATAAGTTTAGTCTTTAAAATAATCCAATTTTATGATTCCACTTATTCCCCGGCAGATTTTGGTATTAC
>DATFMR010000008.1:0-3926 GCA_035266865.1 Ignavibacteriaceae bacterium | reverse complement strand
GGAGTTTGACAGTGGTGGTTTTGATGGAATATGGGCTGCTGATTCAAACAACATATATTTCGCTGATGGGTTATTATTAAAATACCAGGTAGGTGTGTATAATTATGGCGTAATTAATTATGAAGATTTCAGTAACATATCTTATACCGTTGGTCAGGGAGTTCACAAACTCTGGGGCAGCAGCGAGAGCAACATCTGGGGAGTGGGGCCGTGGGGAACTATCGTGCATTACGACGGCAGCCAGTGGACGAAGATTGATTTTGATACTAAGTGGAGATTTGACGCTGTTACGGGATCTGAAAAAACAGGTATTGCCTACGCAAGCGCAACAGACCAGAGTTTTAACACTGCAATTGTTGAGCTTAAAGATAACTCAGCAAACATAATTTACAACAGCGCTAATACCACTGAACACTTAACTTCGTTTTCAATAAAATTATTAAATGAGAATGAGCTCCTGTTAGGCAATACTAAAGTGTGGAAATTTAACATAAGTGCCGGACAAACAGAGTTGCAATATACCCTTACTTCCGGTTATGCAGTAGTTGATATAGCAATATATAGTCCTATAGATATTTATTATTTCATTGATCAGTATGGGCCGGGAGAAGAATTGTTGCATTACAACGGGAAAAGATTTAAAGAAATCAATTTTAGTAGCAGGAATTCAGTCATTTACGGAGGTGCCTATGCAATAAAAGACCTTGCCATCCTAACAGGCTTTTCCAACAACAAAGCGTACTTAGTGGAAGTTAAGAGGAGGTAAAGACTAAAATAACATTTACACATAATTAAAGGGTGGTGCGCTAACATCACCCTTTAACGGAAAACCGCAAAAGCCCGGTCAGCTTTTTTATTAAATTATACAGAGATGCGTTTATAAAAAGGATAATAAATTGACTGAGAAAAAAAACTAAAAAATATTGAAAACTATGAAAATGAAAATAATGATTATAGTGTTAGCCTCATTGCTTGCAAACCTGTTTAGCTGCAGCAGTAATCCGACAGAGCCTTCCGGGAATTATGGAACTATTGTGATATCGTTTGAAGGGACTTCCAGCACAGAGGCTTGGGTAAACCTTAAAACACAGAACATTTCCTTTCCAGCAGAAATAAATTTACTGCTGGACAGTAAAAAGCTGACAAATATTAACCTTACATCCAACGACACTACAATTTATATTGACTCACTCCTGCCAAATAGAAGCTACCAACTTGAAGCACAATTTACAGCAAACAACCTGGCGGCAAATAGTAATAAGCTAATAGTGCAAACACTCGACACAACCAGCCACAATTTTACCTGGCAAACATATACTTTCGGAGGCCAGGCAGGCAGTTGTATACTGCGCGATGTAGCAATAATAAATCAGAACGATATTTGGGCTGTGGGAGAAATCTATATGAATGATTCTACAGGTAAGCCGGATCCTACTCGATATAATCTTGTTGTATGGGATGGAAATAATTGGACAGTAAAACGCGTCCCATATTATTTTCAGGGACAACCATTTTATAACCCGATACAGACTGTTTTTGCTTTTAATGCAAACGATATTTGGTTTGCAGGAAACGGAGTAATCCATTGGGATGGGAGCCAATATAATCCTGTTCCTCTACCGACAAATGTTTGGGGACAAGACCAAATAAATAAAATCTGGGGCAGTAGCAGTAATGATTTATACATAGTTGGAAATTCCGGTAGCATCGCCCATTACCAGAACGGAGGATGGAGTAAGATACAGAGCGGTACAACTCTGGATATTCAGGACATCTGGGGCGGTGTTAACCCTTATACGGGAGAAACTGAAGTACTTTGTATTGCTTCTAATATTTTTGCTACAACCGAACCCTCCCGGTTAATTCAGATAAAACCAACCTTTAATAATTGGTTAAACGTAGGTACTCTACCTGCTACTATGAGTTCTGTATGGTTTATGCCGGGAATTAAATATTACTTGGCAGGCGATGGAACATTTACCTTTCATTCATTTAATGGCAAACACAACGATGAGACTAACCGGATACCATCATATTACAGGTTTTCTATCAGAGGCAACGAGGTAAATGATGTAGTAATATGTGGCTCATTTGGCCTGATATCTCATTATAATGGGAAAAGCTGGCATACTTATTCGGGCGATGAGCTACAATATTTTAATGGAAATTATTATAAGATAGAAATAAAAGATAATATAATTGCAACTGTAGGTCAGTCAGGTGCACAGGCAATAATTACAATTGGTAAGAGGTAAATATATGCCAGTAAAAGAAAGACCGCCACCGGAAAAATAAAATCAGGACAGCAGTGCTGTAACACCGCTGCCCTTATTGTACAAACATACAGGCGATTGTTCTTTCACCTTGGTGAAATTTGCCTTTTTTTGTTTGCTATTCAAAACTAACATTAATTTTTTAATTATCAATATAATTCAGGGGCTGTAATATGAAAAAGATAATTCTACTGTTAATATTTCTTTTAACTTCCTTCTCCCTTTCTCAAACAAAAATTCATTCCAGCTCATACGCCCAGGTTGAACCCTACATAGCGATTAATCCCACAAATCCTAATAACCTGCTGGCGACCGCCATTCTCACTCCACAGACAGGCTTGAACAGAGTTGGTGTTTATTATTCAACCAATGGGGGAACCGACTGGAACTCAAATGAAAACTTTACTTCAACAAGTATATCTGCGGGAGAGTTTCATCTTTAAAGTGAAACCCTCCCGTCTTTTTTCTTAAAACCTCAAATTATATTAAACTTATTTTACCACAATTTTATACCCGGAATTTTATTAAATTTGATCAGTTAAAATTAAAATTCCGGAGTGTAAAATGACTTCCCGCGTAATTAAACCCGCAGACAGAACAGAAAATATAATCTATGCTATAAGAGACATTGTTGTACTGGCAAATGAAGTTGCTAAAACCGGTAAAGAGATGCTTTATCTTAATATAGGCGATCCGAATATTTATGATTTTGAGCCGCCTAAGCATCTTGTTGAAGCTACTCACAAGGCAATGCTTGAAAACAAAAACGGGTACGCGCCTTCTTCGGGAATTCCATCCGCTATTAAATCTATAGAAAAAGAAGCGGCAAAAAAGGGAATTGAAAATGTACTTGATGTTTTCGTTACCACCGGCGCAAGCGAAGCAATTGATATCTGTTTAACGGCACTGGTTGATGAAGGAGAAAACGTTCTTACTCCGAGTCCCGGTTACCCGCTTTACACTGCGATTGCAAGTAAGCTGCGGATGATCGGAAATCCGTATTATTTAAATGAAAGCAACGGCTGGCTCCCCGATGTTGAGGATATGAAGAGCAAAATAAATGATAAAACACGAGCCATTATTTTAATTAATCCGAACAACCCGACCGGCTCACTTTACACGAAAGAAAACCTCCAACAGATTCTTGACCTGGCAGTGGAGAATAACCTTGTAATTTTTGCGGACGAAATTTACGACAAACTTATTTTCGATGGTAAAAAACATATTTCAATCGCTTCTTTAAATAAGAACGCTTCGGTAATTACATTCGGCGGACTCTCAAAAAATTATATGGTTCCCGGATTCAGAATCGGGTGGGGAATTGTAAGCGGGCAGAGAGAAATTCTAAAAGATTTTATAGATGCTATTAATAAAATTCTTCGCTCAAGACTTTCAGCAAATCACCCGGAACAATACGGAATTACTCCATCGCTTGAAGGAGACCAGGGGCATCTTACTCTTGCAATGGAAAAATTGACTAAAAGAAGAGACCTTACTACAGAAATGCTCAATGCAATACCGGGAATTTCGTGCGTTAAACCGGAAGGCGCTTTTTATGCTTACCCTCAGCTTCATATGGAACAAAAAGACAGCCACTTTGTTGCTGAATTAATTAAAGAAACCGGGGTTGTGGTAGTTCCGGGCAGCGGATTC
>DATFMR010000007.1:0-16429 GCA_035266865.1 Ignavibacteriaceae bacterium | reverse complement strand
GTTGTACATATTGCAACGACAAAACCAAGTACAACAGCAGATGAATTCACATTTACCGCACCATCTGTAACTAATAATACATCTTTAGCAAAAACAGATGTTGAAAAAATAAATGTGTTCCCGAATCCTTATTATGGATATTCAAACAGTGAAACATCAAGACAGGGTCATTTTGTAACATTTAATCATCTACCTCAAAAGGCAACTATCAGAATATTTGATCTTGCCGGAGTTCAGGTAACAAGATTACAGAAGGATGATCCGTCTCAGTTTATAACATGGAATATGACCAATCAGAATAATTATCCGGTTGCAAGCGGTATATATGTAGTTTATATAGATATGCCGGATCTTGGTCAGACAAAAATTCTAAAATTTGCAATGATTCAGGAAGAACAAATACTAAACGTGTATTGATGTTTCTTGAGGTATAAGCTTAATAAGCTTATACCTCAATTATAAAATTTAATTTAATTGGAAATTGGAGGAAAATATGATTCAAATTAAAAAATTACTGTTTGTCCTTCTGATTTGCACCATTGCAATAGTTGATGCTTTTGCAGGCGGTGAAAACAGAGCGGGAACAGCAGCTGCCCCTGAGCTAAAAATACCGGTTGGCAGCAGATATCTTGGAATGGGAGGTTCAGCTGTTGCTTCTGCCACAGGTTTGGAAGCTATTTATTGGAACCCGGCAGGTGTTGCAGTTACAAATACCTCAGCTAACGCAATATTCTCCTATAGAAAATATATTGCCGATATGAACATGGATTATGTTGCTGTAAGCGGAAGTTTCGAAGGTTTCGGAACTTTAGCTCTTGCATTCAGGTCTTTAAATGTTGGAGCAATTGATGTGACAACCTTAGCACAGCCGGATGGTACGGGTGAACAGTTTACACCTTCTTATTTTGTTATTGGTGTAACATATTCAAGACAACTTACTGACCGTATTTCGGTTGGAACTACATTTAACTTTATTAATGAAAGCTGGGCAAGAGTACAGGCTAATGCCCTCAGTTTTGATGTAGGTGTTCAGTACAGGAACCTGTTTGATATAGATGGCCTGGCAGTTGGTGTTGCTGTAAAAAACCTTGGTGGTTCAATGAAATATGAAGGCTCTGCTCTTTGGATTCAGGCTACCGCTCAGGGTTCTCAGAGACCTGCAACATTTTACCAGGTAGGTGCTGCATCTTTTGAATTGCCTTCTGAAATTTCACTTGGTCTTGCTTATAGCAGACATTTTGATGAAGATAATTCATTATCATTTGCTGGTACATTTGTAAATAATAACTTTGCTTATGATGAATACAGAATTGGTGCTGAATATAATTATCAGAATATGCTTTATCTAAGAGGCGGTTATATGTTCTCACCAAATACAGCAGATGATAATCCAAATATTTTTCAGGATTTTTCACTCGGCGTTGGTGTAAACTTCAAACAGTTCACTGATCTTGATATCTCTCTTGATTATGCATATGTTCCTGTAAAATACTTCGATGCAAACAATGCATTCACAATCAGGTTCGGGTTCTAATTAAGAGAAGCTTTCATGCATTTAAGTGCGGTTTTTCGAATAGATTAACCGCACTTTTTATTTTTAAACTCACCTTCTTAAACTTTGCATAAATAATATTCTAACTATTTATTATTAAAATAATTTGACTTAAAGAAATGTAGTAGAAGTGTGGTATGATGCTTACTTCCTACCATAATAAATTAATAATTATATTATAGATGAATCTTTTGCTAACAAATCCTTTTTAATTAGTTCTGGAGTAATTATGAAATTTCTCAAGTCGTTAATGCTTTTTGTCATTTTACTGTTTTCGGTTATTTATCCTCAAAACTTTCCAACTATTAAAGAAAAAACCAGCGGAATGAAAGAATATACCGGCTATTTTAATTTTTATTGGGACAATAATCAGGGTAAAATATGGCTGGAAATAGAAAAAACAGGAGAAGAATTCTTGTTAGTCAATTCTCTTTCGCAGGGTATTGGTTCAAACGATCTTGAATTGGACAGGGGGCAGATAGGTGAAAACAGAATTGTAAAATTTGAGAGATATGGTCCAAAAGTTTTAATGATTCAGCCTAATTATTCTTACAGGGCTATCACAAATAATAAACTTGAAAAAAGGTCAGTTGAAGAATCTTTTGCTAAATCGGTTCTATTTGGATTTGAAATTGCCGCTGAAGAGAATGGTAAGATACTTGTAGATGCAACCGGATTTTTACTTTCGGATATGCATAACATTAGCGAAAGATTAATAAATCTACAACAGGGAAAATATAACCTGGACATTTCCCGTTCAGCTATAGAATTGACTAACACTAAAAACTTCCCACTTAATTCGGAAATTGAAACGATACTGACTTACAAAGGAAATGCTGAAGGAAGATACATTCGACAGGTTGTTCCTACACCGGATATCGTTACAGTTCACGAACATTATTCTTTTATCAAATTACCTGAAGATGGTTATAAACCAAGAGAACTTGATCCGCGCTCGGGTTTTTTCGGGATAAGTTATATGGATTATGCAACTCCAATCGGTGAGTCCATTGTTAAAAATTTTATTATCAGGCATAATCTTAAGAAAAAACATCCCGGACAAAAAATAAGTGAACCTGTTAAGCCCATTATCTATTATATTGATAACGGAGCACCCGAACCGGTTCGTTCAGCATTAATTGAAGGAGCCAGCTGGTGGGAGCAGGCATTTGAAGCGGCAGGATATAAAAATGCATTTATGGTAAAAATATTGCCCGATACAGCCGATCCAATTGATGTAAGATTTAATGTAATTCAATGGGTTCATCGTTCTACAAGGGGCTGGTCTTACGGGGGCGCGGTTGTTGACCCAAGAACAGGTGAAATAATACAGGGTAGAGTTACGCTCGGTTCTCTCAGGGTAAGACAGGATTATCTTATAGCGGAAGGATTGCTGTCTCCATATAAAAAAGGAAAGTCAGCATCAAATGAGATGTTAAAAATGTCACTTGCACGAATCCGGCAGCTTGCTGCACACGAAACCGGTCACACACTTGGATTAGCGCATAATTTTTCAGCAAGCGTTTCTAATAGAGCATCAGTAATGGATTATCCGCATCCACTTGTAAAAATAAATCCTGACGGAACACTTGATCTTTCTGATGCATACGATACCGGAATCGGTGAGTGGGATATAGCTGCAATTGAATACGGCTATAGTGATTTTTCCGCAGGAACAGAAGAAAAAACTGAATTAAATAATATAATTCAAAATACCATTTCTAAAGGGTTAATGTATATTTCAGACGAGGGTGCAAGGCCTTTTGGAAGTGCACATCCATTTGCTCATTTGTGGGACAATAATTCAAATCCTGTTGATGAACTAAACAGGATAATGAAAGTTAGAGAAATTGCTTTGAAAAATTTTTCAGAAAATAATATTAAACAAGGACAACCAATGGCTAATCTTGAAACCGTCCTTGTGCCGGTTTATTTACTGCATCGTTACCAGTTGCAGGCGGCGGCGAAATCACTGGGCGGACTTTATTATACTTATGCATTGAGAGGGGACGGCCAAAAAATAACTGAAATAGTTTCTGCGGATGAACAGAGAAAAGTTCTGGATGCTCTTCTAAAAACAATAGAACCAGCGGCGCTCGAAATTCCTGAAAATATTTTGAAACTAATTCCACCTCAACCAACAGGTCAATATAGAACAAGGGAAAATTTTGATTCTAAAACCGGGTTAACATTTGATCCCCTTACAGCAGCGCAGACATCGGCGGAACTTACGGTTCAACTTATTCTTAATTCGGACAGAGCAGGCAGGTTAATTGAATATAATGATAGAAACGAAAAATACCCCGGGTTGGCTGAAGTAATAGATAAATTATTAAATGTAACATGGTTGTCAAATAAAAAATTAAATAGTTATGAATCAGATATTGAAAGAATTGTAGATAATGTTGTTCTTAAAAACCTTATTGAGTTAGGAAATGATAAAAGTGCATTGGAAGAGGTTAATGAAATCTCTTGTATGAAACTGGAAGATCTAAAGAGTAAATTAGTTGATAAATTAATTACTGAAAAAACCTTTAAAGAAAAAGCGCATCTTAGATACGCAATTAATCAAATAAATAAATTTCAAGAAAATCCTGAATTGTTTAAACATTCTAAATCAATTAAAATACCAGCAGGACAACCAATCGGTACTGGCCAGGATTTTGAATAATTCAATGAAAAATTTGGTGATTAATTTGGTGAATATCTTGAAATGAATTTTCTTTTTTCCTAATATAAAGAAAAATTCAAAAAACGAGGTTTTCAATGTCATTAAAGGATAAATATCAACCAGTATTGGAATTAATGGAAGAATTGGATTCCAGGAACCAAAAAATTTGGGTTGATCGTGGTTCACTGTTCATCAGAGCAGAAACCAGAGATGAAAGAAGCAAAAATTTAATTATGAACAAAGTTAAACAGGTTAATAATGAAAAAGGCTGGGATATTGATATAAAGCTTAAGGTAAATTAAGGGTGCTGAATTAAAGCAAAATTGCAACACCCTATTAATTTAATTAGTTAGTAAGTGTACCTGACTTTGTATTTTAGAACTGTGTCACTATCTTTTTTAACTGGAACTTGGAAAACAATTGTCTGTGCATCTTTCTTTTTATAGCTAATTGATGAATCCAAAATTTCCCAGTTTAACCCGAGATTTCTTTCAACATCCACAACAACGTCTTCTTTTTTTCTGTTTTTTATCGTAATCTCGTAGGAACTTTCAATTACTTTATCGCTGATCTTTTTATATTCGGTTTGAACAAGATCAGCAAGTATGTCAAAAGCATCACCGATTTTCAGACTTATTTTTTCTTTATTCGGAGTGTGGTCTATCATATCTTCGCCGACAAATTCATTAGATTCGCCATCTGTTTTATAAACTCTTACTTTTCCCTTTGGCATTGGAATTCCCAGACCATTTTCTTTTGTATTTTCAAATTCAACAACCACAGCTACTTTATTATTTATTGAAGTGCTTCCTGTATATCCACTATTAAAAAAATATTTTTTAAAAACTTTTATGCCTGGGGTTTCAAAAAGAGATATTTGTTTTGTTTCATTTTGTGATAACGTCGTGCGTCTCTGGAGATCATAAATGTGATATTCAAAAAAACTTCTTTCTTTAAATTGATCAGCTCCGCCTATTGATTTTTGGGGCGCTGCATCATATTCGTAATACCGGTACAAATTATTCGGTACTTTTACAATATTTAAATCTCCTGCTACTAATTTTAATTTTGCATTTTTATATGTAGTACCCGAATTATTTTCAATACTAACCCAGGAATTTAAATCCATTTTTGAATCATCATTATTTAATACTGCCACGTATTCAGCATGCCAGTTCATTCCTGAGGTTTGATAAGAAATTTCAACGTCCTGTTTTCCTGATTTTGGAGCGCTTACCATCCATAGTAAGGTCGGCTTTGTAATTAATCCTTCAGGTAGTGAATTAACAGATATCCTGTACTTATCCATACTTGGAAGCATTAATAATCCACCATCTTTTTTTCTTAACACTATTTGTGAGCTGGTAGCAGAAAGTAATGTGCCCTCAATCATTTCATTATTTTCATTCAATAACTGGATATCTTTATCTAAATATTTGTTTAAAATTTTGTATAAACTTACAAGGTCATACTGGTAATTTTGCTCCAGTACTTCGCCGTTTAGTTTCATGTGTACACTTGTTGCATCAATATTTTGTGCAACATCGGTAATTGCAATATTTGAAATACCTGATTTTATATCCATTATTCTGACATCTTTTACTACACCAAGATTCTGGTTATATACAGTGATGGCTAATGATTTTTGATCTGTTTGTTGGGAATAAAGAAAAGATGCAGATAAAAATATAACTACAACTAAAATCCTGTTCATATTTTTCATAAACTTGTACCCTCCTGTTTGTTCTTTCTTTAAATTCGTTTACATTCTTTAAATCAAAAAGGTTCCTTTTTCTAAAAACATTGATTTTAATATCAGCAAAATATGGCTTAATTTGAAGAAAATATTTATTAAGTTAAAATATTAACAGATTGAAATTAATTTAATGATTGATGAAGATAATAAATTTGCATCGAGTATCTATATTTCACTTGGTTTTGTAGGATTATTGTGGATAATAAAGTTTTTTGAGATTATCGCCGGTGTAAATCTCTCGCAATTCGGGCTTTTTCCTCATAGAATTTCCGGGCTGGCAGGCATATTAACAGCACCACTTTTGCATGCCAATATTAATCATCTTCTTTCTAATTCACTTCCTGTAATTTTTCTGAGTGTCGGAATAGTATATTTTTATCCGAAATCATCGCTCAAAGTTTTTTTAATGGTCTACCTGGTTCCCGGTGTTTTTGTGTGGTTATTCGGAAGGCCTGCGTATCATATTGGGGCAAGCGGGCTGATTTACGGTTTTGTTTCATTCCTGTTTTTTAGCGGATTAATAAGAAGAGATAATCGTTCAATTGCTCTAGCGTTAATTGTAACATTTTTATATGGTGGAATAATCTGGGGAGTGTTACCACTTGACCGTGAAATAAGCTGGGAATATCATTTGTTTGGTGCTTTAACCGGAATTTACAGTGCGTTCTTATTTAGAAAACTTGATCCGGCAAAAAAATATGACTGGGAAGATGAAGACGAAGAAGATTATATAGATGACATTGAACAGCCGTTATGATAAAAAAATAAATTTATTTTTTCCTTTTAAGATAAATTAAAAATACCTGTAAGTTAAATTGAGGAATATATCAATATGAAGCGAAATAGATTATTTATTGCGGTAATAATTTTATTTTTTGTTGCGCAAAGTTTTTCTTTTTGTTCGGTGTTAACTGATAATAAGCAAGAAATTAATACAGTCGCAATTCATAATTTAATTGAGCGGATTATACCTGGCCGGTCTTCCAATTTTATAATAGAAACGTTACAGGATGATGAAAGCTTTGAAACATTTGAAATTGAAAACAATGGCAGCAAAATAGTGCTTAGAGGCAATAGTAGTCTTGCAATTACAAAAGCTTTTAACTGGTATCTAAATAATTATTGTTACACTTCAGTTTCCTGGTACCTGGCTGAGCCAATAGATGTGCCATCTGTACTTCCTCCTGTTGAGAAAAAAGTAAAAAAAACCTGCCGTTTCGAAAAGAGATTTTTTCTGAATTATTGTACTTTCGGGTATACAATGGTGTGGTGGCAATGGGAAGATTGGCAAAGATTTATTGATTGGATGGCTTTAAATGGAATTAACATGCCTCTGGCAATAACGGGCCAGGAATATGTATGGCAAAAAGTGTGGCGTAAATTTGGAATGACAAATGAACAAATAAGTGCTTTCTTTACGGGACCTGCACATCTTCCCTGGCATAGAATGGGTAATATTGATGGTTGGATGGGGCCTCTGCCCCAATCATTTATTGACCACCAATATCAATTACAGAAAAAAATTCTTGAAAGAGAAAGGTCGTTCGGGATGACTCCAATTCTGCCGGCTTTTGCAGGACATACTCCGAAAGCTATCACAAATAAGTATCCCGGAGTAAAATTAACAAATATGGGATCCTATTCTGTAGGATCACGGTACGATGCCTATTTTATTGATCCAATGGAACCATTGTTTTTGAAGATTCAAAAAGAATTTATTAGTGAACAGACAAAAGCTTTTGGCACTGATCATTATTATGGCACTGATCCTTTTAATGAAATGGACCCGCCAAGCTGGGATGCAGATTATCTTGCCTCAGTTTCAAGAACAATTTATAAAGGACTTTCGCAGGTTGATAGCCAGGCTGTATGGGTACAGATGGGATGGACATTTTACTACGATAGAAAACACTGGACAAATCCTAAATTGGAAGCAATGATAAAAGCTGTTCCTGAAAATAAAATGATGATACTCGATTATTTTTGTGAGAAGACTGAGGTCTGGAGACTAACAGATGGTTTCTTTAATGCGCCGTACATTTGGTGTTATCTCGGAAATTTTGGAGGTGGAACTCAAATGGCAGCCCCGCTTAAAAAAGTTGCACAGCGACTAACTGCTACTGAAATGGATGAGAACAGGCGCCAGATGGTTGGTATTGGCTCTACTCTAGAGGGTTTTGGAGTAAACCGATTTATGTTTGAATGGCTGTTTGATTATGCGTGGGATAGTGATGCCGCTAATACAGATGAATGGATAACAAGATATGCGAAAACACGGGCAGGACATTCAGATCCAGTTGCTGAAGATTCCTGGCAGCGCCTTTTAAATTTGACATACGATCAGCAAGTCTCCGGTGTTGGGTTGGGGAATACTGTGGAAATGCGTCCCCGTTTTGAAGGTAATTCACATTATACAAGACGCGGCGAACCTTATGATTATCGCAAACTGGCGGATATCTTTTCTGAAATGCTGCTTGCTGACTCAATAACTCTTTCAAATCCACGGTACCAATATGACCTGGTAATGGTTTGCAGACAGGTACTGGTTAACTTAGCTTTTGATGTAAGAAATAAAATCTTTGAAGCCTACAAAGAAAGAAATATTAAAAAGTTTGATAAATATACTGAGCTATTTCTGAACATAGCTTCCGATGTGGATAGAATCGTTTCTACGAGGGATGAATTTTCATTTGATAAATGGCTTTTGGCATCACATAAATTTGAATCTGATGATGCTTCAGGATTATATTTTGAAAAAAATGCGAAAGTTCTTGTTACTACATGGGGACAGCAGGGTAATTACCTTATTGATTATGCAGCCAGGGATTTCAGCGGACTTATAAATTCATTTTATAAAAAGCGCTGGGAAATTTATTTTGATGCAGCAAGGAAATGCATTCTTGATTCAACTACAATAGATCAGAAAAAATTTGATGATGATATTTCAGAATTTGAATGGCAGTTTTGCGAAACACCGTATAAGTTTAAGTCTCTGGAAAAGGAAGATGCAAGCAAAGTTGCCCGCGAACTTTACACTAAATATGTTAGTTACTATGGATTACTAAATGCGCCAACTGACAAAACGAAGAAGTAACTTATTACCCTGGCATGGTTGGAGTAATTTGATTTAAACCAAGTATTCCGTTTAAAGTTTGATACATAAAACCACCGGTTTTTTCAATTTGTCCATAGGAAAAATGGTACCGTCTTTATTGAAACTATTCCACTGTGAATTTGCTATAAAATAAAAATTATCATTATCAATTACGCCTAATGTAATTTCATCGAACAACGGATTATTTGCTTCAAGAGTTTTCCACTTTACTACTTTATTCATTTCATCATTTAAATAAATTCTTATTATACGTTGCGGACTAACTCCATTCTGAGTAGCAATAAGAGAATTTTTATAATAATATAATCCGTCCATTCCCTGCGGAACTAAATATTCTGAAGGCTCAATGTAAATTATTTTTCCGGATTCAAAGTTATACCTGTAAAGTCCGAGGGCGTAATCAACTAAATACAAGTTATCGTTTCCATCATCTAGATCCAGTCCCTGTAGTGATACAAACTTTCCCGGTTTTATTATTTGTTCTATTTGATCACTTGAATAATTTATTTTATAAACCGAATTTTCCTTTGAATCACTTATGTAAACATTACCATCTTTATCTATTGCAAGATCACCAAATATGTGTGCAGATTCCTTATTGTCAAAGGAATATTTACTTAAAAGCTTTCCCGAACCCAGATCATATTTCAACAATGCACTCTTTCCATTTTCTTCATTGTTAAAATTTATCATTTGTTCCATCGGAGAAGTGCAGGCATAAAGGAGCCTGTGTTTTTCATCTATTTTTATTCCAAACACTGACCACAAACTATCTTCCATTTCGGATTTAAAATCTTCAGTCTTTCCATCTTTATATATTTTAACAATCTTACGTTTGTGAATTGAGCTTAAGTAAAAAGAACCGGTTTCGGGATCAAATGCTACGCTTTCAGTGATAAGGTCTTTTTCAGGATACTCAAATTGAATATTTGAATTGCTTACAGGTTTAGTGTTCTTCTCAAATTTCTCTAATATTTCCTTAAATTCTTTGTTTTTAAGAACGGTTGAAAAATCGGGATCCTTTTCAAATCGATAAAAAAGCCTCATTCTGACCATTTTCCGTAGTATATCAAACCCTTCTTCATTTTTTTCGTTTAATATATATGAGATAGCAAGGTTATATAGAATTGAAGGATGGTTTGGCCTGAGAGCCAATGCCTTTTTCATGTTTATCAAAAGAGAGTCATAATTTTTTAATTCGTAAGCATTCATTGCCGACTTATAAAATTTGGTTCCTTCTTTGAAATCCGGTTCCTGTCCGAATGAATTAATGGATAAAAGTGAAATCAAATAGATGAACAGAAGATTTAAAGTTTTCATTTTATTTTTGAATAAAATTTTTGAATTAATTTCCACGCTTCTTTAACATGCTTTTCTTTTGTACGGATTCCTGAAACAACCAGCCTGATAACAAATTTATTATTCAGTTTTGTGTGAGTAATAAATAATTTTCCCGTTTCATTTACTTTGTTCATTAGATTTTCGTTTAGGAAATCCAGTTCTTTTTCACTAAGATTTCCTGGATTTGCTCTGAAGCATGTTGTGCTGAATGGTGTTGGAGCCATCCTTTCAAATTCAGGGTGTTCGTCAATCCAGCCAGCAAAAAGTTTGCCGAGTCTTAAATGCTCTCTTAAAATATTCTGAATTCCTTCAATCCCGAAATAACGAATTACAAACCATAATTTTAACGACCTGAATCTTCGTCCGAGTTGAATTCCGTAATCCATATAATTTTCAACTTCAGAATCTTGTCCGGTTTTTAAATATTCAGCAACAAGACTAAACGCTTTTTTCAATATGTCTTTGTGTTTAGTATAAAGTACACTTAGGTCAATAGGTATAAACATCCACTTGTGTGGATTTACAACAAGCGAATCTGCAAACTCGACTCCATCAAAAACATTTTTCATTTCAGGCAACATTGCGGTAACTCCGGCGTGTGCAGCATCAACGTGGAGCCACACTTTTTCTTTTTGGCATATTTTAGAAATCTCAGGAACAGGATCGATGCTTGTTGTGGAAGTTGTACCAACTGTTGCAACAACGCAAAAAGGAAGCCAGCCGTTTTTCCTGTCTTCATTAATTGCTTCTGAAAGTTTTTCAGGAATCATTTTAAAATTATTATCAACGGAAATTTTTCTAATTCCTTCCAATCCAAGTCCAATTGTCAGCGCTCCTTTATCAATTGAAGAGTGAGCGTGTTCGGAACAATAAAGTCTCAGGCGTGGAATATCACTTCTTCCGGCTAATCCCTTTTCTCTGACCTGAATATTTATTTTCTCTCTTGCTGCTGCAATTGCATGCATAGAACTGACCGATGCAGTGTCATAAATTATTCCCCAGAAATATTCCGGAAGTGAAAGCATTTGCCTGAACCAGTCAAGTGTGACCTGCTCAAGTTCAGTTGAAGCCGGAGAAGATTTCCACAACATTCCGTTAATATTAAAAGCACTTGAAAGAAGTTCGGCTAAAATTCCCGGTGCAGATGCAGTTGAATTAAAATACGCCATAAAATTGGGATGGTTCCAGTGAGTCATTCCCGGCATTATAATTTTATCGACATCATTTAAAACATCCGAAAATTGTTCCGGCTTTGATGGTGGTTGTGCAGGAACTCTTTTCTTTACGTCTCCCGGATTTACCTGGCTTAAAGGTGGGTATTTCTCAGCATCTTTTAGATATTCTGTTACCCAGTCAATTAATTCATAGCCGTATTTTCTGAATTCCTCTGGTGGCATATCAGAAAGTGATGTGGTGTCGTAAATATTTTTGCTCTTTTCCATTCTTTTGCCGGTTTTTATTTATAAGAAAAACAGGACTTTTTTATCAAATTTTGTCAAAATTGAATAAATGATAACTAAATATAGCTAAAAACTGTTCTTTTTTTACATATTTCTCTGGCATATACTTTGAATTAAAATGTTAAATTTTAACAGAAAATAAAAATGAATCAAAATCTAAAAAATTTCTTTTACCCGAAAACATTCTGCATAGTTGGCGCTTCTTCCAAAGAAAAAAGTATCGGATATGAACTCTTAAAATCCGTAAGAGAATACGGATATACCGGGAAAGTTCTTCCCGTAAATCCTAAAGCCGATGAAATACTTGGTTACAAATGTTATGGCTCGATAGAAGAAATCTCCGAGCCGATTGACCTGGCAATGGTTGTTGTGCCTAAAGCGTTTGCAGAAGATTCGATTGATAAATTATTAACTAAAAAAGTCGGATCAATAATTCTTGTAACAGCAGGATTCAAGGAAGTAGGAAAAGAAGGTGAAGAGGCAGAAAAAAGGATACTTAAAAAAATCAAAAATGCCGGTGCCCGAATGGTTGGTCCCAACTGTATGGGTATTATTACAACTTTTAATGAAATTAGTTTAAATGCTACTTTTGTTGCAGAGAAACCTGAAATAGGGCAGACTGCATTTCTTTCGCAGAGTGGTGCTATAGGAGCGGCTATTCTAAATTCACTGAGAGAAACAGACATCAGGTTTGGACATTTTGTAAGCGTCGGCAACAAGGCAGATATTTCAGAAAATGATCTACTGATTTTTTGGGAAAAGGACAAACAGATAAAAACAATAACTTTTTATCTTGAAAGTTTTGTTGACGGTGAAAAGTTTATTAAAAGCTTTGTTGATAAAAAAATAAGCAAGCCGGTAATAGTTTTAAAAGCCGGAAGAACTTCAAGTGGAATGAAAGCAGCGCAGTCGCATACGGGTGCACTTGGAAGCAGCGACAGGGTGGTTGAATCAGTTTTAAACCAGTTTGGAATAATTAGAGCAAATACTTTAAATGAACTTTTTAATTCAGCAAAAGGGTTTGAAAATTTCCCTCTTCCTGAAGGAAACAAAATCGCTGTAGTAACAAATGCCGGCGGTCCTGCTATTTTGGCTGTTGATTCGCTGGATAAAAACGGTTTAAAGCTTTCTGAACTTTCTGAAAAAACAAAAATTAATCTCAGGAAAATTGTTCATCCTGAAGGAAGTGTAAATAACCCTGTTGATCTTCTTCCCGGCGGCACAGCTGAACAATTTAAAAATGTTAATGAAATTTTATTAAGTGATGTAAATGTTGATGGGGTTGTTTCGCTTTTTGTTGAGCCCGTTATGGTTCCGGCTCTCCCGGTGATTGAAGGAATTAATGATATTAAAACAAAGAAGCCATTACTTCAGGTAGTTATGCCTCTTCCTGAATTTTGGGAAAATTATAGAAAAAATTCACAAACAAAGAAACCATTATTCAGAAACCCGGAAGACCCAGCAAAGGTTATTGCTGATATGCTTTTTTACTCAAATAATAAAAAGGGGAAAGAATTTTTAATTTCATCAAAAAACAGCTTAAAAACAGACAGCGCAGGATTCCTGCAACCGGATGAAATAGAAAGACTTACAAAGAAATATAAACTGCCGTCAGTAAAGAATGAATTCATAAGAGCCGGCAGTATTGTTAAAGCAATGAATAAAATGAATTTCCCGGTAGTAGTTAAAGGAATTGCAAAAGATGTTGTTCATAAATCTGAATTGAATGCTGTAAAAGTGAACATCAAAAACAAAAATGAATTTAAAGAAGCGGTTAAGGAAATAAAAAATAGTTTTGAAAAAAATAAAATTCAGGTTGATGAATTCCTTGTTCAGCCATTTGTAAAAGGGAAACACGAGATTCTTATCGGTGGATTTAAAGATCCTTCGTTCGGTCCGACGATTATGTTTGGAAGCGGTGGAAAGTATGTGGAGGTTTTTAACGATACCTGTTTAAAATCAGCATACCTTTCTGATGAAGATATTGATCAAATGATAAATGAAACAAAAATCGGAAAAATTCTGAAGGGTGTTCGTGGAGAAAAACCGTTTAATATTACAAAAATAAAAAAGATAATAAAGTCTTCTGCACAGATGATGATTGACAACCCGGATATTAAGGAATTTGATTTGAACCCATTAATAATTACTGAAAATAATTCTATTTTTGCTGTAGATATCAGGATAAAAATTTGATTTTATTTTACGACAATTGCGTTTATCAAAACGGCAGCACCTGCAAGTAATAAACCGAATCCAATTAGACTTGCCAGAGTTTTTTCAGAAATTTTTAAATTAAAATGATTTCCAACGAATGCTCCGACTATAAATCCTGCAACTATCGGAAGACTGTAAGTAAAATCTAAATGCCCAAGCATATAGTGACTTATAGATCCCGTCAAACTTGTAAACACAATCATAAATAATGCTGTTGCAGCAGCAACAGATGGGGGTATTCCGAACACATTTACCATTATAGGAGTTTTTAAAAAGCCCCCACCTATTCCGAAAAGACCGGACATCATTCCGGCTACCATTCCAAAAACAGATGCAAGAACTACGCTAATTCTGTAGGCGCTTGTTCCGGATTTCCTGACAATTCTCGGGCCTGTTCTATTTAGTTTAAAAAATAAGCCGGACTTATTCAGTGAAGTTATATTTTTTTGACCTTTCCTAAAAGTATAAATACCCACGATGGAAACAAAAACAGAAAAAATAATTTCAAGAGAAAATAAAGGAAGTATTGCAGTTAGCAGTGAACCGAGAATGGTTCCTATTATTGTTGGAACTTCAAGAAAAATTCCGGTGAGGTAATCGATCTTTTTATTTTTATAATTAAAATATGTAGAGATTAAAGAACCCGGTAAAAGAGCAAGAATTACAGAACCCACTGCAATGTTTATCGGAACATTAAAAAAAATTATTAAGACCGGAATCATAAAAATTCCGCCGCCGAAGCCCACGACTGTTCCGAATGCGCTGAAGAGAACGCCGCACAAAAATATCAGGATTATTTGCATGGTTACCGAAATAGTTAATCTCTATTCTTAAAATTAAGTAATTATTATATAATACTTTGATTTTATGTAAAATTTTAAGCTTCTCACTATCAAGAAATAGACATTTTTTAGCCTGCCGGAATTGTCAATTTCGATAAAAAACCGCCTAAATTTCAAATAAAACGTATCTTTTCCATTGGTATGCTTTTGGAGAATGTAAGAGAATAAAATTAACTTTTATCATTACTTCGAACGGAAAAAAGATGGAAAGAAAAAAAGTAACAATTGATGGAAATGAAGCTGCAGCGTATGTAGCATTTAATACAAATGAAGTTATTGCGATCTACCCGATAACACCTTCTTCAAATATGGGCGAATGGTGTGATGCATGGTCTGCCAAAGGAATGAAAAACGTATGGGATATCGTTCCTTCTGTAAGTGAACTTCAAAGTGAAGGCGGCGCCTCGGGAAGTGTGCACGGTGCATTACAAGCCGGTGCGCTTACCACAACTTTTACAGCATCCCAGGGATTGCTTCTGATGATCCCCAATATGTTTAAAATTGCAGGCGAATTAACCTCAACTGTTTTTCACGTATCTGCCAGATCAATAGCCGCGCAGGCACTTTCAATATTTGGTGATCACAGTGATGTTATGGCAACACGCGGAACCGGGTTTGGATTGATCGCTTCCAATTCAGTTCAGGAAGTTATGGACACTGCGTTGATCGCCCAGGCTGCAACTCTTGAATCAAGAATTCCGTTCGTCCATTTCTTTGATGGATTCAGAACCTCACACGAAGTAATGAAAATTGAACAGCTCACAAAAGAAGATATGATGGCGATGCTTGATCAAAATTTGATTATTGAACACAGAAAAAGAGCATTAAGTCCCGATCACCCCGTAATGAGAGGTACAGCACAGAATCCTGATGTTTACTTCCAGGGAAGAGAAACAGTAAATAAATATTACGATTCCTGTCCTGATATAGTTCAGAAAGCTATGGATAAATTTGCGAAGATAGTCGGGAGACAATATCATTTATTTGATTATGTAGGTGCACCGGATGCAGAAAGGGTAATAGTAATGATGACTTCAGGATGTGGAGCTGCGGAAGAGACAGTTAAATATCTGACGGAAAATGAAGAAAAAGTCGGATTATTAAAAGTTAGATTATACAGACCATTCTCAATAGATCATTTCATAAATGCTTTACCTGAAACTACAAGAGTAATTACTGTATTAGACAGAACTAAAGAACCCGGTTCATCAGGTGAACCACTATATCTCGATATTGTAAATGCAATTTCTGAAAAACATATTAACGGTGAATTAAAACTTGCTTATCCTAAAATTGTTGGTGGTCGTTACGGACTCTCTTCAAAAGAATTTACACCGGCAATGGTTAAAGGTGTTTTTGATGATGCTAAAAAAGATAAACCGAAAAATCATTTTACAGTTGGAATTAAAGATGATGTAACAAATACAAGTCTCGATTTTAATACAGAATTTTCAATTGAATCAGATGAAACATTC
>DATFMR010000006.1:0-3473 GCA_035266865.1 Ignavibacteriaceae bacterium | reverse complement strand
GGTCATTTGTATTCCTGCAGGAGAACCGGCAAAAAATGTTGCCCGTCCTTTCGATTCAGAAATAACATAGGCTTTCTGATCATCATCCCAGTAGCTGTACTGCCCGCCGATTCCCGCCGGCCATTGCGGCTGAAGTACGGGGAGAAATCCCGGAACAATACTTAATGGCTGAGTTGTGTAAACATTGAGTAAAATTAGTACACCCGGTTCATCTACAGGAATGAAAATTATTTCCTTTACTTTGAATGATTCATAGGTAAACGTAATGGTCGTAACTTCGGGAGTTACTGAAATGGTTTTCAGAACATCCTGTGAAAGAATTGGTGAAGTAGATGAACCAATAAAAAACTGAAGATCAAACTTTCTTAAGACTTTCCAGGGCCATACCCACATTTCAAACGATCCATTTTCGTAACCCATTAACGAAGCTTTTCTTCCAATTTTATCGAAATACTGTGTGGATTGAGCCGATCGGGTAATTTTTATAACGTTCTTTTTTATTTCAAATTTTGGAATGAAACCAGTCTGAGCCTTTAAAGAAGTGAAAAGAAAAAGAGTGGATATTATCAGTAGAGATTTAGATTTCATATTTAATTATTCCGTATAATTAAACTTGATACGTTAATTTACAATTTTCAAAGTTAATTTTTTCAGATCTTTTTCTGCAGAAGATGAGCCCACGTATATTAGATATTCACCGGGATCAACAACAAAACCATTTTCATCATTATAAGTTTGTAGTGTCTCTTTATCCATTTTAAATGTAACCTGTCTTGTTTCACCGGGTTTCAAGGATATTCTTTTAAATCCTTTAAGTGCCTTTATTTCTTTATTATCGTTTGGATTCTTAACATACAATTGAATTACTTCGTCGCCTTCTGTATTCCCCGAATTTTTTACTTCAACTTTTAAATTAGTGAATTCATCTTTAGTAATAATATTTTTGTCAAGTTTAATATTTTTAAATTCATATGTTGTGTAACTCAAACCAAATCCAAAAGGATAAAGCACATCGCCATTAAAGTATCGGTAAGTCCTTCCTTTCATATTATAGTCAGTAAATTCTGGTAACTTTTCTACAGATTTATAAAATGTTACGGGCAATTTTCCACCGGGGTTGTAATCACCGAATAATACATCGGCAATAGCTGTCCCGGCATCTTCACCACCATACCAGGTTTCAATTATTGCGGGAATGTTTTTATCCGACCAGTTTATAGCTACTGCACTTCCATTTAAAAGAACGAGTACAATTGGTTTTCCAGTGGCCTGAATATCTTTAATTAATTTTTGCTGAGTATCAGGTAAATCGATTCTTACCCTGTCGCCTCCTAAGAAACCGGGAACCTCAACATTCATTTGTTCTCCTTCAAGCCTGGGAGACAATCCCATAAACATTACTGCAACATCAGAATTCCTGACAGCTTCAATTGGTTTTTCTTCCATATTATCATCAACTGGTGACCAGATTAATTGGAATGAAGCATATCGGTTTCTTTCATAAAACTCAGCTTTTATTTGATAATATTCACCTGCATTGAGATGAAGTTTTTTATATCCTTTAACCAAATCATAATTTCCGTTGAAATTCACGATCAAAGAATCTTCAAAATAGATACGCGCAGCGTTAAAACCGTATCCGCCAATGTAGTAATCTCCTGTTTTCTGCGGCACCAGGTAACCCGTCCATCTCACGCCAAAATTACTATGATTAAATTCAGGAAAAGGCGCACCATCCCACCATTGAAAGTCGATTAGCTTATCGATTTTTGTATGGGAAGGATTTCCTTCGAATTTGTTGTTACTAAAATATTCGCCTTTCAATCCATTTCTTTTATTTTTTCCTTTGCCGGTAAATAAGTACTCTGAAGGAATCACACTAAATGACGGCAGGTTTTCAGCAAGATTGCAACCCTGTTCGTAAACTACTTTTGCTGTTTTACCGATTTTATTAATTATTCCCTGCAGCGGTGTAACAGGATCTTTCGGAATTCCGTTATAATTTCCTAAAAGTACTTCAACATCATTGGCATTAGGACCAATAACTGCGATCTTCTTAATATTTTTAGAAAGCGGCAAAAGATGATTTTTGTTTTTTAAAAGTACAATTGATTCTCTAGCCGCTTTTAGAGCAAGGTCTCTGTTCTTTGTTGAATTTACAACACCGTATTTTATTTTATTAAAGGGAACATCTCCAGGCGGATCAAACATTCCAAGTTTAAATCTCGCAGTAAATAATCTTTTTACCGATTGGTTTATTTTATTTGTATCGACCAGCCCCAATGCAATTGATTTGTCGAGATTTAAGAACTGGTCACCACAATTTAAATCACTTCCGGCATTTGCACTTAATGCGGCAGCTTCCTCCGAAGTTTTAACAAATAAATGTCCCCATTCCCTCCACATATCATCAATGGCTCCGCAGTCAGTAACAACATAACCTTTAAATCCCCATTCATCCCTTAAGATTTTTTGGAGGAGTAAATTATTTCCGCAGCACGGAAAATCACGGAACCTGTTATAAGCGCACATTACAGAAAAAGCACCCCCTTCGATTATACTTTTTTTAAATGCAGGTAGATATGTTTCTCTCAGATCGTAATTGCTTATATCTGTGTTAAACTTATGGCGAAGAGATTCGGGTCCGCTGTGTACAGCAAAATGCTTTGGAGTTGCTATCGTTTTAAAATATTTTGGGTTATTACCCTGCATCCCTGTTACAAATGCTTTTCCCATTTCGCCTGTCAAATGAGGGTCTTCTCCATAAGTTTCCATTCCTCTTCCCCATCTCGGATCGCGGAAAATATTTATGTTAGGGGACCAGAAAGTAAGACCCTGGAATAATCCCCTGTCTCCCCTTTGAGTATCCCTGTTAAATTTTGCACGCGCTTCATCGGAAATCGCATCTGCAACATCATACATTAATTTTACATTCCATGTTGCAGCCAGCCCTATAGCCTGCGGAAAAACAGTTGCCAGCCCATTTCGGGCAACTCCATGTAAAGCTTCATTCCACCAATTGTAAGCAGGAATTCCCAGCCTTTCGATCGCTGGTGCGTTATAAACCATCTGTGAGACTTTTTCTTCAAATGTCATTCGTGATATAAGACCATCTACTCTTTTTGAAATCGGATGTGACGTATTTTGATAAGGGAGTTGTTGGGGAAAAACGGTTACGTTAAGAAATAATAGAATGGGAATAATAAATTGTTTTTTTACCATTAAAATGTCCGCCACGGATTTACACTAATTTCTCTAATTAGTGCAATTCGTGTTAATTAGTAGCTTAATTAAGATTAATTTTAATAATCTTTCTCAAATATCTTTCCCCGCTTTCCGGAAAGAATATTTTAATTGTATAAATCCCGTTTTCACTTTTTAAAATTTCTCCACCTTCAACTTCTGTAATTTCATCATCAGGAGAATAAATTTTTAATATCTCTGATTTCTTAGGTTTACCTTCAACATTAACC
>DATFMR010000005.1:0-12314 GCA_035266865.1 Ignavibacteriaceae bacterium | reverse complement strand
AGTTGCTCCCATTGATCGGAGAATTCCAATATCCCGCTGTTTCTCGATTACTGACATTGATAGCGAGCCTAAAATGTTGAAAGTTGCTACCGCGATAATCAATGATAAAATAATATACGCCGTCCATCTTTCAATTTGCATCACTGAATATAAGTCCCGATGGAAATCATACCATGTATTTACACTGAAATTATCAGGATTTAATTTGGCCTGGATTTTATTCTTTACATCAAATGATGAGTTTATATTATCAAGTTTAATATCGAAACCCTGGATGGTTTTTCCATACCCGAGTAGATTTTGTGCAACAGGTAATGCGGAAAAAATGAAATTAGCGTCATAATCGTTATTGTTAGAGCTATAAATCCCGGCTACTATTACTCGTTCGGTTAAAGGCATAGAAAATTGTGTGACAGCACTTTCAATATTGGAAGGGGAAACAAGAGTCAGGGTATCCCCGATGATGGTCTCAAGCCTGTCTGCAAGTGTAAGTCCAAGAATTACCCTGGGTAATCCTTCATCTGAACTCAGATTATATTTCCCATATAAAATGCTCGGACTAATATTATAAACAGTGTTGCCTTCATTTCGAGAGATTCCTTTTAGATTGATTATTTGAGTCAACCTGGCTCTGTAAACTAAAACTTTACCACTTACAAACGGGGAAAAATCCTTTACTTCTTTTTCATTTTTTAGAATGCTTTCAACTTTGGAGCTTTCTTCAGAAGAATTACTTGTAATCATTTCTATTCTTACATGTGGATCGAAATTAATAAGGTATGATGTCACAAGACTACTGAATCCATTAAAAACAGAAAGCACAACTATTAGTGCGGCTACTCCGATTGTAATGCCGGATACTGACAGAAAAGAAATGATTGTAATAAAATTAATCTTGTGTTTACTACCAAGGTATCTTTTCGCTATGTAATGTTCGAAATTCATCAATTAAACCTGATCGCTTTTATTGGTTGAACTCTTGAAGCTATTAAACTCGGTATTAGCGATGCAATAATACATAAAACAAATGTTATCACAGAAACTTCAATATATGTGAATAGAGATATTGCTACAGGTACTTTTGACATCATATAAACGGAAGAGGGAATGGTTATTAAATTAAAATGTACCTGTAGATAAGACAGAATAAACGCCAAAATATTCCCAATTATTATTCCAACAATAGCCAAAAATATTCCCTGGAATAGAAAGATTGAAATTACCTGTTTTCTTTTTGCCCCAAGGGATTTCAGAATACCAATTGATCCTGTCTTTTCAAGAACTATCATTAAAAGAGTACCAACTATGTTAAAAACTGCTACAATTATAATCAGAGCCAATATTATGGGGATGGGTTTTTTTTGCAATTCTATCCAGGTAAAAATATTTCTGTGTGCCTGGTAAATAGATTTTACATTATATGGGTATGTTAATTTATCTGATAAATAAGAAGTTAAGCTATCAATTTTAGAAATATCTTTTACTCTTATATCATAGCCGGTAACATTGTCCCCAAGACTGAAAAGCTCCTGTGAGGATTTTAAATTCACATATGCAACCAGGTCATCATAAGCCGCCATTCCACTTTCAAAAATTCCTGTAATTTTAAATATCTCAATATTTGGGGGATTATCCGGGGTTGGTATCTGGTCGTCATTCAACCCAAACAGAATGACTTTATCACCAATTTTTGCATATAATTTATTTGCTAATTTTTTGCCAATTACTATTGAAGGTGTTTTGCTTCCTTTGAGGTCTAAATTTCCCTCAATAATATTTTCATTTATTCCATTCCATTCATCATTTGCTCTGATACCTTTTATATTTACTCCTTCCTTTATTCTGCCTCGACTAATAATTGCTAATTTTGATGCATAAGGGTTTATCGACAAAATTGAATTATGAAGCTTCTCTTTCAGCATTGGTAATTCAGTTTTATAATCTGGCAGAACAGTTCTGTATGAATTGATTTCTATATGTGAATCAAAATCAATTATCTTGCTTGTAAGAGTATCAGCAAAACCATTCAAAATGCTCAGCGCAATTATTAGAGTTGCAACCCCTAAAGCTATACCAATTATTGAGATAGAAGAAATAAAGGTAACAAAGTGTGAATCCTTCCTTGAAAGTGTATATTTTTTCGATATAAAAAAAGGAAATTGCATTTATTCAGATATTCTAAACTAACATTATTGGAAGCAACAATTTAATGATGATTTTCGCAAGAAAAAATCGTAGGTGAAAAATATATTTATGGTCCGTTTTGGGATTTTTTTAGGACAAAAAGATTGTTTTTTTACAGGCTTTGATCTATATTTGTTATCTATTTTAAAAATCAGAATATTTGAATTTATGATAGAAAACGGGGCGTAGCGTAGCCCGGTTATCGCGCCTGCTTTGGGAGCAGGAGGTCGCAGGTTCGAATCCTGCCGCCCCGACAAAACAGTTCTTTTTTTTATTGATTCTAATACTAGCTGCGCCCATAGCTCAATTGGATAGAGCAACAGCCTTCTAAGCTGTAGGTTAGTGGTTCGAGTCCACTTGGGCGTACTACCACTAAAATTAATTTTCTATGGTGAGCGTAGCTCAGTTGGTTAGAGCACCAGGTTGTGGCCCTGGGGGTCGTGGGTTCAAATCCCATCGCTCACCCCAAAATTCTTTTCCCGGCCCCATCGTCTAGTGGTTAGGACATCGCCCTTTCACGGCGGTAACAGGGGTTCAAATCCCCTTGGGGTCACCACACTAAGCCATCTATTTTTAGATGGCTTTTTTATTATTAAAATTAAATTAACTTATAGCTTGCCTTGTATATACTATTCTCTATATTTTTGACTAATGTTGTACGTATTGCTCCAGTATAATGAAAAATAATAAACAACCTGAAATAAATCTAAATCTAAATGTTAGGGGAATTCCTCAATCAGCTACACTTGAGATTAATGAAAGAAGTAATGAATTAATCAAAAGCGGTCGCAAGGTCTACAAACTCGGTCTCGGACAATCTCCATTTCCTGTTCCAAAGCCAGTCGTTGACGAATTAAAAAAAAATGCATTCCAAAAAGATTACCTTGCAGTTAAAGGATTATACGAGCTAAGAACGGCTGTTGCAGACTATCATTATCGAAAGCATGGTGTGTGTGCAACGGCTGAAAATGTTTTGATTGGCCCCGGTTCTAAAGAATTAATGTTTTTGTTACAGTTTGTATTTTATGGTGATTTATTAATTCCAATACCAAGCTGGGTTTCCTATGCTCCACAAGCACAAATTATAGGAAGACATGTTAGATGGCTCAGAACAAAACCTAAAAATAATTATAAACTCACTGCCAAAGAAATTATTGAACATTGTGAATCTGACCCCAATAAACCTCGAATAGTAATATTAAATTATCCGGCAAATCCCACCGGTTTGACATACAAAGATTCTGAATTAAGGGAAATTGCAAAGACTGCTAAAAAATTTAAATTAATTCTACTCTCAGATGAAATATATGGAGAATTGCATCATCAAGGTAAGCACACTTCAATTGCCAAATACTATCAAGAAGGAACAATCATAAGCAGTGGATTGAGTAAATGGTGTGGTGCCGGTGGTTGGAGGTTAGGAACGTTTACCTTTCCACAGAGTCTGAGCTGGCTTCTCGATGCTATGGCAGCAGTAGCGAGTGAAACTTTTACAGCAACCAGTGCCCCTATTCAGTATGCTGCAGTTAGGGCTTTTCAAGGTGGAGAAGAAATTGAAGACTATCTTTGGAAATGCAGGTGGATTTTGGAAAAATTAGGGAACAGTTGTTCAGATATCCTTAATTCTTTTGGTATTTATACTCCTGTGCCTGACGGTGCTTTCTATCTTTTCTCTGATTTTAAAAAGTTTAAAGATAAATTCTACAAAAACAATATAGAAACTGATAAACAAATGTGTAAGAAGCTACTTGAAGATACTGGAGTTGCCATTTTGCCAGGAAGTGCATTTGGCTGCAGGGAAGAAGATTTTACAGCTAGGCTTGCTTATGTGAATTTCGATGGTGTTAAAACTCTGTCAGTTGCTTCCAGGCTAAATAATAAAGATAAGATTGATGAACTGTTTATTAAAAAATATTGTTATAAGACCATAGAAGCTATAAATTTAATAAGTAACTGGGCAAAAAATATTTTAGAACAAAAATGAATTATATAATTGTTTCTCTAGGAGCTGCCTTTGGAGGTGGTTTAAGATACTGGATCTCAAATTTAATACATAAATATCTCCCTTCATATTTCCCTTATGGTACATTAGTTGTCAATATTGTAGGAAGTTTCCTGCTTGGACTTATAATTTTTTATTTCGATCAGCGAGATTTAATAAGTTCTGAATTAAGATTATTTTTAGCAATAGGTTTCTGTGGAGGATTTACTACATTTTCAACTTTTTCATTTGAAACAATGAGCTTATTCAGAGATTCACAGTTTCTCTTAGGAATTATCAATATATTGTTAAGCCTTATTCTAACATTTGCAGGAATTTATCTTGCATATATAGTTTCAAAATATTAAGGTGTTTTATGCAAATTGACGGTGAAGCTAAGCTATTGAGAGTGTTTGTTGGTGAGAGTGATAAATTAGGTCAGATACCTGTTTATGAACGAATAGTACTTGAAGCAAGAAAATCTGGGCTGGCAGGGGCGACAGTATTGAAGGGGATTATGGGATACGGGGGCAGAAGCAGAATCCACACAAATAAGATTTTAAGATTATCTGAAGACCTGCCTTTAATTATTGAAATAGTAGACGAAGTAAATAAAATTGAAAAGTTTTTAGATGTAATTAATAAAATATTTGAGGATGCCGATTGTGGAGGATTGATTACAATGGAAAAAGCAGATATCATTAAATACAAAGCTCATAAAAACAAAAATTAATTATTCTAAATAAGTAAGTTTTTGATGGAATCAATTAGTACTCTTATTGTTGATGACGAAAATTATAGTAGAGAAAATTTAAGTACCCTTATAAGAAATTATTGTCCAGAGTTACAGGTTGTTGGCAAAGCTGATTCTGCAAGATCTGCAAAAGAGCTTATTGAAAAATTAGAGCCTGATGTTCTGTTTCTAGACATAAATATGCCTTCGGAAAACGGCTTCGATTTATTAGATTCTATTACCGAAAGAAATTTCTGTGTAGTTTTTGCTACAGCACACGACGAATATGGGATACAAGCTGTTAAAGCAGATGCAGTAGATTATATCCTAAAACCATTTGATGTTGATGAACTAAAAAGAACAACAAAAAAAATTGTTGAGAAAATAAGCCAGTTAAAATGGAAGGAAAAACGAGGGGACAAACCGGCTCCTAGGGCAGAAAAAATTATTATTAATCATTACCAGGGATTTTCAATAGTTAACATAGAAGATATAATTAGAATAGAAGCTGACAGTAATTATTCAAAAATACATGTATTAAATGCTCCTTTTATCATTACCTCCAAAACGCTTAAGGATTTTGCAGGACTTTTAGATAAAGATTTATTTTATAGAATCCACAAATCTCATCTTATAAATCTTAAATATTTAAGAGAATATTCCGGCCTTGATGGTGGATATGCTGTAATGAGTGACAATTCCAAAATAATGATCTCCAGGAGAAGATATCAGGAATTTATTGATAAGCTTAAAAATTTTACTCTTTATATAAAATAACATTGCTTAATGAAAAGAGTATCATTACTACTTTTATTAATTCCTTTTCTATTTATACTTCCACAAGATAAAATTCACAAATTCGTTGGTGAATTACCATACCGTCATTATACATCTAAGGATGGGCTCGCTGGGTCAAATGTTTTATCTTTTTTACAGGATAAAAGAGGATTTATTTGGTTTGTCACAACAACAGGACTCAGTCGTTTTGATGGTAAAAACTTTGTTAACTATACAACAAAGGACGGCCTTTCATCAAATAACCTTACAGATATTGTCCAATTAAAAGATTCAACAATCTTTATTTCTACTTACGATAAAGGGTTGAATTATATAAAAAATGGAATTATTCATGAATATGAAATAAAAAAAGAAAGAGTACCTATTCTTTATCATTTATTTGAAATTGACAATAAAATAATCAGTTATGCTGATTCTTATGATTTAATTTTTGACAATATGATAAAACATTTTTTTACAGATTATAATATTAAATCAAACAAAAAACTTATAAACCATTATACCTCGATTTATAATATTGAAAAAATCGATGGGAAAAAAATAATATTAATAAGTTCACTTGGTATTCTCCTTGTCAATGATTTTAATGATCCACAAGCTTTTACGAATATTTTAAAAGGTAAATACTTTAGCTCATATAAAAATGGTGATTCCGTAGTCATTGGTGGTTTGGGCACCTTGATGTTATATAATGTTAATAAGCGCAAATCAAAAAATATTTTATTTAGATTATCTAAAAAAAAGCCAATCCAAAATATCTTAATAGACGAGATTAACAATATTTGGTTTTCTCTTTTAAATGAAGGATTGTTTTTATATAAAAATAATCAGGTTTATGATATTGGAGAATTGTTGGGTATTAAAAAAACCCAAATAAATTTTATAAAAAAAGATGATGAGAATAATATTTGGATAGGAACATTTGGAAGAGGATTGTATTGTCTTTACAACAATAACATTGTGAATTATAATCGTAAAGATAGTCTCAAAAGTGAATTTATTACATGTGTAAATAAAAATATGAATAATAATATTGAATTTGGGTCATCAAATGGTCTATGTATATTTGAAAATAATAAAATAACTACTCTAAATCTTTCTAATAGTGATAAGCCTGATTTTATTCGAGATATTATTAAGCATGGTAATAAAATGATAATAATTGGGGCATTGGGTCCCCTAGCATTGAAAAATTCGTATGTAATTACGAATCTTATTTCTAGAGCATATGAAAATATCGATTATATGTACATTAACTGTACTAGTATAAGTTTTTTAAACGAAACTAAATTTATTAGAGGCGGATGGAGTAGCAATTTAGCAATGTGTTCATTAGGTAAAAATGAATATAAAATTGAAAAAGAGTTTAAAATATTTAATGATTCTTACCAAACTTTAAGGGTAAATAAATTACTTGCGGAATCAGAGGATGATTATTGGATTGGAACAACTCTCGGTCTTTGTCACAAAAAGGATAGTCTTACTATATACTATCCAGATAATGAGATACTTACTAGTAATATCAATGACATTGAAAAGGATGCGGACGGGAGGGTTTGGGTAGCAGCTGAAAATGGGGTTACATACTATGAAAAAGGTAGCTGGCATGTTCCTCAAACTTTAATGAAATTAAATATTGTTCATTCGACTAGTATTGCATTTGATAATAAAGGGGGAATCTGGGTTGGTAGCACATCAGGAATTTACAGGCTTTATAAAAATCATTTAGCTAAATATAATTCCGATAACGGTCTGGTTTCCAATGATGTGAATTGTGTGTATTATGATAAAGATTCGGAAGAATTATGGGTTGGCACAAACCAGGGAATCTCAAGATTAAGCTCTTTAATTCTGGAGAATGAGGCACACAAACTGAATGCTTATATAAACAAAATATCAATTAATAATGAGACCAAAAATTATTTCGATTCTCGAAATCTGAATTTTGATAGCCAACAGAATAATATATCAATTTCATTCTCAATACCTTTTTATAAATATCCATCTCAGATTAAATATGAGTATAAATTTGCAGATAAAAATGATGACTGGATGGAAACAAATAGTAATGTATTAAATTTTGCTTCTCTTTCACCAGGTAATTATGAGCTATTAATCAGAGCTAAAAATTTTGCAAATCAATGGAGTGAACCTGCCATTATTAATTTTAAAATTGAGCCATCTTTTACTCAGTCAAAACAATTCTATTTACTTGTAATTTCAGTTTTTATACTTATATCCGTTTTTGGTACAAGAAAATATTTACTCCTTAAATCGGCAAAAATTAACGAAAAAGCAGACATTGAAAATAAAATAATGGAGTTGAAGCAACAAGCTGCAACAGCTATGATGAATCCGCACTTTATTTTTAATTCTCTTAATTCAATTCAGAGTTTTATAAACAACCATAATATTGAAGAAGCCAATTTATATTTAAGCAACTTTGCCAAATTGATAAGGCTCAACCTGGATGTTACTCGAAACAGTTATATAAATTTGAAAGAAGAATTTAACAGATTAAAGTTATATTTGTCGCTTGAAAAATTAAGATTTGGACATGGATTCAATTATTTTATTAGGATAGATGATAAAATCAATCCAGGTGAAATTTTTATTCCGAATATGATAATTCAGCCCTTTGTTGAAAATGCTATTTGGCATGGAATATTACCAAATGAAAATAAAGGAAATGTAATAATTCATTGTAGCTTTGATAATAAAGACCTAATTATCAGAATTAGTGATAATGGTGTTGGAATAAATAATAGCAGAAATTCAAAAAATAATACCAATATATCAAGAGGAATTAGTATTATTAAGGAAAGATTAATTTTGTTAAATGGTGGCAAAATTGAGGACTTAATTAAAATTATACCATTAAATAATGAAAATAATCAAGGAACTCTTGTTATTATATCTCTGCCTCCGGAAATATATCATTATGATACACTCTAAATTTTGACCGTTCCCTCACTCAACTATACCGTTTGCTCACTGAAACCTACCGTTTGATAATTCATCATTGACAATTCCCTTAAAATAATCTAAATTTTTTGCGATTTATTTATCATTTGTCTCTATGTTGACAATTTAACATGATTGATGGCGAACGGGGAATCGCTATCAATCAATTAAATAACAGTATTCTCCTGCATTTAATACGAATTTTTATGAGGCAATATAGAATTGGCGCTCCTAAACTGGCTAACATCTTAAACAATTTCTTATTAAAACCTTCTATTTATGGACTTTACGGATTTTCCATTTTTTTCTCTGTAATAGTTATTGTCAAAACAGCAGGTTTTTTAGTAGGAACATATTCAGGCTTTAATGTGGATTATTCTGATCTTGATCTTTCATTCATTGGTTTTTCGCTTCTTTTTATGGTAGGTATATTAAAAAATTTTCAGGATCATAATAAATATTGACGAAAATGGATAAAGCATTCAATTCAAGTTTCTAATCATTTTATCTAAGTGGATTTGTTTGGAATACAAGCATTTCTTAACTTCTAAAGTTTTTTATACACTTATCACAAATATTACTTAATATGAGAGCAATTAAACCCAAAAAACTTAAGAAAGGTGAGTTGGTAGGGGTCATTTCACCTGCGTCTTCTGCAGAAGACAATTCGTCAATTGAAACCGGAGTAAAATATCTTGAAGGTAATGGTTACAGAGTTGAAGTAGGTAAAAATGTTGGGAAAATTCATGGTTATCTGGCTGGGTCTGATGGGGAAAGGCTTAATGACCTGCACTATATGTTTTCTAAAAAAGAAATAAAAGCTATCTTCTGTGTACGCGGGGGATATGGCTCGGGGAGATTATTGGCTGATGTTAATTATAAATTGATTAAAAATAATCCCAAAATACTTGTTGGATATAGCGATATCACTGCGCTTCAGATGGCTATTGCTCAAAAGACTGGTTTAATTACATTCGCAGGTCCAATGCTCTCTGTAGATTTTAATAATGATGTTAGCCCATTTACCGAAGAAATTTTTTGGAAATTAATAACTTCAAATAAAAAAATCGGTAAAGTACATTTGCCAGGAGAAGAAAAATTATTTCAATTACATAAAGGGCAGGCAAAAGGGAGAATTATTGGCGGAAATTTATCTGTTTTTAATTCTTTAATCGGAACTCCTTTTTTACCTGAATTAAAAGACAAAATACTCCTACTTGAAGAAATTGGAGAAATGCCTTACAGAATTGACAGAATGCTTAATCAATTAAAAATGAATAAGGTATTCAGCAAAGTTAAAGGTATAATCTTAGGAGCATTCAGAGATTGTAATGAACATGATCCTATGAAGCGAACATTATCTTTAGGAGAAGTAATAACAGAATATTTAAAAAATCTGAAGATTCCTGTTATTTATAATTTTAAACATGGTCATATAAAAGACTTTATTACAATTCCTTTAGGTCTGATGGTTAAGATTAATGCATCAAAAGAAGTTGTTGAATTCACAGAAAGTGCTGTTAGTTAAGTTACTAAAGTTAGATGAGTTATAAGTAATTAATAAGCAAAATTATATCTCCTGTAGAAACGTGAAATATTTCTCTGCATATTTATCCCTTATTAATCTGGCTTTTTCCAAAGTTTCAAATAGGCAAAAAATTGATGAGCCGCTGCCAGACATAAGAACAAATTCTGCTCCATCCAGGTATAAGTCTTCCTTGATCCTTTTAATGGCCTGAAATTCGTTCATTACCGGTTTCTCAAAATCATTAACAATCAAATCTCGGAAATTATTTTTATCTACTAATTTCCTTCTCCGGTAGAGTTCAATCAAAGAGATATCCGGTTTTTTAGGTGTGATTTTTTCATATGCCCATTTCGTTGAAACAAAAATTCCCGGATTTATTAAAAGAAGGGAAAGAGTAATTCTAAAATCGATTTGTTCCAATTTTTCTCCTCTTGAAGAAGCAAAGGAAGGATACGGATTTAAAAAGAAAGGAACATCTGAACCTATTTTTAAAGCAATTTCATTTAATGAATTTGAATCAAGACCGAGTTTGTAAAATTTGTTGAGATAAAGTAAGGTAGCTGCTGCATCAGAACTTCCTCCACCTAATCCTGCACCAATAGGGATATTCTTCTTTAAATGAATTTTACATTTTATATCCTTCCCGGATTTTTTTTCTAAAAGATTTTTAGCCTTAGTAATAAGATTGTCACTTTCAGAATTTAAAATATCATTATCTGTCTCAAGAATGTATTTATCAGATTCCGAAAAAGTTAAAACATCGAATAAATCAATTGGATAAAATATAGTTTCAATATTATGATACCCGTCCGATCTTTTACCGACTACATTTAGCCCAAAATTTATTTTTGCCGGTGCTTTAACTATATGCTCTTCCATCCAGGTATTCTTTTATTTTTTTAATGTGCAAAGGAGATGATCCGCAACAGGAACCGATAAACGAAGGTTTTTTTGTTAAATATTTTTTTATTTCAAATAAATAATTATCTGGTGAAATTCCGCATTTAATATCTTCATCGGTGTAAGAACCGTCTCCGCAATTCAGATATAATCCCCAGTTAACATTAAATTTTAATCTTTTCATTGCAATGTTCATTGGAGAAGGTAAAATGCAATTAAATCCTATTGCAAGCGGATTATATTCCAGAATAAAATTGATAACATCTTCAAGACTTTCACCTGAAAGTATTCTTAATCTTTGATTAAAAAACAGGCTTATTATGAAAGGGATTTTATTTTTTGAACAAAATTTTGAAATTATTTTAATTTCATCTAAATGGCTTTGAGTCTCATTTAAAATGAAATGAGAACCATATTCCATAAGTTTTGATATGTGCTCCTTATGGTTTAAATCAAGTTCTTTTTTTGAAATTGTTCTTTTAACCTGGTAACAATCTTCTGCAGGTGGGTTTGATCCAGCGACTAACACAGGTAAATCATTGGCTGCTTCTAAAGCCAGGTTTACAGAAGCTTTTACTAATTTGTTTAAATTATGCTTTGTCCCTTTAAGTGCAGCAGGGTTTGTGCGAAATGTATTAGTAGTAATAATATCTGAACCTGCTTTTATATATTCTTTATGAATCGACAAAACTTTTTTCGGCCTATTAATATTAGTAAGTGACATCCATAGATTGGTTTCTGCTTTAACTCCTTTTTGCTGCAATAAACTTCCCATTGCGCCATCCAGGATGAGAGGACGATTTATTCTGCGTGATAGTTCAAATAAATTAAATTCACTAATAGGTTTAAACATAAGAATCTTTAATTTCGCTTAAATTAATTACTCCATTAACAATTCATTCCCAATTTAATATCCAGATTAATTCACTTTTTAGCAATTATAAACCGGAAAACTGAGAATGAATGGGGTGAATTTTCTAAATGATGGATTTACATTATGATTCAATTCCTGTTTTAAATAATTTAAGTTATTATTTAATTTAATAGATAGTTAATTAGTTTAATTAAATCCGAATTGATAAATTTAAATTCAAATATAATAAAAGATAGGCAGCAATAATAGGATGAGAATTTGAACAAATTGAAGATTGTACAGTGCAGTTTTGGCGATGGCTATGCTGGAAGTGCGAAAATGGCAATTCTTAGTTCTGAACAGATGATGCTAA
>DATFMR010000004.1:0-3376 GCA_035266865.1 Ignavibacteriaceae bacterium | reverse complement strand
CTGAAACTTAGTGATTTCCTGATTGACAACAGCTGGCTTGTTACAGCATTTCTCGTTATACCGCCAATAGCATTATGGAGATATTTCAAAACTCCCAAAGGCAGGTATCTTTTTGATAAACACATTTTGAAAGCCCCATTTATAGGCTCTTTAATTCACAAAACTATTATAGAAGTTTATTGCAGAGTATTTTATACGCTTTATAGCGGCTCAGCAGAAAGCATCGAACCGATAAGAATTGCCTCTGAAGCCACCGACAACAAATATTTTGAGGACAGAATTAAAAATCTTGCCATCCCTTTAATGGTAAAAAAAGGTACCGGAATAACAGATGCATTTGCAGCGGCCGGGGTTTTTACCGATACTGCTTTATCACGGCTGCATTCAGGCGAAGAGACAGGAACAATTAAAAATACATCACTACAAATTGCAAACTATTATGAGGCCGAAACAGTTTACAGACTTAAAAATTTTATTGAGTTAGTTCAGGTATTTATTGCAATGATAATTATGGTTGTAATGATATTATTAACCCTGGTTTCTGCTGAAACAGCAACCGTAAGACCCAAAACACCCGGCACAGTTATGAATGTTCAGCAAGTGGAGAGAACGATAGTATGATGGACACAAGTCTTGAAATGACGGATAAAATTGGTTATCTCCTTTTTAAAAAAGGAATAATAGATGGCGCAATGCTTGAAAAAGCACTTGCAGCCAAAGCTGATGATAAAGGTAAAATAAAAAGAAATCTCGCACAGATATTGGTGCAGGATTTTAAATATGATCATGATGCAATTTTCAAGGAAGTTGCTATTCTTTATGCCTTCAGAGAGCTTGAAATAATTCCTGAGGAAGTTCCTCCGAGGCGAATTGAAGCCATAAGAAAAATGATGGATGGATCCAGCGAACAGCTGAAAAAGCAGATGCTGGAACACAGCATTATTCCTTTTATGTACGATGACAGATCAAAAGATAAATTGATTCTAGCGGCCACAGATCCTACCGACCGGAATATATCTAAAATTGCTTTTGGGTTTCAGGCTAAGAAATATGAAATTGTATATATTCAGAAAAAAGCTTTTGACGATTTAATAAAAATAATACTACCTCCCGAAAATGCTTTTCTTAAAGCAATGGAGGATGTTGCACCGGAAATTGAAATTGACAGGGGCGAAAGCTCTCTGGATGAAGACGAATTAGATGCCGAAATAAATAAAAGCGCTCTAATTAATCTTGTTGAGGGTGCGCTGGTTGAGGGCGTCAGAAAAGGTGCAAGCGATATTCATTTTGTTCCAAGACCAGGAAATAAAACTGAAATTGATATTAGAATAGACGGATTATTACAACATTGGCATACACAGGATGGAACTTTGCCCGAGGCGGTTGTTGCTGTTGTTAAAGATCGTTCAAAGGGAATGGATAGGTTTGAACGCGAAAGCGCACAGGACGGATTTATTCAAAGAGAAATTGACGGAACAGTAATTCGTTTCAGAGTTTCCGTTTTACCCATGGTTGGGACAGAATTAAAGAATAAGTTTGAAAGCGTTGTAATAAGAATACTTGACGATAGAAAAGTTATCCGGGACATTGATAAGCTCGGGTTGGTTGGGTATGGAAAAGAGGCATTCTTAAAAGCAATTAATCAGCCCCAGGGCATGGTTATTTTAACCGGTCCAACGGGAAGTGGAAAAAGTACCACGCTTGTTGCGGCTCTTTACCAGGTAATTGATCCATCAGTAAATGTATTAACAGTTGAAGATCCGGTTGAGTATGTTATAGAAGGGGCGCGTCAGCTTAAGATTGGTTATAAAATGAATTTTGAACAGGCAATTCGTTCAATTTTACGACACGATCCTGACATTGTTCTTGTTGGTGAAATGAGGGATAAGGAAACGGCAGAAGTGGCAATTAAATTAGCAAACACAGGGCACCTTACATTTTCAACTCTTCATACCAACGATGCGCCAAGTGCAGTTGCAAGATTATACAAAATGGGCATTGAACCATTTCTTATTGCCTATGCTATTAATCTCATTGTTGCACAGAGGCTTGTAAGAAAACTTTGTCCTGACTGTAAGAAAAAAGTTACAACCTTTGACGAAGTAATAATGCGGGCTGCAGACCTGGATATTGCGGAATGGAAAAAGCATACTGTTTATGAGGCAAAGGGCTGTGAAAAATGTCTTGGCACTGGTTATAAAGGCAGACTTGCTATTCACGAATCATTGTATTTTACAAAAGAAATTAGAGAAGTTATTGTAAGATCAGGAATTGAAGTTGATGAAGAAAAGATAAGAAAACAGGCAAGAAAAGACGGGACGTTAAACCTTAGAGAAGCGGGACTTGAAAAAGTAAAACTTGGACTTACTTCAATTGAAGAAGTTATAGCTTCTACTTCAGAATAATATTAAATTATATTAAAGATATGACACTAGTTAATTTTAATACAGAATACAAACCAATTTTAGAAAAAATTATTGATTTAATTCCTAAAATGTCCTCTGGGTCAGAAAGGGTTAATTTTATTCTGGAAAATATTGAAAAGATAAATGGCGAAGAAAGACTAATTCTTAAAAAATTAATTGATAGAATGCTAACTAGCATGATAGAAAGAGAGGCATCCGATATTGAGTTAGGCGGCCCCGGGAACAACGGATTTGTGTGGTTAAGGATATTTGGCAAAAAGGAGAAAGTAAATGATTTTCCGCAGTTCTCCATAGATGAAGCTGCAGTTTTAATTATTAATTTACTCACCCAAAATCAGAGAAAGCTTTTAGATGAAAAGAAAAGCCTTGATTTCAGTTATTCATTTTACTACGAAAGAAAAAAAATAGATACAAGATTCAGAGCCTGTGCTTATTTTGAGCTTGAAACACTTACTCTTAATTTAAGAGCGATAAGTTCGTCTATTCGTTCAATGGATAGCCTTGGGTTTCACCCGAATGTAGTAAAGGCAATGAGCCACACATATATAAAATTTGGTTTGTCGTTAGTAACAGGTATTACCGGTTCCGGCAAGTCTACCACACTCGATGCGATTATTAATGAACACAACAGGTATGATCCTGCGCATATTGTAATAATTGCGTCTCCACTAGAATATGTGCACAAGTCAAATGTCTCTATAGTAAAACACCGCGAGGTAGGTAGGGACGTTATGAGTTTTAAAGACGGTGTTATTCAGGCTTTAAGACAGGATCCCGATATAATTGTAATTGGTGAAATGCGCGATCCAGAGACTATAATTGCTGCCCTTGAAGTTACGGATACAGGGCATAAGGTTTTTTCAACGCTGCACACTTCTTCAGCAGTGGAATCGCTTGATAGAATTATAGCTGAAGTTAATCCAGCAGAACAAGAAAGAGTTAGAAACAGG
>DATFMR010000003.1:0-2562 GCA_035266865.1 Ignavibacteriaceae bacterium | reverse complement strand
TGCAGCAGCATTTACTAATGTTGATCTTAGTGAAAGTGAAAAAGAGCTGGCGTGGAAAATTAACGTAAAAGGAGTGGAGTATTTAGCAGAAGGCGCAAGAATAATTGATGCACATTTAATTCATATTTCTTCCGATTATATCTTTGACGGAAAAAACGGACCATATTCAGAAACGGATAAGCCAAACCCGATTGGCTATTACGGCAGAACCAAACTGGCGAGCGAAAATGCCCTTAAGATAAGCGGATGTATTAACACTGTGCTAAGAACAAATGTTCTTTATGGAATTGCGGACAGCAGGCCTGATTTTGTGAGGTGGGTCGTAAACAGTGTAAGAGCAGGGAAACAGATTAATATTGTTACGGACCAGGTGAATAATCCAACATTTATAGATGATTTAGTTCAGGCAATAAACAGAATAATTGAATTCAGAAAGCAGGGAGTTTTTAATATTGGGGGAAGAGAATTCCTTACAAGGTTTGAATTTACCGAATTAATTGCCAATTTTTTTAAATTAGATAAAAACTTAATTAATCCTATTCTTACTGAGGAACTTAATCAGCCCGCGAAGAGGCCACTGAAATCGGGGCTGCTGACATTAAAAGCAGAAACCGAAATTGGTTATAAGCCTCACGTTATAGGAGAAACACTCGTGCTTATGAAAAGAGAACTCAATTTATGATCAATAAATATGACGCTTTTATTTTTGACCTGGACGGCACAATTTATCGCGGAAGCAATGTTATAAAAAATGCCGGCCAAACGATAAACTTCCTTAAAGGCAGCGGCAAAAAGATCATATTCATCTCAAATAAAACGACCGGAACAACCACGCAATATTATAACTTCCTGAAACAGGGCGGGCTGGATATTTGTCCCGATGATATTTTAAATTCCACCGTGGTATTAAAAAAATTCCTGGTAGAAAATTTTTCCGGTTCATGTTTTTACGCTATTGGTGAAGAAGTTTTTGTAAACGAAATAAAAGAAGCCGGATTAAAATATTCTGAAAACCCATCCGAAATTAATGTTCTTCTGGTAACATTAGACAGGACATTAAATTATCAGAAACTTGAAATTGCTGCAAGGGCCCTTGAAAAAGGCGCAAGATTTTTTGCTGCCAATATAGATGATACTTGTCCAGTTGAAGACGGGGAAGTGCTTGATGCAGGCGCGACTATTTCGGCGCTGGAAAAAAGAACCCACAAAAAACTAGAAAATCACTTCGGCAAGCCCTCAGAATTTATGTTTAATGAAATTTCACGCAGGCTTGCCGTAGACATGACCAGAGTTTTACTGGTTGGCGACAGACTTGAGACTGATATCGCCATGGGAAATAAATTCGGAATAGATACCGCCCTTGTCGCCACCGGAATTATGAACTATCCCAACGGTAACCAGAACATAAAACCCACATATTATATCGACTCAGTTTTTGATCTTATAAAAAACGAGATTTAACCCGCTTAATTTTGCTTGTTTAGTCCGATTCTTCATTTATCAAGGATTTAAGCCGCTCATCAATTTCATTCCAATACCACACAACTTTTCTAAGCTTCGCAAGTCTAAATTACTAAATGTCTAAAATTGAAAATTCCCTGTAATCAAACAGCGATATTTTTCGGTTATCATCAAAATCGACCATTAAACAAAAAGCAGCTTTTTGTGCATAATATAGGGGTTATTTTTGTTCAGGATCTGATAATAAATGAACAGGAATAGCCAGGAATAATTTATTACCAGTTAATTCAGGAATTATTTATGAAAAAAACATTATTACTTGCCATTTTAATTTTTGGACAGATTTACGCATTGCCATCCAAAGATTCAATTAACAAAAAAAGAGTAAGAATTATCGCCGTTCGTACGACAGAACAGATTGATTTGAACGGAATATTATCCGAAAAAGTGTGGAGCAATTCAGATAGCATTAGTGATTTTACTCAGAGAGATCCTAACGAAGGAGAAACCCCTTCGCAGAGAACGGTGGTTCGCATAGCCTATGATGATCAGAATATTTATATAGCAGCAAGGATGTACGATACCAACCCGGATTCAATTCAGGCAAATCTTGCGCGTAGGGATAATGACGCTAATTCAGACCAGTTTATGGTTTTCCTGGATCCTTACAATGATAAAAGAACGGGTTATTATTTTGGAATTACCGCTGCCGGTACTTTAAAAGACGGCGTGTTGTATAATGATTCCTGGGACGATAATTCCTGGGACGGTGTATGGGAAGGAAAAGCTAATATTGATAAGGACGGCTGGACGGCCGAAATAAAAATTCCGTTTTCACAATTAAAATTTAAATCGGCAGATATACAAACCTGGGGCGTGGATTTCAGAAGAGATATAGCGAGGAATCACGAACTGGATTACCTTGTCTATATTCCTAAAAAGGAAAGCGGGTTTGTATCTCACTTTTTTGATCTGACAGGCATTAAGGACATTAAACCATCAAATAAACTTGAGATACTTCCATACTTAACATCCAGAGCTGCTTACACTGCGCACGACGCCGGTGATCCTTTCAACAACGGTTCGCAGTATTCAACCGGG
>DATFMR010000002.1:0-14044 GCA_035266865.1 Ignavibacteriaceae bacterium | reverse complement strand
TACAAAAACTTTAAAATAAGTGGTAGTCTTCAAGGCTGCCACGGTCGTACAGTGGCAGTTTTATTTTTTCAATTCCATAATCTCTTTTTTTGTTAGCTCACGAACTTCTCCCGGTTTCAACCCATCTAACAAAAGATTTTTAATCCTTACTCTGACAAGTCTTAGAGTTGGATGATTTATAGCTGCTGTCATTTTTCTAACCTGGCGGTGACGACCTTCTGTAATCGTTATGCTAAGCCAGCAATCCGGAATGCTATTTCTTTCTCTTACAGGCGGAACCCGCGGAGCAAATCCGGGATCGTCTATCAATTTAGCCTTTGCGGGGAGTGTCTTTTTCTTTTCAATTATTACCCCGCTCCTTAAATTTTCCAGGTCATCTTCATTTGGAATATTTTCAACCTGCACAAAATATTCTTTTTCGTGGCGGTTCTCAGGATTTAAGAGAAAATCGGTTAGGCTCTTGTCGTCTGTAAGAAGCAGCAAACCTTCACTGTCTAAATCTAATCTTCCTACGGGATAAACGTCTTTCGGAAAATTAAAAACGTCCTTTAGGGTTTTTCTTCCCTCTTTATCAGTGAACTGTGAAAGTACTCCGTAAGGTTTGTGAAGTATATAATATTTAAACTGATTCTTCGCCATAGGTTTTTGTTATGCTGTCATCGAGTTCACGGTGATAAATATATGTTTGATAAAAAACTTTGCGGACATTAAATTTTTTCTCTGCGCGTTCAAGGAAATCCGAATCTTCGCTGTATGGAATACTTTTAAAGCCTTTTAAATCCAAAAAGACTTCCCTTTTCCCCAAAAATGTTCCGCCGATATAACACTCCGATAGATGAATTAACCTGCCGGGTTGATTTTTATCCGGCACAAATTCATTACCGATTATTTTTACTCCGCCGTGAATTAAATCCACATCAGGATTCAGTTCAAAATAATCGATTCTTTTTTTTATATGATCGGGAGTATATTCATCATCGCTGTCTATAAACGTCAGGTATTTTCCCCCGGCAAGCTCTATTCCACGATTCCGGCTTTTTGCGAGCTTTTTATTAACCTGTTTTATTACAGAAATATTTTGATAAAGAGATGAATACCCCGACAGAATTTTAAGAGATTCATCCTTGCTTCCATCATCTATTGCTATTAATTCCCAGTTGCTGTAAGTCTGCTTCAATATTGAATTTATACATCTTTCTAGGTAATCTTCACGGTTATAAACCGGTAAAATTATTGAAACAAGCGCATCACCGTTATTATTAGTCAAATCAAATACCTCAATTTATTGAACAAAATGGCTCATAAAACGTCCAAAGTGAACATAAAAGCACCCGGTTCCGATGTTCTTTCACTTTCTAATTGGCCTGAGTTTCTTTATTTTTATAAAATGATTAGAGTTGAATATACTATAATATTACTTAAATATTGATTAATGAGAACTATAATATAATTAGTTAAGCCATCAAAAATAAAGTGTCTAATTATGTCATACCGTGATCAGAAAAAATACCTCGAAAATCTTAAGCGTTATGAGCGTGTAATGGAACCAAAAGAAAAAGAAGATTTTAAAATGTTTATAAAAAGACAAAAAGATGATGAGGATTTTGATTCTGTATCGATGAAACGTCTTAAGGAATTATATGATAAATACAATGTATCCGTTGATAGATCAAAATATGATTCCTTTTTTAAGAAAAAGGAAGATTAAAATTTCTATTTAATACTTTTAGATGAACCTAACACATTGCAAAATTGTTATAAAACATACCTAACTACCAATCTTATTCACAAAATTTTGATTTTTTAGAGAAATAAAATGAACAATAAAGTACTCTACAGAATTATAGGCGCGGTTGTATTTTTAACTTCGCTGACGGTTTTATTAATGACGGCACAGCCATCGGTATCTTTCTGGGATGTGGGAGAATTCACCGCTGCCGGATATGCACTCCAGGTACCCCATCCCCCGGGTACTCCCTTTTTCCTTTTGATGAACAGGATCTTTTCAATGATCCCGATCTTCTCAAACATTGCTCACAGGATAAACACAGTTTCGGTTCTTGCAAGCGCCTTCTCGGTTTTATTTCTTTACCTGGTTGCTATTAAAGTTATATCAAATTATCGTGGCAAAGAACCTAAAAATTTACTTGATGCTCTGGGAACTTACGTTTCTGCAGCGATTGGTGCGCTGGCGTTTTCGTTCAGTGATACTTTCTGGTTCAACGGTTCTGAAGGGATTGTATTCGGATTGAGCCTGTTCCTGTTTTCCGCAATTGTTTACCTGATGATGCTCTGGAGCGAAAAAGCCGATAACCAGGATAATGAAAAATATATATTTATGATCGCTTACCTGGTTGGACTTTCAACCGGGGTCCATCTAATGAGTGTGCTTGCAATTGTAGCTGTTGGTATGATGGTTGTGATGCGTAAGTATATTCACGATGATGAAGAGTGTAAAAAATCGGGATATCTTTTTATTGGCAATGCAATACTTGCAATCATAATTGCTTTTGCTCTCTGGTCCTCGCGCACTGCAAAGACCCCTCCTGATCCGGAAGTTTACCAGGCATTTGATTTTAAATTTAAAATGATCGTTGCCGCAGTAAGCGCATTATTTATAGGGGCATTCTGGAGAAAAATATTTACAAAAAATTCATTTTATCTGCCGGTTATAATTGGCGGTATCGCATTGTTTGTTACCTATCCCGGAATTGTAAAAGTATTGCCGTCTATAGTGGCTTCAATTTCGGGCAATAGTTTATTTACTGCATTGTTTGTTTTTCTGCTTATTTTCGGCGCACTGATCTATGCTGTTCATTATTTTATTAAAAATAAAAAACAGACGCTTCACCTTGTATTTATGTCCCTTGTTTTTATTCTGCTCGGATTTTCAACCTATGCTATGATAATTATCCGTGCGAACCAGAATCCGCCAATGAATGAAAATAACCCAAAAGATATTTCGACATTAATTACATACCTGGATCGTGAGCAGTACGGTGACTTTCCGATTTTTGAAAGAAGATTTTCTGCAGAGCCTTTTCAGCAGGGAATTTATACAAATTATTCCAGCGAACTTGATTTCTGGTGGCGATACCAGATGAATCATATGATGACGCGTTATTTGCTCTGGAACTTTGCGGGAAGAGAAGGATGGACTCAGGACGATGGTGCCAATATTGCGCCTTTTAATGGAATAGGAAATGCATTCGGAAAAATTTTCAGCATTCATTTTGCAGGGGATATGAAAGATTCTTTATTTGCTCTGCCTTTGTTGTTTGGCTTGCTCGGACTATATTTTCATTTTAAAAAAGACTGGAAACTCGCGTCCATCTTTTTTATTCTTTTCCTTTTTATGGGATACCTGACTGCATTTTACCAAAACCAGCAACAGCCGCAGCCGAGGGAGAGAGATTATTTTTACGTTGGTGCATATTTTATTTTTTCACTCTGGATTGCACTCGGATTCCGGGGTCTTGTTGATCTGATCATTGAAAAAGTCAGCGATGCCGGAAAACAAAAGGCCTTTATAGTTGGGTTATTATTGATAGGATTTGTTGCCGTTCCTGTAAATATGGTCCGCGCAAATTATTTTACTCACGATCGGTCTAATAACTGGGTCCCGTGGGATTATTCCTATAATCTTTTGCAGAGTTGTGCACCGAACGCGGTACTTTTTACAAACGGGGATAACGATACTTTCCCGCTCTGGTATTTACAGGATGTTGAAGGAGTGAGAAGAGATGTAAAAATTGTTTGTCTCAGCCTGGTTAATACGCCGTGGTATATCCTGCAGTTGAAACATAATGATCCCTACAATGTTGGTACAATTGATTTAAGAATGTCCGATTCGCAGATTGAAGGCATAAGACCAACCGAGTGGAATCCAAGGGACATTACGATTCCTGTTCCTGAAAATGTAAATACAGAACGAATGGAAATAACAGATTCAACTATTATTAAACAGGGCTCTCTTACCTGGCGAATGGACAATACTGTTACATACGGAAATATAAAAGGAATAAGAGTGCAGGATATTATGGTCAGAGAAATTATTCAATCCAATAACTGGAAAAGACCGATTTATTTTGCTGTTACATGCTCCGATGATTCAAGAATAGGGCTTGATGATTATTTGAAAATTGAAGGAATGACATTAAGACTGGTTCCGGAAAAACGAAATAGTGTTTCCGAATTTGTAAATCAGGAAGCATTGGACAAGGAATTATTGCACGAAAATTACGGCTTCAGCAAAGATTTTAAGCGCGGATTTAAATTCAGGGGACTGAATGATCCAACTATTTTCTATGATGCAAATCATCAGAGGATGCTGCAGAATTACCGCAACGGATTTTTAAGATTGTCGCTTTATTATCAGGAAAAAGGAATGAATGATAAAGCTATTGCGGTTCTTGATACTATGGCAATTAAAATGCCGCGAAACGTGATCAATCTTGATTACAGGATTTTAAATGAAGTGGGAAACATCTATTCGAGAGCAGGCGCTGTTGATAAATATAAATCGATTGCAACCGAAGTTGAAAGTGAAGCAAAACAGGCGCTGGTGGATAATCCGTCTGACCTTTCACCGTACAGGGTATTAATGGATGTTTATGGAAATCAAAATGATTACCGTAAATTACTTAACCTGTGGAGAAAAATTGAAGAACTTTACCCTCAGGATCCTACTGTAAAAGAGAATGTTCAAAAATATCAGCATTTGGTTTCTATGCAGGATAGTGCGGCAAACTCAAATAAATAGAATTTACAGGCAGTGAGTTGATTTTGATATTTGTCACTCCGGACTTGATCCGGAATCTGATGGAGGCCCAAAGATTTTGAAAAAAATCAGAATGACAATTAAGCATGTTAATTTAAAAATCGAAACCAACTCACTACTAATTTCGTAATAACTTATGTTCCGGCAAGCCGGGAGAAAGTGAGAATTTTTTAATGATTCAAAATTCCGGGTTCATTCAGAATACCGGATTTCTTTTTCTTCCGTGTTAAAATAATTAATGTAATAACAGGGGAATTTCCAAATTTCTCAATTTATTGAAACAGACTCTTATTGTCAGTAATTTTTGATTCCATTTTTTTAATTGAGGTGAGAATGAACTATAAACAGGTCAACAGGATATTTGCCGCTGTTGTATTTTTAATTTCTCTAATTGTACTTGCTTCAACAGTTCAGCCGACGGTTTCTTTCTGGGACTGCGGTGAATTTATAGCAGCAGCATTTTCACTGCAGGTACCGCATCCGCCGGGATCGCCATTCTTTACAATTCTCGGACGTGTTTTTGCGATGCTTCCAATTGCAGATAGTGTAGCCCTCAGGGTAAACATTATCTCCGTTCTTACAAGTTCATTTTCTATTTTATTTCTCTATCTCATTGCAGTAAAATTAATTCAGAATTACAGGGGCAAGGAACCAAAAAATGCTGTTGATGCAATGGGGACCTATATTTCAGCCGCTATTGGTGCACTTGCTTTTTCATTCAGCGATACTTTTTGGTTCAGCGGCGTGGAAGCAGAGGTCTATGCTGCAAGTATCTGTCTATTTTCAGCCATTACTTATTTGATGATAATCTGGAATGAAAAAGCGGATAATAAAGACAATGAAAAATATATTTTAATTCTCGCCTACCTTATCGGAATATCAACAGGCGTACATTTGATGAGTGTGCTTGCAATTGTTTCTGTTGTAATGATGATTATGTTCAGAAAGTATGTTCAGGATGAAGGTCAATTGAAGACATCTTCATTTATTTTGCTCGGCCACATAGCAATAGTATTGATTATTGCTTTTGTAATGTGGGGCGGACAAACGGGGAAGAATATCCCTTCTCCCGAACAGTACCAGGGATTTGATTTTAAATTTAAAATGATAGTTGCAGCAGTCAGCGGATTGATTATGGCTGCTTTCTGGAAAAAAATCTTTAACAGGAATTCGATTTACCTGCCGTTGATGATAGGCGGTGCATTTTTGTTTTTAACGTATCCGGGAATTGTAAAAATTCTTCCCGGTATTATTGCCGACATTTCAGGTGATCACTCATTAACTGCAATAATTGTTTTCGGGTTTATTCTCGCCGTGCTCGGATATGCAGTTCACTATTCTGTAAAAAAACAAAAGCCCACTATGCACGTGGTCTTTATGTCGATAATTTTTATTCTTCTTGGTTTCACAACCTATACAATGATAATAATTCGTTCGAATCAGAATCCGCCTATGAATGAAAATGAACCGAATGATTTTTCTGAACTTGTTTCTTATCTAAACAGGGAACAGTATGGTGATTTCCCGATCTTTAAAAGAAGATTCGCTTCTGAGCCTCATCAGCAGGGGGTTTATCAGAATTACGACAGCGATCTGGATTTCTGGTGGCGTTACCAGATGAACCATATGACTACCCGTTATCTCCTCTGGAATTTTGCAGGAAGAGAAGGATGGGAACAGGATGACGGTCCCAATATTGCACCGTTCAACGGGATCGGAAATGCCATTGGTAAAATTTTTAGTATCCATTTTGCAGGCGATGCTGCAAATTCTCTTTACGGGATCCCATTTCTGCTGGGGTTGATCGGGATTTATTTTCATTTCAGAAAAGACTGGAAGATGGCGACGATCTTCATGGTGCTTTTTATTTTTATGGGATACCTGACTGCTTTTTATCAAAATCAGCAGCAGCCGCAGCCGAGAGAAAGAGATTATTTTTACGTAGGTGCGTTTTTCGTTTATGGAATCTGGATTGCGATCGGGATGCGGGGATTGTTTGACCTCCTCTCTGAAAAAATTAAAGCGTCTTCGGTAAGAAATGCTTCTGTTTTCGGATTGCTGGCGCTCGGTGTGCTTTTCGTTCCTGTCAATATGTTAAAGACGAATTATTATACTCACGACAGATCCGAGAATTGGATACCATGGGATTATTCATACAACATTCTTCAGAGCTGCGAACCGAATGCTGTACTTTTTACAAACGGTGATAACGATACATTCCCTCTCTGGTATCTGCAGGATGTTGAAGGCGTAAGAAGAGACGTAAAAATCGTCTGTCTCAGTCTTGCAAACACACCGTGGTATATAATGCAGCTGAAGCACAACGACCCGTACAATGTCGGTACAATTAATATCAGGTTTTCTGATGAACAGATCAATTCTCCTATCCGTCCCGTTCAGTGGGATGCTACGGATGTTACAATTCCGGTTCCAAAAGGATTAAATACATCAGGAATGGACATACAGGACTCGACAGTTTTAAAAAACGGGTCGTTTACTTTCAAATTGAATCCTACTGTTAATTTTGGAAATATAAAAGCAATACGTGTGCAGGATATTCTTGTAAAGGAAATCGTAGAAGCAAATAACTGGCAGAGGCCGTTGTATTTTTCGGCTACGTGTGCCAATGATGCAAAGATTGGGCTTAGCAATTATTTAAAGCTTGAGGGAATGGCGGAAAGACTCGTTCCTGAAAAACAGCAAAATCCGAACACAAGTATGCTGAATATTCCTGCACTTAATGAAGAATTAATGACTAACAATCCCGGTTACAGCAAAGACTTCAAAAGAGGATTTAAATTCCGCGGGCTGAACAACCCGGATATGTTTGTTGAAGATGACATAGCCCGGATGCTTATGAATTACCGGCAGTCCTATCTGAAATTTGCATACTATTATATAGATCGCGGCCGGGACGACAAAGGGCTGGCGATTATGGATACTATGATGAACAGGATGCCGAGGTCAACAGTCGGAATGGAATATGATGTTTACGCACAGATTGCAAATGTTTATTCAAATGTTGGTGCAATGGATAAATACAAAGCTGTGGCAGACCAGGTTGAAAGAGAGGCAAGGGCGGTGCTTGAAAAGGACCCGACGGATCTTACAGCTTACAGGGTGCTTATTAATATTTATGAAAACCTGAAAGATTACAGGAAGATGTACAACCTCTGGCTGGATATTGAAAAGGTTTACCCGCAGGATCCGGGTGTAAAATCAAATGTTCAAAAATTTAAAGAACTTGCAGAGAAGCAGGACAGCCTGAATAATAAATAATTGCAGATGAAGATTTTAATTAATGCTCTTTCCGGAATTGGCGATGCTCTTATTTTTACACCCGCATTAAAATTGCTGAAGGAGGAAATGCCTGATGCACAGGTTGATGCGCTTGTAATGTTCGGCGGAGTAAAGGATATTTACGAGCGCAATCCGTATATAGATAATGTTTTCTTTTTTGAATTCATTAAAGAAGGACCCTTAAAATCTTTAAACTATATACTAAACCTTCGCGGCAAATACGATGCCTCCCTGAACGTCTATCCTTCCAACAGGAAAGAGTATAATGTTATAAATACTCTCATCGGTGCAAAAAAGAGAGCCGGTGTTAATTATTTAAGAAAAGATTTTCAGAACCTCGGCTGGCTAAATAATGTAACTATTAAAGAGAATGACCGGCTTCACAACGCACAGACCAATATAAAACTGGTAGAAAAACTTATCTGTAAAAAATTTAATTCCGAACCCGCCTTTGAATTTTATTTAAATAAAAACGATAAAGCAGCGGGGGAAAAATTTCTGCAGGAAAATAATATTTCAAAAGATGATGTTGTAATCGGTTTTCATCCCGGTACGGCGGTTTTAAAAAATCATATTAAGCGCAGATGGGAACCGGAAAAATTTGCTGAACTTGGAAGAAGATTAATTGAAAAAGAGAAAGCCAAAATTTTAATATTTGGCGGACCGGATGAAATTGAATTAAAAGAAAATATCCGCAAACAGATAAACTCTGCAAATGCATTTTCCGTTACAAAATTAAACCTGCCGGAAAGCGCAGCATTGATGAAAAGATGCAATGTATTTGTTTCCAACGACTCCAGTTTAATGCACGTTGCATCGGCTATGCAGTTGAAGGTAGTTGCAATAATCGGCCCGACGAATCCCGTATACATACATCCGTGGAAAACTGAACATAAAATTGTGACATTGAATCTCGAATGTGCGCCCTGTTTTATTTATTCCCCGCGGCCGTTGATTTGTTTCCGCGACGATGTAAAATTCAAATGCATCAAAGAGTTGACGGTTGATATGGTTTATGAAGCTGTTCAGCCCATGAGATAAAGCAACTAAACCAGGCGACACAATAAAGCAAATTGGGATATCCAAAATATTGTCATCTTTAATGTCTCTATCTCACGGGCTGAACGCCTTATAAGTAATTTTTTAATCGATTTTTTATATATCTTTTTCCCCAGGCTGTTTTTAAGTATTTTTCTCTTGAAGTTGCATCCTTTTGATTTAAACAGCCTTCCCAATAGATTAGTTTAAATGGTCTCCTGTTTTTTGTTGATAGATTTTTTCCTTCATTGTGTTCTCTAATCCTTCTATTTATATTATTAGTATACCCTGTATAAAAATTTTTATCCTTTTGTGATTGAAGTACATATACGTAATAATATTTCATACTTATTTCCTTATGCTTAGCTAACAGATAAAATTCCACAATTTCGGTTTTGAGGATTCAATTCGATATTTGTATTTGAAAGTCCCCATTTTATGAAAGAATAAGAAACACAAATAATTAATGCAATAAAAATTTATCGTAGAGACGGGGCATCAGCATCGGCAAGACCGAGTCTTGACGGGTGCCCCTCTCATAATTTCATCCCTCATACTCCTCATCATCTCCCAATGCCCATTGGAGAGGATTCAAATTAATATATTTTCTTACCCGGTAAAGGTCTTTTTCGTTACGGATTATATGGTCATAATACCGTGGTTGCCATTGATAGGATTTATGCCCGAAATTGCGGATTCGTTTTGTGCAAACGGATTTAAATTGAAGAATTATCGAACTTAAATTATTTGTTTTCGTAGAGACGGATCACCGATCCGTCTCTTTTGATCAGTGGTCCGTCTCAACATACTATACATTTCTCACTTCAACTCACTCAACCAACCCTGTGCAAAACTTCTTGCCGCATCCATCGGGGCTTTGCCCGCGCGGTAACCCATTTTCCAGACACCGTCTTTCCGTTCATATTTCTGATCCACAAAAATATCCTTTCCGTACTGACCGGTGGCTGTTTTTGCATTGTAGTTCACATCTGCGGTTTTTTCCAGGAAAGTATTTACCCAGGTCCTTATCATCGGTTTAGGATTATCCGCCGGGTACTCTTTTTTCCATTCAGAAAGTTTTGCATTGTATTCCGTCATTTGCTGCTGGTAGCTGTCGTTAAATATCTTTTCCATTTCCGGACTAAACATAGGGTTGTCAGGATCATCGATTGTTTTTAACTGTTCTTTATACTGTTGTATCATATCATCGTAAATTCCCTGCTGGTCTTTCGGCGTTTGTTTTTTTGTCTGCTCGAGGTTTACAATTCCCTCTTTAATGCCCTTGCGCTGTTCGTCTTTCATCTGAGCGATTGTTTTCGGTTTTTCCGGTTCTTTCGGCTTTTTTGTTTCCCGGTAGTTGTTATAACGTTTTATAAAATCCTGTGAGGAGGTAAAATCCTTTATATATTTTCCCACAATCGGCACAAGTGATGTACGGTCGCCGGAGGCAAGCCCTTTAATTGCTTTAAGATTCGGGGGATTGAAATAATTTCCGGAACAGCCTGAAAATATCATCTCCTGTGCGTAGCTGTCAGAAACATTTAACTGCTGCAATAGCTGTTTCATTTTTTCGTCGATAATGTGATTGTAAATAAAACCGGAGATGATTAAAAGAAAAGGCAGGAACAAAAAGGTTTTTTTCATACGCACCCTCATTTATTGTTTTTTATCCGGCTGAAATTTAGCAAAAGAAAATTGATTTGCAAGAGGCAGGAGTCCCAAGTAAATAACCATTAAAATTTGTTTAAAATATCATAAATTTCAATAAAGACGCATCGCGATGCTTTTCTACAATAGGAGGACAAATTTATTTTACACAGACATTTCATTACTTTTAAAAACACAAATAAAACAAAGGCACCCGGAATGGATATGTACGGGCAAAAGGACAAAAGTACACCTCAAAAAATCGTGATGAAATTATTTGAAATTGTTATTCTCTTTTTAAGTTTTTGGATTCTCTTCGGTAACGGTTACAGTACAATTACCGGGAATGAAAACCCCTCCGGTTTATTTGCGCGCCACGTAATTCTCTTCGTCTTTAACTGCATCGTATTTATAAGAATAACTTTCACTATGTTTTATTTAATAAAACGTAGAATCCCCTGGGATGAGGCTTTCAGCATTCCTGTTGCTTACGCAGTTTATTATATCGGGTTTGCGATGATCGGTTATACCTGCAAAACGGAACTAAGTTTTATTGATGATATTGCCATTGCGTTGTTCCTGTCCGGCTCTTATTTAAACACGCGATCCGAGCTGGCGCGCGACAAATGGAAAAAAGACCCGTCCAACAAAGGAAAACTCTACACTGAAGGTTTATTCCGTTACTCAATGCACATAAATTATTTCGGTGATCTTTTGTGGGTAATTGCGTACGCGGTTGTTACGCGGAACATTTACTCGGTATTTATTCCCGCGTTTTTGTTTTTATTCTTTGCGTTTTATAATATCCCGAAACTCGATAAATACCTCGCAGGCAGGTACGGGAAACAATTTGAGGAATATTCGAAAAGAACAAAAAAGTTTATTCCCTATATCTTTTAACCCGTGAGATAAAACCTCGATTAAACCCAAACTTTAAAAATTCCCTATCTCACGCGTTTAAGCCGTGAGATAAAACCTCGATTAAACTCAAACTTTAAAAATTCCCTATCTCACGCGTTTAGCCCGTGAGATAAAACCTCGATTAAACCCAAACTTTAAAAATTCCCTATCTCACGAGTTTAACCCTTGAGATAAAACGATTAATTGTTCTGAAGTCTAAAAATAATTCTATCTCACGGGGCCCACCCGCATTTTGTAAAAGGTAATCAAATCTTATTATTTAGTAGCGGTTTGGGGTTACATTTCTTAAGTTTACTACCAATGGGCAGGGAGACGAATCAAGAAACCTACGATTAATAAAACTTAGGTCTATCAATGGGAAAAAGCACCAAAGAGATTTTGGAGGAACATTCTAAATCTAAAGTAGAGTTATTAAACGTATACTTAGGAATGTATCTAAATATTTTAGAAAGGGTTAAGCATATAAAAACGGTTCTCTATTTGGATTTATTTGCTGGTGAAGGAATCTATAAAGATGGGAGTAAAGGAAGCTCGATTACTGCAATTGAAACCTTTTATAAACATTTAGAGGATAATAATTTATCAAGTAAGGAATATAAAATATTTCTAAATGATTCTGAAAAATCAATAATAGAAAAAAATATCTATAAGGTTGATAGGATAAAAAGTTTAATTGATAACAAAAGGCAAGTTGCAAATTTAATTATCAAATATGAAAAATTATCTTTTAGTGAATTATTACCAAAGCTAATTGACAGATTTAAAAAGTTAACATATCAGGAAAAGGCTCTTGTGTTTATTGACCCATGGGGCTATAAAGATATTAATCCTAGCGAGTTAAAAAAATTATTATCTAATGATAATGTGGAGGTATTATTATTCATACCAATATTTTATATGTATAGATTTGCGGTAAAAACAATTAGAGATGATTTCCCTGAAGGCAAAGCCATAAAGTATTTTCTTAATGAATTATTTAGCGGTGAAATACCAGATATATCGAGTGCTAAAAAACTTATAAATAATATTAAAATTAAATTTAAAAGATATATGGAAATTCCATATGTTCAAACCTTTGTGATTGAAAGGGATAAAACAAACGTATATTGTCTTTTCTTTTTTACGCATAATAAGTTAGGATATCAAAAAATGGTAGAAGCCAAATGGAGAATTGATAAAAATAGCGGAAGAGGATTTAAAGGAATTACTGATCCATCTTTTTTTGAGGAATATGAAGCAGCAAATTTAGTTGATAAAATATTAAAATTTATTGATCTTTCAGATGGAAAAACAAATGAAGAATTAAAGGATTTTGGTTATGACCTTGAATTTTTACCTAGAGATGTAAATAAATGTTTAAATAAACTATTTAAAGAAAACAAAATTACACGAATTTCACTTGACGGTAAGGACGTAAATGGATTTTATTTGGAAGATAAATCAAGAACTATTTTAGTTAAGATTATTTAATATGGCACAAACAACAATTGAATGGACAGAATCAACTTGGAATCCCGTAACTGGATGTAACAAAACTAGCCCTGGTTGTAAAAATTGCTATGCTGAAAGAATGGCTAAAAGATTGAAATTTATGGGTTCTGTGAGGTATGTAAATGAATTTGAATTGACTTTACATGAAGATGTAGTTCAAGAACCATTGAGCTGGAAAAAACCACGTACAATTTTTGTTAATTCTATGAGTGATTTATTTCACGAAAATATTCCTCTTGAATTTATCCGAAAAGTATTTGATGTAATGGTTAAAGCACATTGGCACACGTTTCAAATATTAACAAAACGTGCAAGTAGATTGGAGGAATTATCACCTTACTTGCCTTGGTCTAAAAATATTTGGATGGGCGTTAGCGTAGAGAATCAGGATTATACTTTTAGAGTAAATCATTTACGCAAGGTCCCTGCTGCTGTTCGGTTTTTATCCATTGAACCTTTAATTGGAAAAATTTCGAGAATTGGTTTAAGAGATATTGATTGGGTTATTGTCGGCGGAGAATCCGGTCCAAGATCAAGATATATGGATCCTGAATGGGTGCGCATAATTAGGGACAAATGTAAAAAACAAAACGTTCCGTTTTTCTTTAAACAATGGGGCGGAGTACACAAGAAAAAGACTGGAAGAACACTTGATAAAAAAATCTGGAGCGAAATGCCACAACCTAAATTGAGAAGGAAATTAATTCGTTTATGAAATCCTTCTTTCCAAAACCTCAATTTAAAACAGACGAAATTATTTCTTACTCAGAATTAGTCGCTTCGGAAGGAATAAATTTACAGAGAGGAATGAATTTCAATGCAAAACCCGAATACTCAATATTATTAATGTCTGTACGAAACAACGCT
>DATFMR010000001.1:0-2405 GCA_035266865.1 Ignavibacteriaceae bacterium | reverse complement strand
CTGAAAGCGGTGAAAACACCCCGGAATCAGCTACACGTTTGGGAATTTTGCGCGAGTTATTTGGAATTGATAATCACAAACCGGATGAAGAAAAGAAATAATTATGGCAAAACAAAAAATTATAATAGGATCCCGCGGAAGCGCACTTGCTTTATGGCAGGCTAATTTTGTTAAGAAAGAATTAGAAAAGAGAAACAAAAAAATCTCAGTTGAAATAAAAATCATCAAGACCAAGGGAGATAAAATTCTTGATGTCGCTCTTTCAAAGATTGGAGATAAAAGTCTATTTACAAAAGAACTTGAAAACGAACTTCTCGCAAAAAGAATTGACCTTGCTGTACACAGCTTAAAGGATGTACAAACACAACTTCCGGAAGGACTAAAACTAGCTGCAATTACAAAACGACATGCCGTGGAAGATGTCTTGATAGCAAGAAAAAAAGGAATGACAATAGAAAAACTTCCTCAAAATGCGGTTGTTGGTACCGGTTCACTCAGAAGAAGAAGTCAGCTTTTACATTTACGCCCTGATATTACAACTGAAGAACTCCGTGGAAATGTTCAATCAAGATTGAAAAAATTTAAAGAATCGAAATGGGATGCGATTATTCTTGCCCGCGCAGGAATAGAAAGAATGAATCTGAAAAAACACATTTCTTCTTACATAATTAAAGAAGTAATGATTCCGGCAGTTGGACAGGGAGCACTTGGAATTGAAATCCACGAGGACAATAAATTCGTCGATGAAATTCTTCAATCAATTCATCACGAAGACACATACAAAGCTGTGCTCGCTGAACGCGCATTACTTAGAACTCTTGAAGGCGGTTGCCAGGTTCCTATCGGCGCAAATGCAGAAGTAAAACCAAATGGACTATACCTGGATGCAATTGTCGGCAGCCTTGACGGTACATTAATTTTTCGTAAAAAAATGCGCGGAAGTAAAAAAGATCCGGAAAAATTAGGGAAACAATTAGCGCGGGATTTAAAGAAAGCCGGTGCAAAAGAAATTTTGGATGAAATTTATAAAACAGCAAGAAGTAAAAAATGAATCTGCCATCAAAAAAAGAAAGCAACAAACAAATAAAGCGGAAAAAAATTATTGAATCCGCTTCAAAGCTCTTTTCAACAAAGAGTTACCACGAAGTAATGATGGAAGATGTTGCAAAACAGGCGTCAATTGCCAAGGGGACTGTTTACAATTATTTCGAAACAAAAGAAGATCTTTACTTTTCCATTATGCAAATGAGAATGGAAAACCTGGTTCAGTCCCTTAGAAACAAAGTTCAGTATGAAATGAGCAGCATTGACTCTTTACATTCTTTCATTATTCATCTTTATATGTTCATGATGAAATACCAGAGTTTCTTTTTAATGTACCAGAAAGAAAATCTGAAAACAGACCACAAACTTTGTGACGAATTATGCAGGCTTGAAGATGAATTAAAAAATATTCTTAACGATATAATAAAATCGGGAAGGACAGAAAACCTTTTCAGGGAAATTGAAGAGTGCTTTGCTGTTGACCTGATCCTTGGAAGCATTTACGGTGCCATTTACAGGGGAATTGAAAATAATTATTCAGAACCCGAAATGGTAAAAGACCGTGAAAAGATTTTTGATTTTGTTTTGCATGGTTTATTTACAAGTCTTGATAAAGATAAAATTCTTCCGCTTAAAGGAAAAACCATTGCAATCACCCGGACAGTTGAACAATCTAGAGAATCTGCGGAAGCATTTATTCAGCTTGGTGCAAAAGTAATTATTTTCCCGACACTTGATATTGTTCCGCCCGACAGTTGGAAAGAATTTGACGATGTTGTTTTAAAAGAAAAGAAAATCGATTTTATAATTTTTACTTCTGCGCATGCTGTAAAAATGTTCAATAGCCGCTGTAATGAACTGAACATAAAATTAAGCTTTCAAAAAACTAAAATTGTTGCAGTTGGAAATAAAACCGCTGCTGTATGTGAAAGACAGGGTTTACCGGTAAACATCATCCCCAGCAAATTCAGCGGTGAAGGCGTAATTAATGAACTTTCAAAATATGATCTGGAAGGAAAAGTTATTTTTATTCCTCAATCTGCAATCGGAAGACAGGAATTACCCGAAGGACTTGAAGAGCAGGGAGCTGTTATTAAAGTTGCACCAGCATATAATGTTGCTCTTCCGGATAAAGACACAATTAAAGACAGGCTGGATGAACTAAATAATAACAATCCCGATCTTTTTATTTTCACCAGTCCTTCAACATTTAAAAATTATTTGCAGATACTCGATATAACTAACCCCAATCAGTATTTCAGCGGTTATGATATCGCAGCAATTGGTCCGACTACACGCGCAGCAATTGAAAACAGGAACGTACGCGTTACAATAATGCCGGACGAATATACAATTAACGG